>JBGTSB010000001.1:0-84299 GCA_041940525.1 Hyphomicrobium sp.
TTTCAACCAGCAACCGGGCGGACGAAGCCAGCCAGACTGCTGTCATCCAATTCGCCGCACCTCGTAGCCGGAGACCAAGTCGGTTTGCCACCTGGAAGCCGGACCTTTCCATGCTCTAGGTTTGCGGTTACGGATACAAAGATGGCTGTCATAGAAACCACGCCGCTCCTGAAAGCGACGTTGTTCTCCCTTTAGGCATCTTGATTAATTTTTGGGCAGGCCTCAACGTCGCGTCGTCTGAGGCAGCGCTTCGATTTACCAACCCCTGGTAATTCGACGGAGGCGTCTTAGACGCGCTGCCTCAGATACTTAGGTCAGAACCAAGCGCGTCCCACTTGCGATCGCCATTCCTGCGGTTTCCAGCCCGCGGAGGCCCGGTGGATCGTCGCCCGCGCAAGGGATGTTGAAACCGTGTGCGCGGGCGATGGCTAGTGCCGTTTGATCACGTTATTTCGTGAATGGCTTTAATGGACACTCTTTCGTTTCATAGGGTGGATAGCACTTTTTCTTTTTGCGTTTTCTTTCGGTTGTCAGGGTGCTGGCGTTCGCAAGCTTGATCGTTTCGGCTTCTGACTTAGCGGCAATCCTGGGCTCGTTGGAGCCGGCAGTTTCGGCAACAGCAATGCCCGTGATGACACTGACTGATAGAGAAGCAGCTAAGATGTTTTTTGAAATCGTCATCGGTCGCGTTTCCTTCTGCAAAGTGTTCGAGGGTGTCGACGGCCGTTCCACTCGGTGGCATTCGGCCGAGGTCGGGACTTTCAAGTTGGGTCAGGTTGCGTGAGCTGGTCGTGAGATGGACTACGCTCGAGCGCACCGGATGTTGCGGTGAGCAACCTTGCCTTTCCGGCGCGCCCTGTTGAGGCGGCGCTCACACTTTCGTCGGGCTCGCTCGCAGGCTTTGCTCATTTTGCGAGCGATGCCTTTTGCAATGATTATGTCAAACAACCCGTTTTTGACGCCTGATGTCGCAAATACGCAGGTTGCCGAATTGGCGGGGGTGGCGTGTGCTGCGACTGAAGCAGCGAGAAGCAAAGGTGCTACGAAAGAAAGTTTTTTCGGCATAAATGATCTCCATCTCTTCGAATGTGATCTGCCGCTATCATTGTATCTGCCCGGCACTTTGCTCTGTTCCCTATGGAACATGCGGGAGCTCTTGTTGCTATCGCGTGTTTAGATGCCAGGTATCGCTTCGCGTAACGCGGTTGTCTTGTGCGTCGTGCTCGGTGGTCCAATCGCTCAAAACGGCGCGTAACGTCCAACAAGCGCTTTTTTAAGCTTGGCGTCTCGCCCATAGATGTCGGGACGAAAGTGGACGAGGCCATTCTGATCCAACCAAACGGTGGCGTATGTCAGATGGACCGGAAGCTTGTCTTTCAAAGAGACGACCGTGCGGACTTTGCTCGCGAGCACTTGCTCAATCTTATCGCGCTTCCAACTCGTCTTTGGCTGCAGAACCTGCTCAGCCAGATCGATTGGCCGGGCTAACCGGATGCAGCCATGACTAAACGCCCGCTGAGCCCGGCTGAACAGACTATGAGCGGGCGTATCGTGCAGATAAACGTTGAAGCGGTTGGGAAACATAAACTTGACGCGTCCCAGCGCATTGTTCGGGCCGGGCTTCTGCCGAATTTGGACCTTGAAATTTCCACGTGACAATTCATTCCAATTGATCGATGTCAGCGGCACGCCGCGCCCATCAATGACTGCCTCAAATCCCTTCGCAGCCCGGCTCGCTGGATCGGTCTTAAGCTTTGGAAGTTCCTCGTTCACCGCGATCGAATACGGGACATTCCAGTAAGGATTGAATTCGAGATATTCGATGGCCCCGCTGAAGACCGGCGTTTGATGATAGGGTTTTCCGACAACCACCCGCATTGTTTCTTCGAGGTTTCCGTCTCGCACACGGCGTAGCTCGTACCCGGCGATATTGACCCGGATGTGGGACTGTCCGAGGTTCTCTGGCATCCACCTCCAGCGCTCCATGGTTGCCACGATTTGCTGGATTCGGTCCTCTATCGGGATGTTAAGCGCGAACATGGTTTGTTTGCCTATAACACCGTCGGCTTCCAAGCCGTGACGTGACTGAAATCGTTTCATGGCAGCGACGAGTTCGGGATCATAGAGCGCACTCGCAGGGTCGCGCGAACCGTGCAACTCGACGTCGCTCAAAGCCAGCCGGGCGTGGATCGCTGGCACGACCGCAGCATTGGTTTCGCCGGGACGAACGACCTCCACGTGCGGAACCTTAGGCCAGCCGCCCGCTTCTTCGAGTTCCCGGTAGGCGGCCAGCACAGATTTCAGCCGCCTGTACTCAGAGATTCTTGGCTCCCACTCCTGAATAAATGCGCCGGTATCTTCGGCGCTCGCCATCACCGTGAGCGCTTGTACAGGATCGATCTTCTTTGGCTGCCAGAAAAGTTTCGGGTCGATCCTCGTGGGCAGAAAGCGGCCGACCTTCAGGTCGCGCGCGAAGCGAAGGAAAAGCGCCGAGGCGTAGAGTTCAAAGTGCGCCTTGGTAAGCTGCTCAGTGAGGAACGAAAATCGGACAGTTTTCTCCAACTCATCAGCGGCCTTCGACAACTGGTCTGCCGGGTATGCCGAGGCGTTCAGCCCTTCCGCTGAAGAATTGCGGAATCTGGCGACCAGGTCGGATATGCGCGATGGGCTGGTCCAAATGAATTCGCCTGAATTGTCGATGTAGTAACCGCGCAAGGCTTTTGCTTCTTGCTTGACCGGCAGGGGCAGGTATTCAGCCTGTTCGTCTAAAAGCTCAGCGACGGCCTTGGTTTGGCCATTCGCCTCTTGCGCCGTTGTCGTGCCGGCGCACGACAGGATCCATATGAGGATTGTGGTCAACCTCATGATTTGTGAGTGGGCAAACTTGACGTTCAGATGAAGCATCGCTTTGTCACTTGGCAACACATCTGGTTTCAACGCATGGGCGGCGCGTAAAGTATGCCGCCTCGTGACCACAGAGCATTATAGCCTCGCTGAAGTCCGAGCGGACTGCCCTCGCCGACGTTGCGTGCGAATATCTCGCCATAGTTGCCAACTGCTTTGATGACGTTGACCGGCCACTGATCATCGAGGCCTAACAATTTATTGGCCTCGCTTGACGTAACAATCTCTGCATCAGCTGATCCACTTTGGCTCCAGCCAGCTTCTTCAGCATTAATCAGCAGGAACAGCACCCAGCGGCTAATGTTGCTCCATTGGGGGTCTCCCTGGCGTACGACCGGACCCAGCGGTTCTTTAGAAATGACCTCAGGCAGCAACACGTGTAAGTCCGGTGTGCTCAACGACTTCCGATCACTGGCGAGGCCTGACATGTCTGCCGAATAGGCATCGCATTTGTTGGTCTCGTAATCGTTGACCAGCGCTTTGCGTTCTTCGTACGTCTTCACGGTGACTTCGATCTTATTGTCCTCGAAGTAGCGTTTGGCGTTGACCTGACTGGTCGTCCCTTCCAGCACGCAGATTGTTGCGTTCGTGAGCTGCAGTGCGCTCGACAGGCCATTGTCCCGCCGCGTCATGAAACCTTGTCCGTCGTAATAGCTCACGCCAATGAAGTCGAAGCCGAGGATGACATTGCGGCTGAGTGTCCAAGACGTATTGCGGGCTAACACATCAATCTGACCGGAGGACAATGCTTCAAAGCGTTTCGTCGTAGATAAAGGGACGAAGCGAACTTTCTTGGGGTCTCCTAGTACCGCGGCAGCAACGGCTCTGCAGAAATCGACGTCGAAACCCTCCCAAGCTTTTCGTTTGTTCTGAGCTGAAAACCCTTCCAAGCCTTCGCTGACACCACATTGCAAGGCGTCGCGCTTTCGGACCTCATCAAGGACGCCAGCGAAACTTTGCACGCTGGCCGCGAGGCTTGCCGTGGCGGCAAGAAGGAGCGCTACCGTGACCTTAGCTACTGATTTTGCCCAGGCTGCTTTACCCATGTTTGCTTACTCTTCTTCAGTGTGATGCACGGTTTGTCGAGTGTGCGCGGCCGCGCTTCTTCTATGACATTATCATAGTTGTCCGGTTCTATGGTTATCCTGCCATGCAGGGTGAGCCACGAGGCAGGTGCCGGTTATTTATTGCGGTGCAGCCGAAAACTGGCGAGGCTGCTCTTCATAGACAGTTGAGGAGGTTGCAATGCTTCGTGACTCCAACCGGCTTTGGATAAGCATTTTTATATTGCTGCTGTGGGGCGCCGCGACGATGTTTGGTGCTCAACTTCTGGGCGGCGGCGAGGAGATATCGCTCAATGACCTTGTTCAGCGGGGGATTGGCTGGCAGTTCGTCGCTGCTATAGCCATCCTGCTCGCAGCGATTGCAATCTTCAGATGGAAAGATATTGGGTTTGAGACGCCGCATTCCCTCATTCGCGTCCTTTGGTTCCCTAGTATTTATCTCATCGTGTTCACGGTCGCGATTTTCTGGCTTGGCCTGCCGCCTTTGATGACGTTGCTGCTCGTGTTCGTGAATACGATGATGGTTGGGTTTTCCGAAGAGGTGATGTTCCGCGGCGTGTTATTCCGCGCATCCGTCGAGCGAATGCCGATCTGGCCGGCCATCCTGCTCAACATGGTGCTGTTTGGTGGCGTGCACGCCTTCAACGGTTTCATTACCGGTGACTTCCATGCCGCGATGTTACAGTCGATCGCTGCGGGAATGAGCGGGCTCGTTTTCATTGCGATCCTGCTGCGGACCGGATCGATCTGGCCGGCGATCATCTACCACGGGCTTTGGGACTTCGCTGTTTTCACAGTTGGGCTATCCAGTGCAGGTGCTGGTGGCGGAGAAGCCGCACCCGAGGTTCCAGCCTATGCGAGCTTTATGCCGATCGTGTTGAACCTGCCCAACTTCATCTTTGCGCTCATCCTTCTGCGCAATCTTCGCCAGCGGGACAATACTCGTCACTAAAGAGACAAGGTATTGGTTCAGGTTGCCTAGGTAGCCCTTTGTATCGGTGGAGGTTATCTGATGTTAAAGAGTGTACTGACGGCCGTCGTGTTTCTTGTCGGCTTCTTGCTCACGGCGGGTTCGGCTTCAGCTGCCGACATTAGCAAGATCGCTGGTGTGACTGACGTCAAGCGCAACAGTCTCCAGGTCCGGTTCTCGGAAAAAGTTTGCCGCTCTTGGCGCAAGCAGGCGCGCGACGGAAATGACGTCGCCCGGAAGCTCTGGCGCGAAGTCTGCAAAGGCGATGACAATGAGCGCCGCGGACATTGGCGCAGAAAATGCCGTGAATGGCGCAAGTTCAGAGACGACAAAGGCCATCACCATCACCGCCGCTATCGCGAACATTGCCGCGGCCGGAAATACGACTAGCGAACGTCAAACATCAAAAAAGCCAAAGTCAACGGACTTTGGCTTTTTTTGCGCGCGGGTGGACGTGCGAAGTGCTTATGGACGTGCGGCGCGGAGTTCGACGCGGCGGTCTAACTCGTAAAGAACGTCTTCGGAAAATTTGCTGCGGTCCACGCCGGTAAAAGGCTCAGTCTCGCCTTTGGGGATGAGCCGAAGCTTTCCTGAGTAACCAGCCTCGCGCAGCATCGCCGCCACTTGCTGCAACCTCTGAGACGAGAGGGCCAGGTTGTATTCGTGCCGCCCGCGTTCATCGGCGTGCCCGGTCAACTCTAGTGACGAAAACTTTTTCAGCTGGACGTACTCGGCGAGCAGCTCCGCAGTTTCGCGGCCTTCCTTGGTCAAAACCGGCTTGTTAAACACGAACTTGATCGGGACTGGGACACTTTGCAGTTCTGTCTGCTCGCCTTTCGTCTCCTTGACGACGACGGCCGGCACTTTCGCTTCCGGGACGACGTCGCCGGGTTTGGGAAGGTCAGCTTCCACCGGCTTCCGGTTGGTATGCTCGCTGGTGGGGGCATCGGCACCAACCGGCGTGGTGCTTTCAAGCGGACTTGCGGCAGCCTTCAATGGAGTTGGTTTCTCGCGCACAGGCTTCGCGGCCGTGTCATCGCGCTGAACCCGCTCGCGCTCGACCATGCGGCGCAAGTTGTCGACGAGTTCAGCCGTGACTTTCCCGGCGGCCTCGTCGGCCTCCGGTGTCGCCTTGGGTTTGTTGGCATCCGTAGCCTCGTCGGCCTGCGCCTCGGCAACACGGGTGTTATCGGTAGCCGGGCCCGCGCTGAACTTGACCGTGAGTTCTGGATCATCCGACGGGACCTTGTCTTCGGTCACCAGCACCCATTCGCCGTAAGCGTCAGTGTTCGCAGAGCCAACTGGTTTGCCATTCGCGAAAACTGTGACGTGGCCGTTGGGTTCGGAGCGGCCCGCAAAGACCGAAGTCCCACCTGGATCGATCGTGGCGATGTCGAAGGGGGAGTCTTTTTTGTTGGCTGGTTCAGCCTTCTGTTCCGGCTTCGCGGCCGTTTCCTTATTTGGAGTACTTTCCGATGGCGGAGAGCTTTCCGCCGGGGAGCGGACCTCTTCAGATTCCGGTGCTTTGGCGACATCGGAAAGCGCATCCTGCTCGGGGGCATTCCAAACGCTAGGCAAAGCCCAGTAGGCCGCCGCCGCGCCGAACAGAAGGAGCAGAACGACAGATACGATGACCACACGCATGTTTAGTGCCATGGATGGAAGCATCCTTGTAGTCTAACGCCAAATTCCTCCAGTGGCGACAATGAACTCCATGTAGTCCTGGAATGTTTAACGTGAACCCCATGGACACGAAAGCGTGACTGTCCGACCTGTGGCCGGCTGGGGCGGCAAGGCCTATATCCCTTAATGCCGTTCGCGGCTCGACCGGATCGATGTCATCCGGCGTTGATCCGTGCCTGATCCGTGATCCTGTTTGGAAAGGAACACATCATGGCGACGCATTACGATGCCCACCATCCCATTGAAGTCTCGGTCGACGACGCCCGTGGTGGCGTCACCGGCCACAATGTCCGCTACGTCTTGGGGTTCGGACTGACCGGTATCTTCGTGGCGTTTGCGGCGATCGCGATCTACTTTGGTTTTGATCAGTTGCAAGAGAAAGCCGCCGCGGCCTTCGCGGCCAGCCCTTCGGAAATCCTGCGCAGTCTCGCGCCGAATGCTGCAATCATGCTGATTGGGGCTATCGGAGCCGGGCTCCTGCTCGGCCTCTGGCACGTGCTTGCTGGTGGCAGCAGGGACGGCAGCCAGAGCTTCATGCGCGCGCGTGTGGTTGCTCAATTCGCGTTGGTTTGCGTGATCATGGCGATGTTCTACTTCGCGGGCTGATCCGACAAGCGCTCGGCATGTGAAGGCTTGTTAACTTGCTGATCGGTGTCTTCGCGGTGATGTTGGAAAAACTATTGCCATGGAGACACCGCCTGCGTCATGCCTTTTGCCTTCCGCTTGGTTTTACTCTTCGCCCTCCTCGTCCCCTCACTGGCCGAGGCAGCTGCGGATTGTGGGTCGGGTGGCCGTTGCGTTGTTGACAATGGCTATTATCTGGCCGAGCTGCCCAAGGACTGGAAGTCCAAGGGCAAGCTGCCGCTTGTCGTTTTCTTTCACGGCTATAATTCGTCTCCCGAGCTGATGCTGCGCAACAAGGCGATGGCAAAGGGCGTGACCAAGCGTGGTGGCATCTTCGTGCTCCCTTACGCGGAACGCGGGGCCTGGCGGCAATCCGGCGAGGGCCGCGCCCAGCGCGGACGCGACGAACTCTCCTACATTCGTGCTGTTCTTCGTGACGTGAAACGGCGCTGGCCGGTGGACGAAGATCACATGCTGGCTTCCGGCTTTTCGCTGGGCGGTTCGATGGTCTGGAATGTGGCTTGTTACGCGGGCGAGCTTTTTACCGCTTATCTGCCGATCGCCGGAGGGTTTTGGCAATCGACGCCGGACGCTTGCCCCTCCCCGCCTTTGCACCTGCGGCACATTCATGGGCTCAAGGACAAGGTCGTTCCGCACGACCGGGTCGGGCCTTATACGTCGATGCCGCTTGATGATGCGATCTCTCTCGTTCGCAAGGGGAACGCTTGCGAGGCTGGCGACGGCACACAGATGGCGTTATCGCCAAAACTTGAATGCTCGCGACATGAGAATTGTCCGGGGGGCGCCTCGGTGAGCTATTGTCTGCATCCCGGTGGTCATTCCGTTCGTTCCGAATGGGTCGCGTCGGGCTTCGACTGGATGATGTCGTTGCAATGATGCGTCCGACCGGCGCCGGTTAATCGTCCAGAAGCTCACAGCCAAACGTTTTCCAGGCAACCGTCTCCTCAGCCGCGCTCGCGACGGCTTGGTGTTGCGGATAAGCGAAGAAGCCCCGTTGCAGGTGAGCCCTGATCTCGCTGCGGCTTGGCAAATGTTGCATCCATGGATCGGCTGGGTCACGAATTCGCTCCCAGTATTGCGACACGAAAAGACAGTCGTGGAGGAATTGATTGGAGCTGGCCGAAGGTCGAAACAGGTCAGCGAACATGTCGCGATCTAAGATGTTGAGCGCTTGCGCGAATTCAAAGAACCGCCCTGCGAAACACGTGCGCCAGGACGACTCTTTGCCGGACCCTTCGGCGGGCTGACGCAAGAGCCAGCGCCAAATATGTAGAACGGACGCGGCGACGGCCGTTTTCTTTTCGGTATTCCAATGCGACCAGTCATCGCGATAGTCGAGTGACTGAGCAAGATAATCGCCGAAATCTGACGCGTCGGGATGCGTGGCCATATAGTAGAGCGTAACCGCTACGTTCCAACGCGTGTTGTAAGCATCGCTCCAATAGCGGCCATCATTGTACCAGTCTTCAATTTCCTGGAAGGGACTGTCGGGCTGCGGTCTGCCGCGGTTCCGATCGCAGACAATGCGGTCCAGCTCACTGAGCTGGTTTAGGCACGACTTGTCTAGGAAATGGCTTTGGCCCTGCTCCGCGCCGTCAAGAAATGGCTGTGTTCTGTGAAGTTTGATCGGCATCGGGTTCGACTTAGCTGACGGGCACTGTGCAGCGGGCGTTACGGCTGCGTGTCTCTCAAGCTAAGCATGCGACACAGCCGGTTCAGTCACCGGCGTGACAGGCAGGTCTGATCGTTTCGATGAATGGTGCTGACGATTGAACAGAGAACCTAGATGGCGGCTGACTTGCAATGACCTCGATTGTGACCATTCGCACTTATGGAACGCCTTCTGAAGCGCTCGTGGCAAAGTCGCTGCTTGAGGCGCATGGTTTGTTCGTGCTCATTCCAGATCTATTTCACGCGGCCAATGCTTGGCATCTCGTGACCGCGTTGCAGGGCGTGCGTCTTTGTACGCTCGATCATGAGGCAGCCGATGCGCGTGCACTTCTTGCAGTTGAGAGTGAAACGACGGCCGCCGGCCGTTGGCCCGCCATTGGCGATATCGCCCTTGCCGCCGGCATCTACTTGTGTACCGGCATTCCCCACCCCATTCAAAGGCGCTGAGAACTTCTATAATGATCTCAAAATCTCAAAGGCTGTTAAAGTCCATCGTCGGGAAATTCTGCGTCGTGATGGCCGCATTTTGTTCCGCGATGTCCGCATGGGCTTTGACGCATGGGGCGTTTGAAAGTGGCCTATCCGCCGCCGACATTGTTGCTCCTCTGGCGGTTTTCACGCTTGCCGTAGCCACCTTGGAAGCAGCGCGCGGCTTGTTTGATAGCGCACCTGTTCCCAAACCAGACGTCATAACTTTGTGCTTGATCGTTCCGGTTGCTGGTGTTGCCGCCGCTCTCTATGCCCGCGGCGCTCAGGATCATGCGATGCTCGCACTGGTCGTGATTGCTGGATGGTACGCTTGGGCGGTCGTGCGCTACGTACAGAGGTAGCTCGCGATGAATGCCGTCAGCGGCTCCAAGTTTGCTCGCTCCGTACATTTGTTCGGGGGCTCGCCGTTGCTTTCCAGACACATCCATTCTGATGCCGGCAACGTATCTACCGAGAGCTGAGATTTGTCGTGGTGGACTCTGTGCAACGGACGGTGATCAAATCCGTGTGGGGGGGGTAGCCGATAGGCCCTGCGTTTTGCAGGGTGCGGCCGTTGCCGTCCACCAGTGTTGGGAGTTTGAAAGAGTGGCCGATTTCTCGAGATCAATCCTTTCAATGCAGAACATTGGCCGCCGAGTCCGGCCGTTTGGTTTTTTCAGTTTACTGGCGGCACTGCTTTTGAGTTCGACACCCAGCCTCGCCACGTCTGAAGATACGGGCTTTTGGACGACGACGACTGGCACGCTCAGCCCTAGTGATTTATGGCGCGTTGGCATGACTGTTCAAACGCGCTCGTTGAACGACTTCGGCGACCTTGAGCGCACGGTGTTGCGTCCGGCGATCAGCTACAAGATCGCGAAAAAGACCTGGGTAACGGCAGGCTATGATGCACACTTTATCGAGCTTCCAACCGACCGTCTTGAGCAACGGGCGTGGCAGCAATGGCTGACAATCGTGCCGCTGCAGTTTGTATCACTCTCGGCGCGGGTCCGTCTCGAAGAACGCTTTATCGAGGACATTGATGGGACGGCTGTGCGGCTAAGGCTGAACGGCAGGGCCGATTTTCCAATCGAAGGCAGCAAATGGAAATTGACGCTCAGCAATGAATATTTCATCGGGTTGAACGACCTCAACCCCGGCCCCAATGATGGGTTTGACCAGAACCGTGCCTATGTTGGTGTTTCGCGGCCGCTTTCGGAAACCCTGTCCCTGCGGCTCGGTTATCAGAACCAGTACATCAACCGGTCTGGTGGCTCCGAAGACCTGATGGTGCATCAGCTGATGATCGGCGTTTCGGTCAAGCCGTAAGCTTGTATTCGTCAGGCTCTCTAGATTGACGGGCGACTTCGTTTTCGATTTCGGAATTGAACTCAGCACCAAGAAGAACCACGTACGCCGAAATCCAAAGCCACATCAGCAGCAAGACGACGCCGGCCAACGCGCCAAACGATTTGTTGTAACTGCCGAAGTTTTCGACGTACAGCGAGAAGCCAATCGAAGCGAAAAGCCAAAGCGCGCATGCCAGCACGGCGCCGGGCAGCACCTCTCGCCAGCTCGACTTGCGACTTGGCCCAGCGCGGTAGAGAAATGCAAGCCCGAGGATGGTGATCGAGGCGAAGAGCAGCCAGCGGGTGGCGCTGATCATCCATTCGGTGGTGGCGCCGAAATCCCATATTCTGAGAACGCCTGGCAAGACGAGAGTGGCGCCGATCGCGAAGATCACGCCAATGATCAGAAACGCTGTGATATAGACGCGCTTTAAATAAAGCTTGTAGAACGCCCGAGATTCACGTTCGTTGTAGGCGATATTCAGCCCTTCCATGAGACTCGCAACGCCCTTCGATGCTGAATAGACGGCGAGGCTGACGGACAGAAGCGTCGCGAACCCCAGCCCGACGTTTTGCGATCCTGCTACCTCTTGTGCTTGGCCAACGACTAGCTCTGCGGCTTCAGGGGGAATGAAGTCTCCCAAACGTTGCATCTGGCCGGTTAGGTCTCCAGGCTGGAGGACCAAGCCAGAGATGGCGACCAGAGCGGTGATCGCGGGGAATAACGCGAGTAGACCGTAGAACGCTACGCCGGCAGCGACGAGGCCAACGTGATCTTCGCTGACGTTTTTCCAAGTGCGGACAGCCAGGGCTTTCCACGCTTCAATCGTCATAACCGGGATGCTGTCCGGCTCATCCACGCTCTGGTTGAGAGCCTTCACGCGTCCGCCTGATCTGCCTTTTTGAAAAAAAAATATCCGGCGGCGATGAAAGCGGCGGTTACCAGCAGTGGCGGCCGTAGAGCCGGCGACGCTGCTACACGCGCTGTGGCGGCCGCTGCCTTGACGCTGCGGCCAACATCCCGCTTAACGGCTTTCATCTTCCGCTGAGCTCTTTTCTCTTGAACCCAGCTGGTAATTTTCATGGCGATCGCTAGCAACAAAAAGCCTGCCGCGAAAATCAGTGCTGCCTGAACAGAACCGACATAGAAACTTAATTGAATGACTGCCGCCCCGAGCGCGAAAGCTACGGCGAGAGCCAAGCTAGCAACCATCGCGAAGGAGGCCTGATATGAGCCCTTCTTCGACGCGACAGAGTCCTGCAAATTTGATAGCAACGCTTCGAAACTCCATTTCGGCGACCCAGAGGATCGTCTTATTAGGAGTACAATGCACTTGCGGCGGAGGAGTTCCGGCGTCTGTTAGGACCGCCTTTACAATGCGGCGAGCTTCGCACGGACAACCGATACGATACTGCTCGACATCAGCTGCCGCGTCTTGATGTGCAGCTTCATTGTCTCGCTGGTTAACCTCTGCAATCCGTCTTCGAGCACCTTCGCGTGGTGGTCCAGCGAGTCCGGCCCCATGGCCGCCGTTACATCGAACTGAGACCCGACAAACCAAAGCACTTTGCCTTCCCTCGAACGAATTGTGCTGAGCAAGAGCAGGTTCTGAAATCTGGACCCGTCTTTGCGCTGATTGTCGAGCACGACTTGCATATCCGCCCCATGCGAGAGCGCCTCGCGTATGTCCGCGCGGGCGGTCGGCTGATCTTTGTCGCCCTGAAGGAACCGGCAGTTCTGTCCGATCATTTCATCCAAGCCGTATCCGGTGAGTTCGCAGAACCCGTTGTTCACTAGGACCAGCGGCGCATCGGGCTGATGCGGATCGGCGACCGTCAAAGGAACCGGCGTGCTTTCCAAGAATGTTCGAATACTGTCTGGTGGAGACCTAAAGTCGCTCATGAGCTCCTCTTCAAAGTCCAGGACAACACGCTCACATTCTTGCAGAATACGTAGGAAATGACCTAGGGAGCAAGACGTGACGAATGAGATAACCGATCGCTTGGACGCAAGTTCCGCCACACGTGCGGAACCGCGCGTTGTCGTGGGGATCGGCGCGTCGGCTGGCGGATTAGAGGCCTTCCAACAGCTTATCTCGACTATCCCGCGTCAGCACCAACATGCTTACGTCATCGTTCAGCATCTGGACCCGAACCACACGAGCCTTCTACCCGAGCTGCTCGCCAAGCGGACGTCCGCCGCTGTCAAACCGATTGAAGACGGTATGGAGATTGAGAGCGGGACGATCCATCTCATCCCGCCTGGCTCATCTTTATCTATCGAGGACGGGCGGCTGAAGTTGACGTCATTCGAAGAACCGCGCGGGCATCGCCGACCAATCGATACATTCTTCATAAGCCTCGCCGAAGCCTACGGTGAGAACTGTGCGGCCATCGTGTTGAGCGGCACGGGCAGCGACGGCAGTGCCGGGATCGCCGCGGTGAAGGAAAAAGGCGGCCTCGTATTCGTGCAAGATCCAAAGCAGGCCAAGTACGACGGGATGCCGAGCAATGCCATTGCCACGAAGGCCGTCGACCTTGTGTTACCGGCGGCGGAAATGGTGTCGGTCATTGATGAGTACTTCAGCCGCCGTCAAGGCATCGAGCCGCTGATCGAAAACGACATGGACTTTGTTGAACGTGTCAGCAAGCATGTTCGCTATCGGACTGGACATGATTTTTCCGCCTACAAGAAGGGTACGATGTTGCGGCGGATCTCCCGGCGTATGTCGGTTCTCGGCTGCGACTCCGCGCAGGCATACTTGCAGAAACTAATCTCGGATCAGACTGAAGTTCAGCTGCTGTTCAAGGATCTTCTGATCAACGTGACGAGTTTCTTTCGCGATCGCGACGCGTTCGACACGTTGCGCGAATCCTGTCTGCGCCCTCTGTTGCAAGATCGCGGGCAAAACGAAGAAATCCGCATTTGGGTGCCGGGCTGTTCCACTGGGCAGGAGGCTTATTCCATTGCCATGCTCGTGTATGACGAAATGCAAAGAACGGACGGCCATGCCAACGTCAGCATTTTCGCTACCGATATCGACAACGATGCCTTGGAAGTCGCACGTGGCGGCATCTACCCCGGATCGATCGCCTCCGAAGTGCCAATCCATCTGCTCGAGCAATGCTGTGTGAGCGACGGTGACGGGTATCGGATTGCCGACCCGATCCGCGAGATGGTTCGCGTTTCCAAGCATAATCTGATCAGCGACCCGCCATTTTCGAAGCTTGATCTGGTGTCCTGCCGGAACATTCTCATCTATTTCGAACCGGAGCTGCAGAAGGAAGTCCTGCCGCTGTTCCACTACGCGCTGAAAGAGAACGCCTATCTATTTTTGGGATCTAGCGAGACCCCTGCTCCGATGACTGGAGAATTCGCGGCCATTTCGCAGGGCGACCGGCTTTACTTGCGTAAGCCTGGCCCGTCGCGGCCTTTACAGTTGCCTTTTCGATCGCGCGGATTTTCCTTCCCAACTGACGCGAACCCGGCGCTTGCAGAAACGGACCGGCCCCCTCAGGGTTCGAAGTATGACGCCGCCGTGCTCAAGTCGCATGTCGCTCCCTACGTCGTCATCAATGAAGCGCGCGATATCGTCTATTCTTCGAAAGGCACCGGCGCTTATTTGGAGTTGGCTCCCGGCTCGGCGCGGCTTGGCTTGATCGAAATGGCACGGCCGGAGATCAAGGCCGCATTGCGGAGTCTTCTCGCCGTCGGACATCTCACCGTGGGCAAGGTTAAGACCCGCGAGTTCTCCGGAATTATAGGTGGCCAGCCCACGCAGCTGTTGCTGACATTGGAGCGGCTTGCGCATGACGAATATCTTCTCGTCTTCCAGGACCGGCTGGATCTGAGGAATACCGCCGCGGTTGACGTTACCCTGCCTGCAACCTCTTCGGAAACCGATCCGCAAGCCGAGGACTATATCAGCGATCTCGAACGGCAGCTCGACGCGGCTCAGCAAACCATTCGAACCACTATTGAAGAACTCGAGACATCTAACGAGGAACTAAAAAGTTCCAATGAAGAAATGATGTCGATGAACGAAGAGCTGCAGTCGGCGAACGAAGAACTCTCCACCGTCAACGACGAGCTGAACGACAAGATCCGCGAGCTTAACGACAAGAACGATGACCTTGCCAATTTCATGAACAGCTCGCTGCTGGCCATGATGTTCTTGGATGCAGATCTAAAGGTTCGTGACTTCACGCCTGCGGCACAGGATTATTTCAGGGTCGTGGAGGCGGACAAAGGTCGTCCATTCGATCATGTTAAGTCGAATCTCGTAGCCGACGATTTATCCGCGCGTGCGTTGGCTGTCCTAAAGGACGGGACCGATGATGAGTTGGAGGTCGACACGAGCGATGGCGAAGAAGTGCTGAGCATACGCCTGTCACCGTACAAGACGTCGCTCAACGAAATTGCCGGGGTTGTGATCGTGGCTTATCCGGTCACCGAGGTTCGTCATTATGCTCGCCGACTGGAATACGCTGAACGCGATGCCAGCGAGAGCCGAATGGAGATCGAAGAACTCTATCGCGTCAGCCCACAGGCCATGGCGCTAGTCGACCGGGACTTGAAGTATCTGCGGGTCAATGAACGGATGGAAAAGCTCAATGGCTTTCCAATTGATGAGCACATTGGAAAATCTATTCTGGATCTTTTTCCGCAGTTCCACGACGAGATCCTTGAGCCAGCCAACCAGGTACTGGAAACCGGCAAACCGGTTATCGCCAAAGAGGTGTCTGGCGCGACACCCGCCGATCCGCAGAACGAACACACCTGGCTTGTCGACTGGTATCCCATCCGCCGCGATGGCGAGATCTACGCGCTCGGTATCAATGCAGTCGATGTCACCGGCCAGCGCACCTTGGAACGGCAGCTGCGCGAACTGATGCAAGAGCTGCAGCATCGCGTGAAGAACATGCTGGGCAATGTCACTTCGCTCATCAACCAAGCCAAGCGAGACAATCGTGACCCTCAAGCGGTTATGGACACCTTGGTGAAGCGTATCGGCGCCCTGTCAAAAACGCACAATCTTCTCACGCATGAGAACTGGGGCCCAACCCGGCTGCGCGCTGTTCTCGACCTTGAACTTACCGACGTCTACGGGCCAGAACGCGTTTCATTGAAAGGGCCTGATCTGATGATCAACCCCCGCGGCACGTTGGGATTGGGCATGGCGGTGCACGAACTGGCGACCAACGCGGCCAAGTACGGCGCTCTGTCCATGCCGGAGGGCAAATTGTCGGTCAATTGGTCACGGGTCGATGAGGGCGACGGAGAAAAATTCTCTTTAGTTTGGAAGGAGATCGGAGGGCCCAAGGTTGAACAACCCACGCGCTCAGGATTTGGGTCAAACCTCGTGAAGGCAACGATTCAGGGCAGTCTTCAGGGAGCGATAGAACAACATTTCGAACCTGACGGCTTCCAATGCGTTATATCTGTTCCTATGACCAACTTGAAATAATCCTCTCACGTATGACCTCAATTGCTAGCGGTTACCGGGCTCTGCTCGTCGAAGACGAACCTCTCATTGCCATGGATGCAGAAAATATTTTGATCACCTGCGGGTTTTCGCCGGTGATCGTCGCCATGAGTTTGAGCGCCGCGAAAGACGCGATAGGCGACAGTCCACCGTTCGATTTTGCCTTGCTCGACATTAACCTGGGGCAAGGCGAAGCGTCCTATGATTTGGCTTGGGACCTTATTAACGCTGGCGTGAAAGTCGCATTTGCCTCCGGCTATAATCCATCCGAACAGCTTGTCGCTCAGTACAATGTGCCGCTGATCACTAAGCCCTATACGGAAGACGAAATTTTCAAGGTGGTCGCAGACCTGATTGAGACCAAGCTCTCGTCCGTCTGATCCGGCTTGGCGGTGAGTTCCCTTAGCCGTCGCGCTCTTGTAAACCTTTGTCTCGTTGCATCGGTTTATTGAGAGGCATGCGGATGGGCCCTGTCGTACCTACGGACTTTACACCTTGGATGTCGCTGGCGGGCGGCATTCTCATCGGCATCAGCGCCGTTATGTTGATGGGGCTTTTGGGCAAGATTGCCGGCATCGCCGGAATTACCAAGGGCATGATGTCGGCCGTTCTTCCAATGGACGGAGCGCCGTCTGATTGGGGCTGGCGTCTGGCCTTCATCCTAGGGCTTATTGGTTCGCCGTTTCTCATTGGGGCGGTGGCTGGTGAGATGCCTGTCCACACCGTGTCTCCCAATGTGATTGGCATGGCCACGGCCGGCCTTCTGGTCGGCTTTGGTAGCGGCATGGGGTCGGGCTGCACCTCGGGCCACGGCGTTTGTGGGCTGGCGCGATTGTCGGTCCGCTCATTGGTCGCGGTCCTGGTCTTTATGGCAAGCGCGGCGCTGGCCGTGTTCATTCTTCGTCACGGTGCTGGAGGCTGGCTATGACCCGCATTTTATTCGGCCTCGTTGCTGGCCTCGTTTTTGGCTGCGGTCTTGTCATCGCGGGCATGTCGAACCCGGGAAAGATTCTGAACTTTCTAGATGTCGCCGGAGCGTGGGATCCCAGCCTAATCTTCGTAATGGCTGGTGCCACGATCACCACTTTCATTGGCTACCGGCTAGCGTGGCAACGGACAGCTCCTGTCGCGAACCCAACGTTTGACGTTCCGAGCTCTAAGGCGATTGATGCCCCTCTGCTCACCGGGGCCTTGCTGTTCGGGCTAGGCTGGGGAATTAGCGGGTTCTGCCCAGGACCGGCTTGGACGGCGCTAGGTATGGGTTCGACAGGGACCTTGGCCTTTGTCCCGGCAATGCTGGTGGGGCTGTTTTTGTCCACTCGGACCGACTTTGTGAAGAACAGGATGGGCACTTAGTCTGCTTCGTTCGCTGGTCCCTTGAGCCATTGGTCCGCATCGGGTCTAATCCCCTCGAAGTGAACTATGAGGGGATTGGACCAGCGACTTATGTGGGATTTGCAAAACTTTAAGATCAACCGCCGCCACGGCTGTGCACCAGCCAATCGGGTCGCGTCGACGTTATGTGCGTTGCTTCTGATGTTGGCGGCTGGGCAAACAGCCGTCGCGCAAGATCCTGCGGCGTCCGAACAAGCCGCCGCGCAAACTGCTGCCTCTGAACCGTTGACGGTGGCCACAAAGGTCGCCCCACCCTTCGCCATCCAGACCGATAATGGCGAATGGACCGGGCTGGCTATTGAGCTTTTGCGGGACATTACCCAAACGCTCGACCGGCCAATCGTTTGGAGGAAGTATGACACGGGGGATGGCGTCGTTGATGCTGTCTCCAAGGGCGAGGCCGATTTGGGCGTGGCCGCCATCTCGATTACCGGCGACCGGGAAAAAATCGCCGACTTCTCCCATGCGTTCTACGATTCCGGATTGGCCATTGCGGTGCACACCGAACAAAGGTCCGGGTTCTGGGATGTCATCCAAGCGCTCACCTCACCGGCGTTCTTGACGACCGTTTCCATGCTTGGACTGTTGCTCCTCGTCACAGGTGCCATCATCTGGCTTGTTGAACGCGGCAAGAATTCCGAACAGTTCCACGACCAGCCCATCAAAGGGATCGGGACGGGATTCTGGTGGGCCGCCGTGACCATGACGACGGTGGGTTATGGCGACAAGGCGCCGATCACGCCGTTGGGGCGTGCGATCGCCGTGGTTTGGATGTTCGCCGCACTCATCCTGACGGCGGTCTTTACGGCTCAGCTGACAACAGCGCTGACATTGGAGGGGATCTCCGGGCCGGTCTCGGGGCCGAAGGACTTGCCGCGCGCGAAAGTCGGTGTCGTGGCAAAATCCGCAACGCTCGATTATTTCAATCAACGCTCAATGCGCCCACAGGAGTTCGACAGTGTCGCCGATGGCCTACAGGCGCTGGACACTGGAAAGATCGACGCCTTCGTTCACGATGAGCCGCTCTTGCGGTTTTCAATCCTGCGAAATTTCCCTGGAAAGGTTGAACTGTTGCCGGACGTGTTCGAGCCCCAGGGCTATGGCATTGTCCTTCAGCCCGGCAGCGCGCTGCGCGAGCCCGTGAACCAGGCCCTGCTAGCCTTCCGCGAGACGGAGCGCTGGGCGGGCATAAGACGCCGCTACCTCGGCGAACAGCCTTAGCTCCCGAACAGCCGATGAATAGAAAAGACCGCGGCATTGACTGCGGTCTTTTCGCCGTCCCTCAAACCGTTCGCCGGCGAGCAATATCAGGCGGCGTGCATGATCCAGCGGACGACATTGTCGGCGGCCATCGCGAGCGCGACCGACAGCGACAGACACAAGGCGCCCATACCAGCCCGCTGACGCCAACTGCGGTAGCTTGGGCGCTGGCGCGGTGGACCGGCCGTCAGCGCGGTTAGCTGGCGTTTAACTTTCCTATTTGCATAGCGGGAATGATGACAGGTACGTTGGGAGAGAGCGTTGCTTATGCTGCGCAGCGTGTCGACGTCATAACGAAACTCGTTCGCCAAACTCTCCAGCTGGCTGGTCGTACACAGCTCCAATTTTGAATAACGGCGTGGGCCTGTTGTGTGCACTGCAAACTCTCTCGATGTTGTGTTCTTTATAGCACAACAGCCGCGTTCCGTCTTCAGGAATTGGTAGGTTTTACGCAGAAAATACATCTTCTCTTAAGTAAAAAGCCGTGCAGGAAACCGCGCTAGAATGCAGGCTTTGTGAACCGCAAAAGACAGATTGATCATGACTTCAAAACCAACCCTTCAGCCCTTCTTGTTGAGCGATACACTGGCCCTCGTCGATTTGTTCGCGCAGAGCATCGAGGAGTTGACAGCGGATGATTACGATGACGATCAGCGTTTGGCCTGGGCCAGCAGCGCGGCCGATGCGGAAGCTTTCGCGCGCAGACTTGAAAAGATGCTCACGCTCGTCGCCAGGATTGACGGCGAGTATGCCGGCTTTGCTGCGCTGAAAGACAATGCAGTGATTGACCTGCTCTACGTGCATCCCTTCTACATTCGCCAAGGGGTCGCCTCGACCCTCGTGGACGCCTTGGAGCGGCTCGCGGCGGCGCGCGGGGCGACGGAGGTTTTGGTCGACGCGAGCGAGACCGCGGAGGAATTTTTTGAGCAGCGTGGGTATGCCCCTCAGCACAGAAATTCCGTTCCAAGGGGTGACGTCTGGCTGACGAATACCACCATGAAGAAGGCGCTGGCGGCAGCCAGTCCTGGCGACTGACGTTCCGGCGAGCGGTCGAGCCTTGCCGGCCGATCAACTATCGCTTGGCCTGGGAGCCTCCTGCCCGTTATGGTCGGCCTGAGCAATCTTCGCACAGCCAATCCGCCAAAGGCTTTTCATATGTTCTTGCGCTCGATCCTACTGGCTACTGTCTTCTGTGTAGGCCTGTTTTTTAGCCCCGGCCGCGAGGCCGGCTTTATTCCGCTGGCAATTCCGCAGGCGCTCGCGCAGATCAGCGAGAAAGAAGCCTTCGAGAGCGCAAAGGAGCTGGGTACGGCCGATGCGTGGAAAGCTTTCTTGAGTAGCTTTCCGGATGGGTTCCGGGCCGATCTGGCCAAAGCCTATCTGAAAAAGTTAGAGGGCGGGGAGTCTAACGCTTCCGATGATGCCTCTGGAACCGATGACGAAGCGTCCGCCGATAGAGAGCCGGACAAAAAATCAACAGATCCAGAGACCGCCAGTGTCAAGCCGGCTCAAATCCGTGTTGGGAAATGGCCGGAACGCTTGGCTCATGATGGAACGGACCTTTGGGTCAGCGAGAGCGGCCAGCGCTCGATTTCGCAGATCAACCCGGAGGATGGCGAGGTTGTCGAACGCTATTCGGTCGGCCGCCTGCCCGTCGACATGGCGGCGACGAGCGACGGCCGGGTATTTGCCCTGAACAACACCGACAATAAGATCTGGGTGCGCGAAAACGGGAAGTCCAAGGCGAGGGTGTTCGCCTCCATTCCTAGATGCGCGGAACTGATGGCGTCGGATGGTTCCGACCTTTGGGCGGTTGCGAACACGAACTGTAGTTCTCCGTCGGTGCTTTACAAGGTCTCAGGCAAGAGCCGCAAAGTCCGCAAGCAAGCCGACTTGGAAGGTGGCGTTGCCGACATGGTGGCAGATAAAGACTACGTCTATATTTCCCACACGACGGTTGGGGACCGCAAACCGTTCGTTACGCTCGTTGAGGCGGGTACTGGCGATGTATTCGCGCTTTCTCCAGCCTCTGGCATCCACTATGGGCGGCTGGCGCTGGGCGATGACGGTGTTTTTGTTGCCGGTGCGCCGCTTGGCAATGCACAGGGCTTCATCCGCAAGCTGCCGAAGGGTAGCCCCGACTTCACCAGCGAGGCCACGACGAGCGAGCCTATTCGCGCCGTGACCGCCGCCAAGGACTATGTCATCGCCGCTGGCGAGCAAGGCACGATTTATGTTTTGACACAGTCGGATCTGTCGCTGGTCAAAACGATCCGGCTGACGGGCGTCGGTATTGAAGCGCACGATATTCTGGCCGTCGGCGACATGCTGTATATCGCCTCGTTCCGGAACGACCAGGCAACGAAGGACTACGTGGTATTTGCCCTTTCCGGCTGGGCGCCGGGGAAAACGGTGAGCCGCCCAACTTTCCAAACGTCAGATTCGAGCGATGACGATGACGATGGTTACTCCGATGATGCTCAGCCCCAGCAGCAGCAACGGCAGCCCAAACCGCTTAAGTGCGGCAAGAACTATAAACTTCAAAACGGCCGCTGCGTTCTGCTGCAAAACTGTGGACGCAATGCCTACCGTAGCGCGGAAGGCGACTGCTATTGTAACCGGGGCTTTGAGATGCGGAATGGCCGGTGCCGCCGCGAGCGGTTGAAGTGCGGCAAGAACTACAAGCTGCGAAACGGCCGTTGCGTACTGCTGCAGAACTGCGGAAAGAATGCCTACCGCAGCCCAGAAGGCGACTGCTACTGCAAGAAGCAATACGAAATGGTCAATGGCCGGTGCCGCTGGAAGCAGAACAAGAACGGCTTCGAAATCGAACCTTGGAAAAAGCCCGGCTGTAAATCGTATCAGCGCAAGTGTAACCAGGGGAATACTCAAGCTTGCCTGCAGTATGAATCCAACTGCCAGGTGAACTAGCAGAGCGCACTACGCCTGATCGGGCCCGCCGGCAGGTGGGCCCACATCCTCTGCAGGCTTGTCGTCACGAACGCCCTTGTAGGCTGCCTGGCGTAGGAGGCCATCCGCGCTCCAGCCCCGGTAGGCCACGTTCACGACCAGCCTCGGCTGCACCCAGGTGATCCCGCTGCGTTGTGCGCTGGTGAGACGGCCGTGGAATGGCGAACGGGCGGCGCGCAAGCTTTGTAGGCCATCCCACAAAGCGGCCGCAGTGCGCTGGTCGAAGCCGGTACCGACACGTCCCGTGTAGATAAACTTTCCGTTCTTGAAGTAACCCAGCGCCAGCGAGCCAATCGCGTTTTTTTGGGCGGCATGGTCAGCGTAGCCACCAATCACGAACTCGTCGGTGAAAGCGCACTTGATCTTCCGCCATTCGTCGCGGCGCCCGCTGCGATAGGGCTTGTCTTTTCTTTTTGAAACGATCCCTTCCAGCCCAAGCTTGCATGCCTCGGTGAAGATCGCCTCTCCGTTTCCCTCTAGGTGTTGGCTGAAGCGGATGTTTTCGTTGTCCGGTTGCTCCGACAGAAGTGTTTCCAGTGCCGCGCGGCGCTCTGATAGCGGCAGCGCCCGCAGGTCCAACCCGTTTAGGAAAAGCAGGTCGAAAGCGTAATACACCATCTCGTCCGACCGCCCTGCTTTCAGGGCTTCGACGAGGGCTGTGAAGCTAGAAAGGCCGGAGGTCTCTTCGACCACGACTTCGCCGTCCAGCACGGCCGAGGCTACTTGCCATTTGGCCAAAGCTTGTTTGATCGCGCCGAAGCGAGCCGTCCAGTCCAGGCCCGTGCGCGTGAGCAACTGGACGGCGCCGTGTTCTAGCCGCGCCTGAATGCGATACCCGTCGAATTTGATCTCGTGGATCCACGCGTCGCCGCCGGCAAAGCGTTGGTAGGATTTAGCCAGACACGGTGCGATGAATGCAGGTGGCGGCGCCGCGTGCAGCGGCTGCATGCTGGTACCCTTACCAGACCCGGCCCCCTTGGACGAAACTTTCTTTCGTTTGCCGCGTTGAGCCATCACTTACCTAGTTATTCTTGCTTTGGAGATAACGCATGGCAATTATTACGACAGCGCTTTTGACGTTTATTCTCTTGATCTTAATCGGCATCGCCGTCGGGCTCATCTTTAACCGAAAGGGCCGGAGCTGGCTCGGGCGGCAGATCGTCGAGTCCACTGGAGCGGGCGACGTCACCTTCGCACTGGTCGGAATCGCCGGCTCATTCATGGGTTATCACGTCGGCGTCATCCTGGAGTTGCTTCCCACTTGGCTCTGGTACATCACCGCGATCGTTGGTGCGATCTTGACGATCTGGCTGTGGCGCGGCCGCTCCTAAGTTTGCTGCAATTTGATCAGGGCCTGAATGGCGCGCTTTAACGG
Organism: Hyphomicrobium sp.; assembly: GCA_041940525.1. Taxonomy (GTDB): domain Bacteria; phylum Pseudomonadota; class Alphaproteobacteria; order Rhizobiales; family Hyphomicrobiaceae; genus JAKAXS01. The sequence continues at coordinate 23,241 of JBGTSB010000001.1, forward strand.
GCGCGCCGCTTTGGGATAATGCGCCCAAGCTTTGCTGTCACCCATCAGCTTTGGCGCGGTCTCGATTGTGAAGCGCATCGGATGCAATCCGGCGCGCACTTGTCCCCAGGTCAACGGCATGGAGACCGGCGCACCCGGTCTTGCCCTCGGCGACAACGGCGCGACGGCCGTCGCCATCCGGTCATTGCGCAGATAGTCGAGAAAGATTCGGCCTTTCCGTTTCGCCTTCGACATTGTGACGAGATACTTGTCCGGGCTTTCTTCAGCCATTGAAGCGCACAGAGCCTGTGCGAATGTCTTGGCCTCGTCCCAGCCCAACGAGGACCTTCCATCAGTCTTCAACGGCGTGACGACGTGGAGCCCCTTGCCGCCAGTGGTTTTGCAAAACGGCACGAGACCGACTTGCTCTACTCGCGTTTTCATCTCTCGGGCGGCCGAGACGACGTCATCGAAGCTGACGTCTGGTGCTGGGTCGAGATCGAAGATGAGGCGCCCCGGCACAGTGGGTTCGTCAACGCTGCAGTTCCATGGATGGAACTCCAGCGCCGCGCTCTGGGCCATGGCAATCAGGGCTTCCAAAGTATCGATTTGCAGGTAGGGATCCCGGTCACCGGGCACTTTCACGGTGGTGACAAGGTCCGACGTTCCCTTCATCGCGTGGCGTTGAAAGAATGACTCCTTCTCAATGCCGTCAGGTGCGCGAATGATCGAACATGGCCGCCCTGCAATATGCTGAAGCATCCACGGCCCCACCGCCTCCAGATAGAGTGCCAGATCACGCTTTTTGACCGGGTTTTGCCCTTTGTGTTTGGGCCAAAGCACCTTGTCAGGATTTGAGATCGTGACGCCGCAGACAACGTTGTCCGTGCTGTCTTTGACTGCGCTAACCTTTGGCACAGCGCCTGTGGTTGGACGCCTGTGCGATTTGGGAGCGGAAGAAGATGCACGTTTTGGCTTGGTATCGTGCCAGATCGCATCCGGCTTTGGCGCACCTTGCGGCTTCGTCATGAAGGCCTCCGGCGCATCACCCTCCCCGCGCGCGATCTGCCTCATGGTTCGTCCTGATGCGACCGACCGGTCCTTTTTCAACACCCCTTCGCCGTCGCCCGATTTGGCATACTCGTCTTTATGTTTGATCAGCAGCCAGTTGGTTTGACTTTTTCGTCCAGACCGCGCTTCCCGGTCATGCTTCATGCGCACCAGAACGAAGCTGCCCTTGAGCTTTTCACCGGCGACCGTGAATTTCAGTTCGCCATCCTCTAAGGAGGTCAAGGCGGACTGCTCATCCTCGGGCACCCAAAAGCCGCGGTCCCACAGCATGACTGTGCCGCCACCGTAGGCATCTTTTGGGATCGTCCCTTCGAAGTCGCCGTAGTCAAGCGGATGGTCTTCGACTTCGACGGCCAATCGCTTTTCCTTTGGATCGAGCGAAGGGCCGCGCGTGACCGCCCAGGACTTGAAGACACCGTCGACCTCCAGGCGAAAGTCGTAGTGTAGTCTTGTAGCGTCGTGTTTCTGGATGACGAAGCGGGGGTACTCAGCCGAGCGGACGCGTCCGCCTCGGGGCTCGGCGGTCTGTTTGAAATCGCGCTTGGCGCGATACTTCGCTAACTTTCCAGCCGCCATCTCCGGCTCTTGTTGTCAGCGGCCAACGCCTATGACGCGCGCTTCTTGGACCGGGACGGCGTCTTCTTCGCAGGCGCGGCCTTTTCCGTTGACTTGCGCTTGGACGAACCAGACGTGGACTTGCCTTGGGCGCCCACGCTCTTCTTCAGCGCCTCCATCAGGTCCACCACGTTCGTACCTTTCGGCCTGGCTTCTTCATGTGGTGCGATAATTTTGCGGCCCTTGATCTTGTCCTGCACCAGCTGTTTCAGCGCTGTCTGGTAGTGGTCTTCAAACTTCTCTGGCGCGAAGGTGCTGGACTTCTTGCCGATGAGCTGTTCTGCAAGGTCCACCATCTCCTTGTCAGGCTTGGCCGTTGGTACTTCGTCGAAGAAATCGGCTGGGTCTCGCAGCTCTTCGGCGTAACGCAGCATTTCCATGACCATTCCGTCTTCAAGCGGCTTGATGGCAACGAGCCATTCGCGCCCCGCTATCGTCACCTGTGCCAGACCGACCTTGCCGGTCTTACGCAGCGCATCGCGGATGACAACATAACCCTCGCCGGACATCTCATCGGCAGGCACGATGAAATATGGACGCTCGAAGTATCGATAATCGATCTCATCGGCATCTACGAACTGAGCTAGGTCGATCGTCTTCTTACTCTCGAGTTTAAGCGCGTCGATCTCTTCAGGCTCGATCGTAACATACGTGTCGGTGTCGACTTCGTAGCCTTTGACGATATCGGAGTTGTCGATCTCGCCGACGCCTTGCACGATCTTCTGATACTTGATGCGGCGGCCCGAGGGCTTGTGAATCTGACGGAACGAAATGTCCGACTTGGACTCAACCGCGCTGTAAATTTCAACGCCAATGGAGACTAGGCTGAGGCGCAGAAACCCCTTCCAATACGCGCGCGCAGATTTCTTAGGCATGACGCAAAACCACCTGTGCCAATCTAAATCCAGTGATCACACTATGCGTCCACCACAACATGTTGACAACGAACTTCACAAGTTGCAGCGGCGCTCTTGACGTCGAAACGCTTGAAATTGCGCTTCGGTTCACCCCTGGCCGACTAGGCATCTTCGTAAGATTAATTTGGCTGCCCTTTATTCTGTGGGCGCATTACTTGGCTCCGGCCTGATGTTCGCGCGCCGTTGGCCAAACCCTGGCCTTAGCATGTGTCACTTGCCTTGGGTGTCCGTCCGCGCGCAGTACGCATGTGTTACCAGGTGCGATCGCGTGTGCTAGCCCAGCCTCAATATTGCCTTGTAGGGCGCACAGAACTGCGCCAGCGCCTTTCTCGAAAACGGGGGAGAAGGACGCAACGTCGACCCGCTAGGGGCAAGCACGAGGGAACACGCAAATCGTCTTCCTTGGCTGCCCGTGTCATGCGTTCAGGGAGAAGTTGCGATGTTGATGCGTTCACCGGCCTATTCCACCATCGAAGGCTTTAAGACCCGACAGATCAATCCAAGCGGCAGCCTCACAATCCGCGAAAGAATTGTCGAAACGGGACAATGGACCATCGCCATTCCCGCGATTGCGACTGTCTCTTTGAACAAGAGTAGCCGCCCGTTATTTCGGATCATCTCACTATTCGCAGCTGTGATGAGTGCAAGCGCAGGCCTGACCAACTACGCGCTGAAACTGATGGCGCCAGCGGAGCCTTGGCTGCTGGCTTCGGGAGCGCTGGCCGCGATATTCGTTCTGCTCACCCTGCGCGACAAGGACCGCTACGTTCTGGCTTTGACCGCCAACGACGGAAGCCGCTGTGCCGTCAGCTCAAGCGACAAGCGCGAACTTGAAAACATCCGGGCGTTTCTGGCTGAAAAAATCAATTCTCAAGACTGCATGGCGGCACGCACATTCGAACTCGACAAAAAAGAAGCACGCCACAAGACCAACACAACCGACACAAAACAGCTTCTCGCGCTCGCTGCCTCAAGCGGAGCCGATACCACCGCACCCAACCTTCACAGTGAAGACTTGGCGGAGCAGCACGAGACCCTATTGCTGCCCGCCAACGACATTGATGCGGGCGCAAGCGATGGTTCTGTCGACTATGCGAGCGTCATCGGACAGGTTACCGATCTGCATCGCTTTTACGAGCGCCACCCTCAGGCAGCACACATCCGCGAACGGTTGTCGGAAATGGAATTGCTGATGCGCTCCGGCACACCATCGGAAACGCAACGCCACCGTATGCGGGAACTTTCTCTCGATCTGTCCAACATTATGGCGGCCTACCCGCACATGACCCAGCTGTTCGCCCAAGTCTCACGGCTGGCCGGCGAACCGGCCAAGGAAGCAGCATCAGGTTAGCAAGATCGTCGCCAGGCCCAGGAACGCGAAGAAGCCGACGACATCGGTGACCATCGTCACGAACACGCCGGACGCCGGCGCGGGGTCGAGCTTGAGCTTGTCCATACCCATCGGAATCAAAATCCCGGCCAAGGCCGCGGACAGCAAGTTTACGACCATTGCAATGCCGATCACCCAGCCGAGCATCCCGGCTCCAAACCACATGACAACGATCGCAGCCATGACAACGGACAAGATCATCCCGTTAAAAAGGCCCACCAAGGCCTCACGCGTAATGACACGGCGGGCGTTGACACTGCCGAGCTTGTTCGTGGCGAGCGCGCGGACCGTCACCGTCATCGTTTGCGTCCCCGCGTTGCCACCCATCGAGGCTACGATCGGCATCAACACAGCAAGCGCCACCATCTGCTGAATTGTCGCGTCGAACGCCTGGATCACCGTCGATGCCAAAACGGCGGTTCCCAAGTTCACCAGGAGCCACGGAACGCGGCTGCGCAGGGTGTTCAAGACACTGTCGCCGAATGACTCATCGCCAACGCCGCCCAGCGCCAGCATGTCTTCGTCGGCTTCCTCTTGCAGAACTTCCATCACGTCGTCGACCGTCAAGACACCGACGAGGCGGTCGTTCTCGTCAACGACTGGCGCACTCATCAAGTCGTAGCGGCCGAACTGGCGCGCCACGTCCTCCTGGTCAGCTGTGGCAAGCACGACCTGCCGGTCCTTCTCCATAATCTCTTCAACCGGCACATGCCGCTTGGTGCGCAGCAGCCGCGACAGATCAACGGAGCCGATAACCTTGAAAGAAGGATCGACGACAAATATTTCCGAGAACGTGTAGGGCAGATCCTCCGTTTCGCGCATGTGGTCGATCACGCGTCCGACGGACCAAAATGGTGGCGTCGCCACAAATTCCGACTGCATCAGGCGGCCGGCTGTCTCCTCCGGATAATCAAGGTTCCTTTGCAGCGCGGCACGATCGGTCGTGTCCAGCTGCGCAAGAATCTCTTCCTTATCCTCCTCCTCGAGATTCTCGAGAATGTAGGCGGCATCGTCGGTGTCCAGCTCGGTGACGGCGCGGGCAAGCAGCTCGTTCGGCAACGCTTCGGATAGCTGGTCGCGCACCGTGTGATCCAACTCCGACAGAACTTCGAAGTCGAACGCAGGACCCAGAGCCTGGATCAGCATAACCCGCTGATCCGGCACGAGCAGGCTGATCAAGTCAGCCAAGTCGGGCGCACGCAAATCATGCGTCAGCTGCACGGCCTCGGCGGTGTTGCCCTCCTCCAAGGCCTCGGCAACGGCACGGGCGAGCAGTGCAGCCTGCTCGTCGGCGTCATCGGTTTCCACGCGCGCGATGTCGTCGTTCTCGGCCATTGGCGCTAATCAACCCTTGTTGTTCTGAAAATTGCCCTGGCCCTGGGCGGGCAAGTTTTCCCGTGTTCCTGCCGCATAGAATGCCCGGACGCAAGCTGCCAAGACCGCTTTTGGTCCCAAGTGACGCGGCAACACGCGCTTGCCCCCATTCTGTCACGCCGCTATGCCAGGCGAAAGGATCAAGCCGGGCCATCAAAGCCTGAGCTGACGGGAGGAAGACCATGCGATTGGCTGTGCCGTTCAAGGCCGCACGGGCGATGGCGATTGCCGCGTTGAGCACTGGCGCCAGCACTGTGATGCCGGTTGCGCTCGCCCATGCCTGCCCGGCCGGCCCGAACGCCTTAGGCGTATCACGCACAGTCGCCATCGACGCGACAGGCGGCCCGAAATTCGGCAGTCAATATCCCGGCAACGACTTCCTCAAGCCGAAAGAAGTCGTATTGACGTTCGACGACGGACCGTCCGCCGCCAAGACGCCAGCGATCCTAAAGGCTCTCGCAGATCACTGCACCAAGGGTACCTTCTTCATCGTCGGCCGCATGGCGCTGGTGGAACCCGACCTGCTGCGCCAAACGCTGAATGCAGGCCACACGATTGGCTTGCACACCTGGTCGCACAAGAAGCTGACACATATTCCGGCCGATCAAGCCAAGCATGAAATCGAACTCGGCTATTCCATTGTGGCCAAGAGCCTGAACGTGCCTATTGCACCGTTCTTCCGTTTTCCATATCTGGCGGCTCCAAAATCTATGCTGAAACACCTAGGCGAGCGGAACATCGCCACCTTCGGCATCGACATCGATTCCAAAGACTTCATGACGCGCAAGCCCTCCGTCATGATCAAAACCGTCCTGACACAGTTGGAAAAGCGCGGCAAAGGCATCATCCTGTTCCACGACATTCAGCGATCAACCGCCGCCGGTCTCAAGACGCTGCTCGATGAGTTGAAGAAGCGCGGGTACAAGGTTGTTCACGTCACTGGAAGCAAACCAAGCCCAACAATTAAGGCATTTGATCTGCGCGCGGAGAAGATGATCGCTAAGCGAAAAGTCGCCAGCGCGCGGAAGCAAAAGTTGTTCAAACCTGATTTCGGACCAGATAGCCCGGCGGCACAGCAGAACAACACGCCCGAAGTGCTCCCATGGCTCGCTGACAAGCCAACTCAACCCGTTCGTCGGCCCGCTGCGCCTGAAAAGCAGTGGTGGGAGTTTTAGCTAGCCCGCTGGGGCGTGTGGCAAATGCAATACCATTCACCCGAAAGACCGGTTTCCCCCTATTCCTGGCCGTTGCCCCTTGCCCCAGTCCCGCAAAGTCCCGTATTCGGTGCACTGGGATCTCAGGAGGAATGCGCGCATGCGTAGCATTATCGCCGTAGTCTTGTTGCTGCTGTCGGTCTCGGCAAGCTTCGCCGCGCCAGACAAGCGGTGCTCTGACCCGTCCAAGGGCTTGCCCGTCGCCCGTGTCGTCGAAATCGACCCGACCGGCGGCCCACTCTACGGCGAGCTTTCGCGATACGACCGGGAAGAGAGCTTCCTCAAGCCGAAGGAAGTTGTCCTCACGTTTGATGACGGCCCAATGCCGTGGATCACCAAGTCCATCCTCGACACGCTGGACCGCTATTGCACCAAGGCGACATTCTTCTCCGTCGGACGCATGGCCGTCGCCTATCCCAATTCCATCAAGGATATCTTGGCGCGCGGCCATACACTTGGCACGCATACCTGGTCGCATCCGCTAAACATGCGCAGGCTCAGCCTGGCGCGCGCCAAGGATCAGATTGAACGGGGCTTTGCCGCTATCGCAATGACGGCTGAACAGCCGATCGCCCCGTTCTTCCGGTTCCCGGGCTTGAGCGACTCCAACCCGATGCTGTCACACCTGCAAAAGCGCGGCGTCGCGTCCTTCACCGTCGATGTCGTGTCCAACGACAGCTACATCCGTTCAGCCAGCCGCTTGGCCAGCTACACCATTAACAAGATCGAGCAAAATAAGGGCGGTATCGTTCTCTTCCACGACATCAAATCCGCCACCGCCAAAGCCTTGCCAGTAATCCTCGCGGCCCTCAAGAAGAAGGGCTACAAAGTCGTGCACATGCGCTCCAAGACGGAGTTCAAGCCCGACCCGGCTTTCGTCGCGAAGCTGCAAAAGACGGTCGACAAAGCGTTGGAGAAGGCCAAAGCCAAGCCCAAAAAGCTGCCGTTCTACGGCAGTGTGATCCCCAACAGCGAGGATCTACCAGTGACGGAGCTAGCGCCGGAGCCGCGCACGCGGGGCAAAAAGCGCTCGCCGAAGGCCGAGGCGGATGAGCCCGAACCGATCGCCGCGGCGCCAACGGAAAAACCCGAACCTATCGCCGCCAAGCCCCGGAAACGCCCGAAAAAATCGCCGCAAACCTTCAACGAGTTGTTTCCACCCTTCTACGAGTAACCAACCTGCCGGTACACCGGTTGTATTTGGGATCGTCCGTGCTCATGTTGAATGCAGTCGATATTTGACGGATGCTTGGGACAAACCACAAGAAAGGGCTATGGATGACAATCAAACCCACGATTATCGCGGTCGCTGCCATGGGCATGGCCAGCCAAGCCTTCGCTGGGCCTTTGCCAAGCACGCTAACGGCCGGACCTGAAGCGTCACAGGCTGCAACGACGCACCTCATTGGCTCCAAGAAGTATAAGCGAAAATACTACAGCCGGGACTGCAAGCCCTACAATGGCCCCTACGGCTATTACGGCAATCCGTACTGCGAGGGTGGGTTTGACCGCGACGGCGCGGCCGGTGGCTACGAGATAGATCTGACGCGCTACCTTCGCGACCGCCGGTATCGGGACGACCCGCGCTACTGACTTCAAGAATTGGGCCGCGCTCTTCGCAGCGCGGCCGCCAGCGCCGTTTCACCACTGTCTTTAGGCTGGGGGATCGGCGCACCTGCGTGCTTCCTCGCGCTGGCTGAGCGGTCTTCGGCGCGCGCACGCTCGCCGGCAGGTGCACTCGCACCAGACTTCATCGACAATCCAATCCTCTTGCGCCCGACGTCGACTTCTTTGACGCGCACCCGCACGACATCACCCGCTTTGACGACCTCGCGCGGATCTTTGACAAAGCGGTCCGCCATTTCTGAGATGTGCACCAAACCGTCCTGATGGACGCCAACGTCCACGAACGCTCCGAATGCCGTGACGTTGGTCACGACGCCTTCCAGCTGCATGCCGGGCTTAAGATCGCTGATCTCTTCCACGCCTTCCTTGAAGGTCGCCGTCTTAAACTCGGGCCTTGGATCACGGCCAGGCTTTTCGAGTTCGGCGAGAATGTCGCTGATCGTGGGCACGCCGAACTGATCATCCGCAAAGTCCTGCGGGCGCAGCGTGCTCAGAAACGCCTTGTCTCCGATCATCGACTTCAACGCGCGCTGTTTCGACTTCGCTATCCGCTCTACCAAATCATAGGCTTCTGGATGGACGGCAGAGGCATCAAGCGGATTGGTTCCGTTCATGATGCGCAAGAAGCCGGCCGCTTGTTCAAATGTCTTCGGCCCCATGCGCGCCACTTTCTTCAACTCCGACCGCTTTTTGAACGCACCGTTTGCATCGCGATGGAGAACGATGTTTGTCGCGAGCGTTTGGTTCAGCCCTGCCACGCGTGCCAACAGCGGAACAGACGCCGTATTAACGTCGACGCCAACCGAGTTCACACAGTCTTCGACGGCCGCATCAAGAGAACGTGCAAGAGCTGATTGATCGACGTCATGCTGATACTGCCCGACGCCAATCGCTTTAGGCTCGATCTTCACGAGCTCGGCCAGCGGATCCTGCAAACGCCGCGCAATGGAAACTGCGCCGCGCAGCGAAACGTCCAAGTCTGGAAACTCGCCCGCTGCTAACTCTGAAGCCGAATACACCGACGCCCCGGCTTCGGAGACGACAACCTTTGAGATGTTTCTATCCGGCATTTTGGCGATCAACTCGCCAGCGAGCTTGTCTGTCTCGCGGCTCGCGGTTCCATTGCCGATCGCAATCAGCTCGACGCCATGACGCATGCATAGGGCGCCAAGCTGAGCCAACGAACCCTGCCAGTCGCGGCGCGGTTCGTGCGGGTACACCGTCGCCGTATCGAGAAGCTTTCCTGTCGGATCGACCACGGCGGCCTTCACGCCTGTGCGAATACCCGGGTCCAAGCCCATCGTCGTACGTGGCCCAGCTGGCGCGGCCAACAACAGGTCTTTCAAGTTGGCTTTGAAGACGCTGATCGCGTCGCTGTCGGACTGATCCTTCAGGCGTGTGAGCAGGTCAACCGCAAGCGAAACATGGAGTTTCGCTTTCCATGCAAGCTTCACGGTGTCGAGCAGCCACTTATCGCCAGCCCGTCCGCGATCGGCGATCCCAAACGCCACCATGATTTTACGCTGAGCGGGATGCACCTCATCTTTCTCAAACGGCACATCCAAGTCGAGATCGAGTATGCCCTCGTTGCGCCCGCGCAGCAGCGCTAAAGCGCGATGCGACGGCATTTGCCGAACGGGCTGCGAGAAATCAAAATAGTCAGAAAACTTTTCGCCTGCGGCCTCTTTGCCTTTTGCGACCTTTGATGTGATGACACCCCGGTCCCACAACCATTCACGCAACTCACCCACGAGCTGAGCGCTCTCGCCTATACGCTCGATTATGATATGCCGCGCACCATCCAGGGCCGCCTTGGCATCATCAACGCCCTTGCCCGCGTCAATAAACTTGGCGGCGATCGTTTCCGGAGAGACAGTGGAGTCGCTAAGCAACGCCTCCGCCAACGGCTCTAGGCCTGCCTCGCGTGCAATCTGGGCCTTGGTCCGCCGCTTCGGCTTGTAGGGCGCGTAAAGATCCTCAAGTTCCACTTTACTGGCTGCGCCCATGATGGCCCGCTCCAACTCCGGCGTCAGCTTGTCTTGCTCGCGAACTGTTTTCAAAATAGTTGCCCGCCGGTCTTCCAGCTCGCGCAAGTAGCCGAGCCGTTCTTCCAGTTTGCGCAACTGCGTGTCGTCCAGACCACCCGTCCGTTCCTTCCGGTAGCGGGCAATGAACGGCACCGTCGCCCCCTCTTCCAGCAAGGCAACAGCCGCGTCGACCTGCTCCAGCTTTACGTTGAGTTCGGAGGCGATACGGGAAGTGATCGTGCTCATGCGTGTGACGTCCTCGACTGTCAGATTCGGGCGGACGCTAGCACTCCAGAGGGGCCGGTTGAAGGCGCCTTCATGGCATCAGCGCCCAGATACTTCGGCACTGGAAAACGTTGCCATTCCGGATTGACAAGCAGCCGCTGCCTTGACAATGCCCATCGCCAAGGCTGCGCCCGTGCCCTCACCCAGCCGCAAGCCAAGCGACAACACAGGCGTGAGCCCAAGCCGTTCCAACACCTCGGCATGCGCCCCTTCAGCGGAGCAATGACCAGCCACGCAATGCGCCAACACATCTGGCTCTATGGCATGAAGGACCGCTGCCGCCGCCGTCACAACGTAGCCGTCCAAAACGACGGGGACCCGCATCTGCCGTGACTTGACGATGGCACCGGCGATCGCGGCTATTTCCCGCCCGCCAAGGCGGCGAAGAACTTCGACAGGATCATCAAGATGCGGCCGGTGATACGACAGTGCCGCTTTCACTGCGGCAATCTTTCGACCCAGCCCATCGTCATCCACACCGGTCCCACGACCGACGAACCGCTCGGGGTCTCCACCATAGAGCGCCGCGTAAATAGCCGCCGCGATCGTTGTGTTTCCGATGCCCATCTCCCCCGCTCCGAACAGGTCGCAGCCCTCTGGCACGGCGGCCATGCCTTCCTCAAAGTGGCGGGCACAGTCCTCATGCGTCATCGCCGGAGACGCTGTGATGTCTTCGGTCGGAAATTCGAGGTCTAGCGGATGCACGCTGAGCGTTATTCCGCCAGCCAGACAGAGCTGATTGATCGCGGCGCCGCCAGCGGCAAAGTTCGACACCATCTGTGCCGTAACTTCATGCGGAAACGGCGACACGCCCTGACGCGTCACGCCATGATTGCCCGCGAACACGGAAATCGCTGGCGACGTTATCTCAGGCTTGGCCAAACCCTGCCAGCCGGCCAGCCAAATCGCCAGCTCTTCCAGCCGTCCCAAAGCCCCGGCGGGCTTCGTCAGCTCCCCATTGTGTTGCTCAGCCTTGCCGCGCGCGGCCAAATCCGCAGCCGGCAGAGAGCGCAACAGTTGAGGCAAATCATCAAGGGCAAAGTGGGATACATTCAGCATCAAAGGGCATTCATCTTGGGCGCGGCCAGCCATTCCGGCTCAAGCCATGAGTTGGTATAGAAAGCCGATGAACGATCAGTCCACCCAGCCGGGCGCACCCTCGAACGCGCCGCTAGTCCAGTCAAGTCTGCCGCTGCGCGCGTTTGCTGGCATCGCCGCCGCGCTGCGCTTTTATTCAAAGCTACCGCTGCCCGTTTTTGCCTTCGAGCCCCAGCCGCAGCCGCTCATTCCCCATCCAGCCGCCGTAGCTGTCGCAGGCGCCATCCTCGGCTGCTGCGCGGCCCCCGTGCTGAGTTTGGCAGCCGCAGCCGCACTGCCGTCAATGCTGGCGAGCGGGCTAACCGTGCTCGCACTTGTCGTCCTCACTGGCGCTCTCCATGAAGACGGGCTCGCCGATACGGCCGACGGACTGGGCGGCGGCTGGACACCCGAACGCCGACTGGAGATCATGCGTGATAGCCGCATCGGCACCTATGGCGCCAGCGCCGTTGTCCTGTCATTGATCCTGCGCGTCTCGGCGCTTGCCACCATTGCCAGCCATTACGGAATTCCGGCAGCCCTTGCCGCACTCGTCGGCGCCGCCTCTCTCAGCCGCGTCGCTGGGTTGATCCCGCTATGGCTGCTAAACCCCGCGCGCAGCGACGGCGCCGGCGCAAAGGCTGCACGACCGGCTACGACGTCCATGCTAAGCGGCCTGCTTCTCTCGATCGCTCTCGCGGCAACCCTTCTGCACCTATCGGGCATACCGCCAATGCTCATCGCACTGGCACTCGCGCTGCCAGTCGGCGCCTCAGCATTTGCGACTTGGTATGCGAAGATCAAGATCGGCGGGTTCACGGGGGACATAGCAGGGGCCGCACAACAAGCAGCTGAAATCACACTCCTGCTCGCGCTATGCATTGGCGCGGCGTAGCGTCCGCTTTATTGCTCGACGCTCACATCCACGGACAGCGTCTCGCCCGCCAAACCAACGCGCACACCGGACACAGGCGCGGCATCACGATAGTCGAGACCACAGCCAATCCGGACATAATGATCATTCGGGCACATGTCATGGACGGCATCAAAGCCAACCCAGCCAAGTCCCGGCAGATGTGACTCGGCCCACGCATGCGGAGATGTCTGTTCGGAGCCCTCTTCGCGCATGAGGTAACCGGAAACATAGCGGCAAGGCAGGCCCAACTGGCGCGCTGCTGTGACGAAGATGTGCGTGTAATCGCGACAACTCCCCTCAGCAGCCTCCAGCGCTGCCTCGGCTGTCGTATCAATACTGCCGGATGCCCGCGCATACGTCATGCGTTCGTGTATCAGCGCCATCAGCCGATGCAGTTTATCCAGCTGCTCTTTGTCGTCTGGAACATCCTTAAGCAACTTCGCAACACCGTCGCCCGGGTCCGTAAGCGGTGTCTTGCGCTCAAACAACCAAACCGGCGCAAAACCCTGTACCGAACCGAACACACCGCAGCGGTCTTCCGTCTCGACTTGTCCTTCTGCGGTAATGACAATCTCAAGCGACTCTTTGATGTATCGGACAAGGTCCGTCCAATTACCGAACCCGTCGACGTAGGAAACTTCCGGAGCGGCCCCCTCGACGTTCACATCCCAGCTGTGCACGGTCTGACCCGCGACGGACTGCGGACGCAACCGGAGACGCTGAACCGCATAAAGAATGGGACCATCGTATTTGTAACGCGACGTATGCCGGATTGAGAGCAACATGCCTTGCGATCAGTTGAAGTTGTAGGTCTCAGCGATGTCTGCCGCGAGCCGGTTGTTTTGATTGATGAAGTCCGACAAAAATTCATGCAAGCCGAACTCAAAGATCTGTGTGATCGTGTTCCCCTTCAACGTTGAAAGGGTCTTTTGGGCGAGAGCTAGGCACTCCGGCTCATCTTCATAGTCTGTAGCGAGATAGCCCATGCTATCGCAAATGTTGCGATAACAGAAATGCAGCGAACGCGGCATCCGGCCGTTCAAGATGAGATAGTCGGCGATGTTGCCGGGCCGGTACTCAACGTCATAGTTCCAACGATACGATCGGTGCGCGGAAACCGAACGCAGGATCGACTCCCACTGATAATTATCCAGCGTGGTTCCGACATACGATAACGACGGCAACAACACATAGTATTTCACATCAAGGATACGGGCCGTATTGTCCGCGCGCTCCACGAATGTGCCGATGCTGGAAAAGTCAAAATTCTCGTTGCGTAACATCGTGCCGTGGAAAGCACCGCGTATCAGAGCCGTAACACTCTTGATTTGATCCAGAACCACTGGAAGATCACTTTCCGAAACCGGCGTCGAAAGCATCGCTTTGATAACCATCCACGCTTCGTTCACGCTCTCCCAAGCTTCACGTGTCAAAGCGGTCCGAACCATACGCGCGTTGGAGCGGGCGATATCGATGCACGTCAAAACGCTGGACGCGTTGTCGCGATCTCTCAGCAAATAGTCCGCGACCGTGTCAGCGTTGTAGACCTCGTGCTTTGCCGCGAACCCGGCATCAACCCCGGCGCTCACAACCACGGACGTCCACTCTTCCGGCGCGTCGGATGCTTTCGTCAAAGCCATCCGAACACCAGCATCGACAATACGCGCCATATTCTCAGCGCGCTCGATGTAGCGGTGCATCCAGAATAGCCCGTTGGCAGTACGCCCTAAAAGCATCGTGGCAGCCTAACCTTCCAATCCGTCAAAACCGGTAATCGTCCAAAACCCAAGTATCTTTCGTTCCACCACCCTGACTGGAATTGACCACCAGCGAACCTTCCTTCAATGCGACGCGCGTTAGCCCGCCGGGGGTAATGCGAATACGGTCGGACACGAGCACAAACGGCCGCAAATCAACATGCCGCGGCGCAAGCCCACTCTCAGTGAAAATCGGCGTGGTCGACAGGGCCAGCGTCGGCTGGGCGATGTAGTTGTTTGGCTTAGCCTTCAGCTTTGCACCAAAGTCTTCCAGTTCCTGTTTGGAAGCCGCGGGCCCAACGAGCATGCCGTAGCCACCGGAACCGTGAACCTCTTTCACAACCAGCTCATCCAGATGCTCCATCACATACTTCAAACTGGATGGATCCGAGCAACGCCACGTCGGAACGTTCTGCAAAATAGCCTTTCGGCCAGTATAGAACTCCACGATTTCCGGCATGTATGAGTAGATCGCCTTATCGTCGGCGATGCCGGTGCCTGGCGCGTTGGCGATCGTGACGTTGCCAGCACGATAAACGTCCATGATGCCTGCAACGCCCAGTGTGGACTCCGGACGAAACGTCAGAGGATCAAGCCAAGCATCATCAACCCGCCGATACAGAACATCGATCGGCTTGTAGCCTTCGGTGGTGCGCATCGAAACGTGACCGTCGATCACCTTCAGGTCACTGCCTTCCACCAATTCAACGCCCATCTGGTCGGCCAGAAAGGCATGCTCATAATATGCGGAGTTGTAAATTCCGGGCGTCAGAACAGCGACAGTCGGTCTAGGTGACTTGCAACCACTCGGCGCCAGCGCCGCCAGCGACTTGCGAAGCAACTGCGGATAGTTTTCGACCGGCAGAACCTTGATGCGATGGAAGAGCTCCGGAAAGAGCTTCATCATCGTCTCGCGGTTTTCCAGCATGTAGGAGACGCCAGACGGCGTACGTGCGTTGTCTTCCAGCACGTAGAATTGGTTTTCGGCGGTCCGAACGAGGTCTACGCCGATAATGTGGGTATAGACGCCACCAGCCGGCTTCACCCCAACCATCTCAGGCAGGAACGCTTCGTTGTTGACAATGAGTTCCTTCGGCACCCGCCCGGCACGGACAATTTCCTGGCGGTGGTAGATATCATCGAGGAACGTATTCAGGGCGACGACACGCTGTTCGATGCCAGCCGACAACCGCCGCCATTCATTGCCATCAATAATGCGGGGAATGATATCAAAGGGGATCAGCCTTTCGGAGGCTTCAACATCCCCATAAACCGCGAACGTAATACCGGTCTTGCGGAAGGCTCCTTCGGCATCACGAGCCTTTTGAGCCAATTTCGCTGGATCTTGCTTATCCAGCCACCGTTTCAGACTTTCGTAAGGCGCTCTGACCCCGTCGGCCTGAGCCAACATTTCATCGAATGGTTTCACGCATGTCCCCTTCGCACGCGTTTCATTCCACCATGTTCCCGGCAAAAAGCAAGGAGTAACTTCTAAATTTTAGGCAGAATCAAATCGAGCTTAAATATTAAGCAGCGCATGCCAAATCTCTTGGAGAAACAAAACTCCGCGGGACACGGATTTGTTCCGTCGCGGACCCAATGTGCTGAGCCTTCAAGAGCGGGGCGCCTTAAACCGCCTGACCGATCTGTTCACCGCTGGACACCCCAACCAGCGCCCGGCATCGCGTCGCCGGCAACGGCGGACTGAAATAATACCCTTGCCCATATGTGGCGCCCAAAGATTGGGCAGCACTCAGCTGTTCCAGCGTTTCGATACCTTCAACCGTGGAGGTCCGGTTGAGGTTACGGGCCAATGCGATCATCGCCCGCATGATTTCGGCGTCCTCAATGCACTCGTCAAAGCGATCTATAAACGCCTTCTCGACCTTGATCCCATCCAACGGGAACCGTGCCAGATAGCTCAGCGACGAATAACCCGTGCCGAAGTCATCCATCGTCAGACAAACGCCAAGCGCCTTCAGCCGGCTGAGCTTGTCCTTGGTCAGAAGAGTGTCGTGAAGTAGCGCTGTCTCAGTTATCTCGATCTCAAGCCGGCGCGAAGGCAGGCCGCTATCCCGCAAAGCGCGCTCGATGAGGCTCACAACACAGTCATGATTGACCTGAATCGGAGACAAGTTCACTGCCACCGAAACGTCGGACGGCCAAAGAACAGCCTCGCGGCAGGCCTCATGCATAACCCAATCGCCGATTTCGTTGATCAAGCCGATCTCTTCCGCAACGGGCAAGAACATGCCCGGCGCCAACAGCCCGCGCACCGGATGTCGCCAGCGGATCAAGGCTTCGAACCGAACAAGCTTCATCGCGGACAGGTCGTAGATTGGCTGGAAGTAAAGCTCGAGCTCATCGTTTTGGATCGCTGAGCGCAAGCCCATTTCAATCGCGCTGCGCTCTGCCATCCGGTCCTGCATCTCGACTTCGAAGAGCCGGTAACAATGCCCACCAGCACCCTTGGCCTCATACATCGCCAAGTCGGCGCAACGCATCAGATCATCGCTGCTCGTATCGGAAGGCAACGGCGCGGCGATCCCAACGCTGATTCCCAACGGGATACTTCGTCCGAAGATATCAAAAGGACGCTCCAACTCTTGCAAAAGCCTGCGCGCAATCTCCTCGGCCTCGCTGAGGTTGCCCAGGTCATCGGCAAGAATACAGAACTCATCTCCACCGAGACGCGCGACCATATCGCCCGGCCGGACGCAGTCCCGCAAGCGAAGGGCCACCTTGCGCAAAAGTTCATCACCAAACCTATGCCCTAGTGTGTCGTTGACCACCTTAAATCGATCGAGATCGACCATAAGGACAGCCCAGGAACGCGCACTCTCCTGGTGGGTCCGCATGATGGCACTGTTGATCCGGTGCAAAAACTTTCGACGGTTGGCGAGTTCCGTCAGCGGATCGTGCATCGCGAGATGCTCGATTTCCGCGCGCGCGAAACTTGCTTCATTCAAAGCCTCTGATAAGCGCTCAACGGCTTGCGATTTATTCTTGAACAGCTGGTTCGTGGCTCCGATCAAAGCCAGCAGAAAACCCCAGTAGCTGATCGCCAGACCGCCCAGCACGCCATAGCCAAAGCCGCCCAAAACTCCCATGCAAGAGAGCGCCACAGGCCACAGGATGGCCGACATATAGGTTGCAGCGGCTCGCTCAACCGGCGCGAGCAACACGGCGCCGCTCGACGCCATGCCGATCACCAAAGCAATCACAATCGTTTCTTGAACAGCCGGCACGCGGCCCAAGTAGCGAACACCCAAATATGCCCAAGGCAATGCGATGGCCAATCCATACAGGATCGCGCGACGCTCCAACAATTGACTGATTTGTTTTGTTGGACGCTCCTGCGGAACGAGCCGCATGGCGCGCATCCGCCGCAACATGACCAAAGCTGCAAGTCCAAACGACACCGCGGCCCACGTCACTAGCTCAAGAGGGTTGCCAACAGGCCACAGCGCCAGAACCGCAACTCCGGTATTGAACGAATGCCCAAACATGGCAGCCGGTGTAGCGCGTACCACACCCACAAATTGATCTGGGGACGGGGCGGGAAAACCCAATGACGGCAAGACGGAAAAAGCTTGCCGGACAAAGTCAGTGATTGTGCGTGCCAGGGAGCCCCACATGAGCCGTCCAAAAATTGATATAAACACTGATCAGCACCAAAACATTCTTACTGAAAAATCGAAAGTATCTTGGTCAAATCTTAGTAGAAGAAAGTAAATTTATTTGTTGATTGCAGAATACTTCGAAACCTAGAGAGATATAATTGCGACGCCTCAAGACGTTCTTTGTAACGATTAAAAAGGATAGTGATTAAGTCAGGGGAACTTGCTGGTTTTTTCTGTCCGGCACATCTCGAATCACTCATAAACTCCATATGATATCCTGCGAACCGCAAGGTCCATTATATGCACCTTGAGAAGCTCATGATCGCATGCCAAAGACCCGTTCCAGCTTGGGCGTCCATGCTCGCGCTGTTTCTGGGGCTATTGGCAACAACGGTTTTGATTATCGCTGGCAGTACGGGCCAAGCCACGTACATCCACGTGATCATCGCGATGATCATCGCGGCCCTTGGCCTAGCTGCGGCAGCGACAACGATCTCAGTCTTGTATCCGCCAGCACTTGGTTCCAATGCGCAGCGGCCGAAGCAAGATGCACCGACTGGTGCTGAATTGCGTCAAGGCAGCGCCAAGCTACATAGCGAGCTGACTAACGTTGTGGCTCTGATCCGCGACCGGATCTCCAAAGATCAACGCTACGCCGCGTCACTATCAGCGGCACAACAACGGCTGGAGGACTTGCCAACACCAGAGCAGGTTCGGGTTATCGTTGATTTGTTGATTGAAGAAAATCACCGAATTCAAGCCGATAGCGTAGCTACGGCCAAGAAGCTGGAAATCTCGAAGCTCCAGATAGAGGGCCTGCAGGCTCGCTTGGAGCGTGCCAGCCAAGCCGGGTTGCAAGATCCACTGACATCAGCGAGCAATCGGCGCGAGTTCGATCAACGCCTCAAGTCCGCGATCCAAACCGCTAAGACCCAACGCACACCCTTGTCGATCATTCTGGCCGACCTCGACTCGTTCAAGAATATTAACGACAACTTCGGTCACCAAGTCGGCGATGAAGTGCTCAAGCACTTCGCTAGCCTCATGAAGAAGGGCGTTCGCGATTGCGACACCATCGCTAGGATCGGAGGCGAGGAATTTGCGATCATCCTGCCGTTCTGCAACAGCCATGAAGCCCAGCAGCTGGCGAACCAGCTTAGAAATCGGCTCAGCGTCAAGTCTCTAGTCGTGCGCAGAACATCACAAGACATCGGGATCATTACAGCCTCGTTCGGCGTCACCCAACTCATCGACGGCGAAGGAACCGAAGACCTTATTCAGCGTGCCGACGACGCGCTTTACGAAGCCAAACGTTCGGGCCGAAACCGGGTCGTGCTGTACTAACCCCGGTCTTCAAAACATCACCCAACCCATAAAGTCAAAAGGCTGAATGCCTTGCCACGATCTTGTCGTGTTGCAGGCTCATAGGCTCCTTCATGAAATCAGTCCCGATTTTCGGAGCCACGGTTATTTATTTTGCCCTAGCCAGCGGATTGCCCGCGCGCGCTGGCGATGCTCTTTGCGTGTCGTGCGATGGCCCTGCCAAAGCCTACCTGTGCACGGTCAAGAAAGCCGACCAGATCGAGATGTTAGCTGGCGCCAAAGCCATTAGAAAAATCTGCACCAAGGTCATCGCGAACACGGGCCCGCATGCACGCTGTCACGTCACAAATGCCTCCCCAACCGACTGTCCGGGAGCGCCAAAATTAATAGATTGGAAGACGGTGAAAGCTGCGCTTCAGGCCGAGGCCGAGGAAGCGCGGAACAAGCCTGCGAAACCCGCAACCGCTACGCCCCATTCACCGGCTGCAAAAAACGGGCCCGTGCCCGCTAACCCCAACGGGCTCGCCGCCGAAACGCCGGCTCACGACAAGGCGGCGCCGCCCGCCAAGAAACCCAACTTGGCCGACGGCATCACAGACGCTGCGGAGAAAACCTGGGACTGCGTGTCCAACCTCTTCGATGACTGCTTGTAATGGACTTAACGACAGTCCGCAGTCACTTCACTGCTGAACCCGGCAGACTGCATCGGAATGATCGGTGAACGAGCCGGAGCTTCCGGCGACAGGCGGTCTTTCAGCTGCCGCTTCAGACTACCAAGCTTATTTTGCGCCGATCCAATCGGACGCTTCGAGTTTGCTGTCATGGGTTGCGCCTTCGATTAGTGTTGCACTTCGAGACACGAAAGCCTCGTATCGATCATGGAAGCAACAATCACGCCACCTACGCGGTTCCCCGTTTTCCCTGCGACATAAACGCCTTAACTAAGACCCGAGTCGCCCACCCCGCACAACACGCCGTAACAAATTTCCCGTGGACTACCAGCCCCCTAACGATTGCTGCTGGCTCATCCCCTTTATCTCTGTCTTAAGGGCTGCCCGCCTGATCGGTTTAAGCAGAGCGCCTGGCGAAGGCCCAAACAAGCGGCATAAGACCTAAACTGCGGCCTTCCCGGCCTTGCCTTCACACCCGGAGAGAAACAGTCTATCTCTGCCACACTCGCAAGAGCACGGTCCCAAGCAGGTTGTATTGATCTGCCAAGGCATGCGTCAGATCCCGTAGCTCAGTTGGATAGAGCATCTGCCTTCTAAGCAGAGGGTCGCAGGTTCGAATCCTGCCGGGATCGCCAATGGCGCACGCAACTGCGTGAGTTATCTGAGCAAATTCGATTGCATTGTCCCACCTTGAAATCGGGATTCTAATGCCTTGGTTAGTTTCAGGCATACCGCTCGAGAGAAAAGCACGCTGAACCAGATAGCTGGTGTTCTTCAGCTTTCCCAAACAGTCTGATCATTGTCTTGCGCAACGGGCCAGTAGCGACTTGTGTGAGTGATTAGCTGACTTCTGTTGCATCCCAGAAGCGGTCATGTGCGCGAAAGCCACGTAAGCTTTCGACGGCAATCGGGGTTCATAGCGGTTTCAAACCTTTTCTCAAGGCAGTGCAGAGGAAGGATGCCCCACTCAACGATTACTTTACGCCGTGCGCATTCGTCGATCGTTTGAGCGGACAGAAATGGGTCGAAATCGGATACGAGGTCGGGTTCAACCAATGGTGTGAACTCGTACCAGTCGGCATCGAGGAGAATGAGGGCGATGCCAAAAGCAAAACGGACTCGTAGTGGATTGCTCCGCTCTCTATACATGTCCTGTACGAGCGGCTCGCTTGTAACTGCCCTTCGAAACGGTTTTCGTGCAGTGAGCCAAAAATAACGGCATCACCATATCGTCCGCCTATCTGCCCGGGCATCGCAATTGAGGTAGGGTGTTTCCCTCACCGGAGGGCCGACCCATGCTTCTTACCACGCTGTGCCTCATCGCCGCGCTAATGCTTGCGGGCGGACCTGCCCATGCCCAGGCTCCGGACCCTGCCTGGGCAGCCTGCCGAGCTGCTCCAGAACGCGCTTGCGTGGTTACCGAGGCGATGCGCGCTGCGGAGGCCCTTAGCCAGCCGCAGTCTCGGACCGATGGGCTCGTCACGATTGTGCGCCTTTTAACAGAGGCTCAGCATTATGATGACGCGCTTGTCGTTTCGCCTTCGTTGCGCCAGGAGAGTAATAGTCTGGTCGTTCGGGCGCAACTCGTCGGCGCCCTGGCTAATGCAGGACGCTTCGCCGAAGCCGACCAGGTGGCGGGAGCAATTCACAATCCCGGCTGGCGCGGAGTGGCAGAGGCGGCGCATGCCGCAGCGCTGGCTGCGAAGGGCGCCGTCGCCGCCGCGGAGGCGAGATTCGCGCTTGCAATCCAGTTCGCACAGGGCGCCGGCCGGTCGGGCGATTTCGCCGTCCGGCGCATTGCGACAGAAATGATCCGCTCGGGCAAGACCGGCGAGGCGCTAGCATTGGTGCGTACTGTTGCGACGCCGCAATGGCGACTGCGTGGACTGATCGACGTCGCGAAGGCCATGTCGGCGACGCGGCCCAGTCACGCGCTCGAGCTACTCCAGGAAGCGTCCAAGGTTCCGTCGCTGCGGGGGGATCCGGTCTGGACCATCTACGAAATGCGCGATGTTGCTCTGGCACAGGCTGGCGCAGGTGGCACGAAGGAGGCGCGTGCGACGCTAGAGCACGCCGCCCGAGTAGCCCTCAGCTTCGAGGATCAAGGCTCGCGCGACGCGTTCCTCGAAGTTGTCGGTATCGCACTATCCAAAATAGGATTGACGGCCGAGGCTGCTGCGCTTGCTCAGTCACTGAACAATGACTGGCCGCGCGTCAGGGTCGCTACAGCAGCTGGCGCCGCGGCAGCGAAGGCTAGTCGACGCGCCGAAGCCGGCGCTGCCTACGATCTCGCTGTACGGACTGCCGATGAGGGCAGGGCTTTCGCAAGACCGTATCTTCACGCGCACATTGCCGAGAGCCAGGCCAGCGTTGGACTTGCCGACCAGGTCGCGATCTCGCTCGATCGCACGGATAAGGCAGCCGCCCGCTTAGAGGAGCCGCACCGGTCGCGTGCACTGGCGATGGCGGCGATGACGCGACTCCGCTTCTCTAGCGGTGATGTTGCGGCGGTGGAAGCTACCATCGCCGATGCAGGTCTTCGCGACGCGGAGTTGTCGTCGCTCGTCGAGAAACTGGTCGAGGCGGATCGGCTCGACACGGCACAGGCCGCCGCACGGTCTATTTCCGCGCCCATGAGCCGTGGCTATCCGCTGAGTCTTATCTCGGCGGCGCAGGCCAAGGCCGGCAAGATGAGTGAAGCGCTTGCCTTGCTCGACGCCATCCCCGCCGGTCACTATCGCAGGGTTTATGCCCTTGCCGCCATTGCGGCGGCCCTGGATCAATAAACACACACGCCAGACCTGGCCGAGTTTTGAGCGATCGATAAGTTCGGAGAGCAACGGTTCGGCACAACGTCTGTTTTTCAGGCATGACCTGACGTAATTGATGACCTAACGACTCCACCTTGATCAAAACTTTTGCGAATTGAGTCACCTCAGCTGCAGCTATTTAGGCACCTGGTATGAAGAATGGCCGGTCGTCTGGAGGAAGGGAATTGGTGCGGACGGGGCAGCCGTAGCTGTGGCTGAGGAGCGTGTCGGTGAGGACGTCACTTGGTTTGCCAGAGCCAATAGTTTTCCCTTGGCTCATCAGCATGACTTGATCGGCGAAGGCGGCAGCGAGGTTTAGGTCGTGAAGTACGACAATGACCGCGCGGCCCTCGCGGGCCTGTTCGCGCATGTAACTAAGTATGCTGGTTTGATGCGTGAGATCGAGACTGGCCGTCGGTTCGTCCAATAGCAAAACCGAGGTCGCTCCCGGCATCGGGGGTGCCGCGGCCAGCTGGCATAGCGCGCGAGCAATGGAAACGCGCTGACGCTCTCCACCCGATAGCTTTGTGAATTGTCGCTCCTCAAAACCTGCCAGTCCGACGCGGCTGATCATCTCCGCTGCCAGCGTGCTCGCGGCGTTGCTATTCAGATCGAAGCCAGGAACTGAAACACCAAGCATCACGCATTCAAGAACCGTGAATGGAAACGAGAGCACGGTTGATTGTGGAACGACGGCTCTACGCGCCGCTAGCTCTGCGGGTGTAATGGAACCGATAGGCCTTCCGTCGAGCAGCACCCGGCCTTGGCTCGGCTTTAGCTCGCCGGACAGAAGGCGCAGAAGTGTCGACTTGCCTGATCCGTTGTGGCCGATGATCGCAAGCAGCGCTCCAGGTTCAGCCCGCAAGCTCACCCCGTCGACGAGGCGGCGACTTGCAACAGCGTACGATATGTCTTGCGCTTCCAGCATTACTCCATGCCACCAATTCCGCGTTTGATGATCAGGTGCAGAAAAATTGGCCCGCCAACCGCCGCCATGACGATGCCAAGTGGCAACTCGGCCGGCATAATCGCCATACGCGCGGCAACGTCGGCGAACAGCACCATCGCACCGCCGCCCAGCAGACTGGCGGGAAGAACAACGCGGTGGTCGGGCCCTGCCACGAGGCGAACCATGTGGGGGACGACTAGCCCGACGAACCCAACAACGCCAGCGACAGACACTGCCGCCCCGACCGCGGCTGCGGTGATCACAATCACAATTCTCTTCGCTCTCTCGGTGTCGATACCAAGATGGTAGGCTTCAGCCTCTCCCAGGAGAAATCCGTTCATGGCACGGCTAAGTCTAGGCAGGACGAGAAGTATTCCTACGGCGAACGGAGAGATGGCCAAGACTTTCGGCCAGCTGGCTCCAGACAGCGAGCCTAAGGACCACAACGTGATATCGCGCAGTTCGCGGTCATCGCTGAGATAAGAGATCAGGCCCATCAATGCGTTTGAGATCGCAGCAAGCGCGATCCCCGCCAGCAAGAACGTTCCGATCGCCAATGTGCCGTGCCGAGAGGCGATCGCGACCAAAATCAAAGTCGCCGTCAACGCACCGGCAAAGGCTGCGAACGGCAACGCATAGACGCCAAAGAGTGCCACCCAGCTTGCCGCAAAGGAGTTTCCAAACGCGATGACGGTGACGGCCGCCAGCGCGGCTCCGTTCGAGATGCCGACTAGAGCCGGGTCAGCAAGCGGATTTCGAAACATGCCTTGCAGCAGTGCGCCAGCAGCAGCGAGGGCTGCGCCGACAAACGCGCCCATCAGGGTGCGCGGCAGTCTCAGGTCGATGAGCACGAGGTGTTCTGTGCCGCTGTCTGCCCCGCCGAACAGCCCAGCGATCACCGTGGGTAGCGCATCGAGCGAGATGCCGGTTGGCCCAATCGAGAGTGACGCCACGGCTGCAACGGCGAGCAGTAAAGCTGCCGTCCAGACGGTCCTCGTGCCGATTGAATGCCGGGTCAACGTCCGCACCGGCGGTTCAGCTACTTGTTCCCGAGCAAGTGTCACTGAAGGTCTCTGCGTTTTTTACTGGCCAGCTGCTGGCTTGAGTTCCGGATAAGCAGCTAGCATGAGGTCACGGGCAGCGTCGGGAGCACGAGGCCCAAAGCCGAGCAGGTAGAGCCCGTCCATCACAACAATACGATCGTTCTTGGCGGCTGGTGTCGATTGTACGCCTTTGAGCTCATTCACCGCAGCCATCGCATCATAGTTTGGTTCAGAACGGTCCATCACGACGATCACGTCAGGCTGCATCTTCACGAGCGCCTCGTCGACCATGGGCTTGTATCCGTAAAAGCCAACGGCGGCGTTTTCCAGGCCAGACAATTCCAATGCCGCCTCGCCGCCGCTGCCTTTGCCAGCGATTACGCCCATACCCTTTTGCACGCTTAGCACAAACACGGCTTTCAGCTGTTTCGAGATTCTTTTGCGCTTTTCGGCAAGCTCAGCGAAGTTTTTCTCAACTCTGGCCGCCAGCGCTTCTCCGTCGGTTTCCGCACCGGCCGCCTTAGCCACCGTTCGAATTTTTTCAACGACTGCTTCCGGCGTGTATTTGTCGGCAACCTCGACATACGGCACGTTGGAGGCCTTTAAGGCCTTCACGACGGGTGGTGGGCCTGCGCCTTCACTGGCGAAAATAAGACTAGGATTGATTGAAAGCACGCCCTCGGTTGAAAGCGCCCGCATGTATCCGACGTTTTTCTTGTCCTTTAGCGCGCTGTTGGGGTACTGGCTCGTCGCATCAACGGCCACGATGGCGTCTTGCTTTCCGAGTGCGTAAAGGATTTCTGTGATGTCGCCACCGATAGACAACACTCGCGCTAGCGACTCCCCGGTCACCGGTTTGCCGTTTGTGGCGGTTACTCCGCTGTCGGCTTGCGCGATCGGCAAGATTGGCGAGGCGATGGCCGCCAGTGTCAGGGCGGCCGCGGCTAGAATGCTCGATCGGAAGGCCATGCTTTTTCCTTGATTAACGAAATACGAGAGAACCCCAGCGAAAACGCCGGAGTTTAATACATGACTTAGCTAGTATGGAATTATCCGCGAAGCAAGAGGCGGTGCCGCGTCTCTTTGGACGTGGTGTCCGGCCTCTTGCTAGCTTTTTTCTACTGACCGGCGAACAGGCCGTCGCCGCCGCCGAATTTGACCGTGAGGGCAGCCTTAGCCTGCAGGCCGGGGCTGTCGTCCTGGTCGAGATACTTACGGTAACGGACATCCGTCACGTTGTTGATAGCCACATCGATCGCAGACCAGTCGTTGAACTGATAGGAACCGAACAGATCAAGCAGCGTGTAGCCGTCAGTCGCGAAGAATGTGCCGAGATCGCCGACGTCCGTATCGGAGTGATCAACAGCATGGACACGCGCGCCAACAACCATACGCTTGTTCAGCAAGCGAAGACCGATCGTCGCCGTGACGCGATCTGGCGGGACTGTGACCAAGCCGAGGCCCGTGTCGACATCTTCCCCGTCCGTGAATGTGCCCGCGATGCTGGTAAAGCCGTCGCCCCAGTCATAGGCGAACTCAAACTCGAAGCCTTCAATGCGGGCGTTTGAGATGTTCTGATATTGGGCGAGGGCCTGGAAGGTTGCCGGACAAGCTACCGCAACGAAGGGCGGAGCCGGCCCTGGAGGGTCTACGATGATAGGAAATCCTGGAATTGGGCATGGATCAAGCGGAACCGCTCCGCCAAATTCGCGAAGGTCGATATAATCTTCGATGTCATTGCGAAATACAGAGACCTTGCCGCGGAACTTGTCGCCACGTTGCAGCACGTTGTTGTACTGCATGTTGACGCCAATCTCCTTATTCTTGCCGATCTCTGGGTTGAGATCAGCGTTTGGCAAGAAAGCAAACTGCGCTGGAGGAGGATGCGTGCCGGTAATAATTGTCTCCGTGAGAGATGGCGCACGATAGCCTTCGGCATAGGTACCGTAGACCTCAAGCCCTCTGAACGGAGTGACAGAGACCGTTCCCTTCGGCGAAATGCGATCACCGTCACGAGAGGTTCCCTGACCTTCCAGCTCGTAGTTGTCGTAGCGCAGTGCGCCAATAACTTTCAGCCATGGCGTCAGCTGCACTTCATCTTGAATAAAAGCGCCGAACACTGTGCGCTCGCCACTTGGCGTGAACAAATCGGCCGTGCCAAGCACGTCGATGACGTTGACCTTATCCTGAAAGCCGTCGATCCCGTAGGTCAGGCTATGGCCGACACTTGCAGTCTTGAAGCGCGAGGTATTGTGGATATCAGCGCCTGTGGTCTCAATTTCAAAAAATCGCGACTCTTCGGGGTCTGGGAACAGCTCGTCCTGGTCTGTCTTCGTTGTCGTGTAGTAAGCCTTCGCGCTGAAGTCGATCAACGGATTGCTGGGCTGAGAGTACGTGTAGCCTAGCGTATAGGTATCGGCTTCGACATCGCTTTGGCGCTGTGTCGGTGTTGGTGAGTTTGGCGAATCCCGCAACGAACTCACGAAGTCGAATCGTTGGACGAGGGCCGAACCGGTGATCTCATGTCCCGCTGCCGGACGGATGGCGATCTTAGCCAGTCCGCCGTAGTCGTCCGAGCCGCTATCGAAGACTTCTTGACCTGCGCCATTCTCGTAAGGAGACGTATCGCGTGACACGAACTGGCCGAAAATGTCGACGTTGGGTCCGACACGCAAGCCGCCACTGGTGCTGGATAGGAAACCCGCTCCGTTGGAACCAATACCCAGTTTCTGAACAATCGCGGAGGTTTCGTCCTCGCGCAGGATGTCGTCAATGCCACGGGTTCTGAAGGCCGCGACACCACCGATTGCACCTGAACCATAGACGGTCGAAGACGGTCCGCGCGTCACATCGACAGACGTCAGAAACTCCGGCTCGAGATAGAAGCTGCCGTTGGCGTTGTGGCCGGACCGCTGAAAGTTCTGACGAGCGCCGTCCACCAGCACGTTCACGCGCCCAAAGTCCTGCAGGCCACGAATGTTGATGGACTGGGCAGGGTCTTGCGGGCTGATGCTGGTCGTCACACCCGGGATGCCGCGGACGATATCGCTGACGCTGCCTGGCTGAACCTGATCGAACGAGCTTTTGCCGTTAGCACCGAAGCCGGTGGCAGAAACAGTCGAAGCTGGAAACGGCTCTTCCGGTTCAGAAGGCTGTTGTGCGGGTGCAGCCACGCGTCCGGACGTTCCGCGTGTTGAGGCTGGGGCGGCTGTGTTGACCGCCTTCTTTGGAGTCTTGCTCGTGGTTACGGTAACTGCGTCGAGTTCGACTGCCTCTTGGGCTTGCGCTGCTGTTTGCGCCAGAAACGCGAGCCCACTTGCCACTAGAACGCTACGCCACATAAGGGCTACCCCCACTTATTTTATTAACCATAAGATTCATGAAATAATACGTAATAAACTATGGGGATGGATGTCAACTTATGTTGACCGTTACGATCAGGTTTGTTTTCGGCTAGTGCCTGCTAGCCACAGATGGGTCGTGCCGCTCGTTCCGGGTTGATTGAAGAAAGGACCGAAGTGGGTTTACTGTAGCAGTCAAGTTTTCTAGAACGGGCGGGGCTGACAAATTTTGCTTTAGCCGAGAGAGGACACCATTCGATGTTTATTGCTATGAACCGCTTCAAGGTCATCAAGGGCTGTGAGGAAGAGTTCGAGGCTAAGTGGAAGAGCCGTGACTCTCACCTCGACAGCATGAAGGGATTCCTCGAATTTCATCTTCTGCGCGGGCCGGAAGCGGAGGATCACACGCTGTACTCGTCTCACACGACCTGGGCGACACACGAAGATTTCGTCGCCTGGACAAACTCGGAAGCCTTCCGCGAGTCACACAAAGGCGCTGGTGATGGCAAGAAGCTCTTTCAGGGCCATCCCCAGTTTGAAGGCTTTCACACGGTTCAGACACTAACCCTGACGCAGACTGCAGCTGAGTGATGTCCAGTATGAGCCTAGCTTCTGTTACCGTTGATGCTGACCAAGTGGCGGCCGTGAAGGCTGCCATCGCAGCCAAACCCGATGGCGTCTTGGATACCATTGCCGAAGAATGCGGTGTTCCCTACCGCACGGCCTTGGATTGTCTTGAGGGGGACGCTGCTGTCGCTGTGCCATTTGCGCAGTTTGAGACGCTGTGGGCCGACATGACGGGCTGGGGCCCGATTATGTTTATCGTGCATACGCGCGATGGCGTGTTCGAAACCGCCGGCCGGCTACCACCTGGATCCTTTGGACGCGGCTATTTTAACATTCACGGCGACAGCCCTATCGGCGGACACCTAAAGATGGAGCGCTGTGCGGCAATCTACTTCATCGACCGGCCATTTTTCGGCCGCCGCTCCTGCTCGGTGCAGTTCATCAACGAGGATGGTGCCGCCATGTTCAAGATCTTCGTTGGCCGCGACGAAAAGCGCGAACTCAAAGGCGATCAAGTCGAACGCTTTGAAGCCCTCAGAACCCAGCTGCGGGGCTAAGCTTATTGCTTACGCCTGTTCGTGAGCGCTAGCAGGCCTATCAGACAAGTTAAGGGGGCGTGGCATGCTTCCTGAGTTGCATTTGCCATACTTGTGTCGGATAGCGGGCGCGGACTTCCCTTCGAAGAGCACACGCGACTGGTGAAGGCCGTCGACGCTGAGCTGACAAGGTTGCGCGAACTTAATGAGCAGCTTTTGATAGAGCTATCAAACGAACGGCGGCTGCATCGCCCAACTGGCAGCTGATAATCCCGAGTACGGACATCACTCCCTCGAGCGATTTGAGGGGCTGAAGCGCTCAGCGCCAAAGTCTCCTGCAACCTAATGAGTGATCAGTCCCAGCTGTCGATACCAGCAGGATTCCGTCACTCTGCAGATTCACAACGTGGGCTAGGACGCCACGTTGTGAGGTGCCAGACGGCACTTATCAAGCGGACCCAGCCGTCGCCTGCGAGGACGACAGCTGGGCTAATTCGTTTAGAACTGCAGCTTCAGCATCGAGCCAAAGTAGCCGCCTTCGCCACCGCGAATGGTACCGCCATCGACGCCATTGTCGTCTTCGACGAACTGGTAGCCGCCGCTGAATTCAAGCTCGGCAGGCATTGCGGCGAACTGGAAGGGCATCGATACGAATGCACCAACCCGCGATGTAACATCGCCTTCGTCGCTGTAGACATGACCTTCAGGACCGAACTTTATGCCGTTCCGGTTAGCACCGGCGCGCACCTGGCCGTAGAAGGAGTCGAACGCTGTTGAGTAGCTAGAGTCGAAGCTGAAGTAGAAGGGGCCGTTGCCTTCCGTCTCGACTTCAAGAGCAACCTTGAATCCGGTCTCGGTACCACGAACCTTGCTTGTAACATCTTCAGGCTTCTGGTCGATGTCGCGGACTTCCATACCGATGTAGCCGATGGCGCTAAGATTTCCGAAATAGCGCAGATAACCAATCATCGCATCGAGAGCGCGATCCTTGCCATCGAAGTCCGTGCCGCCAGCGGTATAGTCGTAGTCAGCGTACCAGCCGAAGGTGCGTGCGACGAAGCCTTCACGAGAGAGGTCGCCGTTAAGCGCGTAGATGCCTCCGGAATAGAGCGCCCAAGTGTCCTTGGAGACGTCGACACCTTTGTAGGTAATAACGTCGATCAACCCGTTTGAACTTCCGCCAATGTCATCCTTCATGCCGGACAGAGCTTCGTGGCGGCCGAGCTTGTAGGAAAGACCAACACGAGCGGTCCAAATCTCTGGCTCCTCGCGATCGACGAAAGTATCTGCGCCCAGCACACCGCTGTTGGTGATTTCGTCGTCGTACTTGGCGTACCGGAGTTCACCGCGAAGGGAGAAGTTGTTCCCGAGCATCCGCTCGATGCCGCCACCGACAAACCAGCCGCCAAAGCTCTGCGAATCCCGGCCTGCGAAATAGTTGGCTCCGTTGACGATGTCCCACCAACCATCGTTGTCGATGTGCGCTTGAGTGTAGCCGCCTGAGGCAAACAACAACGTCGAAGGCCGGATCAGCACGCCGGCACGGGCACCGAGATAATAGGCACGATCGATTGTTAGACCGTCAGTCTTGCTTCCACGGTCGAGATCGGACAGGTCGGCTTCAAAGAATGCGCCGATCACCCAGCGATCATGGATTTGCCGATCGAAGCCAATAATGCCGGAAACGAGACCGCCTTCCGCATCTTCCTTGACGACGGAAGAAATCGCCCCGTTCTCGGAGTAGATGTTGTCGGAGTCGTTCCAGCCGTAGCCTATGCTGCCGCCGAAGTAGATGCCCGTCCAAGACGGCTCGATCACTGGAACCGGTGTGTCTTTTAAAGATGGGATGCCGTCAGCCATCGCGGCGCCGCCTATGAAGGTCAAAACGAAAGCGCTGGCAGTCAATTTTTTTGCAGTGTTTTTCATTGTAGCGGTTTCCTTGCATCTGCAGAATCCGAAAAACGCAAATACAAGTCGGCGCGCAAATTAGTTAAGGCGAAGAAGCGATGATTCGTGAATCGTGTCGAGATCCGTTTCACTGTTCAACGTATTGTCTTGAGAAGACTGGCTTAATAGTCACTCTTTATGCCGCCTACGGACTAAGTCAGCTAAAGTCTCGGGCACTCGAATATGTAGGTGAAACCTCGGAACGAGCCGTACCGTTTTTTCGGCTCAAAAGGTTTGATCTTCACAAGGCGTCCGTCTCTCTGCCCCGAATGTCTCCCAAACATGTAGAGCGGGTCGATAAGGCGGGCGGTCTCGTTACGCCACTCCGCGCCCCCATGCATGTTGGTGATCCAGGTGAGCTTGTCGTGGTCTGCCTCCCACACCTCAAAGTGGACCTCGGGTAGATACTGGACACGGCCGGCTGGACGGTAAACGCGGGCTAGCCGTTGACCTCGGCGAATTTTCTGCCCTGGCTTTAAATGTTGGATCTCTTCCCACTTCAGGTGATCGTAAACCGTAAAGTAGAGCGGTACCCCGCCTGTGAGGTTGAGCTCTTCGGCCGTGTGGGTCAGCAAGAGCGCACCTTCCTTGCCCCACCGCCAGTTCGCCTCCCATACGGCGCGAACAGTTCCGGGTCCCGGCGCGACGATCCACTCTCCCAGCCTCCCTCCGTCAACTCCCGAATGCACGGCATCCCGCAGCCTTCCGTCGACGTCGACCCAACTTGCATAGGCCGAGGTTAATTCGGAACAGGCAAATCCCTTTGGATAGACGGGCACCAGACCACTCTCGGTTATGCCGTAGCCCTTCCTCACCGCATCCCCAGCGGACCAACGCTGAGTATTGGCCATCGCTGAGGTCGACAGGCTGGCCAGGATCAGAGCGAGGAAAAGTAAACAACCGCGATACAACAAACTCTCCACTGTGAACGAAGTGTTCCATGCCGTGTCAGCATGGTCCGGAAGCTGCAACTGGGTATCCGAAACGTCAATCGTGGCGTCATTCCGGACCGGGCCGAGCCCGGATCAGAGGCAGCGAGCATCCTAAACGGAAGACTAAGCCGCTGCCGTAATTAGTCTTTCATGGTTTCGCGTTGCAGGAACTCCCCCAATTTGTCCCGCCTGTCTCAGTTCGGTACGTGTCGCATCAAGATCGCGCGCCGGTAGACGCCGCGCAAAATCTGATCCCGTCCGACTTCAGCGAGTTTGAAAGGATCCGCCATAAACCAACGCGCGAACGCTCATTAGCCACGCGCGCGCTGCTTCGCGGCGCCTTAAGTGACTTTGTCGGAGACGTTAAGGAAACTGAATGGACGTTCGAGCGCGACGCCAACGGCAAACCCAGGCTCATTAAAGGCCCATCAAATATACACTTTAGCTGCTCCCACACGGCTTGGCAGTCCGTCGTTGCCGTTAGCGACCGGCCAGTCGGCATCGATATCGAATGCGGTGAGATCGCTGCCGACGACGCGTTTCTGGAAGAGTATTTCTCCCGCAAAGAGCGCGCTGCCATCGCTTCAAAGCCCATTAAGGACCGTGGCGTTGCCTGTGCACGGCTTTGGACCCTGAAAGAAGCTGTCTCAAAATTGATTGGCACAGGCCTTGCGTTTCCATTCTCCGAACTGGAATTTGAAAGCGAGGAAGATCGCCTAAGTCAAGGCATCTCTTCAGGAATAAGTACCTCTGAACTGCTCTTGACCACGTGGTCTCTTCCCAATCCGGCGCACCCATTAACCGTAGCCCTTGCTCTGCAGCGGTGACGGCCTTACCGGGGCGCCCTAATGGGTCCTCGGTAAGAGGTTGGAAATGTCCGCGCTTACCACCCTAGACGAGCAACTGTCGCCCCGCCCCTGGAAGGCAAAAGAACCAGAGTTGCTTCATGCCTACTTCGAAGCGCAAGTGCGTGCACGGCCCGAGCAGGTCGCTGTCGAATTCGGTAACGAAGTGCTGACATACGGCGAGCTGGACGCCTACGCCAACCAGGTCGCGCATACGCTGGGGTCACGCGGAGTTCGCCAAGGCGATCTCGTCGCCATCTATCTGAAAAAGTCTCCGCGGTTGTACGCCACGATGCTCGGCATTCTAAAAGCCGGCGCTGGATATGTTCCGATTGACGGCCGCTTTCCGCTGGAGCGTATTCGCGCAATCCTTGAGGATTCCGGCGCGCGCGTCATCGCGACCGAACTTCCATTGGCCGCAGACATCGACGGACAGGTCGAAACTCCGATCCTGCGCCTTGACCTCGAACGCCAGGACATCGCCGCTCAACCAGAAACTCCATTGACGTTCGACACCGAAATTGACCCGGCCACGCTTAGCTATGTGATCTATACCTCCGGCTCTACCGGCCGGCCCAAAGGGGTCATGATCGAACACAGCAACGCTGTTGCATTCGTTCGAACTCTTAAGTCGGTTTACCGGATCACAGCCGACGACCGCATTTACCAGGGTTTCTCAACAGCATTTGACGCCTCTGTCGAAGAAATCTGGGCCGCCTTCTCTCGCGGCGGCACGCTTGTCGTTCCCACGGAAGATGTCGAACGCTCCCCATCAGACGTTGCTGAATTCATCAACACGCGAGCGATCACGTACTTCTCGACCGTACCGACCATGCTGTCGATGATCGACCGTGAACTGCCATCCGTTCGTACGCTCGTCCTGGGAGGCGAGGCCTGTTCCAATGAACTCGTATCTCGTTGGGCCAAGCGCGGCCGCCGCATGCTCAACACCTACGGACCTACCGAGGCAACCGTCGTCGCGACCTGGGCCGAATGCGTTCCCGGCGAACCTGTTACCATCGGCCGTGCGTTGCCACAGTATTCTGCCTATGTGCTCGACGAATACCTTTCACTGGTCGCCGCTGGAGAGTCTGGCGAACTGTTTATCGGCGGGCCGGCAGTGGCACGCGGTTATCTAAACCGGACCGACCTCACCGACGAGCGCTTCATTGCAAATCCATTTGGACCAGGCCGTCTTTACAAGACGTCGGATCATGTGCGTTTGGATGAGACCGGCGATCTCTACTTCCTGGGACGTCTCGACGACCAGGTAAAGATCCGCGGCTTCCGCATCGAACTGAGCGAGATCGAAGCGCAACTGACAGAACACCCGGCCATCAAGGCAGCTGCTGTTCGCGTCGTCGATACCAAAGATCTGAAAGAGCTAGCCGCTTATGTTGTATGCGACGGCGCTGCCGACTCCTTGGACCGGAAAGAACTGGCCGACATGCTGCGTGAGCGGCTGCCGTCATACATGGTGCCGCAGTACCTGGACGTGCTTGACGAACTGCCGATGACGACGAGCGGCAAGATTGACCGCAAAGCACTGCCTTCGCCTGAAAAGCTATTTCTCGATGTCGGCGCGATCGTGCCGCCGGCAAGCACGTTGGAGCAGCAGATCGCGGAAGCCTGGCAGCAAACGTTCCGGCTTGCCGAGGTCTCCGTTGAAGCTGACTTCTTCATTGATCTTGGCGGTCACTCACTGACAGCCTCACAAACCGCGACAGAGATGCGAAAATCGACCGGATCCACATGCGTTTCGGTTCGTGACATCTATCAGCACCGGACGATACGCGCCCTTGCTGCACACATCATGACCGTTGAGCCGAACCTGGGACGCACACAAGGCACCGATGCCACCGGCACTGAAAAAACTGACGCACAAAGTGCCGGTATCGCGGCCTTTGAGAGCGTGCCCCCGCTGACGCGCTGGACGGTTGCCACCATTCAGGCCGCCGTTTCGATCCTCTACTTTGGCCTTTACGCGTCACCGTTGGCCTACACAGTCCTTATGGTCACCGCCGTCGTTGATGGAAAGATTGATTGGACCGTCGCTGCTGCCATCACCACGGCGATTGGCTTCGCGGCCTGGCCCTGCATGCTTCTGACAAGCATCGCCGTGAAGTGGCTCGTTATCGGTCGCTTCAAAGCTGGGCGTTATCCGGTCTGGAGCTTCTATTACTTGCGCTGGTGGATCGCGAGCCGCTTTCAGGCGCTCAGCTGGTCGAAAATGTTCACCGGCACACCGCTGATGGCTTTGTACTTCCGTGCCATGGGCGCGAAGGTCGGCCGTAACGTGACCATCAACAGTCAGATCTGCACCGCCTTCGACATGATCTCGATCGGCGACAATACGAGCATCGGTCTTGAGACGCAGATGCTTGGCTACCGCGTCGAAGATGGTCATCTGATCATTGCCCCGGTGACGATTGGTGACGACTGCTTCGTTGGAATGCACTGCGCACTTGGTCTCGGCACGCGCATGGGTGACGGGGCTCGCCTCGACGACATGTCCCTGCTGCCTGACGGTGTTGCGGTGCCCGCAGGCGAATCTCGCCGCGGTGTCCCTGCCGTGCCGGCAGAAGTTACCGTCCCCGCAGGCGACGCCAGCAGCGCGCAAGTCGCCACCAAGGGCATGCGCTTTATGCTTGGTCTGACACACCTCAGCCTGTTTTACGCAATGGCCTACTTCCTCATTGCGACCAGCATCCCTTCCACAGCAATGATCATTGCCGGCCTCTTGTTGGGCGGCCCTATCGGCGGAACTGTCGCGGCGTTCGCTTCGGTTCCAGTTTGGATTCTGTCCTATGCGCTTGGTGTGATCATCGCCAAGCGGCTGATTGGGCCGGTTGACAGCGGCACCGTGTCTCTCGGCAGCGTCGACTATTTCCGCCACTGGTTTGTTTCGTTCCTCCTGGACAACACCAAGACGATCCTTCTGCCGGTTTACGCCACCGTATACCTGCCACCATTCCTGCGCGCACTTGGAGCCAAGATTGGCCGGGGTACCGAGATCTCAACGGTCTCCCATATCAACCCTGACGAGTTGACCATTGGTTCGGGCAGCTTCCTGGCTGATGCCTGCCTGGTTGGCGGAGAACGGATCCACAACGGTGTCGCTGAGACTCAGCATGTCTCGATCGGTGACAAATCGTTCATCGGTAATTCCGCCCTCGTCTCCGGCGGTCATACGATAGGCAACGATGTGCTGATCGGTGTCGCATCGACGCCCCCAGAGAACACTGCTGTTGTTCCAGACGGCACCCGCTGGCTTGGGGCCCCCGGATTCGCACTGCCAACGACACAACGGACCGGCGGCTTCAGCGAAAGCGAGATCTTCGCACCCACTTTGGCGATGAAGGTTGAGCGTACGATCACGGATACATTCCGCATTCTCATCCCCGGGTTCATCTCGATGACCTGCGCCGTGCTGCTAACGGCATTCCTCGTCATCGGCTACCGCGCAATGTCGCTGACGAGCGTGATGATTGCTGTGCCGTTCGTGGCTTCGGGCCTTGCATGGCTTGCCATCAAACTTTCTGCACTCGTGAAGAATACGTTGATCGGGGCGCATGAGCCAATCGTAAAGCCGCTTTGGTCGCGTTATGTCTGGCGGAATGAACTGGTCAACGGCGTTTACGAGACGATCGCCGCCACCGCCATGGCACCGCTGATGGGCACGCCCTTCATTGCCCCGTGTCTTCGCCTGATGGGTTGCAAGATTGGCAAGTGGTGCTTCATTGAAAGCACGCTGTTCTCCGAGTTCGACCTCGTCGAGATCGGTGACCGTGCTGCGATCAATGTTGGAGCGACGATCCAAACCCACCTGTTCGAGGACCGTGTATTCAAGTCGGATCGGTTGGTGATTGGCGACGATTGCACGCTCGGCAACATGGCCGTCATTCTTTATAGCACGGAAATGCATCACGGCGCGTCATTGGGACCGCTCTCAGTGCTCATGAAAGGAGAGTCTCTCTCCAGCAATACCCGCTGGCACGGCATCCCCTGCGAGCGCGTGATGACCCCTAGCCCCGCGAGTGTAGAGATGGAACTCGATGCCGCCGTGGAAGCAACCATCGAGGTTACCTACTATCCGCCAGCGCCGAGCGGACATGGCAAAGTGCAAAAGCGCGTCTTGGCGACTTCAAGCCAATGAGACTGAATGGACAGCGTCTATAGATAGTGTCTAGGATTTCGTACTCGGTTCTTTTTTAGCCCTGCCGGGATTGCCAAAGTCCACACGGAGGTCCGACGTCTAGCGTATGATGCCGCACTCTTTGAGGTGATTTGCAAAAGACCTCGTCTAACCCAGGTACGTTTGCGCGTGGGCGGGAAACGGAAGCACAGCAGCTAACACGACAAGTAGTGGAATGCGCCAGAGCCAGCCCAGGCAAAACCGACTGATCCGGCCGCGATTGGACATCCGGCTAAGCGCATGTTGTTGGCTTCGGTCGAGGACGATATCCATAGTTGTAAAGCCCGCCTGTGCTTCATCCGGCCAAAATGATACCAACCAGCCTTATCCGATACAAACTACGTATCTGAGGATCGCAGCATCAGCGTAAAGACCTGCAACGTGATCGGCTTCGCGGCTTCGGCACACTGCGCGCATCGTCGTCTCCGCGTTGGCCAAAGCAATTTACAAAAAGGCAGGAATTTCCTACCACTCCGCTAGAATAATCAACCCAGCTGCCCTGCTAGTCCACCTGTTCCAATTGCCTAATTCATGCGCGCTCAGCGCCTGACTGCCGACACGTTGACATCCGGAGCCAAGCATTGAAACCAAGTGATGGCTCACACAACAATCCTGAAACGGTCTTCACGGCATGCCAAAGCTTCGATTGATGCAAATGCTCGGCGCCGCCAAGGCCGGTGGCGCAGAAACATTTTTCATCAGATTGATGGAAGCATTTGCCGAACATCCACAGGTGGAGCTCTTGCCTGTCGTCAAGAAAGGAAGTTGGGCCGCTGGCGAATTGACACGACGTGGTATCCCTCACGAGACGGCTGCTTTCGGCGCCTGGGCCGATCGCTACCTGACACGCACGACGGCACGACGGCTCGCCACGATCGCCCAAGACTTCAAGCCAGACGTCATCCAAAGCTGGATGAATCGCGCGACCTGGTTCATGCCACAAGGCGAATGGATCACCGTAGCGCGGCTGGGCGGGTACTACGACCTGAAGTACTACCGCGGTTACGCCGAGCAGCTCATCGGAAACACACAAGACCTGTGCGCCTATATGGTCCGCGAGGGCTGGCCTGCAAACCGCGTCCACCATTTGGGCAACTTCGCCGTCGAACCACCAGAAAACTGGCGCGCAGGCCGCGCTGAAACCCGCCAGCACTACGGCATTCCGGAGAGCGCGACGGCTCTATTGCTGGCCGGGCGTCTCCACAAAGTCAAAGGCGTCGACCTAGCCCTGAAGGCGATTGCTCAATTACCTGAGCATGTCTGGATCATCGCCGCCGGCAACGGACCTGAAGAAGCGTCGCTGCGCCAGCTCGCCAAAGAGCTCGGAGTGGAAAGCCGCGTCGTTTTCACCGGCTGGGTCAATGACATCACGAAACTCGCCGCAGCCACAGACATTTGGCTGGCACCCAGCCGCTGGGAACCACTTGGCAATACCGTGTTGGATGCCTGGGCCCACGCGCTGCCTGTCATCGCGAGCCGGGCCACCGGACCTGCGGCACTCATTGATGACGGAAAGACCGGCCTCTTGGTTGACGTCGACGATGTCACAACGCTGCAAGCCGCGATCGCAAAGCTGATCGACGATCCGGTCTCGCGGGCAAGCCTCGCCTCAGGCGGACGCGAACGCTATCTCACCGATCACAGCAAAACGGTCATTGTAGACGCATACCTGGACTACTATCACGGCCTGACCCAAGACCCAGAAACATAGCGGCTACTTCTTCTTCAACGTACTGCCGGCTTCCTTGAAGGCCATCAAGTGTGCGTCATCCGCGGACGCTTCCGTCTTCGCGACGACACCGAATTCAAGGGCCTCATCTTGCGCGTAGCGCTTGCCGAGCCTGTATGCAATTTCTGCACGCGCCGTCTCGACGCCGAGATAGAATGCATGGCCGCAGTCGCCACGCGTGTCGATGTTCTCGTAAAGATCAAACGGATCATCCGCTACGTGATGCCCATCGCGATTATAGATGTGCACGCCATCGTCCGACACTTCGATACGGTAATTCTTATCGCGGATCTCTGAAGCCAAGGCCTCGATCTCCTGCGGCGTTGACGAAAATCCTTTGCGGTCCCGCAAAGCCATGAGCCCTTCACCAAACCCCTGAGGAAGCGCATCGACTTGCTTGGCCGCAAAATACTCACGCCGCGCCCGGTCAAACTCCTTCACTGCTGTGCGGCAATGGGGGCTCACCTGAACGGCCAGCACCGCCGTGATATCTAGTTCCGAGCACAACCCCATAAGAACCGCATTGATCCCGGTTGTGTCGGCATCCGTCAATTCCGTTAGATTTCCGATCCCCATCAGGA
This sequence comes from Hyphomicrobium sp., assembly GCA_041940525.1. Taxonomy (GTDB): domain Bacteria; phylum Pseudomonadota; class Alphaproteobacteria; order Rhizobiales; family Hyphomicrobiaceae; genus JAKAXS01. The sequence goes on from JBGTSB010000001.1 coordinate 62,581, forward strand.
TCGGCACATCCGGTCGACGCTGCCGCAGATCCACGTACCGCACAACTGATGCAGCAAATCCATAATGGATGGGATCAAGAATAGGGTCGGCATAGAACGGCTTGCCTTTCTCGATCATCATGTCGATGGCACGATCCAAAGACGCGGCATCCGCGGCGCCGGCCGAAACAAGTACGGGAACGGCCGGCCCTTCATCCGCGATCGAAATCGTCTTCTCCGACAAACTCAGCAAAAAGTCCGCGCCGGCACGCGTGCCCCGAGACAACTCTTCGGCGTTGAAGGAATCGACGCTCACCTTCATACCCTGCCCCTGTAAAGCAGCGATGGCGTCTTCCAAATGGGGAAACGGACTATCCGGCAAACAGCCAAGGTCAATCACGTCCGCGCCATCGGCACGCAGTTTCTGGGCACGCTCCACGATCTGCTCGACCGTCAATGCCGTTGCATCCACGATCTCGGCGAAGATCGTCATGTTGTGCTTGGATAGATCAACGACGCGCTTGGTGCCGTGCCCGAGATAATCCGGCAAGTCGGAAATCTCATCCGGTCCGCGCTCAAACCGTGTGCCGAAATGATCGGACAGCCGCTCCAAATCCCCACGGAAGCGGCCTGGCATGATGACACGGTCAGCTTTGCCTGGCATCTTGAGCCGCCGTTCGACGATCTCCGTCGTCATCAGCGCCGCGACTTTGACGCCGATGTTGGCGACCACGGGTTCAAGCGACTCGCCAGCAACTTCATCGGCGATCCGCTTCACGCGAGGCTCCGCCAATGACCCCGTCACCAATACGATCCGTTCCGCCATTCACTCAGGTCCCAAGCACGGTCTGCCGGTCAGGCCGCAAATCCGCCGCCTCTTCACCGACATTGCTATAACGGTTGACCAGACAAAAGGATACGTTTGGCGCCCGGCTAGGGCCGCAATCGCCAACTCAATCGCTAAAGAAGGTTAGTGTGTCCAAGGGCGTAACCTGCCGAACTTGAAATTGTCGGCATAAGATTTTGCCACAGGCTTGCGTGGTTTGGGTTCTTGCACGCTGAAGGCCAGACCATTGCGCTCGGCATAAGCGATAGCGTCTTCCTTGCTATCGAACTCCAGCCGGACTTGCGCCTTCATATCGGTGGAACTTGTCCAACCCATGAGCGGGTCAATCTCACGCGCTTGCGCTGGCACGAACTCTAAAACCCACTCCTTCGTGCGGGCTGAACCAGATTGCATGGCCGTCTTAGCCGGCCGGAAAATGCGAGCTGCCATTTCACAAGGATCCCGAGATTGAAAGACGAGCGGCAAATCAAACACCGCTGATAGAGACACGAACAATCGCCACGTTCAAGCGCGAACATGAAGGAGGCGGCCACGACTGAGCCGCCTCCTCCAATGATTAGATTTCGCCCTTGAGGCCGCGCTCATAGTACTTGTGCACGATCTTGTCTTGGTTCTCCAACAACCAATCGATCGACGGCTCGAACGTCATGGCCTTAGTGATGGCCTGCGTGGTGGCTTTGCGGTGAATTTCGAACAGCTGCTTATGGTCCACGTTCTCGACATCGATGATGGCGGGCGACAGCCAAACGGAAATAATGATGCCGAGGTCGTTTGCCTTCTCCTTGGGAATGACACCAGAGCGCACCGAGTCCAACACACCCATGGCGGTCGCGTACTGCACGGTACCCATAAGGATGTTGGTGTACTTCTCGTTGTTGACGGTGACCTTGCTCACGCAGATCGTGGGCGGACGCACCATGACATCCGTGTTCAGCAGCGCAAGCACGCGCGAGTGGCCAACAACCTGATCACCAACAAGCTTGGCAAACGCGGTTCCGAAAGGACCATCCATTTCACCGATCACAACTTCCGGCTCAGCAGCCGTGCCTGGCGGGCCACCAGCAACCAAAGATTCGCCAACCCGCATGATGATCCGATCGCTCATTATCTTCTCCGTGACTGTGTGAGTGAGAAACAGCCGCGCCTTAGCTGACGGGCTGTTTGGGCGATCGGTAGCGCAATCCGGACAGATTTTACAGGCGCGGGCCGAAGTTTCTTAGTGGGAAAGAACATTCCGCCACGCCGTAGGAGGGCAGAAATGGCTAAGGTGCTGACGGAAGGCTAGAAATAGTTATAGCCACGCTCGCCGTGCGACATGACATCCAGCCCTTCACGCTCATTGAATGGTGGGACGCGCAAGCCAATCGTCCAATCAATCAGCTTGTAGATAATCGCCGAACCGACCCCTGACCAAAGCAACGTGATGCCGACAGCCTTAGCTTGCGCCATCATCTGGGTCGCCATGTCGTAGGTGACGACAATCTCACCCGGCTTGCTCACGTAGTCCGCAACGCCCGCGCCACCCCAGTCGGGGTTCGCTAGGAGACCCGTGCCCAGCGCACCGACAATCCCAGCGATACAATGCACGCCGAACACGTCGAGGCTGTCGTCATAACCGAAGGCGGCCTTGATGCCCGTGCAGAACAGAAAACAGGCAAAGCTGGTGAAGAGGCCGAGCAACAGTGCGCCGGCAGGCGCGGCGAAACCGGACGCCGGTGTTACCGCGACAAGTCCGGCGACAGCGCCGGTCGTCGCACCAAGAATCGATGGCCGCCTGCCAGTCGCGCTCTCAATAAGCATCCAGCCCAGAGCAGCCGCCGACGTCGCCGCAAAGGTATTCGCCAAGGCAAGCGCAGCCGTGCCGTTGGCTTCTAAGTTGGAGCCACAGTTGAAACCAAACCAGCCAACCCACAAAAGGCACGCGCCCACTACACTCAGTGCCAGAGAATGCGGCGGCATGGGATCGCGCCCATAGCCAAAACGCGGACCGACGATGATCGCGCCGATCAGTCCGGCAATGCCTGCGTTGACGTGCACAACCGTCCCGCCGGCAAAGTCAATCGCGCCCATCTGCCAGAGCCAACCTGCGTCCGCAAGCGCGGCATTGAGCGCGGCAGTGGCCGCCTCTTCCTGCCTTGGACCGGCTGCAGCCACAGCGGCAGCCGCATCACTCAAAACGTCCGGTCCGGGCCAATACCAAACCATATGCGCAATAGGGCAATAAACAAACGTCAGCCAAAGCGCCATAAAGACGACGACCGCTGAGAACTTCATGCGTTCGGCAAACGAGCCCACGATGAGAGCTGGCGTAATCGCGGCGAACGTCATCTGAAAGAAGATGTAGGCATACTCGGGGACGGTCACACCATGGGAGAAAGTCGCCGCCTCTGACTCCGGCGTGACCCCCATGAGGAAGATCTTTGAAAACCCGCCAAACCAGCGGCTGTGTTCGCCACCTGAGGTAAAGGCCAGACTGTAGCCGTACAAGATCCACAGAACGCACATCAGGCACACGGTCATGAAGACCTGCATGAGAACTGACAACACGTTCTTCGCACGCACGAGGCCGGCATAAAACAGAGCAAGGCCCGGGATCGTCATGAGCAAGACCATGACGGCTGAGAAAATGAGAAAGGCCGTGTCTCCTTTTTCAGGAGCCGCCCAAGCTGGCGCTGACATGGCGCACAACGTGGCCATCGCGCCGATGGTTGTGAACGCGCGCACCCTCAACCGCTCGACAGTCATTCAAAACCTCATCCGGCAAACGATGTCCCCACACCAGCATGAGTCAGCGATGTTTAGCCGAGAGATGCATCAATCGTGCCGCAAACCGAATTTTGAAAAACACTTATCATTTGTTGCGTCCCGCCGTGTCTTGACAGCCAAACCTGCCGTCGCAGTCATCAATCTGCCGCGCCATAAGGCAAACAAATAAAAAGGCCTGCCACAATTTGCGGCAGACCTTTCAGCGTCAGGGTGCGCTTACTTACGAAGAATACTGGTAGGCCGGCATGGACTTCAGGCTTTCCTTCGTGCCCTCGACCTTGATCTTCAGTGAGTTGTTGTCGCCCTGTTCGGCGGTCAACGCGTTATACGGCATAGCGATCATCTTCTCGCCGAGGCCAAGAAAACCGCCAACGCCGATCACGACGGCGGAAACCGAGCCGTTGGAGGAAATGATGAGATCTTCAACCTCACCGATGTTCTCGTCGGCGCTATTGTAGACCGTCGCACCGACCAGCTGGCTGCTGGGTAGGTCGCCGGGTGACTGGCTCAGCGTCGTTTCCATATCCGACGGCTTAGCCTCATCTGTTACAGCGGCAGTTGACGGCTTTGCATCGTCAGGAGCGGCGGCTGTCGAGGGAGCTTCTGGTGACGTGATCGCCTCTGATGGCGGTGCCATCTTCTCGGCCGGTGCATTTGTCGTAGGCGCCGGGCTAGCCGCACCCGGCTCAGTTGCCGTGTCAGGCGAAGGCGTAGCGGTTTGGGCCAGAGCAGCGGAACTGCTCATCGCAAGCATCGCCACGACAGCGATCGACTTAATGGGGGTCATGATCAAATTCCTTTTGCTTAGCTCATTTTGGCGCGGCGCCATGGCGCCAAAGTCGCGCCATCGCTCGCACGCAGCAAAAACCGCCCATCATGACCAAAGTTCCCGGCGCGCCCCCAATCGCAAGAAAGTCCGCAATTTCAAGAATGGCGCCCGGCAAAGCCGGAAAGATTGCTCTCCGGATCGCATAGTTAAGTCGTGCACAGGACGCACAAGACCTGGCCCTTAAAAAAACTTTCTTAGGTTCAAAGCGTTATGTGTGCCAAATTGGGCAGACAAGGCACGGCTCGCCAGGGCAATCGTTGATACACGATCACAAAAACCCCAATTGAAAGCCTGGCTCTAAAAACCCGTCCCAAAAAGCATCGGCGTCACACATGGCCACGACACTTCAAGCACGCGCCAGCCGCCAGGCCTTGGCGGCACTGAAGCTCATACGCGATCAGTCACTTCGCCGTGTGCAGAAGTTGGCCGAAGGCGATGTCGTATCGTCAATGTTGCCGAACCAGCCACTGATCAGTCAGATCATCTTCGGCCTACTATGCACGGCCGCCGGTATCACACTGCGCCTCGCGATCGATAACATCTGGCAAGGTGCGGGACCGTTCGGCCTCATGGTTCCCGTCGTGCTCGTTGCCACCTTATTTGGCCATTGGCAAGCGGGCCTCACCTGCTTGATCACGTCCTCGCTCTACGCGTGGTACGTGGTTCTGCCAATCCAATACTCGTTCGGTTTCGAGATCGCCTCAGATGGCCCGCGGGTCATCGTCAACATCTTGGCCGGATTCTTCGTCGTCCTCTTGGCCGAGCTTTTCCGCAGCACAATACGTCAAGCTTTGAGCGACCGCGAACTGCTGCTGCGCGAACTTGAACACCGCGTGAAAAATAACTTCGCGTCGGTCGCAAGCATGCTGCGCTTACAGATGCGTCAGAACCCGAACGACGACACCGTCAACGCCGTTCTCCAGTCCGCCGTAGGCCGCGTGGAAAGCTACGCGCTGGTCAATTCCTTCCTCTATCGCAACAGCCGCTACACTGGCTCGATCCAAATGAATGCCTACCTGGCCGAACTCTGCCACAGCCTGGAGCAATCGATACCGGCCAACATGCCGGTCACCGTTGAACACGACTTCGAAGAGCTGAGCCTGCCGAGAGACCGCGCCATCGTGTTCGGACTGCTCTTGAACGAGATCATCACGAATGCCGTCAAGCATGCCTTCAAGGAAGGCCAGCGAGGGCGGGTGAAGGCAAACCTCAAGTTCACCGGCCCGCAACAGGCTGTTCTCGAGATTGCCGACGACGGCAAAGGCTTTAAGGAAACCAACAACGCCGTGTCCGTTGGCTTGAAACTGGTCAGCGCCCTAGCCACACAGGCCGACGCTGACCTTGCCATCGAAACCAATGCCTCGGGAACAAAGTTCGCCTTCGCCTTCTCTACAGCGGCAAACTAGATACCAACAACACCCAGCTCAATCACACGGCACTGGAATGGTGACGCCAGCTGACGGAATGAACTTGCGGCACTCTTGTGCCTCATCGTTAGCAGCGGCGGCCACCTCTCCCGTTTTCTTTGACGTCAGGGCCTTCAGCCGCATGCTCGCCTCTTGCTTGGCAAAAAGCTTCTCGACGTTGTTGCCATGCGAACCGGCAGCCTGATCAAAGCGAGCCTTGGCCGCATCAATACGCCCGGAGGCTTCGAGAACGCGACCCAGCAAAATCAAGCCGTGCGTATAATGCTTGCGCAGCTCAACTGCCTTTTCCGCGTCTGCCTTCGCCTCAGTCAACTTGCCTTGACGTAAGCCAACAAGGCCACGCGCGTAGTAAGCATAAGCATTCTTCGGCTCATCCTTGATCAAGCCGTCCATGCTCTCGCGCGCACTTTCATGCTGGCCCTTATCGGAAACGATCAACGCACGCATCACCGATACGTCACTGCTCAGTTTCTTATTGCTGTCCGCCTCACTCAACCCATGCAGAGCCCGGTCAAGCTCACCCAAACGGCGCAACATCACAGCCTGCTTCAGATAAGCCTTCGGCTTGTCCTTCTTGTATTTCACATAGTCTTCAAGGCTCCACACGGCCTTGTCTTTCTGGCCTAGATCGAAATAAACAATTGCCAGGCTGTAGTGGGTGTCCGCGTAGCCGCGATAGTAGCGAGATGCGGTTTTAAAATCGCGCAGGGCCTTCTTTAGGTCGCCCGCGTTGCGGTATGCCCAGCCACGATTGTAGTAGCCGATGTAGTGCTGCTTCTTCGGCAAGCGGCCACTTTTCAGAACGCGTGTACAGGCGTTGGCACTTTTGACACCGCTTGCGGCAGTGCAGCTCTTCAAGTCCGCACGAATACCAGCCAAAGCAGGCCCAGATAACAGAGCCGCTGAAATCCCAGCGAGAATTCCAATCGTAAGAACACGTGTCATATCACCCCCCATGAGGAGTAGGTTTCCGGTTAACCGAAAGAGACGGCACCTTAGACTGGGCCGCTGTTCCCAAGGGAACACTCTGCACGCTGCCGGCAAGGTAGGAATGGTCTAAACCTTACCGGTTGGCCAAATATGGCACGATTACTAGCCCGATTCTTCACCGGACCGGCCGGGGCCGCGCGTCAGCGTTAAGACGACGGTTACGATGCTCTAGGCAAAGATGGACCTGGGCATATGAAAGGTCACGGTCCAATTCGGTGCATCAACGATCTGGCTAATCCGCAAGTCTCCAGCCACGCTGCACAGCATGTAGGCATCAACCGCAGCCAGACCCTGCTCCTTGGACAACAGATCAACCATGCCGCGAACGGCATCGCGCGAGGCCTGCATCAGATCCGGCCCGATGCCGCTTGTCATCCAGGCGCGTCCCTGCAGTAAGGCATCCGCTCGGGCCGGCAGTTCCGCACGGGGCATCGCCAAAGGGTTGTTCTTGATGAGATCAAGCGTGACGGTGACGACCATCGGACTTTCGATCGCCGTGCCGCAAACCTCGCCATCTCCCTGCGCAGCATGTGTATCACCGATGGAGAACAATGCGCCCTCCGTCTCGACCGGCAAATACAAAACGCTACCCGCAACGAGATCGCGGATATCCATGTTTCCGCCTACGCGGCGCGGCGGGATAATCGAATGAGGACCAGGCTGCCCCGGTGCAACGCCAAGAGTTCCCGAAAACGGTGCCAGTGGAATCTTGGCCGATGAGCCGAACAACAACGGCGTGTTGCCGTCAGGCTCATAATGCCAATGCTGTAACGTGGCCTCCGTGAAGTCATCCGCCAGAAGCCCAAAACCCGGGATTATCGCAGTCCATCCCCATCCCGACGGCGCATAATGTTCGAGCCGGACAACCAGCACATCGCCCGGCTGCGCCCCGTCGACAAACACCGGGCCATTGACTGGGTTTACCCGTCCACTGTCGTAGTTGGAAAATACGTCGGCAGTGCTGTCGGGATTGATTTGCCCGGCCGACGCGTCCGTCACATCACAAGTAATGGTTTCTCCCGGCGCAACGGTCAGAACCGGCTGGATCGTCTTGTCCCAGGCATAATGGCATTGATGGCGGTGAATGGTATGACCCAGCGCTGCCACGTGAGAGCTCTCCCAGCTTTTTAAGCCTCAGTCCGTAATCGCAAACAACGATCCCACGACTCCGGCCAGACTTTCTCCGACTATCAAACCGGCCGCAATGACGACGATCCTCCGCTTGGCAAGCTCTGGCGCGACATACATGAACACGGCCGCCGCAGCCGAGCCTGCAAACATCGACAGAGCATTCCAAGCCGGGATCACAAAACCGAGCCCAACAGCCGACGCACTCGGAATCCAGCGAATGTATTTTTCGCTGCAAAAGGACTCCGCAATCGCCAACCCGATACCGACAACAGCTGCAATCACGATCGCCATGCCGGCCCCAGGCGGCATAGCATCGAGCCCATCCGCCAAAACCTCGGCGACAGCCTTCCAAGTGGCAACCGCTGGAGCGGGCCATTCTGCCGTGATCAACTGGTTGGCCGGATCGGTAATGAGCAGCACGTATGTGAGCGCCGCAACGAACGCGCCCGTCAGAACTCCAAACATCTGAGCGATCATCTGAAAGGATGGGTTAGCGCCGATGATCTGCCCGGTTCTCAAATCATGCATCAGATCGGCGCACTGCCCCGCTGCGCCACCCGTCACGTTCGCCGTCATCAAGTTCGTTGGGATATTTCCCGGTGACAGCGCACCAAACGTCAGCTGCGTGATCTTACCCAGCGCGCCAATCGGCGTAATCGCCGTCTCACCGGAAACCCGCGCAGCCACGATTGCCAGCACATAACTGAGCAGCACTGCCACGACGGCTTCAAACAAGCCGATCGCGAAGATTGACTGCTGTGCGATAATAGAAATGACCATCACGCCGCCAAACGCCACCCATAGCGCGCGAGAGTTGACTGGAACCTCGTCCGGGTCCGGTGCGGCACGCTGGGCTCGGGTCCGCCATTGCCGGACACCAAGCTTGACCATCGAAATGGCAAACGACGTAAGCGAAGCCGTCACCATCAGCGTCGCACCCGGCCACAACAGCCACTCAATCATCGGACCAAACCAGACCGCGCTGTCGGTCAGTTCACCCGGCTTGGCCCACTCCTGTTCCAGGGCGAAAATCCCAAGAAGTCCCCATCCCAAGATGGCGCCAATGAAAATGGAAATCCCGATCCTCAAGCCGGCAATGGCGCCGAAACCAGCCATCAACACCGAAGGGTCTAGCGCAAAACCAAGATTGAGCGCGGACACGCCAAATGTTTTACCCGACGCCGTCGTCACGGACGTCTTGAACGGCAGGCCAATTGGCCCCGCCCCAACGGATGTCACGAATGATTTGAGACCAGCACTCGCCGCCGCTGTCATCGACAACAGCTTCAAACGCGCCCGAGATTCAGCGCCGCCTTTATGGATCTCGCTCATTGTCTCTGCCGTGACGACGCCGGAAGGGAACGGCAGCCTGTCGCGCAATAGAAGCTGATTACGCAAGCCGGCCGCCACAACAATACCGAGCAAGCTGACGACCAATAGCCAGATCGCGAGCAGCCAGAACGGCAGTTCTTGCCCTGTCAGGAGAGCGAGTGCGGGGATGGGCGCCGCAAGACCGGCCGAGATAATTGAAGCCGCGGCAGAGGCAGCCGTCTGGTTGATATTGTTTTCCCGCAAGCCCCATTCGGGCATGCCGCCAAATCTAGCGGCCGCGGCCCACAGCGCAAAACCGATGAGCCCGGCAGCGACCGACATGTTGAAGGTCCAGCCGATCTTGAGGCCGCTGTAGACATTGCACGGCGTCAGCAATGCTCCAATGACCATGCCCGTTACGACCGCCCGGACTGTCAGTTCCGGAGGCGCAATTGCCGGGAGGTCATGAGCTTGAGCAGAAACAGTCCACCTGCCGCGATAATGATGGAAACGGGCCGATTATGACGTCATTCGACCGAAGCGCAAGGCTGAGCCGGCCAGAGTGAAGCCATCCACCCTGCCCGGCCGCAAGCCCCGCCCGCTGCCTAGCGAATTTTCTCCATCAAAGCCGGAGCGTCATCCTTGGAAACAAACATGCCGAATGCGATCACGGTCGTACCAGGAACTGCGAGCGCCTCCGGGGTTTCTTCCCGGCCAACGGAACAGGTTTCTTTCGCGCGCTTAACGTCCTCACTGGGCAAAGGATAGTAGAATCCGGTCTGGGCGAACTTCCAGCCAAACGCCTGGAAATATTGTTGAGCAACCGCCAGCAAACCGCGGTCAACACATCTGTCAGCCGCATTAAAGTCAGACAGCGGCACACGGTGCGATTCAAACAAACGCTTGGGAGACGTTTTCTCTTCCCCGCCACGTACAAACCGCGTTCCGATCACCAATCTTTGGTCTTCCTGAGGGCCTTTTCCCCAGTGCAGTCCCGCCTGGGCGGCCGCGGGTGATGCAGTAGCCAACAACCCGAGGACAAAATAACTAAGCATCAGGAGTGGGGTCTTCATCGTCATCGTTCATCCTCTTCTGTGCCACCATTTTATCTATGTTCTTCAACACTCGAGGCTATGAGTTCTTTATTAAATGCTGAAAGTGCCTTCACCTGCGTTGCGGTTCCAATAATCTTGGTTCTTTGCCTGCCGTCAACAACCAGCAACCGTTCAAGCCCGGTTTCGTTGAACGCGCGCAGCGCGACATCAAGGCTATCGTCCGCGCGTAGCACAACCTTATCCGTCTCGGGATCGACCTCATCCTCAGCGTCTTCGGCCAAGGGCTCCATAAACTCGCTGACCCGCACAGTCTTCATGACCACGCGATGGGGACCCTCCTGCAAGACGACGCCACGCGCTTCAAGTTGCGCATGGAAAAATGACCTGCCGACAATCGCTTGAAAAAGCCCGTTGCCCACCGAGACCGTCAACAACAAGGCCAACGACAGCGCGTACCCGCCAGTCAGCTCAAACACCATCACCGTGGTTGAAATCGGCGCGCCTAGCAGAGCCGCGGCCACCGCGCCCATCCCCAAGATTGCATACAGCCCACCGCTGGAGCCAAATTCTGGAAATACGCTGGAGGCTATCAGCCCAAACGCACCACCCGTCATCGCGCCCAGGTAGAGTGCAGGCGAAAATATTCCGCCGCCAAAGCGCGACGCCAAGGCGATAGACGTCGCCGCCGTCTTGGCAATCAGCAACACGAACATCATCGCAATCGGCAAATGGTTCTTCAGCGCGGCGTCTGTCGTGTCATAACCAACGCCCAGAATCTCAGGAAACCACACTGCGATAATGCCGATCATAAGACCGCCAACCGCAGGGCGGAGAACAAGCGGCATTTCAATGCCACGCGCGAACCAATCCGTCAGCTGCAAACACGCGTGGAAAATCACGGCGACAAGTGCCGCGACGACCCCGAGCAGGACAAACGCCGGAACCTCAAGGTATGATGTGATCTGGTAGGCCGGAACAGTGAAGGCCGCAGCGTCGCCGAACCAGGCTTGTGAAACAATCGTCGCGGTCACCGAGGCCAGCACCAGTGGTACAAAGCTGGTGACGGCGAAATGGCCTAAGATGACTTCTTGGGCGAACAACACACCCGCAATGGGCGCGTTAAACGAAGCCGCGACCGCCCCGGCAACACCCGACGCCAACAGAGTGCGCCGCGCGGCGCGAGGCAAATCAAAGCTCCTGCAGGCCGCCGCGGAAATCGTCGCGCCCAAATGAACGATTGGGCCTTCCCGGCCCGCGCTGGCGCCGGAACCGAGCGATACGGCGCTGGCCAATGCACTCAACAGCCCCTGCCCGGGCGTCAAACTACGGCCGGCAGTGATCCGCGCCTCGATCACGTCGGCGGCCGTACCAGTCCGCTTGGCAGTCAGCAGATACCGTATGATCAACCCGACAAGCAGGCCTCCAATAGCTGGTGCCATGACGATAACCCACCAAGGCTGAGCTCGCGCCGCCGTCGCCACATGTTCAGAGGTTGTCTCCAGCCACGGCAGTTGCACCACGCCGATCGCCAAACGGAACAAAATGGCGGCGACACCCGTCGCCAAGCCAGTCAGCGTGGCAAGCACCCAAACAACAGGTTGCCCAGAAAAGTAGAAATGTCTGAGGTTCGGTACGGTCCAACGACCGGCAATCTTGAAAACATCGCGGACATTCAGCGCCATAATTTCGTCATAGCCGCTCTGAGGAAACCGCTCAAGCCAATCATTGGCGCAAGACAAGCCGGCAAAACAGCAAAGAACCGGCGGCGCGTTTGCGCCACCGGCTCTTATTCGACAGCCATCTCGTACGAATTTAGTATGACGGACCGACGTAAACGCTCACGCCACCACTCGAGTAGCCGTCATAACCATAATCATAGTCGCCGTAGCTATAGCCATAGCGGCGATATCCATGATCATTGCCGCCGTAGCGGTTGAGCTTTTCGTCTTCCTGTCGCGTAGTGTAGTAGCCAGCACGTTCCTTAGCGCGAGCGCCTTCTACGCTACTGATGGAATCGGCCAAAGCCGCGGATGCAGGTACCTCCAAGGCAACAGCCGCGATCGCAGCGCTCATGATCAAACGTTTCATATTGCACTCCTTAGCTAAAATATCAGGCAGAACATGAACTGCCTTATAGATGGCATGTAAACGCGATGAAATGAGACCCGTTCCATGGCGGTTATCAGCGTACCAGCGACAATGGAACGGCATCAGAAGTCTGCCATTTGTGTCATACTGTTAGAATTGCAGCCCAAGACTAAAGAAAATGATCATGATCCAAAGGAGTAACAAATGACACGGACATCAATTTTGCCGGCGGCATTGATCATCGCTGGCCTCTCGACACCAGCCATGGCCGATGAGCGATTGTCCCATGGGGAAGTGGCCGAGATCGAGGCTGTCCTGGATTCTTGGGGTTGCACCAGCTACGACGAGATCGAAAAAGAAGACGGACTATACGAGATCGACGACGCCAAATGCGGCGGCCGCGAATACGACATCAAGCTCGACGCCAACTTCTACGTTGTCTCCGGCAAGCCAGACTAGTTCAGTTAATCCCGGGACCGAAGCCCCGCCGGATTGACGGCGGGGCTTGCATTGGCAATTCAGCACTCCGACTGCCAGATAACCCTCGATCCAAAAGCACATTTTCTTCGTAACGTTTCATGTTCGCCCTTCGTAGACTCTCGTGGACGAAGCTATCTCCGCAGGCGTTTGGCCACGGTCCAGACGCAATCTTGGGCAGGCTACAAATAGTCTCGCCATCATCACCAGGGCAGATTGATGCTGATCGACAAATTTGGGACGGCGCATTCAAGCAATCAGCAGGCAGCCGTGTCGGCTTTCGAGGACGCAGTCTTCGCTGTCGCCGCTCACCGGCCAGTCGGCTCTGCCTTGCAGACGGCATTGGAACATGACCCTGGCTTGGTGGCCGCGCACGCCCTAACTGGCTTCGCGAACGTCATCCTTGGCCGTGCCGAGACGGCATCGCAAGCGCGCACGTTGCTTCCGGCGGCACAGAAAGCACTGGCCGCTCGCGACGGCGGAACAGCCTCCGAAAGGGCCTTGGTCAGCGCACTCGAACTAGCATCCGATGGCCACCTGCAAGATGCAGCTGCCAGGCTCGACACTCATCTGCGCAGCCAGCCGTGCGACTTCCTGTGTCTCAAGATTTCTCATGCCTTGCGCTTCATGGGCGGCCGTTGCCATGCGATGCTGGACTTGACCACCGGCTTGCTTCCAGATTGGTCACCATCCCAGCCGGCTTACGGTTTCGTCTTGGGCTGCCATTCCTTCGCGCTTGAAGAAAACGGTCATCTGACGCAAGCAGAGTCCTTTGGCCGCAATGCCTACGCCAACGAACGTGCCGACGCCTGGGGCTTGCATGCCGTATCCCACGTTATGGAGACAGCCCACCGGACGGATGAGGGCATCCGCTGGCTAGAGTCCAGCCGGGCCGACTGGTCCAGATGCAACAACTTCTCCTTCCACATGGGCTGGCACCTTGCCCTCTTCCTCCTAGAACAGGGCCGTATCGATGACGTGGTAGACATCTACGATCGCGACATTCGGCCCGACCAAACAGACGACTTCCGCGACATGGCCAACGCCACATCTCTGCTCTGGCGCCTCGAACTAGAAGGCCTGCGTGGAGGCGAACGATGGTCAGAACTTTATGAAGTCGCGAAACGGCGCCGACAGGATGTGACCTACGTGTTCGCATCCCTTCACTATCTCCTGGCTCTCGCCGCCTCGAACGACCAGAAAGGCGCCGACGAGCTGTTGGCGGCCCTGGAGGCCATGGCCGCCGATCCCAAACATGACCAAGCCAAGGTCGCGGCCGAAGTCGGCGTGCCACTAGCCAAAGTCATTATTGCCATGAGCCGCGGCGGCTCAGCCGTCCCAGATCTCGCAGGCATCGCCAACAGCTTGCCGATCATGGGCGGAAGCCACGCCCAGCGCGACGTCTTCTTAAGAACCCTCCTGATGGCGGCAGCCTCTCGCGGCGATTCTCCGGCCTTCCTGGCTATCTCGCGCATCCGCCACAACCTGCGCAGCTCCGACCGCTTTATCGTTGGGGTGGAAAAACTGATCAAAGACCGCAATACTGGGCATGTATCTATGCCACCTGCCCTACTCGCTTCGTAACACTCATGCGCATTGCAGATCTTGTCGCCCAGACGCTGGCCAACTTCGGCGCCAAGCGCGCCTTCGGTATGCCCGGCGGCGAAGTCCTGACCGTGATCGACGCGTTGAACGCTGCGGGCGTGAAGTTTGTGCTAGCCCGCAACGAGAACTGGGCGGCCATCATGGCAGCCGGTGCATCGGTCGCCAGCGATCACGCACCCGGCGTACTGGTCACCACTCTTGGCCCCGGCCTTGCCAACGCCGTCAACGGCATCGCCGACGCCAGCCAAGAGCATGTGCCCCTCATTGTCATCGCTGGTGTCGTCGATCACGATGTCCGCCACCGCTACACACACCAAGTGATCGACCACAGCGCCATTCTGCGCCCGCTGGTGAAAGGGTGCTTCGAAGTCGAAACGGCAGGTGCCGCCGCTACGGTCGCGCGCGCCGTAACCATGGCGATGAGCGCGCCGATGGGGCCCGTCCTTATCGAGATCGCGCCGGGCACTGCGAAGGAAACTGCTGGCGAAAGCGAGCAACCACGCCAGCCACCAAGCCTTGTGAGACCTACACTCGCTTCCGGCGACACCTCGCTCGCGGACCTGCGCGTGCAATTGGATAAAGCCGTGCGTCCCCTGCTCATAGCAGGTTGGGATGCCGCGCGCACTGGCGCCGCCGGCGCACTCACGAAACTGGCCGAACAGCGCGCAATTCCAGTCATCACGACCTACAAAGCCAAGGGTGTCATTCCAGAGTCGCATGCCCTCGCCCTTGGCGCCGCCGGTCTATCGCCACTGGCCGACAAACATCTCCTGCCGCTTGTCAAAGCTGCTGACACAATCATCCTTGCGGGATACGACCCGATCGAGATGCGCCAAGGCTGGCTCGACCCCTTCGACAATAACGCGCAAATCATAGAGATTGCGGAAAAGACACCCGATCACGGGATGCACCACACCACCGTTTCCGTAGAAGGCAACATCGCCGAGATCCTGCGCGAACTGACGCCACAGTCAGCAGACAAAAACAGGAGCTGGCCAAAGGGCGAACCTCAAGGCATAAAGCAAGCCCTCACGGAAGCCTTCGCGCCAACGGACAGCTGGGGCCCTCACGCTGTCATCGCTTCCCTGGAAAAGCACCTCACTCCTGAAACAACCGTCACGGTGGATAGTGGCGCTCATCGGATCTTGCTGAGCCAGCTTCTGAAGATCGAACGGCCACTCGGTCTTCTCCAGTCCGCGGGGTTCTGCACCATGGGTCCTGCGCTTCCCCTAGCGGCAGGCGTGAAGAGCATATTGCCGCAGGAACGCGCAATTGCCGTTCTGGGCGATGGCGGCATGGAGATGGTTTTGGGCGAACTGGCCACCTTACGTGATGAAGCCTTGCCGATCGTACTTATCGTCTTTCAAGACGAAAGCCTCGCTCTCATCGAACTAAAGCAGCGTCAATCCAAGCTGCGTGATGCCGGCGTTCGCCTCGGCCCCACGGCCTTTGAGGACATTGCGCCCGCTTTCGGAGGCAATGGCGTGCGTGTCACATCCCTCCCCGAATTTGAGCAAGCGCTCGACACGGCCCTTGGTGCTGCTACTTTCACGCTGATTGTGTGCACCACCAAGGCCAGCGACTATGACAACCGCATCTAACGCCGCAGCGGTCCCCCGGCAGCGAGACATCCGGCTCGATTTCTTCCGCGGCATCGGCATGTTCATCATCTTCATCGCGCATGTGCCGAACAACGACTGGAGTTTGTGGATTCCCGCACGCTTCGGCTTTTCCGACGCAACCGAAATCTTCGTCTTCTGTTCTGGCATGGCGTCAGCAATCGCCTTTGCCAGCGTTTTCGAAAAGCGTGGCTTCTGGATGGGCACAGCGCGCATCGCACATCGCAGCTGGCAGGTTTACTGGGCGCACATCGGTCTGTTCTTTGCGGCGGCCGCTATGTTGAGCGCTGCCGACATTCTCTTGGATACCGGCACCAAGAACATCGCCAGCTTAAATCTGCAGAAGTTCATCTCCACAGAGACCGCAGCGTGTCTCGCCGGACTTTTCACGCTGACCTACGTGCCGAACCTGTTCGACATCCTGCCGATGTACCTGGTCATCTTAATGCTGATCCCTGTGGTGATGGCATTGTCACGCCTGAACCCGATCTGCGCCATCGTCTTTTGCGTCGCGTTGTGGCTCATCGCAACGCAGGGCTACTGGCGCTTTCCAGCAGAGCCATGGAGTGAGCGCCGTTGGTACTTCAATCCGCTCGCCTGGCAGCTCGTCTTCTTCACAGGATTCGCCTTTATTCGCGGCTGGCTTCCCGCACCGCCAATCGACAAACGATTGGTATGGATCGCAGCAATCATCACCGTTGTCTCGATGTTCTTGAACAAGCCCGAACTCGTCCAACTCCTTCCCGACGGCGTCAGACGGTCAGCAATTCCCGCAGTTCTGATGGACAAATCCAACTTCGGCATCATCCGTTACGTTCACTTCCTATCATTGGCCTACCTCGCGTATGCGGCAGCCGGAGATAAGGGCGAACGTCTGAGCGGCGCATTCGTATCAATGTGTTGCAGGGTCGGTCAGCAGGCACTTGCCGTCTTCATCGCCGGTATCATGCTGGCTCTACTTAGCGGCGTGGTGCTGCGCCAAGCAGGCTACACCGGTTTCAATGTCGCTTTGGCAAACATCACCGGGATGGTGCTTCTCATTGCGGTGGCCTACACTGTCTCCTGGTTCAAGCGCACGCCGTGGAAGCAACCTCATCGCAATAAGATAATATTGCAGCGCGAAACACAAACGAGCCCTCCAAGCGAGATTTCAAGCGCCAAATTGAAATAAATCCGCATCCCGCTGCGTATAGTCTTTCAAGCGAGGCTCATCTGGCCGGTCAAGCTGGCGCCAATCGCGGGAAAGCCCGCGCAAACGGGAGGATCGGATGCGAAGACCATCAATACTGTTAGCCCTCATGCTTATCACCGCCAGCGCCTCGGGCAGCTTGGCGGAAGGCAAACGCGTTCAAATCACCGGCGAAATTGTCGACACCTGGTGTTCCATCACCGGCATCATGTTCGCGGCCGGCACTGCACACCATCAGTGCGCTGTCTGGTGCGCCGTCGGCGGCATCCCAGTCAGCATCAAGACCGAAAACGGCGATCACTACATGGTGTTGAAACTCGAGGACGAAGACACATCCGTCGCCAACCCCACCATCGTCAAAATCCAAACGCACGAAGTGACCGTCGACGGTGAGTTGCACGAGCGGGATGGTGTCAAATACCTGTTCGTCTCCAAAGTCGCTGACGACAAAGGCATCGTCACCATGACCCATGAAGACTACGGCATCGTGCCGTTCGGGAGGTAAACACCATGACCGGACTTCGCACCATCCTAGCTCTCACGGCCGCATTCACCGCGTCTCCCGCCTTGGCGGCCGATAGCTGGGGCCTGCCCAACGAAACCGTCGTTGAAGTCGAGGCCAAAGTTGTCGACGTGGCCTGCACGCTGACGGGCGACTGCCCGGACAATTGCGGCGGCGGCAAACGCCAGCTCGGGCTTCTGACATCGGACGGCAAGCTGCGCCTCGCCGCCAAGGGCGCGGTAAATTTCGCCGGAGCCACGCCCGATCTGCTGCCACACTGCGGCAAGACAGTCTTCGCCGACGGACTGCTGATCGAAAACCCCGCGATGACGATCTTCATGGTCCAGAATCTTCGCCTCAGCAAGGACGAGGACTTGAAACCAGCCACAGCATTCAGGACGGAGTGGACAGCCAAGCACGGCAAAGCTGACGAATGGTATCGCGCCGACCCGCTGGTGAAGAAAGTGATCGAGGCCGACGGCGTATTCGGCATCAAAGGCCTAGAACCGAAAACGGACGAGTAAAATGCGTCCGGCTATCACAGCACTGTCTCTAACGCTTTGCGTAGCCATGTGGCTCGTTGGATCTCACGCGACAATGGCGGCGGGTGAAGACCCGCTCGCCAAGCATTTCGGCGGCCCATTCACTCTCCAGTCACACGACGGGCAGGAAGTCAGCAGCACAGATTTTCGCGGCCGCTTCATGCTTATCTATTTCGGCTACACCCATTGCCCAGACATCTGCCCCACGGGGCTAGCACAACTGGGCCAGGCCCTGGAACAGATTGGTCCTGCAGCCAAAACCATCCAGCCGCTCTTCATCACGGTTGACCCCGCTCGCGACACTGCCGTCCACCTGGCTGAATACCGCAAGAGCTTTCATCCGCGTCTGATCATGCTAACCGGCAGCGAACAACAAATCGCAGCTGTCGCCAAGGCTTACCGCGTGCACCGCCGCAAGTACCTCTGGAACAAAGACGCGAAAGCGGACACGCAAGACTATGGCGTGGACCACGGATCACTCATTTACCTGATGGGACCGGACGGCAAGTTCCGCACATTCATCCCCCACGGCACTCCCAGCGAGAAGATAGCAGCTACACTCAAGCGCTACATCGAGCTAAATTAGCGCCGTGCAAAAGTGTTGCGCATCACTTCGGCTTGCAGTTCATCGGCGAGGGACTATCGTAGCGACATTGCTACGGTGGGATCGATGAACATGCGTTCTTGGCTGCGGGCTTCCGCATTTTTAACGGCAACGGTTTGGGTGTTTGCGACGGGCAGCGCACATGCAGACTACAAATTCTGCGCCCTGCGAGAGGGCCCGCGCGGGCCATGTACCTGCCAGAGCGATGCGGACAAACCCGGCCAGTACACAGTCGTCAAGAAAAGCCTCTGTAGACGCACTGTCGCCAAACCCAAAGATCCTGAACCAGAAAAGCCGGCCGAAGAGAAGACTGCCGGCAACAAAGAACAACCAGACAACAACGATACACCAACTCAACCGGCAGCATCAGAACCCGATAAGCCAGCGACTAGCGCTAGCGCCTCTGAAACCTCAAAACTCTCCGAGGTCAAAGCGCGCGGCAAACTCAAGTGCGGCGTCAACGGCGGCTTGCTCGGCTTTTCCGCTCAGGCAAACTCCGGCGAATGGTCCGGTATCGATGCCGACTTCTGCCGCGCCGTCGCAGCCGCTGTTCTCGGCGACGGCAGCAAGGTCGAATTCATTGCGCTCGAAACCAACGAGCGTTTCGACGCGCTGACCACCGGCAAGATCGACCTCCTTGCCAGGAACACGACCTGGACCATGAACCGCGAAATCGATCTAGGGCTGCGCTTTGCCGGTGTGCTCTATTTCGACGGCCAGGGTTTCATGGTGCGCGACGAACGTGGCCTTGTCTCCGCCCAGCAGCTCTCCGGCCTCAAGGTCTGCGTTCAAACCGGCACCACCTCCGAAGCGAACATGCAGTACTACTTCAAGGCTCACCAGATCGACGCCACGGTACAGTCCATCGAAACCCACGATGAAATCGTGAAGGCCTACGAAAAGGGCGATTGCGAGGTCTATTCCGGAGACCGTTCAGCACTCTACTCAGACCGTGCATCATTCGCCGAACCCACGCAGCACACCATCTTGCCTGAGATTATCTCAAAAGAGCCGCTCGGCCCCGTGGTTCTGAAGTCCGACGAAGAGTGGCTGCTGATTGTCCGTTGGACGCTTGCGGCCTTGATCAACGCCGAGGAAGTCGGTCTGGACCGGGCATCGGCCGCCGCGTCCCAACCCGTCTCCGACGACGCCCAGCGCTTGATCGACGGCGCAGGCGCAAGCGGCGAAAAGTTAGACCTGAGCAAGACGTGGCTTCGAGATGTGATCGCCAGCGTTGGAAACTACGGAGAAGTGTTTGAGGCGGACCTCGGCAAACAAAGCCCCCTCGGCATGAACCGCGGGCTGAACGCACTTTGGAAGCGCGGAGGCATTTTGTACGCACCGCCTATGTGGTGAGCACGGAAATCCTGAGGAGTTCAAGACGTGTCTTCTGACTTCGTATCTCGCACCGGAGCACAATACATCCGCGCAATCGGACGTCACATCATCGCTTGCGTGGCAGTTTTCAGTGTTCTTGCCGGCACAGCGCACGCAAGAGGCCGCCTACCGCCGGAGCCGAGCCTCAGCCCGCTCGTGAACGAAACGGGCGTAGCGCGCATGCAAAATGCCATCGATTACTATCGGCGTATTGTCTCCAGCGGCGGCTGGCCCAGCCTGCCCAGAAGCAAGATCCTGAAGCTCGGCGACAGCGGAGAAGCCGTCGCGGCCCTTCGCCGCCGTCTACAAATGTCGGGCGACTTGAGGGCCGAGTCTTACGATGCCTACCTGTTCGACGAAACGCTTCAAGCCGCTGTCATTCACTACCAAAATCGAAACGGCCTGGAACCCACCGGCAAGGTCTACGGCATCACCCAGCGATTGCTCAATGTACCCGCCGCAACGCGCCTTAGACAGCTCGAAGTCAATCTCTCGAGAATGCGCGAGCTCCTGCCAAAGATTTCAGGCGTGCCCCGCTACATCATCATGAATTCCGCGCGCTTTGAATCGCAAGGCATCGAGAATGGCCGCGTCGCTGTGGCCAGCCGCACGATCGCCGGAAAGCGCCAAACACCCACCCCCGTCGTCGACGCAACAGTACGCGCCATCAACATCCTGCCCTACTGGCACGTGCCCCGCTCGATCGCCAAGGCGCATCTCATTCCCGAAGGCCGCAAAGACCCGTCGTATTTCTACAGACAGAACATCAGGGTTTTCTCCACCTTCGGCGGTGAAGAGATCGACCCGTCGCGGGTCAATTGGTTCGGCCCGGAAGCACAGCGCTACGTCTTCCGGCAGGACCCAGGTCCACAAAACGCACTCGGCGTCCTGCGCTTTGATATGCCCAACAAGCACATCGTCTACATGCACGACACGCCGATGAAGAACCTCTTCAACTACTTCGAACGCGCCTACAGTTCCGGCTGTGTCCGGACTCAAAGTTACCTCGATCTCGCCCAATGGGTGCTGGCCGGCCAAGACGGCTGGACCAAATCCGCGATCCAATCAGCGATCGCATCCAGACAGCCAAAAACCATCCGCCTGGCTAATCCAGTTCCCGTACACTTCGTTTACCTAACCGCCTGGGTTGAGGGTGATGCCGTCAACTTCCGCAACGACCTCTACAATCGGGATGACCGCGCTTTTGATGGCGGCGAAGACATCTTGGCGCGCCCATTCACAACGGTAGTCTCACCATAACCATCTGTGAGCCGCGTAATTTGCGCTCGTTTTCCGCCACACTGAAGCCCCACAGTGACATATATTTCACCCGGCGACCTTATAATCCCGCCGGTTCTAACGTCTTAGAGTTTAACCTGCC
>JBGTSB010000001.1:84309-180861 GCA_041940525.1 Hyphomicrobium sp.
TGCTTCGCGCAGGCCCCTTTGTTGTTCTGGCTGCAATCATTTGCAGCGGCTGTGCCGCAACAATGGCGCGCACGCCAGTTCCAACAAGCATAGTCGCCGAAACTGCAGCACTGGCTGACGTTCCGGGAAGCCGGGCGTGGGCGGATGAGTCACCGAAGGACCTGGAACAGACTTACGCCAACTATCTTCAAGACACACCGAAACTCGGCGCGAGCGCACCCGTTGTGCGGGGCCGCGCACAAATCGAAACCCTCGCTCTATCGGGTGGTGGCTCTGACGGCGCGTTTGGAGCCGGCGTGCTGGTAGGTTGGACCGAACGCGGTGACAGACCGGAATTTGAATACGTAACCGGCGTTTCGGCCGGCGCCATATCGGCACCGTTCGCGTTTCTCGGCTCGGACTACGATGGGCACATCCAGGAAATATGGACGCAAGTTCACAGCGACGAACTCGCCGTCCCCGCAATTCTATCAGGCATCTTCGGCGGTGAAGCTCTCGCCGATACCACGCCGCTCAAAAACCTGATTGCCAAATACGTCGATCGAGAACTCTTGAAGCGCATCGCCGCACAGTACAACCGCGGCCGCCTGCTCACCATCGGAACGACAAACCTCGACGCCAAGCGTCCTGTCGTCTGGAACATGGGCGCAATCGCCCGTCACTATAACAACCCAGCCGCAGTCCAACTCTTCCGAGACGTCATCCTCGCCTCCGCCGCCATTCCCGGGCTGTTCCCGCCGGTGCATATCAAGGTGAAGGCCAACGGCAAACTCTATGAGGAAATGCACGTCGACGGAGGTGTCACGCGGCAGATCTATGTCAACTCAGTCAACATTCCGTTCCGCGCTTTTGACAAGCTTTACGACAACCCGCCTGACCGCACGCTCTACCTCGTCCACAACGGCAAGATGACGCCGGACTTTGGCCCTGTTCCGCCTACGACGTTCCAAATTGCCAGTCAGTCGATTTCCGCGTTGATGCTCTACCAGCACCGCGCAAACATCTATCGAATTTACCGCATGGCACAGGACGACGGTGTCGATTTCAATTCGATCGCCGTCCCTCCCTCATTTGACTTCAAGGCTAAAGGCAAGTTCGATCTCAACTACCAGCGCGCACTGTTTGATGTCGGCCGCAGAATGGGCCTTGAGAAGGAATGGCGCAAGCAACCGAACGACCTTCCCGGAACGGCCGTCACGCCAGCCAAGCGCCGGACAAAGCCCGTCAAGCAAGCCCCGCGCAAAAAGAAGATCGATCGCGAAACGCCTGTCGCCAAGGCTGCGGCGTTGGCTCCGCAGCAATGATCATGGAATTTAGAAGTGATGACGTCCAATCGAAGTCTTAAGGTTCGCCGGACTTCACACGCCATAATAGCTGCAATCGTCATCGCCCTCCTCAGCGCCCCATGTGCTTCGGCACAGGAACCAACCCAGCCTTCCGTCGCCATCGATACACAAATCACAGGCGGCGAACCCGCCCGCGTCGACGTCGGTGTCTTCTTTATCGACATTCACGATATCGACTTCATCAACGATAGCTTTGGCGCTGAATTCTACATGTGGTGGATCAGCCCCGACCCCAACTTCAAACCGTTCGATGAAGTCCAAATCTTAAACGGGCGGGATTGGAAGTTCAGGACGGTGACTCAGCGCAAGCTTCCCAACGGCCGCTATCACACATCCGGGATTGTTTCCGCCACGATCAAGCACGATTGGCAGCTCCTCTATTTTCCCTTCGACCGGCAGGATCTGGGTATCATTATCGAGGTGCCGGAGACATCCAATGAACTGCGCTTTGTGCCTGACAAGGAAAAGAGCACCATCAGCAAACTCATGAATGTCGAGGGCTTTCATGTTTCGGGGATAAGCCTGGAAGAAAGAGTTGAGCGTTATAATACGGACTTTGGTATCGGCAGCACAGGTGACAGCTATTCACGGCTCATCATCAACGTTGCGCTCGACCGCCAAAGCGGCCGCCTGGTCGTGGCCATGTTGATCGGCTTCATCGTCGCCAACATCATCGCCTTGCTCACCTTCGCAATCCCGCTCACCTATCTCGGCGTACGCACATCCATGGTCGGCAGCGCGATTTTTGGCGCGGTCGGCAACATGTACTCAATCAGCAACACGCTAAGCCCTGCGGTGGGCTCGTTGCTGATCGACCGTTTCGCGATCGGCACCTTCTCGGCCATCGTGGTCGCGCTTCTCAATTCGATCATCGTGGAACGCTTGGCCACCAAGGGCCGCTCGCGCATGGCCCATCAAGTCAACCGCATCGTCTTCTACGTGGCGCTGGCCGCTATCGTGATCTTCTACGCCGCCACCTTCGCCACCGCTCTTTCGGGTCATACGTACAGCGAAGCAATATAGTTACGATCAGCGCTCAAATAGCTCTGAGATTTAGCTAATCCATCACGCTATCGGGCAATCCTTGACCATAGCCGCCGCAACGCGTGTACAAGCGCGAAGAATTGTTCTTTTCTAATCTTCAACAATGATTGGGAAAGGACACCGGCGATGACTGAGTCCATACCAGCAACGTTTGCAACAAGCGACGAAGGCCTCGTATTCGCATGCGTGTTCGACGGTCACGGCGGCGCAAAAACAATCGATTGGAACGGCATCTCTCAATGGACGCCAGAAGACGGGCCTCTTTGGATCCATTTTGACCGCTCAGCGGACCGTACGAAAACCTGGCTCAAAGAAAACACTTCTGCACTCACCCAGCGCGTGCTGCTTGAAGAAGAAACCCGGCCGCGCGTCTTTGCGACAGCCGATGGCTTGATTGCGATCCTGCGCGGCGTGAACCTGAATGCCGGCGAAGACCCTGACGACATGGTGGCGCTCCGACTCTGCACGAACGACCATCGGCTAATCACGGTGCGCTACCGCCCCTTGATGACACCGCGCGACATGTTCGCCGACCTCATCCAGAGAGGCACAGGCCCGCGAACCTCCGCGGAAGCGTTCGTACGGCTGACTGAGCGTTTGACCGAACGCATGAATTCCGTCGTCATCAACCTGGACGAACGGCTCGACAGCATCGAAGAGCAGCTTGACGAAACAGAGTCCCTCGAAACGCGCCGGGAACTCACCGCCGTTCGCCAATCAGCAGTTGCTCTGCGTAGGTACATCGGGCCACAGCGGGAAGCCCTCGCGCGTGTCCACATCGAGCAGCCGGCGTGGCTCGACAAAGACTTGGCTATCAAACTGCGCGAGTCGGAAGACAATCTTCAGCGCTATATCGAGGAACTCGACGCCGCCCGTGACCGCGCTCTCGTCATTCGCGATGAGATTTCCAATCGGCTAGCGGAAGCGATGAATGAACGGATGTACGCTCTGTCGATGGTGGCAGGCATTTTTCTTCCGCTCGGATTCTTGACCGGCTTGCTCGGTATCAACGTCGGCGGCATGCCTGGCGTCGATAATTCTTGGGCCTTTCTTTTGACATGCCTCATACTGGTCTTGGTGGTGGCGCTGGAACTCTATCTCTTCCGCCGACTGAAATGGATTTGAGGCGCAAACTGTGAGCGAAACCCTATTAGCACAAGCAAATCCGGAGGCTGGTCCCGTCCCGAGCCCGGCTCCAACTGCGCCGGCCCCAGATGCTCCGCCACCTGCACCGCAGCCGTCGGCTCCAGCTGAGAACGCAGAACCGCCGCCTGCCCCCAAGCCCGCCGAAGAGATCGAGGAAACGGTCACCCAGGCCGTTGAGTCAGCCGTCAGCTTTACCGAACAAGCTTGGAACTTCGCAACCGAGCACGTCTTCACAATTAGCGTCGCAATCGAATTGGCCGTTGTAGCCGCGTGCGCCTTGATCGCTTATTTGACAGCCGGCGTCGGAAAGCGGCTTGTCGGGCGTTTGTGGCCAATGACGGACAGCGGACGCTTTTCGTCCACGCGCCGAGTCGTCGAAAGTCTTGTCGCGCCATTCATATGCGTCATGCTGCTATGGGTGGCGACATCCCTCATGCGCAACGCCGGGCTGGAAAACGTCATTGTCCGCGCCGCCGCAAGCTTGCTGAATGCCTGGGTGCTGATCAGGCTGTTTTCTTCCCTGGTTCCCGACGCCTTCTGGTCAAAACTTTTCGCCTCCGCCGCCTGGCTCATCGCCGCTCTCAACATCCTGCGTTTGCTTGATCCTACGATCGCGGTGTTGGATGCGATGGCCTTCCAATTCGGCAACATCCGCTTGTCGGTTTACGTGGTGCTCAAGGGGCTTTTGTTTGCTGGCCTGCTCCTCTGGATCGCCACGGCCCTGTCGCGGATCATCAACGCACAGATTGGACGAACATCAAGGCTGACACCATCCGTCCAAACGCTGATCGGGCAAACGGTCCGCCTTGGCATGCTGTTCCTGGCAATCATGATCGCGTTGAGCGCCATCGGCATCGATCTGACGGCCATGGCAGTCTTTTCGGGCGCCATCGGTGTTGGCATCGGCTTCGGCTTGCAATCCGTCTTCAGCAATCTTGTCGCCGGCATCATCATCCTTCTCGAACGAAGCATTAAAGTGGGCGACTTCGTCGAAGTCGAAGGCGGCATCCACGGCACGGTGCGCGAAATCAACATTCGAAGCACGCTTGTCACGACAAATGATAACATCGACGTTCTTGTTCCGAACTCCGAATTCATCACCAAGCAGCTGACAAACTGGACGATGCGCGACGCCTACCGCCGCGTTCGCATACCATTTGGCGTGGCCTACGGCACCAACAAGGATTTGGTTCGCCAAGCCGGGCTAGAGGCCGCCGACAACGTCAAACACACCTTAAAGGGTATCAAAGGACGCGAGCCGCAGGTCTGGCTCGTGGGCTTCGGTGACAGCAGTCTCGACTTCGAGCTCGTCGTTTGGCTCGACCCGGACTCCGTCAAGCGCCCCGCGGCCGTCAACGCTGCCTATTGCTGGGAAATCGAAACAGCTCTTGCGAAGCACGGCATCGAGATCCCCTTCCCGCAACGCGATCTGCATATCCGGTCCGGCCAGTTGCCTGTTCAGATGCAAAGTGGCAACGAAGAGACTTAAGTGCGAGCGGCGGTGCAATGCTCACCGCCGCTCTTTCAATCATATAACCATCGATTTTTACTCTCATCGGTTTGGCGCGTCGCGGCCGTTCCGTTTGGAACAGTCGCACTCCTTTGGGCCTCTCGCGACCGGATCGGGCGCGGGAACTTCCCCTCTTGCTAGCCGTTTCTTTGGATGCCGCTCATTCGAGCGCATGAAGAACCATAAGAATGCGAACCCGCGAGGTCCGCCAAGGAGGTCCTATGTCCAAGCCCATCCTCGGCATACTGGCAGCAGCCGGCTGCGGTCTCTTCGCCGACGCTACGTTGGCCGGCGTGTCCAGCGGCGACAAGCAAAAGTCTGCCGCCGCAGAAGAAAAGTCAGAGTCTGCTGCCGCGCCTGGCTCAGGCAACGAACCGACGTACAAGATCGGCCCGGATGGCAAAGTTAGCTGGGCGGTGTACGAAGGCTTCAAGCGCTATCACGGCGAATGCCACATATGCCACGGCCCCAATGGACTGGGCTCGACCTTTGCTCCAGCTTTGGCGGAAACGATGAAGTCAACCAGTTACGCCCAGTTCAAGGACATCATTTCAAACGGCAAAGCGTCCGGCGAGAAGGCAATGCCCGCCTACGCCAACAACCCCAACGTCATGTGCTACGTCGACAGCATCTATGTTTATCTGAAAGCACGCGCTGATGGAAAACTGGCCGCGGGCGACGAGGCAGTCGAAAACAAGGAAGAAAAATCTCAGGAAGCGAAAGACGCCGAGAAGCAGTGCATGAAGTGACCACGCAGTGCAGAGGCGGTCCGGCTTAGAAACCTGGAAAATTGAAAAGATTGGTCGGGGCGACGAGATTCGAACACGCGACCCCCTGCTCCCAAAGCAGGTGCTCTACCAGGCTGAGCTACGCCCCGACGAATAAGAAACAGCCTTTTGAGTGTTTCAGTGTCCGGCGTCAAGACCGAACCTTGGCCCCATCCGCCAAAAAGGCTCAGAACCGCGCAAACACCTCAGATCTGCGGCAAAAAAGCTTTCAAATCCGGTGTCATGATGATGTCGTCCTGGTCGTCGCCGGACGAATGAACGACGATCCAGGTGCAGGCGGCGCCACTGTCGTTGACCGGCGCGTGCGGCACGTCGCGCGGCATGAACATCTGCTCGCCAGCCACCAGGTCCGCGCGTTTCTCAAGACGGTCGCCGTAGTAGACAGCGCAACGGCCTTCCAACAAATAGGCGATCGTATCGATCCCCTTGTGATAGTGCGGGTTGGCTTTCGCGCCCGGCGGCATAGGCAGCACGTTCATGCACACATCCGTCTCCCCCACGGTGCCGCGCGACACCCCCGCGCCATAAGTGAAGCCTTGCTGGCCGACGTAGGTCTCTCCCGGCGAAATGACCTTGGCCCGGTCCGTGGCTGATGTCATGGCTGCCTCCTCTCAACGTGCTGCGGCAAGAGACAACACCACCGGCAGGCGGCAGTCTAGGTTTTGATCAAGTCAGCAAAGTCAGCGCAGCGGAAAAGCAAGTTCCACCCGCAGGTGGCCGTCTTCGCGCTCGGTCGCGCAGGTGCCGCGCAACTGACGTGCGGATGCCTGCAACAGCTTGCTACCGAAGCCGCCCACGGCCGTCTCGGTGCTATCCAATTCAGGTGCGTCAAGCAACGTCTCAACCCAGCGCAATGTCACCTGACCGTTGTCGATATCCCAAAGAAGCGAAACCGGTTCGCCGCGGGCAAGCGCGCCATACTTGGCGGAATTCGTTGCAAGCTCGTGAAGGAACAAGCAGATCGGCGTCACCTGATCATGACGCAACTTCATCGGCGCGCCGCCGGTCGAAGCCGCGCAGCCCTTATGGCAATACGGTGCCAACAGCCGCTCTACCACCTGCTGCAGATCAACTTCATCGTTGCCGTTGATGAACGCGTCATGCGCCTTACCCAGCGCCGTCAGACGAGACACGGAGCCGTCCACCAGCTCCTCAATGGAAACGGCGTCTTTGCCTGACAGCTTTACGAGCGCGGCCGAAACCGCCAGCGTATTTTTGACCCGGTGGTGATACTCGCGCGCGAGAAGCCCGTTCTCAACCGCGAGCGCTTTGGCGCGTACAGCCTGCGAACGCAACACAACCTCATCCTCCGCGATCGCGGCAAGGTCGGTCATGATCCCAACATCTTCGTCCGACCAGTCACGCGGACTGGAGCCAATCGCGCACAGCGATCCGAGCACGCGGCCCTCACGGTCGCGCACTGGCACGCCAAGATAGGAAATGACCGACAGGTCAGAGACCGCGCCATTGTCCTGAAGCAGCGGATCAACCCGCGCGTCATTGACGATGAACGGCTTTTGCGACGAGACAACGTACTTGCAGAACGAATGCGAGAGCGGCGTCTGCTGCGTTTCATCAAACGGAGCAGGCAACCCGGTGTGCGCGGCGAAGAATTGCCGGTCAGACGTCACCAAGCTGAGTAGGGCAACATCCGTCTTCATGAGACGCGCTGCCAACGCAGCCACCCGGTCAAGCTGCGGGTCGGCCGGCGCATCAAGCAGCCCCGTGGCAACCACGGACTGGAGGCGGTCCTCGCGAGACAGTTCAGTGTTGAGGCAGGTAGCGTTCATCGTTTAAGGGCGCACACACATAGTCCAAGGGCATTCCTCTTAGTCGGGCCCCAGACTGATCGCAATACAATTGTATTGCACCTTAACAATCCTCAAGAAATTAGCAGCGCGACATCTTCAGCTTCACTGCGTCTTTATATTCTTTACAAAGACGTCTTCTTAACCATGGCAAATCCCACTCTGCCAGGAGAGTAAAGGGCTAGGTTTCGGAGGCGGTTGATCGCGGGCTAGTCGTTTGTCGGCTGCCAGTGGCTGACGATCTGAGTCATATCTGGCCGGTCCCGGTCTTCGGGAGCCTCGCTGGCACTACCGATATAGACAAAACCGGCGACGCGTTCGTTGTCCGCAAGGCCGAGCGCTTGTGCTATTCCTTGACTGTATGCCAGCCACTCGGTGAGCCAATTTGTGACGAAGCCGCCCGCGTTGGCGGCGATGCACAGGTTCATGCAGGCAGCACCGGCGGACAGGATTTGTTCCCACTCCGGCACGCCTGGCTTTGGCGAAATCCGTGATATGACCGCCACGACGATCGGCGCGCGCAAGAATCGCTTGCGTTCGGTTTCCAGCCGGAATGGCGATGGCGGATCTTTTTCTTCGCGTTCACAGACGTCTGCTATGATCTGGCCGAACTGTTCACGGGCCTCTCCAGAAAAGACAACAAATCGCCACGGAGCCAGCTTTTTGTGATCTGGAACGCGGGCCGCGATAGTCAGGAATTGTTGCAACGCCTCTGGGCTGGGGCCAGGGCCGGCCATGTTATCAGCCTTGACGGAACGGCGTTTGTTGAGCAGGTCCAAGGTTTCTTGGTGCATTGTCGGCGAAACCACGTGAGTTGTTGCTAGCGAAGGTCTCGCTAGCCCAGTTTGCGATCTGATACAATGTGTTGAGCTCTAGGGAGAGTTCCGCAAGGGGTGTTGGCACAATGAATAGATGGGCAAGAGCGCTCACGATCCTGTTGGCTGGTGTTTTGGGCGCGCCGGGACTGGCGTCGGCCCAGCAAGCATCAACGGTCATCGTGATGGACGGGTCTGGCTCGATGGCGGGCTGGCTGCGCGGCGCCAAGAACAGCAAGTTCGATATGGCCCTGACCGCATTGGAACCGGCGCTATCGGAACTGGCACCTGAAACATCTCTAGGGCTTGTTGGTTTCGGGCATCGCCGTAAACGCGACTGCACGGATGTTCAGGTTCGCGTGGCCCCTGCAGAAGGTTCGCTCGGTGCGGCGGCAGAGTCGCTGAAGGACATGAGAACAGTTGGCAAGGGGCCGATGGTCGAAGCCATGCGTCAGGCCGAAGGGCTACTCAAAGACGCCGCCAAACGTTCGATGATTGTCATTCATGATAATGCGGACAACTGCCGGCAGGACGCATGTGAAACCGCCAAGGCCATGGTCGAGCGCAGCCCGGGTTTGACGGTCCATGTGATCACCGTCGGCGACGACCCAAAAGCGCGCTCGGCGATGGCCTGCGTGCCGGAAACCACCGGTGGGAAGTACTATCAGGTGACCGACGCCGAGGGGATCTCCGCGGCTGTTTCAGATGTCATCAAGCTGGCGGTGTTGCCGCCCGCGCCGTCGCCGACGCCCGCGATCCGCCCAGATACTCCGGAAGACAAGTTGGCGGAAGCCGGCTTGATCTTGACCGCGAGCCTGACTGACGGCACGGGTGCGATCAACGCGCCTGTTGAATGGACCATCAACAAAGACGGAGAAGACCGTCCTGTTTATTCTGAATCGGCCGCAGAGGTTGTGAAGGCACTACCGGCAGGATCGTATTCGGTTCAAGCCAGGCTTGGCTTGGCCGAAGCGAGACAGACGATTGCCGTTGACGACGGCAAACCCAGCGTTGCGCGCCTGAACCTCAAGGCCGGGCGCTTGATCCTGCCTGCCATTCCCGGAGGACAAGACGATGCCCTGCTGACCATCACCAAATCTGGTGAAGAGAACGAGCCCGTCTATGTCGGGCGGCGCGTGGCTGGCGCGCTGTTTGCCTCCGAGGGCGCGTATATATTGCGGGTCGACCGCGGTGTGTCTCAGTCTGCCCATGAGGTCTCCGTTGAGGCGGGAAAGGACGTCAAGATTCCCGCGTCCAGTAATCTTGGCGGATTGACCCTAGCAGCGCGCAGCTCGCAGGAAGGTCCGGCTGTCCGCTCTGTCCTCTTCACGATCAGCGAGGATGATCCTGACTCGCCCGGCGGCCGACGGGAAGTCGCCCGGTCCGCCGCACCGAACCCAAGCTTCGCTCTACCCGCCGGTACCTATTACGTCACGGCGAGAGCCAAACAGGCGGAAGCGAATGAACGCATCGCCGTCTCCGCCGGGGCCACGCTGGACAAGACGGTGATCCTGGCGCTGGCGCGCCTCTCCGTATCAGCAAGTACGTCGGAGGCTATATCGGGAACGCAAGCTGATCTCGACGTTCGCATTATCAGCGTGGGCGGGCAGGAAAAAGAGATGGCGCGTTCCTCTGAGAAGAGCCCATCGTTCACGTTGCCGTCTGGCCAGTATCGCGTGGAGGCGCGGTTGGGCTCTGAGAATGCCATGGCGGCTGCCGACGCGTCGCTACAGGCTGGAGGCGACACCCAAGTCGACTTGAAGATTGCGGCCGGACGCGTGGAGCTGGTGCGCCGCAGTGGGGGCCGCAAGGATGACATTATCGAGGTTTTAGACACTGACGGCCAGGTTGTTTGGCACGCTGGTGGAGGCGACACCTCTTCGGCCCTGCTTGCGCCTGGCAGCTACACCTACCGCCTGCCTGACGGGTCATCGGCATCTTTCACGGTGAAGAATGGCGAACGGCTTACACTCAAGGTTTCTGAACCATGATCGTTTCCGGCTGGTTTGCAGGATTTCTATCTAGCACGCGGCAAGCTGCCAGCGCTTGCGTCGTTTCTGCTCTGATTTGTTTGGCTGCTGCGCCCGTATCTGCTCAGCAGGATACGGATCTGTTCGGTCTTCCTGGCGGGACGACTGTCATCCCGCGCTCTGATCCATTCGCCACAGACGAGCCGGCGGAAGAGGAACAGGGAGACTACCTCAAGCTCGTGGCGTTGCTGACGGCCGATGGACAGCCCATCGAGCAAGGATTGGTTTGGAGTGTCTTCACGCCGCTTGAGCAAGAAGGCAAGGTGAAACTTCTAAGCAAGCATACCGAGGCGAGCCCGAAGCTCACGCTGCAGCCGGGTGTCTACGTGATCAACGCGGCGCTTGGACGGGCGTACATCACACGCAAGATTACGCTTCGCCCGAACCAATCGGGACCCATTGTCGAGCAGTTTGTATTGAACGCAGGCGGTCTGCGCGTCTCGGCCCAGGTCTCGGGATCTAGCGCCCCACAGAACACGGTGCGCTACAATATCTACTCTGATCGAGACCAGCAGAACAACCGGCGGCTTATTGTTCGCGACGCGAAACCTGGCGTCGTGGTGCGGCTGAACTCTGGGCTTTATCAGGTCGAGTCGACCTATGGCGATGCGAATGTTCAGGTCCGCGCGGATGTAACGGTTGAAGCGGGCAAGCTGACTGAAGCCACGGTTTCGCATTCTGCTGCACGGGCCACGTTCAAGCTCGTCGAAAAGGCCGGCAGGGAGGCAATTGCCGATACGAAGTGGCGGATTGAAACGGATGATGGGCTTCTGGTGAAGGAGAACGCCGGCGCCTTTCCGACACACATGCTGGCCCCCGGAAAGTACACGGTAACGGCGCGCCACGCTGGGAACGTCTACCGGCGCCAGTTCGAGCTCGCAGATGGTGCTCAGGAGCAGATCGAAATCCTGATGGAGTGAGCCATCAGAAGTCGGTCAAAACCCAATCAGTCGGACAGCCGCTGGAGAGCATTTTCTTGTCGACGCTGTCTCGCGCGTCCGTCTCATCTAGATCATGGTAGAGATTGCGCGCGATCTGCCACTGCTCGCAGGCCGTGATTGGGTCGTTCTTGGACAGAAAGATATCGGCCAGCTCGATACGCGCGCGCGCGTGCACGCTGTGCAGTTTGGCTTCGGTGGCGAGCTTAATAGCTTCGCCCAAGAGGCTCGCAGCCTCGTCCATGTTGCCGGACGATACCTCCGCCTTGCTTTTCTCGATGAAGCTTTCGGCCTTAGCGGCCTCGGGAGAGTCGCTTTCCGGCCGCTGCAGCAATGCGGCCGGGACGGCTTGGAGCGGCGCGGTTGTTGGCTTGGACGTGCCGGCATTGCCGGCCGCTACGCCGTCCACCGGTGAGACGGCGGAAGCTATCTGAATTTCGCCGTCTTTGGTTTCATGGCGTGTTTTGCCAGCTGCTGCTCTCTGCGCCGCAGGGGGCGTGTCCGGCGTGGGGCCGGGCAAAGGCGCTTCGGATGTCTTTGCCTGCTGAGCATGCGCCGCACCGGCTGCGGAGGTGGCCGGGCGGCTGACAGACCACAGGATGACGATAGCCAACATGACAAGCGGCAAGGCCAAAACAATCAGGCCCATAGCTCCGTCGATGGACAGTGTTCCCGACATGCCCTCTCCCGGTCTATTTCATCAGTTCAGAGACCGCTCCTACTCCCCCCGGATACAATGGAGCGCCTGGATATGGGCACCAGAGCGCGGGTGACTGGCCCCGTCAAGCCTTGACCCGGAGCGCAAGTTGGGCCACACGCCCTTGATAGGCCTGAAGGACAAAAAGATGAGCCGCTCCAACAGCGA
The DNA here is from genome assembly GCA_041940525.1 of Hyphomicrobium sp. Taxonomy (GTDB): domain Bacteria; phylum Pseudomonadota; class Alphaproteobacteria; order Rhizobiales; family Hyphomicrobiaceae; genus JAKAXS01. Next base: position 96,600 of record JBGTSB010000001.1, read on the forward strand.
AAACCCTGGAAAACAGCACCCCGCGACGCAAATCTTGCACGAAGCACGCGACCCTTTCTCGCAGTTTGGATTCGTCAATCCTCCTGTGTATCGCGGATCGACCGTCTTGTTCCCGACGGTTGAAGAGCTGTACGCGCGCACCCAGCCCTACACGTATGGCCGCCGCGGCAACCCGACCATGGTCTCGCTGGAGCAGGCGATCGCCAAGATTGAAGGCGGCGCTTATACGACGTTGACGTCTTCTGGCTATCAGGCGGTGACGACTGCGATCTTGGCGTTCGCGGAGAGCGGCGATCACATCTTGATGGTCGACACGGTTTATCAGCCAACACGTGCCTTCTGCGATCTGACCTTGAAAAGGTTCGGTGTCGAAACGGAATACTACGATCCCACGGTTGGCGCAGGCATCGCGGATCTCGTTCGGGACAACACTCGGCTGATCTTCACCGAAAGCCCGGGCTCGGTCACGATGGAGATGCAGGACATTCCTGCCATCGCCGCCGTCGCGCGCGAGAAGAACGTTTGGCTACTGATGGACAACACCTGGGCCAGCCCGCATTATTTCAAGCCGTTCCAATACGGCGTAGATGTTTCGATCCAGGCTGCCACGAAATACATCGTCGGTCATGCCGATGCGTTGCTGGGGTCGATCACGGCCACAGAGAAAGCCGCAAAATACATTGACCGCGCCAAAGAAACTCTCGGAACCTGTCCCGGTTCGGAAGAAACATACTTGGGCTTGCGCGGCCTTCGCACCTTGGATGTGCGGTTGTCCCGGCATCAACAATCAGCGCTCGAAATCGCCAGCTGGCTGGCGGAGCGTCCGGAAGTGAAGCGCGTGATGTATCCGGCTCTGCCGGATGACCCGGGGCACGAGATTTGGAAACGTGATTATCTTGGAGCCTGCGGTCTGTTTTCGGCCGTGCTTCACACCAGTGACAAGAAGGCAGTCGCCGCAATGCTGGACGGCATGGCGCTGTTCGGCATGGGCTATTCCTGGGGCGGTTATGAGAGCTTGATCATTCCGTTCAATCCAAGCAGCTACCGTACTGCTTGCCCCTGGACCGAAGAGGGCCAGCCGTTGCGGTTGCACATCGGGCTTGATGACGTTGAAGATCTTCGCCGTGACCTAGAGGCGGGCTTTGAGCGGCTGAACGCTGCTCTGGCTTAGCGGATAATCAGACGATCCTCGCCATCCGTGCGGGCCTGCCAACCGTGCCGTTCCAGTTCGGGGTCTTGGTGTTCTTCGCAGGGCCACCCAACACAGAGGTAGGCCACAAGCTTCCAGGACGGCGGTACATTCAAGACATCCAGCACGGCCTGCGGCTCTAGGATTGAGAGCCAGCCGACGCCCAGCCCCCGGGCGCGCGCTGCCAGCCAGAAACTGTGCACGGCCGTCACCGTCGAATAGTCCAGCATCTCCGGCATAGTTTGCCGGCCGAGACCATCGCCCTGCTCCGTCTCGTGGTCGCAAAAAACAGCCAGCTGCACTGGCGCGTCGTTGAGGCCTTCCAACTTGAGCTGTGCGTAGGTTCGCGCGCGTTCGCCGGAATAGCCGGCTAGGGCCCGGTCGTTACAGGCGGAGAAGCTTTCCCGAACGACTTGGCGTGCCTGCGGGGATCGAACTTCGACCCAGCGCCACGGCTGGCTGTTCCCGACCGATGGTGAAAGTTCGGCATCGGCAATGCACGCTTCGAAAAGCGACTGCTCGACCGGATCCTTGACGAAGCGCCGGACGTCGCGTCTCCAGGCAAAGAGTTTCGTCAGCTCGTTGCTGAAGTCCTCATCGAAGTAGGCTGTTTCGTTCTTCACCGTCATCACGCCACCTGCGCTATGGCATGAAAGAAACTGCCGGTGACCCGCTCCCGGCGTGCGCCGAAGCCGCCGAGGTCGTTACCATAGGCGTCGCGAGCCTGCGCGAGAGGCTCATCCGAGCCATCCTCAACAATCGAGGCGTAGTGAAACTCATGGCCGCGGATCTGTGTGCCAGGCGCGCCGAGGACACAATCACCAGCCAGAGTGAGATGTCTGTAACCGAGATGCAGGCGGCGTTTGGCAAAACTCGTGGCGTGAGAGAGTAACCCCGCCATCGCGTGTGTCTCTCCGTCAGGCGTTTCAATCATCCGCCCTAAAACCATAAAGCCGCCGCACTCGCCATGCACCGGGCGGCTCTCAGCGAAAGTCCTCAGTCCGTTCAGAAATGCCGTTTGCTCGGCAAGCTCCGAAGCATAGAGCTCCGGATAACCGCCAGGCAGCCAACAAACATCGCAATCCCGATTTGGCGGCTCGTTCGCTAATGGCGAAAACGAGATGATCTCGGCGCCTGCAGCCCGCCAGCCCATCAAGACGTGCGGATAGACAAACGAGAATGCAGCATCGTCTGCTAGAGCGATGCGTTGTCCCGGCGGTTGCAGGGCAACACTGTCGTTGGCGTTTGTTTCAGGCTCAACTAGCAAAGGCATGGCCTTAGCCAGAACTGCGTCGATATCGATGTGTTTGGAGACGACGTCTGCAAGCTGGTCGAGGCGCACGTCGAGGGAGCCGACTTCACGCGCTTGTACCAGGCCGAGATGGCGTTCCATCATGTTCAAGCCTTCGGAGCGTGGAATGGCGCCGAGGACCGGCAAGCCGGCCTGTTCAACGGCGCGGCTCGCCAAGCGGATATGACGTTCGCTGCCGCACTTGTTCAAGATAACCCCGGCCACACGGACTCTGTTGTCAAACGTCGCGCAACCCAAGGCGACAGCGCCGGCCGATTGAGATTGTCCGCTGACATCGAGCACAAGGATTACTGGCAAGCCCAACCGTGCCGCGATATCCGCGCTCGAACCCGTCTGGCCCGGCTCAGCCGGTACGCCATCGAACAAGCCCATGTGCGCCTCGGCAATAAGCATCGCTGAGTTTCCAGCGGCCGCCGGCACAAGCACTCGCAGGAGTTCCGGCGGCATGGCCCAACTGTCGAGATTGAAACTCGGATGCCCGGTTGCGGCCTGGTGGAATGCCGGGTCGATATAGTCCGGTCCACACTTGGCGCCCGTGACGGCGACGTCGCGCTGACGTAGCGCACGCATCAAGCCGAGTGTCACAACGGTTTTTCCGCTGCCGGACTTCGGTGCTGCTATCAGCAAGCCACGCGGGGTCACTGTCTCACCTCTCCAGCAGGCCAGTACGTTTGCAGGTGCTCGCGCAGTTGCGCCCGCAGCTCCACGATCGTGCCGATGGCAACGATGGCTGGCGCGTCGATGTTCGCGGCGGAAACAGCACCGGCTGCGTCTTGCAGTGTCGTTTCGATCATTCTCGCCCGCGGCGTTGTTACCTCAACCAGTACGGCGACTGGAGTTGTGCCAGGTAAGCCATTCTGGATAAGCACGTCAGCGATCATGCCGAGGTTCCGCCGGGCCATGTACAGGATCATTGGCTGGCCGCTCTGCGCCAGGGCAGCCCAGTCGGCCGGCTGGTCAGCGTCGGCGGGGTGGCCAGTCGCAAGAATGACGGCATGATTGGTTGTTCGTGTTGTCGCCGGTATTCCGGCCATGGTCAGTGCCGCGAGGCCGGAGGTAATTCCAGGAATAACGCGAAACGGAATACCAGCTTCGGCAAGAACAAGCGCTTCTTCGCCGCCGCGTCCGAACACGAAGGGATCACCACCCTTCAAGCGCAAGACGCGAAGGCCTTGCCGGGCCAGCTCGACGAGCCGCAAGGAGATGTCTTGCTGCTTGGATGATGGCCGTCCTCCGCGCTTGCCTGCATATTCGCGTATCGCTTCCGGCTTTGCGAAATCGAGCACATCGGGGGAAACCAGCGCGTCGTAGACGATGGCATCGGCGTGCTTCAATGCGTGAAGAGCGTGCAGGGTCAGTAGACCGGGATCGCCCGGCCCGGCGCCTGTCAGCCAGACTGTGCCTGCTTCAAATTCTGGATGTATCGAACGCGTCATGAGCCTCTTCCCCGGTACCGCCGCTGGTATCCGGCATTGTAGAGCGCGCTTTCGCGAAAGTCAGTGTGCGCCAGTACGGGCCCGACCAGTATCAGGGCAGTTCTTTCCATGGGCGCCGCAGCGACGGCTTGACCGATATCCGACAACGTCGCCTTGATCACCCGTTCGTCCGGCCAACTTGCGCGATAAATAACTGCACACGGGCAAGTTTCGCCATAGTACGGCACAAGTTCGCTTACGACGCGATCCAAGGCATGGATTGATAAGTGAACGGCAAGCGTTGCTCCTGTTTTTGAGAACGCCTCCAGCGTTTCACGCTCTGGCATGGATGAAGCCCGCCCGCCTGTGCGCGTGAGAACAAGGCTCTGCGAAACCTCCGGCAATGTGAGCTCGCGGCCTATGGCTGCCGCAGCAGCGGCGAATGCCGGAACACCCGGCGTCATCGTGTATGGAATCCCGATCGCGTCCAATCTCCGCATTTGCTCGCCCACGGCACTGTAGATGGAGATGTCTCCGGAGTGGACGCGCGCGACGTCTTGGCCGTCGTGTTCGGCGCGCTGGAATTCGCTGATGATTTCGTCAAGAGACATAGGCGCGGTGTTGATGACGCGCGCATCCTGCGGACAGTATTCCAGCAAAGCTTTCGGCACGAGCGAGCCTGCATAAAGGCAGACTTTGCATCGTGCGATCAGGTCTCGTCCGCGAACCGTGATGAGATCCGGCGCGCCTGGTCCGGCGCCGATGAAATGTACAGTCATGGGCCTGCTCCGTGTGCGAGCGCGCAGGTCACCTTCGCTGACTTTATGCGCGCTAACAGCAGCGAACTGCCCGGCCCAGCCGCAGCCAAAGCTGCCGCTTCCGAAACTGACGACACGCTGAAGAGGCGTTTGGAGCACGATGACTGCGTGACACCCCCAGCGCTGCCCTGCTGAAGCTCAGCGTCACCAACACACAGGACCGATATGCCTAAAGCTTTTCCGGCGCCCAGAATGCCTGGCTCAGCCGCCTTCGCGGAAGCGGTCGCGATCGCGCCGATATCAGAGACGGCAATGGATGCATCGGCCGCCGCGCGTTCAATCAAGGTGACGACTTCCGCGGCCTCCACACCCTTGCGGGTTCCTATGCCGGCAACAATCATGTCTTCGTCCACACCCATTGCGTAACAGTCATTGCGGGCCGCCAAGCTGAGGACGAGCCCAGCGGCTCGGCACGGGAGATTGCGATCTGCGTTAGGCTGCCTCCCCGCTGCGCGTGCTGTGCGACCAGCCGTGATTCCGTTTCAAGTGTGACGGCATTTGCGACGAGGCGGCCACCTACGCGAAGCGCTTTGATCGCAGCGGCAAGAACGGCATCGCTCGCGCCGCCACCAATAAAGATCGCATCGGGCGTTTCAAGCCCGTCCAAGGCCACAGGCGCTGAGCCCTTCACCACGCGCAGGCTAGGGACGCCTAGGGCGGCGGCGTTGCGGGCGCAGAGCGCTGCCCGGTCGTCCCGGAGTTCAATCGCAATCGCCCTGTTTTGCGTGTCGGACAGCATCCATTCGACGCTGATCGATCCGCTGCCGGCCCCGATGTCCCACAACAGTTCGCCGGTTCGGGGTGCCAGTGATGAGAGCGTGATCGCCCGCACCTCGCGCTTGGTGATCTGGCCTTCGTGCTCAAACATGTCATCGGACAAGCCTTGCGCGCGAGGAATGATCACGGCATTAAGGCCAGCTTTGATCTCGATGGCCAAGATGTTAAGCGCGTTGCAGCCTTCGAAACATGCCTGTTCGGCGGATGCTGTCCTAACGCGTTCGTTCGGTCCGCCTAGGCGCTCCATGACGGTGATCTGAGAGCCGGGCATGCCACGTTCGCAAAGCAGCTTCGAGACGGCCATTGGCGTTCGCGCATCCCAGGATAACGCGAGGATACGCGCGCCTGGCTGAAGATGCGGAATGATGTGTTCGAGCGGGCGCCCGTGCAGGCTGACGCAAACGGTTGTTTGAAGCGGCCAAGCAACGTGATTTGCGGCCAAGCTGAAGGCCGACGGCGCGGGCAGGCAGAGCATCTCTTCAGCTGGGATGTGCGCGGCCAGCGTCGCGCCGATGCCATAGCTGAAGGGATCACCCGAAGCCAACACGCAGATGGGCCGGCCCCGTTTGGCAAGTATTTCCGGCACCGCGCTGAGCAGCGGGCTCGGCCATACCATCTCGTTGCGAACAAGCGTTTCCGCCAGATCCAGTTGCCGCCGTCCGCCGATAACCAGCTCAGCATCGTTAATGAGCCGCTTTGCTGCAGCGCTTAACCCGTCCAAGCCGTCTTCTCCGATGCCGACGATGGACAGCCACCGTGCGGGCGCTGCATGATGAGCTTGGTTATGCTTTTGGAGACCACTCATTGAGCGACTCCTTCCCAGTTCTGGTGCTCGCTGGCACGAGCGAAGCAATGGATCTCGCCGGACACCTTACCGCGCGGCCGCACTTTCGTGCGCTGGTCTCGTTCGCCGGGCGGACTGCTTCGCCGCGTTTGCCGGATCTGCCCTATCGTACAGGCGGTTTTGGTGGCGCGGAAGCTTTGGCCGAGTTCCTGCGGCAGGAAAAATTCGAAGCGGTTATCGACGCTACGCATCCTTTCGCCTCTGCCATGACAGCAAATGCTGTGAGAGCCTGTGGCCTTGCGCACGTGCCATTGTTGCGGCTGACGCGGGCACCATGGAAGCGTCAATCTGGCGATCAGTGGATTAAAGTTGAAGACGTTGAGGCAGCGGCGGAGGCTCTCGGGCCCACGCGAAGAACCGTTTTCCTGGCGATCGGACGGCAAGGCGTGTCGCACTTCGCCGGACTTCCGCACCGCTTTGTGGTCCGCAGCGTCGATCCCGTCGAGGATGGCGTTCTGCCGGATGACACGACGTGGATCACAGCGCGAGGGCCGTTCACGTTGGAGGCGGATGAAGCGCTTATGCGGAGCGAGGCGATTGATGTCGTCGTCAGCAAAAACTCCGGTGGTGATGCGACCTACTCGAAGATTGCGGCGGCTCGCCATCTCAAGCTGCCCGTGGTCATGATCCGCCGGCCCGGTCCCAACGTGGATGGCGAGGTTCATCAGGCCGATGCCGCAATCGATTGGTTGGAAGCTTTGCGCGCGAGAGGTCATGGTGCCTCCTCGTAGCGCCGTGGCGTGAGTACCCAAGCGCCCAGTCCGCCCGCCTTTGCGATAAGGCGTGACTGCGACGAGCCGATGAGGACAACGGTTTGCATATCCGCCATCTCCGCCGATGCTTCTTTGAGGGGAACGAGATTGATCGTTTCGCCTTCGCGGCTGACAGCGCGTGCGAACAACACAGGCGTTTCCGGCCCTCTCACTTCCCGTGCGATGGAAAGCGCTGCCGGCAAGCCGTCCGGTCGCGACTTTGATATTGGGTTGTAGAGCGCGACGACGAAATCCGCCTCTAGCGCGGCGCGCAATCTCTGTTCTATGATGCGCCGTGGCTTGAGATTGTCGGACAGTGATATGGCGCAGAAGTCGTGTCCGAGCATCGCTCCGGCTTTTGCCGAGGCCGCCTGCATGGCCGACACCCCGGGGATGACATCAATGGTGAGCGCGCGCCAGGCTTCTGGGCCCGCCTCGACAGCTTCGAACACGGCTGCGGCCATGGCGAAGATGCCTGGATCTCCTCCCGACACAACGGCAACGCGATGCCCAGACTGCGCCAGTTGCAGCGCGTGCTCGGCACGTTGTAGCTCTACGCGATTGTCCGTGGCGTGGCGGCGCTGGTTAGGCTCGCCTGGCGGCAAGCGATCTATGTAGGGACCGTAGCCGATGACGTCGGTCGCCATGCGCAGGGCTTCGGCCGCTGCGGGCGCCATTAGCGTTTCCGCCCCCGGTCCAAGGCCAACTATGGTCAAAGAGCCCGTCATATGCGCCGCCCGTTGCCCGGCAAGAGCACAAGCGAGAAGTACGGGGCTTTATCGTCGGGCTTGTCTTGCAAGCGTACGATATGTTCGCCCTGCATGGTACCGCGCTCAACGTACATGGCTTGATCAATCCGGCCAGCCGCAGTCAAGGCGTCGCGCACTTTCTTCAAGTGGCGGCCAACCTTCATGATGACGGCCGCATCGGTGTGCATCAGCCGCTCAGCGAGTGTCTCTGCGGGCAGCGTTGCCGGGAGCACGGTCATGATGTCATCGCCGAACGTCATCGGCGTATTGGCGCGCGACCAGCATCCTGCCATGCCAGTGATGCCCGGCACGACTTCACATGGATGCGGGGGGACGAGACGCCGCCAGAGATGCATGAACGAGCCAAAGAAGAACGGATCTCCTTCGGCCATGATGGCAACGCTGGAACCGTTTTGAAGCAGTTGGCTGATGTGCGCCGTTGCTTGCTCGTAAAACGTTTTGATCGCATCGACGTAGACTGGGTCGCTGACGTGAAGCTCCGTCGTGAACGGGTAGTACATCGGGTATTCGTTTCGGTCTGGACCGATGAGATCCTCGACGATTGTACGCGATGTACCGCGCCGGCCTTCCTTGGCGAAATAGGCGATGACGTCAGCCTCGGCCAAGACGTGATGCGCGCGCATGGTCAACAGCTCCGGATCACCGGGGCCTACGCCGACGCCGTAGAGCATTCCTTTGACGACAGGCCGGTGCTTCATTCTTTTCTGCTCGCCAAGGCATTCACGGCGGCAACCGCCATCGCACTGCCGCCTTTGCGCCCGCGCACGATCAGGTAGGGGATTTGATGGCCGCTCGCCGCTAGCGCGTCTTTGGACTCAGCCGCGCCGACAAACCCGACCGGTAGCCCGATCACTGCGGCGGGACGTGGCGCGCCAGCATCGAGCATCTCGAGCAAGCGAAACAGCGCGGTTGGGGCGTTACCGATGGCGATCACGCTGCCGGCCATCTGATCGCGCCACAGCTCCATGGCCGCTGCGGAACGCGTGTTGCCGAGCTTCTGGGCCAGGTCCGGCACGGCCGGATCGTCGAGCGTGCAGACAATCGGATTGTTGGCAGGCAGCCTGGCTTTGGTAATGCCGTTCGCTACCATTTTAGCATCGCACAAAATGGGTGCGCCCCCTTGCAAGGATTCGCGTGCAGCAACCGCGAAGTCCGGCGACATCTCGACATCGCCGGCAAGTTCGACAAGGCCGCACGCATGCACCATACGCACGACGACCGGCTCTTCGTCCGCGTTGAAGCGTTCAAGGTCGCTTTCGGCGCGGATAATGGCGAACGAGCGCCGGTAGATCTCCGCGCCCTCGCGCACGTAATCGTAGGCCGCCGTCATTCGCTAATCTGCTCCTTTGTCCGCAGGCACTCGCGGATCTGATGTCCCGTCAGGCGCTGGTTTTGTCATCCCGGAGAGCACGCTTGCAAGCTCTTGGCATGCGCCGTCCAGAGTATACCAATCTCGCGGTTCGTCGGCCGCGCATCCGTTAACCACGAGCCCGTAGCTGCCGTTGCGGCCAATCAAGGTTGCATCCGCTTTCTGGCGCCGGGCGCAGCCTTTCGCGCAACCAGAGACGTGCAAAGACCGGCCTTCGGCCAAGGCATCCTTGAGCGCGGCAGCAAGGCGGGCCGCGTCGGCCGGGACGGGCGTCGTGGCACTGGCGCAAGCGGGTGCGCCAGGGCAAGCGTCGATCGCGCGGCGCGGGTCGGCTGTGTCGGTGATGAAGCCCGCTGCAGACGCGGCGTCCAGAAGCGCATCAGCTTGAGCCTGTTCAGAGACGGGCAGAAGGATGGCGCGCCACGGTGTTAGACGAAGTTCGCTCACGCCTGCCGCTTTGGCTCGTTCGGCCAGCGTTGAGAGGGATGGCGCTGTTAGGCCGCCGAACGGCGCGCCGCAACCAGCCGCGAGGGTGCTGCCAGATTGGTCGCGTACGATACCGATGGAACGGATTGCTCCATTGGGCGGCACGGATGGCGGGGGCTCGCAAAGTGCGAGGCCTGCGTCTTGGATCAGCGTGTGAATGGTTTCGCGGTTGAGATGGCGCATACGGCGGGCCTCTGGTCCCGCGTGGCGCAGGTAGCCTTCGGCTAAGGCGCATCCTACTGCGGCCACATCGGCTGTCGCGCATGGTCCGGCCCAAATGAGGGAACCTCCGCAAGCCAGACCTGCGGTGTACGCTCCGTTGTTCCAAATGAAACGCACGTCGGCTTCGACACCTTTCAATGGCACCTCTGAAGACGATACGTCGAACAGAAAACAAAACTTGCTAGGCAACTCTTGCAGCTTGTCCGCTTTCGCGAGCAAAGCCATTTCCAGCGCGTTGGCGTCCAAACGGACGTCGTGTTCATCGAAGCCAGCGGTGGGTGAAACGATGATGTTCCGCACGGCTTCGGCTTGTGCACTGTCATCGCTTAGTCCAGCTGCGTGCAATGCGTTAGTGACGGAGTCCAGCCCGTTCTGAGACAAGCCGCGCAGTTGGATGTTGCCACGTGACGTCAGGGACAAGTGGCCGTTGCCAAAGCGCGTGGCCAAATCCGCCAAAAGCGCTGCTTGATCCAAGCTAAGCGTTCCACACCTGGGCTTCACTCGCACGAGCAAGCCGTCGCCCGTTTCCATCGGGCGCAATGCACCGGGACACCAACCGCGCCGTGATGCTGCTTGTGCCATCATGGCCTGCCCCCGCGCGTTTCTTCCAGGATTGCGCCGACGGAGTTGCGTCGTGGCTTCCAGAAGTTCCGGCTGATGGCGTCGTTGAAGCGATCCGCCATCGCAACCGCGGCGTCGGGATTGTTTTGGCGGAGGAAGTTCAGAACGTCGTCGTCGCCAAGCGTGGCATCGAACACGGCTTCGAACTGGTCACCACGCACGGCTTTGGTGGTTGCAGCAAACGCAAACAGGGAGTCCAAGCCCTGCGCCATTTCAGCCGCGCCGCGATATCCATGCCGCATCTGGCCCTTGAGCCATTTCGGATTGGTCAGCCGCCCCCGCACGATCCGGGCGATCGCCGCTCCTAAGCTTCGCACCTTCGGCGTGTTGGGATCTGACGTGTCGAGGTGGAACAGCCCAACGTCGTTTCCTAGCGCGTTGGCCGCGGCGGCGAACCCGCCCATGTAATCGGCGGTGCCATCACCCTCCAGGATATCGCGTTCGTCATCGTCTTGGGCGTGCACCAGCGCGTCGGCTGAGCGGACGCGGTCAGCGAAACCTTCGGGGTTTTCTTTCGCCTCGAGGTCGGAGCCAAAGCTCCACGAGCCGCTGCGGAGATAAGCCTGACCAAGTTCGCTGCCTGTTTCCCATTCGCCATCCAACGCCATGCCCGCAACGCCGGTGCCGTAGGTACCCGGTGCCGCGCCAAAGATGCGGTCGATCTGGGCCGCCTGGCGCCGCCTTTGCGCGAGCGGGTTGAACGTGTCGTCCTCCTCAAGTTCGGCGACGGCGTCAACAGCGCGCTGAAACATCCGCATTTGATCTGGAAAGACGTCACGGAACAGGCCCGAGACGCGCAGAGTGACGTCAACGCGCGGGCCTTCCAGCATGGCCGGAGGCAAGACTTCGAAGCCATTGACGCGGGCCGAGGCGTGGTCCCAAACGGGTTTAACACCCATGAGATGCAGCGCGTGGGCGAGATCGTCCCCACCCGTGCGCATGTTTGCTGACGCCCACACATCCATCACGACCGAACGCGGCCAGCCGCCATGGTCCTGCTGATACTGGCGCAGGAACTCTTTCGCCGCGCGCGCACCGATCGCCGCCGCCGCCCGCGTCGGAATGGCCCGCGGGTCGATGGTTGTGAGATTGCGGCCAGTCGGCAGCACGTCGAGACGTCCACGCGACAAGGCGCCAGATGGTCCGGGCGGCACACGATGACCATCAAGTGCGTTCAGCAGGGACGCCATTTCAGCTTTGCCGCACTGTTCCAGGAGATCCGGCGCGGCTGACGCACCTTTAAGATCCTCCAGGTGCCGCTCGGCGATGTTCGCCGGTGGGCTTGTGCCGAACACATGAAGGCCGTCGCGGATCGCAAGCTCCTTCAGGTCGCACAGCCAAGCGTCGAGCTTTACAAGCGCATCTTCCGGGTCGGCGGTGTCTTCGATGCCGCATTCTTCGGCGAGACCCGTTGCCCGTGCGCGTTCGAGGATTTCTTCGCTCAAGAGCCGCATTCGGCGGCGGTCCAAGCCTTCTGCTGTTCCAAACTCATCAACCAGGGCGCCAATTTCGGCTGCCGCGCCGTGCATGCCGGCGGTCGCCAGCGGCGGGCTTAAGTGACCAAGTGTGATCGCCGATATGCGCCGCTTGGCTTGCGCTGCTTCGCCAGGGTCATTGACGATGTAGGGATAGACGACCGGCATCGTGCCGAGCACGAGTTCCGGATAACACGAAGCTGAAAGGGCGACCGCTTTGCCGGGCAGCCACTCGAGTGTGCCGTGCGTTCCCAGATGGACCATTGCGTCGGCCTGCCAGACCTCGCGAAGCCAGTGGTAGAAGGCGATGTAAGCGGGTGCCGGCGGAATTGAGACATCGTGATAGGCGGATTTGCGATCGCCTGCTGGAGCCCGATCCGGCTGCAGGGCGATGACGATTTGGCCAAGGTGAAGGACCCGAAACTCAAATGTTTCCGCGCTTGCATGTTTCGGCCAGGCATCCAGCACGTCTTGGCGTTGTTGGTCCGGCCATTTTGCGATGGCAGCCATCAAGCTTGCGCTAGAGACGGTGATGGTTCGTTCGCCAGACGTCAGCCTTTCCATCAAGGCTTGGTCGGTTTCCGGAAGGTCTTCGCACGCGTATCCTGATGCGCGCAGAGCCGATACGATTGAGCGCAAGCTTGCCGGCGTGTCGAGGCCCAGCGCGTAACCTGCCCGTCCGCCTCGACCGGGATAGTCCGACAACACAACCGCGATCCGGCGCTGATGTGCTGGCATTTTTCCAAGCTTTGCCCAAGCCGCAGCCATATCTGCAACGTAGGCAATGCGGTCTTCGACGGCGCGATGAACGAGTGGCGTGAACTCGAGTTCGGGAACGGCGCTGGATTCTGATTTGAAAGATATCGCCCGGGTAAAGATGCGGCCATCGACTTCGGGCAGCACAACGTGCATCGCCAGATCGGCCGCGCCCATGCCTCTATCAGACTTGGCCCATAGATCTTCGGGAATGCCGGCCGTCGCGACTTGCAGCACAGGGCATCCGGCCTGGTCTAGGACGGACGTGCCATCCTCTGCTTGCGCAGAAAAGGCTGTCGCGTTGATGATGACGCTCGGCGCTTGCGTTTCGATGGCGTTTGATACGACGCGCGCAGCTGCCGGATCTTTGAGCGAGGTCACGAAGATAGCGCGGCATCTGACGCCGCGGGCCTTCAGTGTCTCCAGCATGGCATCAACCGGCTGAGTGTCGCCTGCCAGGTAGGCTGACCTGTAGAAGATCATAAGAGCCGAAGCACTGGACTGACCTTCAACTGCGTGTCCAGCAGGTTTGTAAAAGCCAGCCGGCGCGACCTTACGGGGTTCCTGCCAGGACAATGGCTTGCCGAGTTCAGAACCGCAGAAACACAACAGGCTGGACAAGTTGTCCGGCCCGCCCTCGGATAGCCACGCATCAATGCGCGATAATGCTTCGACGCTTACCGTGGACGCGTCTTTAAGGCGGTCATCTGGACGGCCGTCGCCCGGCACAACCGCGAGCGCGATGGACTTGCGGCGGCAGATGTTCGTGATCTGATCCAAACCGTAGCGCCAGTAGTCAGCGCCACCCAACAGGCGAACGATTACGAAGCGTGCTTTGGCGATAATGTCGTCAACGTAGATGTCGGCGGACATGGGATGGCGAAGGCGCTGCAAACTCGCCAGACGCAACGACGGCAATTTGGTTTTTAGTGGCGCCCAGGCGGCCGCCAACGCAGCCAGATCGCTGTCGGTGAAGGATAGAACGACCACCTCTCCAGGCGTCTGCTCCAGATCGACAGCTTGATCTGCCTCGTCAATCGAAACGGTTTGCCGGACGAGGAGATGCATGGCTCCACTTTACGCGTTCACTGTGCCGTCAACCGGTGATGGCATCCGTTATGCGGGCCTGATTGAGACCCTTCTGGCCGATGATGACGAGCCGGCCCTTGCGCGATTCATCATCGCGCCAGGGGCGATCGTACTGATGTTGGAAGCGTTCTCCAACGCCTTGCACCAACAGCCTTAAGGCCTTGTCCTTCACCGGAGCGAAGCCTTTGATGCGCAGCACATCGTGATCACGAGTGGCACCTTCGAGGCGCTGCAGCAGCGTTTCGGCATCGGCCATTTCAGGAACGTCGATGACGAAGCTGTCGAAGTCGTCGTGATCGTGTTCATGCTCGGTGTCATGGTGTGATGGGCGCGCATCGAGATCGTCCTCGGCGCTGGCGCCCAGCCCTAGCAAGACCGCCGGATCCACGCTTCCCGATGACGCCCTCACGATTTTAACAGCGCGGGGCAAGGCTTCCTTCACCTCACCTGACACGCGATCGAGATCGCCGGCCGAGACGAGATCGGTCTTGTTCAGCACGATCAGATCCGCGCAGAGCAGCTGGTCTTCGTAGACCTCCTCCAACGGATTGTCGTGGTCGAGCGAAGGATCCTCGGCGCGCTGCTTTGCCAGAGCCTCAGGATCATGGGCAAAGCGGCCGCTGGCGACCGCGGCAGCGTCGACGACGGCGATGACGCCGTCCACCGTCACCCGTGAGCGCACCGCCGGCCAATTGAAGGCCTTGACCAAAGGCTTCGGCAGCGCCAGGCCGGAGGTTTCGATCAGGATATGCTCCGGCCTGTCCTCGCGATCCAGAAGGCCTTCCAGAGCCGGGACGAAATCATCCGCCACGGTGCAACAGATGCAGCCGTTGGCAAGCTCGACAACGTCGTCTTCCTTGCAGCTTTCGATGCCGCAGCCCTTCAGGATCTCGCCGTCAATGCCGACGTCGCCAAACTCGTTGACGATGATGGCGAGCCGCCGTCCGTTCGCGTTTTCCAAAACATGCCGCAGCAGTGTCGTCTTTCCAGCACCGAGGAAGCCGGTGAGGATCGTGCAAGGGATCTTTTCTAGTGCACTCATCTTCGATGCCTTCTTGTGCCGCTGGCGAGGATAATGCCTCTAGGCAAGACCTTCGCGTGCTGGCGATGCTTCTGACGCTGGGTTCCGGCTGGCCACCAGGCCCAAGCCGACACCCAAGACCAGCCACATCAAGAACGACTGAGCGTAAGACGCGGAAGCAAATTGCGATGCCAGGCGCGCTGGAACGTCCGAGCCGGTCAGATCTGCTGGAGGCGCACCCCAGACGTGCGGCAGGACAATCAAAGCCACGCCAACCGCCAGGACGATAAGGTTGCGATAGTGGTAAGCGATCATATAAAGCCCACCCGCTGTCGCGGCGGCTGTTGCCATCCACCAAAGCTGGCGCGGCTGAAGCGCGGTTTCCGCCATCCCCGGCAGTGTCGGCGACAAGCCAAGCCCCGGCGCCAGCGCGGTGGCTGCGAATGCACCCATGGCCCAAGCCGTCGCGGTTTGGACGGTCATCGGCACGCCTGCGATTGTCATCAATGCTGCCAGCAGCAGCGCGAAGCCGATCGTGGTGGCGACGGTCGAGAGCACGGTGAAGGCCAGGCGCTCAATACCATCGGACGGCATCCAGCCGCCGTGGTCGTGATCATGGTCATGGTCATGCGCTTCGCCGGCGCCGTGGGCGTGATGATCGCCTGCGTGTTCCGTACCGTGATCAGCGGCAGCGGGTGCTGCGGCGCCGCTTCCGTGTTCGATTTGTTCAGCTTTGAAGATGAGTGGCGTCACGACCAGGCTTTGGAAGCCAGCGGCGAGCACGCCAGAAGCCAGCCCGGCGAATACCGCCGCGGCCATCAACCGTGTCAACATTGCTTTAGCTCCTGCGGATCAGTGGCAGGGAAAGTTATGCGCGTGACGCCAATCGTGGGCCGCGTTGTGCAGCGTGCTGGCGTTGGCAAACCCGGCGGTATAGATCAGCGCGAGGCCGAGACCGCCAGCGATAAACGCAGCGATCAAACGCTCGGATACTGAGGTGCGCGTTGCGGTCGTATTTGAAACCGTCATTTCTTATCTCCTTCCCGCCCACCCGGCGGAACTACGAATGATCATGGCGGACGGCAGGTCTCCTGGCTTGCGGATTTGGCGCTCGAGCCGCCTTCCCAAGCAAATACTTGCTCAGTGGCCTTCAGGCTCTCACTCACCGCCAACAGTTGCGGGGGCAGCTCCGGATTCCGGGTTGTGTCGTCCCGTCACCGAATTCCCTATTACCGGGGCAGTTCCTTGCCCCAGACCGTCCATCGAGCAGTCATGGGCCTGGCACACCGGAATGTCAATGTGAAAGGGCTTTGATTTGCGCCTCCGGACGGGATTTGCGCGGCGGTGCAGGCGGTTGGCGGTATCGGATGACGTTTGACAAAGGACTACGGATGGAGAAAGACCTGCGGCTATGGACACGCGCGAACCGAGTTTGATTTTCGTGCTGGGCGGAGCCCGCTCCGGCAAGAGCAGGTACGCCGAGCAGCTTGTTACCAGCTTGCCCGCCCCATGGATCTACGCGGCCACGGCCGAGGTGCGGGATGAGGAGATGCGTCAGCGGGTTACACTCCACCAAGAACGGCGTGGTGACGGCTGGGAGACGCGTACCGTTCCTGACGATTTGCCGGGCCTGCTTTCGGACGTTTCAATCGCCGATAAGCCTGTGTTGGTGGATTGCTTGACCTTGTGGGTGAGCAATCTGATGTTGGCTGAGAAGAACGTTGCGGCGGCCTGCACCGCTTTGGAAGCCGCTCTTGCCCTGCGGACGCGCGCCCGCACCGTGCTCGTGAGCAACGAAGTTGGCCTTGGCATCGTGCCTCAGAACGCTCTGGCCCGGCGCTTTCGCGATGAGGCAGGCCGTGTCAACCAGCGGGTAGCCCAAGCCGCCGATCAGGTGATCTTTATGGTCGCCGGCCTGCCAATGACAGTGAAGTGAGATTGACATGAGTACACAAACCCCAGCGCCCGACCGCCATGCTGAGAAAATGAAAAAGCGCAAGGCGGTTCAGGATAAGGAAGTCGCATCCAAGACCATTGCCGAAAAAGGATTGCTGATCGTCAACACCGGGACGGGCAAAGGCAAGTCTACGGCGGCGTTCGGTTTGGTGCTGCGCGCGCTTGGTCATGATTGGCGCGTTGGCATCGTGCAATTCATCAAAGGCGCCTGGGATACCGGCGAACGCCGGGCGCTAGACAAATTTGGCGAGCAGGTTTCCTTCCATGCGCTTGGGGAGGGGTTTACGTGGGAAACGCAAGACAAAGCCCGCGACATCGCGGCGGCTCAGCGCGCTTGGGACAAGGCCAAAGAACTGATGGCCGATCCTAGTTATCGTCTGCTCGTCCTCGACGAATTGAACATCGCGTTGCGCTACGATTATCTGCCGTTGGCGAATGTCGTCGCCACGCTTGCCGCCCGGCGGAATGACCTCAACATCATCGTTACGGGGCGCAATGCCAAGCCCGAACTCGTCGAAGCCGCTGACTTGGTCACTGATATGTCGCTGGTGAAGCACCATTTCAAAGCCGGCGTCAAAGCGCAGCCGGGAATTGAGTTCTAATGGCTGCACGCGCGCTGATGTTTCAGGGCACCGGCTCGGACGTTGGCAAGTCGCTGATCGTTGCGGGGTTGGCGCGCGCGCTTACATTGCGCGGGTTGAGAGTTCGCCCCTTCAAACCGCAGAACATGTCCAACAATGCCGCCGTGACTCCGGACGGTGGCGAGATTGGCCGCGCACAAGCGCTTCAAGCCCGCGCCTGCCGGGTTGAGCCAAGTGTTCACATGAACCCGGTGCTGCTGAAGCCTCAAAGCGATATTGGCGCTCAGGTTGTCGTGCAGGGCAGAGTCACGGGGAATGCTCGAGCCTTGGACTACCAGTCGCTCAAGCCTCAGCTCATGTCCGCTGTCATGGACAGCTTTTCGCGGCTTGCACAGGATGCGGACATCGTGTTGGTCGAAGGTGCGGGCTCCGCGTCCGAGATAAACTTGCGGCGCAACGACATCGCCAACATGGGTTTTGCCCGAGAAGCTGGTGTCCCGGTGGTCTTGATCGGTGATATCGATCGCGGAGGCGTGATCGCTCAGATCGCAGGCACTGTGGCGGTGATTGACCCTGCAGACAGGGCTATGATCAAAGGCTTCCTAGTCAACAAGTTTCGCGGTGACGCTGCTCTGTTCGACGAGGGCATGCGGCAGATTGCTGAGTTCTCTGGCCTGGCTAGCTACGGCCTGGTCCCCTACTTTCCTGCGCTACGCAGGCTTCCCGCTGAAGACGCGATGGCACTGGAAGCAAGGCCGCACCGCGATGCCAAAACGGAAAGTCGCGTCGTTATCGTCGTCCCCCTGCTTTCACGCATTGCGAACTTTGATGATTTTGATCCGCTGAAGATGGAGCCCGGTGCCGAGGTCCGCATGATCCCGCCCGGGCAGCCGCTTCCACGAGACGCGGATGTGATCGTGTTGCCGGGATCGAAATCGACCTTGGCGGACCTTGCGCAGATCCGCCACGAAGGCTGGGATATCGACATTCTCGCGCATGCTCGTGCTGGCGGAGCGGTTCTTGGCATTTGTGCTGGGTATCAGTTGCTCGGCCGCACCATAGAAGACCGGGATGGCATTGAGGGCCCGGCCGGATCGCAACCAGGCCTTGGACTACTGAATGTCTCGACGGAAATGACTGGCGATAAAACGCTGACCCGCGTCGAAGGTGTTTCGGTGAACGGCAGTGTGCCTATCCTTGGTTATGAAATGCACATCGGGCGAACCGCTGGGCCCGACACGAGCCGGCCTTTGGTCCGTTTTGCTGACGGACGTACCGATGGCGCGACGAATGTGAGAGGGACCGTCAGTGGTTGCTATTTGCATGGATTGTTCAGCTCAGACGCGTTCCGGCAGGACTGGCTCCGCCAGCTTGGTGGCACGGCATCGGCTGATCTGGATTACGACCGCGAAGTTGACGCCGTGCTTGACGGCTTCGCACGGCACTTGGAAGACCATCTGGACGTCGATGGACTTCTAGAACTCGCACAGCCTCAGCTATGAGACTTGGATAGCCACGACCAGCAGCACAATCGCGACGCACCACTGCACTGCGCAGGCCCGCCGGTAGAGTGCGAGTGCGTGCCAAATGTCGGCTGGGCCCACATGTGGGTTGCCATCTCCCATGTAGACGTCGTCGACGCGGGTTTGGCCGTAGACACGCGGGCCATTCAACTTCAATCCAAGCGCACCTGCCATCGCGGCTTCGGGCCAACCGGCGTTCGGAGAGCGATGCGCGCGGGCATCGCGCCAGGCAGTCTTCCACGCGCGCCTAGCGCTGACGCCGGGCATGAAAGCGGCTGCTACGACGAGCCAGAGCATGGCTAGGCGAGAGGCTGGAAGATTGACGAAATCATCGATGCGCGCTGCGGCCCAGCCAAAGTGCAAATGCCGTTCAGTCTTGTGGCCGATCATGCTGTCGGCGGTGTTGACCGCCTTGTAGACGACGCCACCTGGCAGGCCGAAAACCGCAATCCAAAATGCTGGCGCTACGACACCGTCGGAAAAGTTTTCCGCGAGGCTTTCGATCGAGGCGCGTGCGACGCCTGCCTCGTCGAGCCATTCCGGGTTGCGCCCGACGATCTTGGATACGGCTTCGCGTCCGGCGGCCAGTCCGCCCTCTTCCAACGATGAGGCGACATGCGCAACGTGTTCGTGCAGCGAACGTTGCGCCAGCATTGTTGACGCCAGGACCGCGCAAACAACGAAGCCGGCAACGCCCATGCCTAGTAGCGTGTTCTGTAGGCAGAGCGCGATGCCTCCGCTCAGAAGTATGACGCTCGTCACAGCAGCCGTTCCGGCTAACCTGCGATAACCAGGACTGTGATCCGGGGCGTTTCCTAACCGGTCGAGCAAACCAAGGAGGCGGCCGATCCAGGTGACAGGGTGACCGACACGGTGATAGATCACGTATGGATAGCCAACCGCCGTCTCGATCACGATAGCGAGAACGAGAAGGCTGAGAAAATGATGAAATGCCTCCGGGATGACCAAGGAAACTCAATCCTGTCGATGCGGCGCCGCTGGCTACGCCTGCACGTGCGCGTTTAAGTCTGACGGTCAGTGCCGCCCACTGGTAACAACGTGCGATGGCTGCCGCAACTGTTCTCACCTTTGTCATCGCAGCGGGACGATATGATCCTCGCAGTCCGCCATCCGAGGCCTGCGCTGCCGTCTTCCGTTTGTTATGGGCACACCGATGCCGGACTAGCCGACACTGTGGAGCAGGCACTGTCCGGTCTGCTCGACGTCGCCACTCAACTCTCCGATTACACGATTGTCTCTAGTCCGCTTCTGCGCGCGCGCTGTGTTGCACAAGCCTTGGCCAAGGTCACAGGCCAGCCGCTGGTGTTGGAGGAGGATCTGATGGAACTGAATTTTGGTGCTTGGGAGGGGCTTGCTTGGAGTGACGTACCGCGGGAAGCGTTGGACGCTTGGGCAGACGATCCGGTGCACTACCGGCCTGGCGGTAAAGAGTCACCTGCCGAACTGTTTCAGCGGGTTACCCGGTTTTGGCAGGCGCGTTCGGGACTAGAGGGCGACCAGCTTTGGATAACCCACGCGGGGCCGTTGCGGTGTTTGCTCGCGCTGTCGCAAGGGCGGGACTTCGCTGACTGCCTCAGCGCGACATTCGATTACGGCTCGGTGCTTGTTTGCCGTTGAATGGCGCGCGGAGGTTTCGCAGTTTGCTTAGTGGGCGTTGCGGTAGGCGCGCGGCGAGAGCACCGTGAGCGCCAGGATGTAAAAGTCCATGCCGAGTGACCAATTGTCGATATAATGCAGGTCGAATTCCAGGCGCTTGGCCATTTCCTTATCCGTGGCCGTTTCACCGCGCGCGCCATTCACCTGCGCCCAACCGGTGATGCCAGGGCGCATATTCAGGCGGCGTTGGTAATGCTCGAGCACCGTCTCATACATGCGGTCGTGAGCGACAGCGTGCGGACGCGGACCGACTAGAGACATCTCACCACGCAGGACGTTGATCAGCTGAGGAAGCTCATCCAAGTTGTAGCGGCGAAGGAACTTCCCGACGCGGGTGACACGCGTGTCGTTGCGCTTGGCCTGTACGATATTGTCGCCATCGTCCATCACGGTCATCGTCCGGAACTTCCAGATCTGGAAGATGCGCTGGTTGTAACCGCGGCGGCGCTGGAGGAACAGAGCTGGGCCCTTGCTGTCAAACCGGATGGCAAGTGCGATTCCCGCGAACACCGGCGACAACAGAACGAGCGCGAGACCTGCCACGATAATATCGAACGCGCGTTTTACGAGCGCCTGACCAGGCTGCAGCGGCTGGCCCTTGAGGGACAGCACGTGCGTGCCGCCGACGCGGCTGACGTGAGCGTGTGAAAACTTACCGACTACGCTGGCTGCCCCGACATGGACAGCGGACGGTAGGATCGAAAAGGCGTTGACGAGCTGATCGATATTGCTGGCCTTCGACCAGTCAGCCAGGACGACGATGTCGTCGATGTTCAAGGACCGGGCCCAGGAGACGGCATTTTCAAGGTCAGCTACTTTGAAGCCTTCCGAACCTTCAGCCGGGGATTCCAGCTTCACGACGGCTGCGACTTCCGAGCAAGAATTCGAGCCCATCAGTTCACGCGCGGTCATGCGAACGTCCTGATCGACGCTGACGACCATTAGGCGGCGGCGTTCGATGCGGCCGTTCTCAATCGACTTGGCGAGGAAGTGGCGGAGAACGGCATTGACGCTAATGACCGCAAGGAAGCCAGCGACGAAAAACAACAAGAGCCAGCCGCGCGAGTAGAGTTCGGCGCTCTTGGTCAAGAAGCCGATAAGCGGCAGCATCAAAATGGTGCCAACCCAAATGGTGAGCATGCGCCTTATGCTGCGCTGCCCCTCAAGCAATGCTTCGATGCGATACTCATCGCGCATGACGAATGGCAGAGCGAAACCCCAGGCCACCAAAACGCCGGCTCCGAGGAAGGTGACGATGTCGCCGGGATGGTCATAAACAGCGTAGGAATACAACGTTCCCGCGAGCAAGGATGCTGAAACAATGGCAATCGACTCAAGGGCCACGACCAAAAACGACGTTACTGATCTGCTCAGCGTCAACCGTGTTGGTGCGAAACTCTCCGTGGTGCTCATCTGCCGAAACCTACGCTACTAAAATTTACTGCGCCCGCTTCTGAACTGGCCGGTTTCCGGCCACAAATCCGGGCGAGCGCCTCCCTACAACACCCCTATGGTGCTGATGCCAACCAGGGTTGCAGATTCCCTGCCAGGTTTTAGCCCGCGAAATGCGCCGCGTTTCGCAACAGGTTGTTTCAAAAACGACTTCTTTTACCATTCCTTTACCAATCTGAGAAGGCTTCGTGTTCCGAAATGAGAATGTGTCGCGGCTGAGTAGCAGACGATTGACGTTGACGTTAGCTGGGCTAAAGATCGGCGGCCCTAACGCTTTAAGCGCCTGTCCGGTCAATTATGTGCGCCGCCGAAATACTGTTTACGCGCGTGCACGGAAATGACCTTGGGACGCCAAGCACCTCTGACCTCCGCTGCGGCGGTTGGGCGATGGCTTGTCAGATTGGCTTGCCGGGTATGAAGGCCGTAGAGCCGTCGGCGCTTACGGTGCCTTCAAGCGGAGCGGGTAGCTCTTGACGAAGCCCTTTGGTCTGCGGAGGGGATCAAATTAAGCGGGCTTTGCGCCGCTTGCCGATTTCTTCCGCACCAATATCATTAGTGATTTAGTGGATGAAATTGCTGCGCCGCGGCGGCAGCCTCGTTACACTCAAACAGCCAGATGCTCCGCTGTGAACTTGGCTCCCGGTATCTTAAGATTTATTCTGTATTCTTTGCACACAAGCTAGGTTTCATAAGCTCAAATATCTGATATTGAAGCGTGTGCTGACTAGTTGGGGATGATCCGTCGGTAACGGGATCACCCTAAGGCATTGATGAAATTGAGAGAATGTTTGTTGCGACGCATCTCCAAATCCATAGACAGCAATATGGCTAGTTCAAACAGGGTTCCAATTTGTTTGGTTCTGTTTGTCTTCGCCCTGACCCTGCGTGTCATCGGAATTCATTATGGGTATTGGAACGGCGATGAGCGTGTCAACGATGCCGCCAAGGCGTTAACAGGTCAGCTCGTCCCTGGTCAGCACTTCTATCCTCCGTTGTTCAACTACATCCTCGCCGTTGCATTTAGCGCCCTCTATGCCATTGGGCGCCTCATTCCTGTGTGGAATGATACCGCCGAGTTTCGCAATCAGTACTTCGCGGATCCGACAGCGTTCTACCTGACTGCGCGCTTCGTCACCGCTTGTATGGGCGCCGCGGTTGCGCCTCTCTTCTATCTGATCAGCAGAGAGGTTGGCGTCCGGCGTGGGCCGGCCATTGCCGCTGGCATAGTGGCTGCGATGATCCCCATCAACGTCTTGCTATCCCACATAGCAAAAAGCGATGTCCCGCTGGCGACGATGCTGGTGGCCATCTTCTATGTCATGTTGTTGACTTACCGCTCCGAATACAAAGACGGAATGGCTGTCCTTCTCGGCCTTAGCGTGTCGCTCGCGTTCAGTTTCAAACACTCATTTGTCTTCTTGGCTCTGCCGCTTGCCGCTTGGCACGTCTACTGGCTGGCCGGGCACTATGAACGCACAGCCCTTGTAAGATCACTCGCCCTTTCCGCAGTCGCGTTTGCTGTCAGTTGGGCTGTCTTCAACATCGGCATTGTGTTGGACTTCGACGAGTTCCTTGCCTACCAAGCCATCCAGGCACAGATGTCCATCCGCGAGTCCGGATCTACACTTATGGGCATTTCCACCTGGTTGTCGATTGCAAGTGACATCGGCAATGGAATAACGCCTGTTGGTGTGTTGCTGTACTTTATGTTTCCGGCTCTTTTGCTGTCAGGGCGTGTGGAGATGCAGGAACATCACAAGCGCCATCTGCTTGCGATGTGGGCCTCGCTGCTGTTCGCGATGATCGTCATTGTCTTTTTGACTGGAAGCCGGCAACCGCCAGGGCTATGGCTGCCAGCGTTTACAGGGATGGCCTTGTTCGCAGCTTTGACAGTCGTTCTCTTGATAAATCTCAGAGAGGGGCCGCTTCGGATTGCAGGCATCGCTGGCCTTGTTGGCCTTCTGGCCTGGACGGCTTACGGCGATGGCGTGGTTCTGAGACAAGCTCTCGCCAAGCCCGTTAAGTCCAGAGTATCCGAACTCATCAAGCAAGCCTATTCCGACCGCAACATCGTGACGTGGGCGAAGCTCGACCTGCCACAAACAAGGGAAGGCCAGCAGCTCGAAATCAACCGTGCACAGAAGCTCGCAGAAAAGTATGACGTGACACTGCCGCCGCGCGCTGAAGAGAATCTGATCCTTAGCTCCGCGCCGGGCGCGGTCAATTACATCCAGGGGCCAACGGTGTTTGGAGGGCTTGAGCATGCGACTGATGAGTCACTCAAGAATATTGTGAGGCCGTATACCTGGCCAATACAGAACCACGAGTGGTCTTTGAAACATTGGACCAACAGAGATTTCGATCTGTTCGTGGTTGCAAGTTTCCAGCAGCGTTTGCCGGTCATGCAGCGCTTCATTGGGGAATTGCGCGAGAAATGCGAGCTCGTCTCAAAGTTCGCGGCCAGAAAGCCGCTCTTTATTGCTCATGGATTGACAGTCTTCGACTGTGCGCCCGTCACCTCGGCTTCGAAGTAACTGAAAGCTCATGGCGCGCTAGTTGGGTTTTCCAGCATATGCGGCCAAGCAGCTGTTCCGGCTTACTTAGACTTTTGACCGTACCAACCTTTTGGAAGGTTAAACAACGGGCTTTTGAATGGAAACGCCTTGCGGCTGACCATACTCTCTTGGCTGCGGCGACGGATCAGGTCCAGTTCCACTGACGGCAGCCAGCGCGCTGCGTCCAAGTCTACGTTGTTGATGACATATCCGACAAGTTTGCTGCGCAGTGGCGGTACGCTCGCGAGCGCGCAGTCGATGTATTCGTCACGGATTTGCCCTGAGCCGATAACCAGCAGAACCTGGTCTATGGTTTTCATGGCATCGCTGACGTCACCGGCCATGTTAAGCGGTGGCAGATCAAATAAGATGTAGTCGTACTTCTCCGAGATAGCCTCAAGCAGGCGCTTCATGCTGCTTGCCCAATCAATGCGATCGGAAAGGCTTCGCGCGCCAGACGGAATGAAATGCACATCGCCATCCGTGCGGATCACGTCCGTCAACAGTTTGGACGAGCCTTCCTGCAATTGGACTAACCCGTGCTTTTCTTCGCCTAACCGCTGGCTCGACTGTCCGCCCAGAAGATCCGTATCGATGAGCAGAACCTTCTTACCGCTAGCAGCCAGAGATTTGGCCAACACGGTGGATACGTGCGAGCGGCCTTCGTTTCTCTGTGTTGAAACGATACCGACGGTCTTGCATTGCGCATCTGGCGAAGCGGCATTGATTGCTGCTTCGATCTCGCGGCAGGTGTACCATTCAGGATTGAGGCTTCGCGGGCGCGGCTTCACGAAATACGACATCATCGAGTTCAAGAAGCCTGGCCGTTTGGACCGGGAGACGGCCGAGAATACTCCGAGAAATTTTCCCGCGGCCGTAACCTGCTCGGGCATACGGATCGATCGGTCCATGACGCCGCGAAGCAACGCAATCGAGGCGGCAATGACTCCACCGATAATGCCAGCCGCGGCAATAATCAGCAGGCCACGGACGTTGCTGCTGTATTCCGGTGGAGAGGCCACAGTAAGAATATGGGCGCGCGGACCGACTTCGCGCAAACGCTCACGCAGCCAGCTGCTGCCTGCTTGGGCTTTTATGTCCCGCGCCTTCTGCTGCTCTTGGATGTAAGCACGAACAATGTCGTTGGCGATCAGCGCCGACAGATCGCGATCGTTGGCCGTGAATGTCACTTGGACGACTTCGCTCAAACCGACTTGCTCGACGGAAAGACCGCGTTGCACCATCTTCAGCGCCTCGCGCCTTGCAGATGATGGCACAGCACTTTCTGGCAAAGCTGCGGGCTCTGAGCTGGCCGGTTCGGTGACGGTCGCCGTGCTGCCTCCTTCGGCGAGAAGCTGCGGCAAATTTAGGTTGTCGACGACGTTGTAGGCGACCTCTTCAGAACGGAAAATCTGAAGCTGCGTTTCAATAAACCGGGGCTCGACTTGCGTTTCGGTAAAGAACGTATCGTCGCGGCTTGTCAGGAGCCGCAAGTTGGATATTTGCACTTGCGAGGCAGCTGTGAACGATGGCGGTCGAACCAGCACGAACAATGTGGCCAAGGCGACGAGTGCCAGGCCAATGGCCACCACCATTTGGCGATACCGCAGGATGGTCTTCACCATCCAAAGAATGTCGTCGATGAGCGCAAGTGGCTCGCCGTCCGGACGAGGGACGCTCTCTCGGTAACGGCTACCGGGTACGTACAGCATGGACCCCATTCCTCGCCTCTTATTCGCGGTCTTCGGACTTCGCAATCGAACCTACTGAGGTTCGATTGGAAGACTGGGCGCGGGCGCTTTCGCGTATATCGCGCGACCTCATGACCTTGATAATATCGCCCGGTAGAACCCGGGTCGTTTCTTCAGCATCAATCTCGCGCGTCTTTCCATCGATTTCCCGCACTATGTAATAACGAACGGTGATCTGCTCTGGATTTGCAGCGCGTCTGCGGCTTGAGGAAACTGCGGAACGCGCACCAGTGATCATTCTGCTCGCGGTCTCTTCGTTTCTCACGGCCTCTTCCAGCCGGGTTTGAAGGGTCTGCAATTCTTCAGCTGCTGTCGCTTTGCGCGCGTCAATGAGGTCGGCAATCTCACGTTCGCTGCGATTCATCGACTGGCGGGCGCGAACGATCGAAGCATCAAGTTCACGTATTTCGCGAGATATTTGGGCCACAGCCCGTTCGAGCGGAAGCAGGCGCGTTGCCTGGGTAATGCCCCGTGAGACGTAGCCCTGGTGGTCCTTCAGCTCTTTGTCAGCGGATTCAAATTGCTTTCTGGCCTCAACTATCTGAGCGCGCACAGCCTCGATTTCTTCCTCTCCAAGCCGGATGTCCTGCTTGAGCTGTTTGATTTGGTTCTTGTGACGAGCCAACCGGGCGGCGAAGATAAGCTGCTCTTGCTGGTAATAGGTAATCAGTTCCTCGTCCGCGTCTTTCGGCGCGGACGGCATTTCTTCCGTGTCAGTGGCTTCCGCGCGCAGGCGGATCTCGCGGGCCTGAAGCTCGGCTTTTCGCGTCGCCGCTTCATTCAAACTACCCAAAGACGTGATCACATCGCGCTCTAGTCCCCATTCGGTTGAGCGCTCGGAGCGGTAGAATCCGCCCGCAAGTGATACGGCATTCAACACCATCATCCCCGGGCGATAAACAAACTCACCGGGCCGGGCAACGCCACCTACGATGTAGAAGGGACGGTACTGTATGATGTCGACGACGGACGACGGCGGTTCGGATAGACGTGCGCGCTTTTGCAGGCGCTCACCAATGGCCATCCCGAGTTCTTTGGGAATTAAGCCTGACGCCTCGACCTCGCCGATTACAGGCAGCGCAATCGTACCCACGGCACCGACCGTGAAATCACCAGTCAGGGCTGGCCATTCATGCACGTGTATACGCACGCGGTCTTGAGGCCCAAGCCTATATGGCTCTTCTTGAGCTCGCGCCGCCGGAACGGCCAAGAAGCTGAGGGCGACCAATATCCAAACTCGAAAAATGCGCATATCAACTCGATACTAAATTTGCCAGAAGCCTCAATCTGACAGGCATCAAGAATTACAGGAAACAGTTTGCTCCTGCAACGCACGACGCTGCCGCATTCGATGAAGCTAGAATGCAAGGAATGTTCCTAAGTAATGATGAACACATGATAATGTCTCAAGCAAGATGCGCCCAGCCAGTGAGACAATGAGCGTTAGCGAATTTTTTACCGTGTTATGTTGCGACGCTATAAAACTGATCGTGAGCTGGCTGAGAACTTGCTTCTAGCATGGCAGCTCATTGTTTCATTTGAGTTGTTGGCCCACTGCAATGATTAATAAAGGCGGAAGATGACAACACTTAATGACCGTTTCAGCTGCGTGCTCATGGGTGAAGAGTCGCTGCTGGTCCAATGTGGTGAGCTCCTCCTTGGCCGCGGACACACTGTGGCAGGTGTCGTTTCGGAGAATCCTTCGATTACGAGTTGGGCTGATGGGCATGGCATCAAAACGATGCGGCCGGATGCCAATTTGAAACAGGCTGTCTCAGACTTGGCTTTCGACTGGTTCTTTAGCATCGGCAACCTCCGGATGATCCCTGAGGCCGTTTGGGGCCAAGCCGCCAAGGGCGCCGTAAACTTCCATGACGGCCCGCTGCCGAAGTATGCGGGACTTAACACGCCGTCCTGGGCTCTTCTTGCCGGAGAGACCAGCCACGGCGTGACCTGGCACAAGATTGCCGATGGTGTGGACACCGGCGATATCCTGGTCCAACGGATCTTCGACGTTGGGGAAGGGGAAACGTCTCTCAGCCTAAACACAAAGTGCTTCGAAGCGGGCATCGAGACCTTTTCGGATCTCACCGACAAAATCGAAGCCGGCTCCCTTGAAGGCCAGGCACAGGACTTTTCCGGCCGCATCTACTGCGCAAAGGACAAGCGCCCGGCTGCCTTCGCTACGATCGACTTCTCGCAACCAGCCTTAGAGATCGATCGGCTGGCCCGGGCTTTGGACTTTGGGCCCGGCTATCGTAATCCGTTGGGCTTGTTGAAGCTGAAGACAGCTAGCCACGCACTGAACGTCACCGGCCTTGAAGCCGCGAGCCTGGCTCAGCCTCTGCCCGCGGGCACCGTGGTTGAAGCCGATGACCAAGGCGCCGTGGTCGCCGCTGGCGACGGGGCCGTACGCATTCTCGGGCTGATGGATAACGCGGGCAACCAGCTTCGCATTGCTAAAACTCTCCCTGCTGGCACCGTTCTACCGGTACTAAACGCATCGGACGCGGACGCTTTGACGGCGCTGTCCGGACAAGCCGCCAAGCAGGACGGCTATTTCGCGGGTGCGCTGGCCGAGCAGGTGGATCTCGAACTTGCAGGCATGCAGCCGTCCAGCGGCGGCGAGGCCGACTGGGCCCGCTTCAGGCTGGAGTTGCCGTCTGGCCTTTCTGGTAACCGTGGCGCCGCCGCCGTCGTCGCTGCGTTGACGCGCATCTCCGGCCTGTCGCGCTTTGATGTCGGATTTTCCGATGACGCGCTTACCGAACAGACTAACCGGTATCCGGGCTATCTAGCGCCAAGTCTGCCACTGACTGTGACGTCGGACGATGAGACCACGGTTGAGACCCTCAGTGAGGAAGTTTCCGAACGGTTGGCCGGTTTGCGACGTCGCGGCCCCTACGCCGCTGACTTGGCTCTACGCACGCCCAACGCCGGCAATTCGCCCTTGAGCGTCGCGGTTCGCGTTACAGCCAACGGCGACACGGCCTCGGTAACTCCTGTTCAGGGCGCCGCCGTCACGTTCGTTGTTCCGGACACCGGCGGGGGCAGCTTGTCTCTGGCGGTCGATCAATCCCGGCTTTCGCAAGCCGACGCCAGCGTTCTGGTCAAACAGCTCCAGAGCTGCATTAACGCTTTTGCTGACAACGAGGCTCAGACCGTCAACGCACTTCCCGTGATGAGCGAAGAAGAACAGCGCGCTCTTCTCGACGCGGATAGTGAAACGCTTGCCGATTATAATCGTGCCGCGCTGGTCCATCAGCTCATCGAGGCGCAAGCCGATCGCACGCCAGATGCGACAGCGGTTATCTGTGAAGGCCGGTCTGTAACTTACCGTGAGCTTGACGAACGGGCTAATCGCCTGGCGCACCGGCTGATCGAGCTTGGTGCCGGTTCAGCGGATTCACTGGTCGGACTTTACATGCGCCGGTCGGTTGAACTGGTCGTCAGCGCGCTTGCGATCATGAAGGCGGGTGCGGCCTACGTTCCCCTTGATCCCGACTACCCGCGCGATCGCATCGCCTTGATTATCGAAGACAGCGGACTCGACGTCGTGCTGACGGAAGAAGCTTTGGTGCGCCAAGTTCCCGGCAAGGGTGTCAAGACGCTGACAATCGAGGGGGCCGAAGCGGCGTCGACAAATACCAGCCGCCCGGCAACGCAGACACGTTCGGACAACCTCGCGTACGTGATCTATACCTCCGGTTCGACTGGGCGTCCCAAGGGCGTGATGATCGAACATCGCAACGTCGCGAACTTCTTCACCGGCATGAACGGCCGCGTGCCTGTTCCCGCGGACAAGCAACCCGTCTGGCTGGCGGTGACGAGCCTCTCGTTTGACATTTCCGTCCTGGAACTTTTCTGGACGCTGACGCGCGGTTTCGCTGTTGTCGTCTACGTTGACGAGAAGAGCGATGCACGCCCGGCCACGGCGCGGCGAAAGGCTGCTCCTGGCGGCATGGACTTCAGCCTGTTCTACTGGGGCCACAATGACGCGACCGGACCGGACACCTATAAGCTTCTTCTGGACGGCGCGCGCATGGCGGATGAACGCGGCTTCTGCGCCGTTTGGATGCCGGAGCGCCATTTCCACGACTTTGGCGGCTCGTATCCCAACCCGTCCGTGACGGGTGCCGCGGTGGCCGCCATCACGCGGAATATTGAGATCCGCGCGGGAAGCTGCGTGCTGCCGCTACATCATCCCGCACGCGTTGCTGAAGAGTGGGCTGTCATCGACACCCTCTCGAACGGCCGTACGGGCATGGCGTTTGCCTCGGGCTGGATGCCGGAAGACTTTGTACTGCGGCCGGAGAATGCGCCGCCAAAAAACAAGCCTGCCTTGCTGCGCGACATTGACGTTGTCCGGCGCATGTGGCGCGGCGAAAAGGTCGCCCTGCCCTCCCCGATTGAGGACGGCAAGGAGATCGAGATCGTCACCCAGCCACGCCCGATCACGCCCGAGCTGAATGTTTGGGTGACGTCGGCCGGCAATCCGGAAACATATCGGGATGCGGCGCGATTGGGAGCAAACGTGCTGACCCACTTGCTCGGCCACTCGATCGACGAACTGGCCGCAAAGATCAAGATCTATCGCGATACGCTCGTTGAGACCGGCCGTGACCCGTCGAAGTTCAAGGTCACCTTGATGTTGCACACGCTTGTTGGTGATGACCGCGAGGAAGTGCGCGAGCTGGCGCGCGGGCCGATGAAGAACTACCTGAAGAGCGCGGCCGCGCTCATCAAGCAGTACGCTTGGGCCTTCCCAGCATTCAAGAAGCCGGATGGTGTTTCCAATCCGATGGAACTCGACTTGCGAGCTCTTGAAGAAGAAGAGATGGATGCGATCATCGAATTCGCGTTCCTTCGCTACTTCGATGATAGTGGTCTGTTTGGCACGATAGACGATGCGCTCGCCCGCGTCGAACAGGTTAAGGCCATCGGCGTTGACGAGATCGCCTGCCTGATTGACTTCGGCGTTCCGAACGCGGTCGCCATGAAACACATGCATCCGCTGGCCCAGGTCGTTGAAACCGTCAATGCCTCGGCTAAGCCGGTTGTGGCGGAGTCGCCGGCCGAAGCGGTTGACGGCAGCTTCGCCAACTTGATCCGGCACTATGGCGTCACGCACATGCAGTGCACGCCGGCGATGGCGACCATGCTTCTGATCGATGACGACAACCGTAATGCTCTCGGCTCGGTTGAACACCTCTTTGTCGGTGGCGAAGCGCTGCCGGGCACGCTGCTTCAGGATCTGCGGTCGTCGACCAAGGCGACGATTGAGAATATGTACGGGCCGACGGAAACAACGGTTTGGTCGTCCACGTGCACGGCTGAAGGCTCCGAAACCGTCGTGCCGCTCGGCAAAGCGATCGCAAACACGCAGCTCTACATTCTCGACAGCAAGGGCCGGCCGGTCCCGGCTGGTGTTCCAGGTGAGCTCTATATCAGCGGAGACGGCGTCGCGCGTGGCTACCACAATCGCAGCGATCTGACACAAGAGCGGTTCCTGGCTAATCCGTTTATCGAAGGCAAGCGCATGTACCGGACGGGTGACCTGGTGCGCCGCGGACCTGATGGCACGCTTCACTTCATCGGCCGGACTGACCACCAGGTTAAGGTGCGCGGTTACCGGATCGAGCTGGGCGAAATCGAATCCCGGCTTGGCGATCATCCGTCAATCAAGGAAGCCGTCGTGATCGTGCGTCAGGACAAGGCGAATGACGCGCGCATCGTGGCCTACTTCCGTCACGATGGACCGGCGCCTTCCGACGACGATTTGCGGGAACACGTTCGCGGCACGCTGCCGGAGTTCATGGTGCCCGCGCACTTTGTGGCCATGGCAAACTTCCCGCTGACTCCGAACGCGAAGGTGGACCGCAAGGCGCTTCCGCCTCCAGGGGCATCGGCCAAGGCTGAAGCTGCTCCGCGTCCGTTCGTGGCACCGGATGGGGAGATCCAGGTCAAGATCGCGGACGCGTTCAAGCGTATCCTCGGATTGGAAACGGTCGGCGTGAACGACAACTTCTTTACGCTGGGCGGCCACTCACTGCTTGCGGTTCAAATTCACCGCGACTTGAAAGCCAACGTCGCATCGCAGATCAGCATCACTGATATCTACCGCTTCCCAACCGTAGCAGGGCTTGCTGGTCACCTGTCCGACAGCGGCGAAGCCGACAAGAGCCTGGCGAAGGCGGCAAGTCGCGCGGCCATGCGGCGTAACGCGATGGCAGGCCGGCGTACGGTTGGAGCGCGGTGAGCCTCTTCACCGGGTTCTTCGATGAGCGCGTGGCGATGGCCGAAGGGGCCATCGCCGACCACGCTGCAGCGCTGTTTCCGGAGGAAGAGAGCCATCTCGCGAACGCCGTTACAAAGCGGCGCCTCGAATTCAGTGCAGGCCGCACGTTGGCGCGTGGAGCGCTGGCTCAGCTTGGCTTGAGACCACGAGCGATCCCGAAGGGGGCTGATCGCGCCCCTGTCTGGCCGCCGGGAATTGTCGGATCGATCACGCATACCGATACGTACTGTGCAGCGGCTGTTGCCCGCGCGATGGATGGCATTCAGGGGATCGGAATCGACCTGGAACCGCTGGAACCAATTGAGGAAGAGCTATGGACAGAGCTGGCCACAAACGAGTTGGGCTGGGTGGGCGACTATGATGCGTCCGAGCGAGGCGTGATTGTGCGAGCGATCTTCTGCGCCAAAGAGTGCGCATTCAAAGCGCAGTTTCCGTTGTCGGGCGCATTGCTTGAGTTTGGCGATATTGCCGTTTCGATAGACCGCGCGGGCGAGACCTTCGCTGCGCGCTTCATGCGCGATGCCAGCCCGTTCAAGACCGGCGATACGCTAGTTGGCCGCTTGCGTTTTGGGAGCGGTCACATCGCAGCTGGGCTTGCGATAGAGCATCCAGCTTGAGGGGTGGCGGCCTTGTTTGCCCGCCACCTCTGTCTCCGTTATTCCGCCGCTTCAGCGAACGTCAACTGGCCGTACATTTCCGCCCTGTCGAGTGCCGCCTTGATGTGGCTGGCCAGGACGCGGACGTTCGGCTCCAGAACCATCGAGTCGTGATCGCCAGGAACCTCGACAATCTCCAGCGCCTTAACGTAAGGCGTCCAGCCGTTGTCAGCGCGCACATATGAACGATGCTCGTCAATCTGGCGGCCACCGCTAATGTTATAGACCGGACGCAAGCGCGGGCGCAGGTTCAGAACCGAGTTGTCGTACGGCTTCACCGTATAGCGGTCGAGTGCGCGGTAGAACGCGTCCTTGATGGCTTCGTTGTGGAACTGATCCATGGAGGCGGCATCCGGCGGGCTGCCGCGGAACTTGGCAATCTCCCAGGCGATGCGGTTGCGTGCCCAGTTGATCGCAAAGCCAACGCCATCGCGCTGCAGATCTTGCAGCTTCATGGAGATGCGGTCTTTCGTCGTCAGTTCCGGCATGCCGGGGATCGGCGTGTCGAGCATCACGACGATGGCGACCTCTTCGCCCTCCTCGCGCAGCTGCTGCGCCATCTCGTAGGCAACCAGTCCGCCGCCCGAGAAGCCGCCGAAGAGGTATGGCCCTTGCGGCTGTACGGTCCGGATTTCGGCGAGGTAGGCGGCTGCCATTTCCTCGAATGTTTCGTGCGGTTCCTGGTCTCCGTAAAGTCCGCGTGCCTGCAGGCCGTAGACTGGACGCACCTTGCCAATCTGCTGGGCAAGATAGCGAAGGTTCAGGATGTTTCCGAACATGCCAGCGCAGATGAAGAACGGCTTGCGCTCTTGGTTTTTGCCCGCGTGCATTTGCACGAGGTGCACGTGGCGCGGCTTGTTTGCGGCACCACCGGCATCCGCTGGCTTTTGCGCTGCTTGGCCGGCGTCTTCAACCCGTCCGCCCGCTTCGCTGATGCGCTCGCCGCAGGCAGCGATCGTTGGCGCTTCGAGCAGGACCGAGATCGGCAAATCCACCGCAAATGCTTGCTTGACCATACGGAACAAACGCACGGCAATCAGCGAGTGACCGCCGAGATCGAAGAAGTTGTCGTGGATACCGATGTTCTTGACGCCCAACAGCTCTTCCCAGAAGCCCGCGAGCTTCTGTTCCAACTCGTTGCGCGGGGCGACGAATTCGCTGTCGAGGTCAGGCCGTTCGAAGGCAGAGTCTTGAGGTGCCGCCGACGATTCCTCGTCGACTTGCAGAGCTGCCTGCTTAAGCTGCCCAAGATCAAGTGAGCTGACGACGATTTCGGATTGGCCGGTGCCAAGCGCACGTCGCAATGCATCCATGCCGTCTTCGGGACCGATGCCCTGTTCGACAAGCGCGGCCAGGCGTTCCATGGCCGGAGAGAGTTCGTCGGCACCGTGCTTGCGCTGTGCCTTCACCGCTGCCGCTTTGTCGTCCGTTGCAGCGCCGAACTCGGCGTTCTGCTCCAGCTGCTTGACCATGAAGCGTTCTGCGACGGCGACGACCTGACCTTCCGCATCGGTGATGGTCACGTCAAAGGTTGCATAGCCTGGGCCGGGATTGGCCGACGTATTCAACACGATGTGGCTGTAGATTTCCGCTGGCAGCGGGCTCAAGACGCGCACCTTGCCGTAGGACATAGGTACCCACAAACCTTTGGCACTGTCGTAGCCTTCGATCAGCTTCATGGCGTAGCCCGTTGCCAAGTCCAGGATGCCTGGGTGGAGCTGATAACCGCGTGCGAAATCTGACGCGAACGTGTCGTCCAGCTTCAGGTGAGCCAGAGCTTGCCCGTCTCCCAGATGGATGGAGCGCAGGACCTTCCAGCGGGGGCCGAAGTTCAGGTGCGTTTCCTGCTCGGAAACAAGGGCGGCACCATCTTTTTCTATGACGCGTCCACCGACTTCTTCACGAAGCGCCGCAATATCCAGCACGTTTGGCTTGCCGCCGCGTGCTGCGCGCAGGTCTGCCGTTGCGTGGCTCATCCACGGATCGTCGGGCTGGCCTGCGGCCTTACTTTCGACCGTGAGGACGTAGCGTCCGCTCTCGCGGCCGTGCCGCACGCGGATGAGGCGCGGTTCCCCATCCGGCACGTGCAGGGGCCTCAAGAACAGGAGGTCTTCGATTTCGAACGCACCGGCGATGCGCAATTCGCGTGCTGCCTCGGCCATCAGTTCGAGATAACCGGTGCCCGGCCAGATGGCTTCGCCTGATTTCAGACGGTGGTCGTTGAGCACCCATTGGCGCGCGGGATCGGCCTTGAGTTCCAGCCAGTCGCCATCGTTGGCGCTGCGGACCCTCCGGTCGAACAAGGCAGATCGCACGGGCTCGGTCGACATGCTGGCGTCGTCCTGGCCGCCGCTAACAGCTTGGGCCGCAAGGCCGACGTCTTTCCAGATGCCCCAATGCAGCGCAACGGTTTCCGGTTTGCCTTTTGCGGCGCACTGATGGGCGAATGCGTTGAGGAAGGCATTCGCAGCGACGTAGTCGACCTGACCTGCCGGAGCGATGTCCGTACTCGTCGATGAGAAGAGCACGCAGAAGTCGAGCGGCTCGTCCTTGAGGACCTCGTGCAGGACGAGTGTCCCCTGGATCTTCGGAGCGAAGACATCTTCAACGTCGGTCGGCAACTTCAGAGCGATGAGTTCGTCGCGGACGATACCGGCGGCGTGCAAGACGCCGTTGATCACGCCGTAGCGTTCCTTGGCTTTGGCGACCGCGGCTTGCATGCCTTGGCTGTCCGTCACGTCGGCGCGGATGTAGAGCACTTCGCCACCTGCGGCTTCCATCTTTTGCACGGCTTGGATGGCGCGGCCGATCCTGTCTTCGGCGCCGTAGGCTTCTAGATAGTTGGCCCACTCTTCACGTGCCGGCAGATTGGTACGGCCGACGAGCACGAGGCGCGCCTTGCAGTTGCGTGCCAAATCTTCGGCAAATACGGCGCCAACACCGCCGAGGCCACCGGTGATCAAATAGACGCCGCGCTCGCGGAAGCGGCGCGCGCCAGCACTGTCGGCATCGAATGTCGTTTGCTTGTGACCCCAAACCCAGCGCCGGCCATTGCGGTAGGCGACCGTTTCGGTGGCGTGCTCGGCAAAAAGGTCTTCCCAGAGCTGGGCGACGATCGCGTCCGCTTGCTTGGGCAGGACGCCAGCGTTTTCCAGCAGGGTCGCTCCAAGCTGTGGCAGCGAGGTCGTCTTGGTGTGAGGCTGGAGCGGCACGTCTATCGTGCGCACGGCGACGTTTGTCAGCTCGCGCGGGAGCACACGCGCGGGTCCCAGAACAGTAGCCTTCTCCGGATACGGCAAAGCTTCGTCCGCGACGCGCTGCATGCCGTTCGTGGCGACGTTGATTTGCAGGTCCTCATCCAAGCTCGCGTTCGATAAGGCTTGGCCGAGATAGAACAGGCTATAGAAGCCGCGTTCCATGTTGCGGTTATAGAAGCTGGAGCCACGGCGATAGGTTTCGTCCGCCGTCAATAACCACAGATGCAGCATGTTGCGCGGAATGCCGCCGTTGGCTTCCAGGTGTTCGATCAGCTTGTCGTAGCCTTCCCGGCCGAGTTCCGGGCACAGCACGTAGTTACCATCCGGCAAAGCGGCAAACGTGTCGGCCATCGTGACCGTGGTGACCTTGTGGCCCTGATCGCGTAGACGGGCGATCATCGCAGCGCCGATGCCGGTATCGTCGACAAAAACAAGGAAATGGTTCGGCGTTTTGTCCGCACCCGTTGCCATGTCGGCGTAAACCGGCTTCCAGACCGGGGTCCAACCCCAGTCGCCCATGTCTTCCCGGCGGGTCAGATGCAGCGGCGACGATGTCGAGCCCGCATCGCGAATGTGTTCCAAGAAGTACGGCTTATGCTGGAACGCATAAGTTGGCAGGCGCACGCGGATCGGATCGGCATCGCGCCATAGCCGTTCCACCGGCACCTGAATGCCGGTGGCCCAGACGCGGCCGATCGCCGTGAGGAAATGCAGCTGGTCTTCGACGTCTTCTTCGGGGTGGCGAATGGAGTTGACGACCTGATTGGCGGTGATTGATCCATGGGCCTTGGCCAGGGACGACAGTGTGCGGCCTGGTCCAACTTCGACATAGACCCGCTTGGGATCTTCAGACAGAAGGGCGATGCCGTCGGCGAAACGCACCGTATGGCGGAGGTGGCTTACCCAGTATTTTGGGTCTTGCGCTTGCTCGGCAGTCAGCCACTTGCCGGTTAGGTTGGAAACGATCGGGATGCGTGGCGCAGATAGAGCCATCGTGCGCACGAAGTCCTCGAAGCGGCCTAAGATCGGGTCAAGCATGCGTGAATGGCCCGCCGCGTCGATCGGAATACGTGCCGCGTCGATGCCTTCGGCCTGCAGCTGTTCAAAGAACTGGCCGATAGCGGCGGCCGGACCCGATACCACGCACAATTCCGGTGCGTTTATGACTGCGAGTTCCAAGGTATCAGGCAGACGCGCTTCAACCTCTTCAGGTGGCAGCGGCACGCTCATCATGCCACCGCCGGTAATTTCGTCGACCAAGCTTCCGCGCAGGTGCACGAGTTTCACGGCCTCTTCGAAGCTCATGACACCGGAGATGCAGGCGGCGGAATTTTCGCCCATGGAATGGCCGATGAGGGCTGACGGTTGTACGCCCCAGCTCATCCATAAACGCGTGAGAGCGACCTCCAAGATCAACATGGCCGGCAGCTGCTTGGACGGCTTTAGAAGGCGCTTGGAGGCCTCGCTCTCGGCGGCGTGATCGCCCAGCCAGATGTCGCGCAGGTCTTCAGCAACGTCTTCGGGCAGATGGCCCAGGCCTTCATCGACCGCTGCCTTAAAGACCGGCTCTTTCTCGTACAGGTCGCGCGCCATACCCGTATACTGGGCGCCGCCGCCTGGATACAGGAACGCGACGCTGCCAACGTCTTCGATCAGGCTATGGGTGACCGGACGGCGCGAGTCCGTTTTTGCCAGCACGTCGATTGCATCGGCGCGATCCTTTACGGCGACGACACGGCGGTGCTCGAACAGGCGGCGGCCCTTTTGCAGGGTGTAGGCCACGTCGGTGAGCGGCACATCCGGGTTATCTTTCAGGTGCGTGGACAGACGGCGGCTAGCCTCGTCCAACGCCTTGCGGCTCTTGGCAGTCAAAACAATGAGCTGCGGGCTGGTGACTTCCTTTGCCGGCTGATGCCGCTCGATGACCGGCGCTTCCTCAATGATGACGTGAGCGTTCGTGCCACCGACGCCGAGTGAGTTGATGGCGGCGCGGCGCGGGGCGCTCGTGCGCGGCCACTGCGAGAGCTTGTCGTTGACGACGAATGGGCTCTGCGCGAAATCGATGGCCGGATTGGGCTTTTCGTAGTTCAGCGTTGGCGGGATCTCACTGTTTTCCATCGCCATCACTGCCTTGATGAGGCCGACGACACCAGCGGCCGTATCAAGGTGTCCGATGTTCGTTTTGACCGAGCCAATACGGCAGTAGCCTTTGCGCGAGGTGGTCTGGCGGTAAGCTTGTGTCAGCGCGGTGATTTCGATCGGGTCGCCGAGGTAGGTTCCGGTGCCGTGACATTCCACGTAGCCGATCGTATCGGCGTCGACATCAGCTAGGCCCAGCGCCTCCACGATGGCTTCGGCTTGGCCCGTGACGCTTGGAGCGAGATAGCCTGCTTTGGAGCTTCCATCATTGTTGACTGCGGAGCCCTTGATGACAGCTCTGATGGGGTCACCGTCGCGCAGGGCATCAGACAGACGGCGCAGGACGACAACACCAACGCCGCTGCCGAACACCGTGCCGGCGGCGCGATGGTCGAATGCGCGGCAATGACCGTCCGGCGAGAGGACCTCACCTTCCTGGTAGAGGTAGCCGACCCCATGAGGCAGCTCGATCGTGACGCCGCCGGCCAGGGCCATGTCGCATTCACCGCTGAGCAAGCTTTGGCAAGCGTTGTGGACAGCGACCAACGACGTTGAGCAGGCCGTCTGCACGTTGATACTCGGGCCCTTGAGATCCAACAGGAAGGAGGCGCGGGTCGCCAGGAAGTCCTTGTCGTTGCCGGTATGGCGCAGCAGGAACAAGCCGACCTGATCGACCAGGGAGCGGTGGCTGATGACGTTGAAATAAAAGTAGCTTCCCATTCCGCAGCCGGCGAAGACGCCAACGCGTCCGTCCACCGCTTCCGGCAAAGTGGCGCCGTCCTCGAAGGCTTCCCAGGTGCATTCCAGGAAGTGGCGGTGTTGCGGGTCCATGACGACGGCTTCTTTGGGGCTGAACCCAAAGAAGTCCGCATCGAAGTCTTTTAGGCCGGGAAGTTCAGCCGTACGCGCCACATAGTTCTTTTTGCGGATGAGGTCGGGCGCCTCACCGGCGGCCAAGAGCTCGTCTTGCGAGACGTCGCGCATGCTCTCAACGCCATTGCGGAGATTATGCCAAAATTCTTTGGAATTCCGGGCACCTGAGACACGTAACGACAGTCCTACAATGGCAATATCCGTAGGATTTGCGTTGTCCGCATTGACACTCATTACGCTCGCCCCTGACCTAGGCCACTCTCTACAGAGTTGACCATACCAAAATTACGCCTATTTCGCACCTGCGATATAGCACAGCGAGAAATCGCGATCTCTTCCGGTCTAGACAAAAAAGCTTAATCAAATCTGGCTTTTTGTCCTTCAAATTAACAAATTGCCTTAGCTCTGCGATCAATTGGCACGCGGTGTGGCCATCAGCCAACTCTTTGGTATGCAGAGGATTGAGCCAGCTTTTCCCGCGCTCCTTAGGCCAACGCGATAAACTGTATCAACGTTAAGGTATACCTCACTGTGAGCAGTCTATAATTCCTTACAGCCAAGTGCTATAGCTCACCTGGTCCTTCTTTCGGTATTGCAGTAGGGACTAAGCCGATACTCATGACCGCCGCTCCCATCAAACCGGACCGCTTCCGGGCTCTCATGCGGCATGTTCCCGCCGCCGTGAACATCATCGCGACCGGCAACAAGGGCCGGCGGAATGGACTGACCGCGACGTCCGTCTGCTCGTTGAGCGATAGCCCGCCAAAGCTTCTCGTCTGCGTCAATCACAGGGCGAGCGCCCACGAAGAAATCATCGAGAACATGGCATTCAGCGTGAACGTCTTGTCTGTCGACGACGAACCGCTGGGCCGCAGGTTCGCCGGTAATTCCGGCTCGCGCGGGGAAGCGCGCTTCCAGGATGATGTCTGGTCGGACGGCGTGACCGGCAGCCCGGTTCTTAAGAACGCTCTGTGCCATTTGGAGTGCCAGGTGGTGGAAGCGGTTCGCAGTTCGACCCATACGGTGTTCTTCGGAGAGGTCGTCGCCGGTGCCTTCCGGGAAGATGCAGATCCATTGCTCTATGTCGCTGGCGCGTTCCGGTCCCTCCAAACAGCGAAATAGCAAGATGGCACCCTTAGCGGTATCGGGAGCAGTCTGAGATGACGATCGTCGTTTTTGCGGCCTGCCTTGCCGCGCTTGGCTTCCTCCTCGTTCCAGCCTTGGTCTTGTTTGTGGAGGTGGCCTGTTCCTTCCTCCGCCGGCCGCCTTCGGCCCCTGCAGTTGCCACGCCCCGCACAGCCATCGTGATGCCCGCCCACAATGAGGAAAGCGGTATCGCCGCGACCTTGGCCAACGTCATGGCCGAAGCTGGAGAGAACACGCGCGTGCTCGTTGTGGCGGACAACTGCACGGATGCCACGGCGGAAATCGCCGAGCAGGCTGGTGCTGAGGTTATTCGCAGAACGGACGCCACGCGCCGGGGCAAAGGCTACGCACTCGACTTTGCCATCCGCCATCTTGAGTCCGATCCGCCGGACGTCATTATCATCATGGACGCCGACTGTACCAGCTTGAACGGCGCAATCGGCCGGCTTGCTTCCGCCTGTCATGAGCGACAGCAGCCGTTGCAGGCAGACTACCGGCTAGCCCTGCCGCCTGGATCGGACGGAGCACCCTCGCCTTACCTGCTCATTGCCGGCTTTGCGTTTCATCTCAAGAATTTCATCCGGCCTTTGGGCTTCCTCCGCCTGGGCTTGCCATGCCAACTGATGGGGACAGGCATGGCCTTTCCCTGGCCGGTGATCGCCAAGGCGCCTTTGGCGACTGGTGACATCGTCGAAGACTTGGCGCTTGGGCTTGATCTCGCGCGCAACGGAAATGCTGCACACTTCTTCCCTGACGCGCGCGTCTTGAGTGCCTTTCCAGAGAACCGTGAAGGCCAGACCACGCAGCGCTCGCGTTGGGAAACCGGGCATTTGCTCACGATCGCTCAGACGGTGCCAAAGTTGCTTATGACGGCTATCGGCAGCGGAAACGTTCCCCTCCTGGCATTGGCGCTGGATGCCGCGGTTCCACCCCTTGCCTTCTTCGCACTCATGCTGGCCGGCGGGCTCGTGATCACGGCGCTGGTCTCAATCGTGTCAGGGACGTTCGCTGCCTTCGCCATTGCCGCGCTCGCCACGCTGCTCTTCGGAGTCTCGGCAGCGCTCGCCATTTGGCGTTCGCCCAACGATGTGATCCGGTTTGCGGATCTCAAGCACATCCCGAATTATGTGCTGTCCAAGCTCGCGCTCTACGCCGGGGTTTTCAAAGGACATAACGCGGGCTGGGTTCGCTCAAAACGCGATACGGAATAGCGCGCGCGTTACGATGCGGCGCAGCCGGCGTTTGCGGTCACGCCTGTCAGACTGGTTGTTGTGACGGTTTCCCAAGCGATGCACTGCAACGTTTTCGCCAGCGGTTCGCCAATCTCGTCTGGATAGGGCAGGCCTTCGGGGCTTTGCCTGTAGAGCGTGGCGAAATGGACAAGCGCGGACAAGTAGATTGTGGGCAGCGCGGGATGCGCATCATCCACAGGCTTGGACGGATCGCGCGGCGTGAGTTCTGGCTTTTCCGTGGTCTCGCCGGTCTTCAACGGCCAAGACGCAGGAATGTTGGTGTAGGGGTTCGCGAATAAGTCCACGAAGGTGAGTTTCTCGCCACCAGGCCAGGCAAAGTTATCCTGCGGTCTTGGATTTTTCATACGGTCGAATAACGCGATCATGGCCTGACCAAGGGGGACGATGAGGATTGGATCGCCTGGTTCACATCCCCCGTCTGACTTTGAATGCATGCTGAAGCGCGACAGCCAACCAGGGCTCTTGACCTTCGGCTCCAGCGCCGCTTTAGCGAAACTCTCCCAACGTTCGCGATCTTTCACCATCTCGGCGCGCCAGTCGAAGTATTCGATTGACGGATAACCACCGTGAGGCGAAGTCCCTTGACCATTTGTCCAGGTTTCGTACAGGAAAACGCGCGCGTCCGGATTGGCGTTCTTGATCGTGCAATAGAACTTGCGCAGGTAGTATTCGCTGAACTCGTATTTAAAGACGGCCTGGAGTGGCAGGAGTTCAGTCAGTACGAGCGTGTCGTACTCGCCAGCGTTGCGCTCGAATGCTTCGCGCTTCGGGACCATCGACGACGCATCTCTGTCGTACGCATAGGGCTTGCCGCGCCATTGGGCGGCGAGTGGTACGCCGGTGAACGTATGATCGAACGCCTTGTGTTTCAGGTTTCGTGCATCGGCGAAGCTGGCCACCAGCGACATGAGGTCCACCGGGCCCTGCTTCGTCTCAGCGGGGGTGTTCATGAGACTGTGCCCCACCCAGTAGACTGACACGGAGTCGATCGGCGGCGTTGTGCCCGGTTTCTCGGCAGCCATGGCTTGCCCCACGGTTATGATTGTTCCCAATAAGACGGCGCACACCGCCTTGGTGAACTGAAACACGTTCGTGCCCAACGGCAGTCGCTTCATGAAATCCAGGTCTCTCTATTGACTGGTTCGCGCGCCCCAAGACAACTGTCCAACCGCGGGCAACACGCGGTTCTTGAGCAGCTTCTGTAAGGGCTTTTCAAGATAGGCATGCGCGGCAAAGCTAACAGCAATGGAGACGAGCACGCCAATCGCCCACCACAACCAACCTAGGCTCGCCCCGCCGCCGAGAGTTCGCACGCTTAAGAGAACCACGTCGAGTACGATGATATGCAGCAGGTAAAGTGAATACGATGCATCGCCGGAGAACTTGAAGGCTTTCATCCATTCCGGGATCCCGTCCACGCGCTCCTTCGCCGTCAGGGCCATAATGAGGAGCGCGCTTGGCACGCCCCACAGTATGAGCGTTGGCACCTTGGTGTAGTCGAAGGCGATCGCGGAGAAGAACAACACCAGGGCTACTGCAGCCATTGGGGTCGCGATCCTTGGGTTGACCGGTTCTG
The DNA here is from genome assembly GCA_041940525.1 of Hyphomicrobium sp. Classification (GTDB taxonomy): domain Bacteria; phylum Pseudomonadota; class Alphaproteobacteria; order Rhizobiales; family Hyphomicrobiaceae; genus JAKAXS01. The sequence continues at coordinate 140,209 of JBGTSB010000001.1, forward strand.
GCCGCAACACCAGCCGGGCAATCCAAGCACCCATCAAGAATTCCAACAGCAAGGGATTAGTTAGAATGCGGAACCATTCCTGGTCGAAATTGGCGATGCTTCCTGCGGCGATGCAGGCCAGGAAGAAGAGCGTGACGAGGATTAGGCCGTTTCGGCCGGCCAAAAGGAGGCCAGCGGCGAAACAAAAGTAAAAGTAGATCTCGTAGGCAAGCGTCCATCCGGGGCCGATGACCAGGTACGAGTATCCCGGCGTCAGCGCGAAGGCGAGCATCAAGCTTGAAAACGACAGTTGGTTCGGCTCACCGATCAACGCGAAGATCGCGAGGTAAAGCAGGCAACATAAAATGTAAAATGGATAGATGCGCAGGAAACGGCGGACTAAAAATTCCCACGCAGTGCTCCGGCCGGGATCAGCGCTGTAGGTGGTCAGCACCATGATGAAGCCACTGATAACGAAAAACACATGGACTCCGGCCGCACCGAGATCCGTCACATGAGACGCATTGGCGATCGCGGGTCCTGCGAGGTTTTGGTCGACCAACGCGATTTGAGCATGGTGGACAACCACCATGAACGCGGCGACGAACCGCAAAAACTGGATCGACAAGACTTGATTAGGCATTAGACCCCCGGGCCCGAACGCAATACATCAATCGGATAAGCCTTGATGATAAGAAGGGACCATGACGAACTGTCGCGCGCAATTGTTGAAAATCAGAACCACCGTATGAGCAACTTCTTCACCTTGCTACGGTAGGCCGATTGCAACGCTTGGCTGCCAACAGTATACGGCGGCTATATAAAATGCCTTCTAGGATAGGCTTTCATGTTTAACCGCTTCACGAAAACTGTGCTCATTAACCTTCCGGAGCGGACAGACCGGAAGAGGGACTCTCTTGCTGAGTGCGACAAAGTGGCCGCGGGGCCGATTGAGATTTTTCCGGCTATCCGACCCGCTGACAAGGGCGCCTTCAGAACGACCGGAGAGCATGGTTGCTTCCTTAGCCACAAGACTGTCTGGCAATCGTCCCTTGAAGTGGAAAGCCTGCTTGTGCTCGAGGACGATGTTTCCTTTGTCCGGGACTTCGGCAAACGCGTCCACATAGTCGATGAGCTCCCCGACGATTGGGAGTTTTTCTATGCAGGCCATGATCAGGTGCCCGAGCTGAAAGTTGAATGGCCTTCGGAGGGCTTGCTTGAAGTCGATCCGATGGTCGAGTTCATCTGCCTGCATTGCTATGCCATCAATGGTCCGGCCATTCCTAAACTTCTCGCCTTTGCAGAAAACCTTTTGGAGCAGAGCAAGACGTCGGGCTTCTGTATGACCATCGACGGGGCCATCAACATCGCTCGCCGGGAGCTCGGCTTGCGCACCTATGCCGCCATTCCACCACTGGCGACACAGCGGCCTTCCCGAACGGATGTTTGGGATCCAAAGTGGTTTGATAGGATCAAGGTTCTTGAGCCGGTGGTTTACGGCTTGCGCAAGGTCAAAGGTCTGGTCAAGGGCCGTATTTGATCTGCCCGAACGAACGCGGCTAGGCGGAGCTTCGTACTGGCTCGGAAAGTTGATCATCCGGTACAACCGTTGCGCCGCGCGCCTGCAGCGCCACCTGCGTCGCAGTTCCGAATACGATGCCGATCGTGATGCCGAACAGGTACTGCATGTCCTTGCCGAAGATGATGTATTCGTAGATCGAATGCAGGTAGACGGCCGTCAGCGCCGCCACGATGCCCATCAGCAGGTCACCAGCCATTTGGGTGCCTGCCATGCTGGCGTAGCGCCAAGCGATTACGACTGGATAGGAAATAAGGAGCAGGAAAGCCGCCAGCCCTATGTAGCCGGTCTCGGCCGCCGCGAGCAGATAAGCATTATGAACGATGTTGTTCAGGTTGCCTTCGATAGGCAGCACGCCAGCCCGGATCGAGTATCCATAGTTTTTAGCGACATAAACGTAGTGGTTGGACCCCACACCAAAAGGGTGGTCGGCGACAATCATGCTGGCGGCACGGTTGAATGCCGCGCGTTCGTCGTACTGGTCCTCGGCGAGAGGCGTCGCTTCAAAGCGCCGCTCGAACGCGGCGATGGCCACAGGAACAGCCACGAGCAATATCACAAAGCCGGTTAGGCCGGTCGCGAGCTTTTTTTTGGAGGCGCCCCTCAATAACGACAACAGATAGGCCAAGCCCAAACCGCCAAGATAAACGCCCAGAGAGGCGCGAGACGCCGTCATCGCGGCAACGAGCAAGCCTATTGGCGCGCTGGCCAAATACTGCCACCCGCGCGCTCCGGCAAGGAACATCGCAAATGAGGGTATCGCCGCCAGATGAAGCGCCATACCTAAGGTATTCTGGTGAGAAAAGGTGCCCGGCGGCTGAATCCAAGCGCCACTTGCCACCTGTATAACGACGACTGGAAGCTGGATCGCCAGGCCGATTGCGAAGCCCTTCATCAAGAGCAGCGGCACGTCTTCGCGTTGGCACCCCCGGGCGATAACGACAACCAGCAGGTAGATTTTTGAGAACTGAAAAATATAGAATAACGCAGCCGTGGGATTGGCTGCTTGGAACGCCGCCAATATGAGACTCAGCAAGTATAATGCGAGGGGTAGGTGGAACCACAAGACATTCTTTGTTCTCGGCAATGAGAATAGGACGGCGAGTGCGATGATATCTACGAACGACACCTCAATGCCGTGCGAGTAGCCATGCCAGTTCTCGATCGTAACGAGGCCGATATCAAGCTGCGGGACGGAGGGTAGCAAAAACGGGAGCATGCCGATCGCAATCCATGCGATATCGGCGATCCGCCGGTTATCGCGAATGATGATCGACAGCGGCAGGACGCAAGACAGCGCTATCAAGAGCGCTACAAACTTCATCGAGGCCCCGCTCTATTAAGGTTTTGTTTACCGTTCGCACCTTCGCGGCGGCGGCTGGGCCGGGTGCTCCGGATGGCGCAGACTATATGGTGGCAAGTCAGTTATGTCGCCGAACCGCTTCCATAGCGTTAATCGGCTTCGTTTAATAGTGTTCTAAACAGTGAGGATGAAGCAGGACTCTATGGCGTTTGCACGTATGAAACCGCTGGCTGTGATGCTGATGGGGCTCGTCGTGGCTTCGGCGGTCTCGTCAGAATGCTCGGCATCGTCTGGCCCGCACGTTGTTGAGGTAACCATCGCCGCGCCGGATGTGATCGGCGTTATCATTCATGATCCGCCGTATGTACGGGGTAAGCTGGTCAAGACTGGGCCGACGGGCAAGCAGCATGGGCAATGGGCGCGGCACGATGGGGAGTGGGGCCGCGTTGTTGGCCTCAATCATGATCACATCCGGACGTTTGATACCGCCCCGTCCTCTTATCTCGACCGGGACGCGATTGATAACGCGAAAGCCTATGCCAAGATCTCGGGGTTGAGCGTCGAGGCCGTTTACCGCAAGTCAGTGCCCTATGATTCTGGAACCAGCCACACGCTCCTTGGCCGCTCCGTCGATGGCGCCAGTTTCAAGCATTTCGTCTATTTGAAAATGAGCGCGGCTCTGCCGACCGGGACGCATCGCATCGTCTGGCCCGGAGACGCCTTGCCCGCGTACGACTTTGAGTATCGTGACACGGCCACGCGCGCGATCGCTCTTCACATCAATCAAAACGGATACGCGCCTGGCGATACCGCGAAGTCCGCCTTCCTGTCGCTTTGGCTGCCTGGTGGACCGGATAACGGACAGGTCGACTTCAGGCGCTACGGCTTCAAGACGTTCGAAGTGCGCGATGACGCAGGTCATACGGTTTACAACGGGCCTATCAAACTGAGACGAACGGCATCAGACCCTGAGTTGGGGACTGGGTTGCCGGGCACTCTCATTGGGTATCCCAGCGTCTCCGTACCACCGCGCAAGGCTGAGGCTCTTGCCTTTGAGCCGGGTGGCGTTCTGACGGTGCCGGGACACGGGCTGGCACGGGATGACAAGGCAGCGTGGTTTGAGGGCTTTTCCGGTCCTCTTGGCCATCTCAATGGCGTGCATCGTATTGCCGTGACGGACAAGGACCGCTTCGCGCTCAGTGAGGTGACTGAAAAGATCGAAGGGGACTTGGGCTCGGGCAATCTAGGTTCGGTGCGGCCGTTCTTTCTGACGAACCGCGCGGGCACGTTTGTGTTTGAGTTGGACTTCAGCGCTTGGAAGCCAGCATCCCCGGACGGCAAGCAGTATCGCATTCGCGTGCCGGGGCTTGGTGTGTCCGACCCGTTTGAGGTCTCAAAGAATGTCTGGTTGCGCGCGGCGCAGACCGCAGTTGGCGGGCTTTACAATCACCGCAGCGGGATCGCGCTCGATGGACGCTTCGGCTTCAAACGCCCTGAAGCCTTTGGCCCGAATGCTGACTTCGATTTGATCCAATCCAAACTGCCAATTGTCTTCACATCCAACTATCATCTCAGCTCAATCCCGATCGCGACCGGCGTGTTGCCGGAATGGCAAAAGGCTGAACCTGCCGAGCCAGGGTTATGGGGCGGCTATATGGATGCGGGCGATTGGGATCGCCGTATCCAACATCTGGAAGCCAGCAAAGTGCTGATGGATGTTTTTGAGTTTGGGGGCACCGCTGCGCAGCAAGCGGAGCTGTCGTTGCCGCCTTCACACGAGGTGTTGGATCCCTCGCTTTACAAAAGCCTATCCGGCGCGCCGGACTTGATTCACGAGATCGCCTGGGGCGTTGACTTCTTTCGACGCCTACAGCTGCCTGATGGAAAGGTGCGCGGTGGCATTGAAAGCGCCGAACACCCGAAGTCGGCCGAACCTAGCTTCTTGGAGTCTCAACCTGTTTATGTGAACGCGCCCGACCATGTGTCCGGTTTTGCCTACGCCTCTGCGGCCGCAAAGTTCGCAGGCATCTTAAAGTCGCTCGGCAACACTGATCTTTCGGACCTGTTCAAGGACAGCGCGTTGCGTGCTTGGTCGGCTTCCGAGGCAGGGTTCAAAGATCCCGATTCATTTTACGCCGAAGCGATCGAGACGGCGCTGGCAACCAAGCTGCTGTCTGAGGCCGATTGGAAGAGCCTGAGAGCAAAAATGCAGGAGTCGGCGGACACCTATAGGATCGCTGCGGCGGGGGAGTTGTTCCGTCTAAGCGGCGAACAACCCTTCGCGGATGTATTTGAAGCAGGATGGCCAAAGCATGGTGTTGTCGCGCCAGCCGGCGATGGCGCCTGGGCTTATTATCATGCGGCTGGAGGAAAAGCCGAGATCAAGAAGGCCATCAAAGCTGCCTATGGACGCCAAGTCCGTATCGTTCTGAATGGTTTGGAGAGCGCCTCCTACCCCTCGCTCAAACATCCAGCAGCTCCGGCGGGCTGGGGCCAAGGCGGCGCCCCTCAATACAATCTGTTGCAGCTCATGTTGCGTGGGCATGTTTTATCGGGTGATCAAAAAATTCTGGATGCCTTGCTTCTCGGCTCGGCTCATATCCTCGGCGCCAATCCAGTTAACGTCTCCTTCACTACGGGGCTGGGCCTGCGCAATGTGCGACATCCCCTCCACGAAGATCACAGAGCCATGGGCGTGGATGCGCCAAAAGGCATAACTATTTTCGGCTGGGCACCGCAATCCATGACAAACTATCATTGGTTATTCGGTGATGGGGGGGCATTGTCAGACTTTGGGGCACCCGAAGCACGCATTGAACCATTCCGGTACGGCCTCCCCTTCTATGAGTATCTTGTCGAATACCCGGAAGTCATTGTGCAGCAGGAATACACGATACATCAGACAATCGGCACGACTGCTGCAATGTGGCTGTATCTTCATGCGCGCACATCGCAGCCCAACCCGCCCTAGCCGTCCTTCCGAAAGCTCACGTGAATTTATCGAGGCTTTGAATGCAACTCTCGCCCGCGATGCTGTTCCGCGGCATCGGCTGGATCGCCGGTCTGTTTATTCTGTCAGCCATTATTCGGTTTGGCTCGAACATCTATCTGACGCGGCTTCTGACACCGGAAATCCTTGGCGCTGTCCTGGTTATCTTGACGGTCCGCAATGCTGTTGAGTTGATGTCGGATGTCGGCATCGGGCAAAACATCGTGGCAAGCCGGAATGGGGATGATCCGGTTTTCCGAAGCACAGCCTGGCTGATGCAATGCCTGCGCGGGACCGTGCTGGGCTTTTTCATGTACATCGCGTCTTCGTACATTGCAGACGTCTACGCCGTGCCCGTGTCGGCGATTGAACTGGCTGCCCTCACCTTGGTGCTCGCCGGCTTTTCGTCCGTTTCGATTTACGTCATGCAACGCAAGTTGCAGGTGGCGCGCATTTCGTTATTCGACTTTTCGCAAGAATTGGTCGCCGTGGCGTTGGCTATACTCGCGGCGTCGATTTCACCCACGGTTTGGGCACTTGTCGTGGCCAACCTCGTAGCGACCATAATCCGAACGATAGCCACGTATTTCCTGCCTGCGGAGCGCACCAAATTCGAAGTCAAGATCGACTATGCCAAGGAAATATTCCATTTCGGCAAATGGATATTCCTCATGTCGGCGCTCATGCTTCTTTGCACGACGTTCGACAAGCTGTATCTCGGCCAGGCCATTCCCTTGGCAGTCGTCGGGATTTACGGCGTCGCCAAGGCGATCAGTGATATTCCATGGATGCTGGCCGCCCGCATTTGTCACACATTGATTTTTCCGGCTATCGCGTCGGCTGCGTCTAAGCCGCGCGAGGTGCTGCGCGCAGACGTTGGGCCAACCCGCTTCAAGGTTCTGTTATTCGGTGGTGTCATGATGGGCTTTGGCATCACGATCTCGGATATCGCGGTCGAGTTCGTTTATGACTCCCGCTATCACGACGCGGGTGCCATGCTCTCAATTCTTCTGTTCGCGGTCTGGTTTGCGATTATTTCGAACATCAACGAGTACACCCTGCTCGGCCTTGCGAAGCCGAAGTACGCGGTGGCTGGCAACATCCTCAAAGCCATTACGCTCGTCGTGGGGATGCCTTTTGCGCTCGTCCACGGTGGCGTTCTGGCGGCGATCAGTGTTTTGGCGATTGCCGAGATGCCGCGCATGGGACCCATTGCCTTCGGCCTACTACGAGAGAACGTTCACTTCTTCAGGCAGGACATCCTGGCTACTGTCTGTCTTGTTGCGTCGCTGCTGGTCTTCACGGGTTTGCGCGCCGCACTGGGCTTTGGGTATGGATTTCTTGGATTGCTGTTTTAGGAGACGGGGTTCCAATGCCGCATTTTGACAACTTGATCCGGGACGGAATTTCGCCGTGAACATTCTTGTGACAGGCGCAAACGGCATGCTGGGTCAAGCGGTCGTGAGCGAGCTTCTCCGGCGCGGACACACGGTTCGCGCCATGGTGCGGCCGCGGGTGGCGATCGAGGGCTTGTCCTGGGCGGCCGACAAAGTCGACGTGTTCCGCGCGGACCTGGTCGAGACCGAAGATCTGCGCCCCGCCTTTGAAGGCATCGACCTGTTGGTTCACCTGGCCGCTTCTCTAACAGTTTCTGGTCCACCGGAGTCGTCGGCAACCGTGGTGGGCACGCAAAACCTGCTCAACGCGATGGCGCAGTCCGACACGCGGGATGTCGTTCTGGCGAGCAGCTACTCGGTTTATGATTGGGAGAAGAGCGGCGGGACCATCACGGAGGAAACCGCGATCGAGACCCTGCCCTGTGATCGCGATGGCTATGCGATTTCCAAGATCCTGCAGGAACGTCTTGTGCGCGAAGCGTGTGACAAGCATCAGTGGCGCTGGTCGGTCCTCCGGCCAGGATTCATCTGGGGTTCGCCAGGCGCCGCCATCGCGGCCATTGGACAAAAGGTTGGACCGGCCATGCTCGTGATCGCTCCAAATTCTCGTCCGCCGCTGACTCATAAACTGAACTGCGCGGATGCCTTCGGCGCAGTGATCGACAACAGGGGGCCAAGTTCCGGGCGGGTGTTCAACGTGGTGGATGGACATCAACTCAGTACCTGGGATTTCGCAGGCTTGCTCAAGACGTACACCGCGGCTTCATTCATTCGTGTTCCTTTTCCCTATCCGGCAGGGTTGCAGGTGGCGCGTCTTGCGGCGTTTGCGAGCAAGCTTGTGTTTGGTCAACGCCGCGTTCTTCCGAGCATTCTGGTTCCACGGCGTTACGAGGCGCGGTTCCGCCCGATCACGACATCAACGCAACTGACCAGTTCGTTAGGGTGGAAACCGCCTCATAGCTTGGACGACTGTGTTTCTCGGCTGAATAGGATTGAAGGGTAGGCTCATGGCGGGCAGTCAAACCGAGATCGCTTACTTGAGCGGAACATACGCGCGCGCAAGCGACACGTTCGTGCGCGATGAGGTGGATCAACTCAGGCAATTGGGTTTCAAAGTTCACACAATCGGCATTCGTAGGCCGATCGCGGGAGAGGACATTTCGCCGAAGATCGCCGAGGAGCAGGCGCGCACCTTATATGTCTTGACGAAGGAAAACCTGTCCGCGCTGATCTGGTCGACGCTATCGGTTCTGCTGTTTTCTCCGCTCAAGGCATTCAACGGCATCGGCTTGGCGCAAAGCTGTTCTGACGGGACGCTGACTGGCCGCTTCAAATCGCTGGTGTATTTTGTTGAAGCTTGCTTCGTCTATCAAAAGCTCAAGGACTCTCCGGTCCGTCACATTCACAACCACATCGCCGAGGGTGCGGCCGTCGTTTCTATGATCGCCGCCGACTTACTCGGCATTACCTTTAGCATGACCATTCATGGCCCCGGCGAGTTCGACAAGGCGTTGACGATCAACTTCGACAAGAAGATCGATCGGGCCGCGTTTGCGGCGACTGTCAGTTCATTCGGGAAGAGCCAGATATTCCGTTGGATCCGTCCGTCGTTGTGGGACAAGGTCCACCTCGTTCGATGCGCTCCGGCAGAGGAGTTCGCCAATCAGCCCGCAGTGCCTATTCCCGCCGATCGACGGCTCGTATTCGTTGGCCGGCTGTCGCCAGACAAGGGCGTGTTGTTCCTGGCTGGCGCGGTGAAAGAGCTCGCTGCATCCGGGGATGCTGGTGATTTTCACGTGTCGATGATCGGAGACGGACCACTTCGCAAAGAGCTTGAGGATTTCATCGCGACGCATGGGTTGCAGCGCTACGTGACCATCCATGGCTGGAAAACCAGTTCCGAGATTCGTGAAGCTCTGGTTGGCTCGCGCGGGCTGGTGCTGCCGAGTTTTGCCGAGAATTTGCCTGTTTCCATCATGGAATGTTTGGCGGTGTCGCGCCCAGTCATTTCTACCTACATCGGCGGCATTACGGAACTGGTGGAGGATGGCGTCTCTGGCTGGCTGATCCCCGCGGCTTCGCAATCAGCACTCGTCTCGGCGCTCCAAGTTGCGCTAAGCCAGTCTCCGGAAGCGTTGTTGGAAATGGGACAAGCCGGTGCGCGCCGCATCGCGGAACAGCACAATGCTGCCAGCGAAGCTAAAAAGCTGGCCGGGCTTATCGAGAAGGCCATAACAGAGGTTTCGCCATAACGGCGGCAGCCCATTGGACTAAGAGCGAGGGGTCAGGCACCGATGTCAGCCACGCTATCATTGCTCGGCGTTGAATTTCTCAATGTGCGCATGGACGAAGCGTTGGCGCTGATCGACACCTCCATTCGCGAGAACAAGCAGTCATCGGTTTACTTCGTCAATGCCGACTGCCTGAATCAGGCCACGGACAAGCCGGCCTATGCGCAAGTGCTTCGCCGGGGAGACTTGGTATTTCCGGACGGTTCGGGCGTGAAATTAGGATGCCGCTTGTTCGGCCATCGCGTGCTCGACAACGTCAACGGGACGGACATGCTTCCACTGTTGTGCGAAATGGCGCAGCGGAATGGGCATTCGTTGTATTTTCTGGGTGCCAAGCCCGGCATCGCTGCGCAAGCTTGCGAAAAGCTCTTGGCCCGGTATCCCGACGTGCGGATCGCAGGCGAACACCACGGATACTTCCAACGCGACCACGCAGACGAGCAGGCTGTTATTGAGCAGATCAATCAGTCTGGCGCCGACATCGTGCTGGTGGCGTTCGGCGCGCCGGCCCAAGAGCTTTGGATCGACCGTCATCGCGCATCTTTGAAGCCCGCTGTTTTGATGGGCGTTGGCGGCTTGTTTGACTTCTACTCCGAGACCGTACCGCGGGCCCCGTTGTGGATACGCAAGCGTGGCCTTGAATGGGTGTATCGGCTCTACCAAGAGCCGCGGAGGCTTTTTCGCCGCTACATTATCGGGAACCCGGCTTTTGTATTCAGGGTTCTCCGATCGCGGTTATTCTCATAGCGTGAATATCTAGCAGTACTGATTAAATTTGGCGTTCGGTTCGCCAGTAGCGCGTACTGAACCGCGTACACTACTCACGCGTATTCCTATATATGATCTATGCGTCTGACGAACTAACCTTTGATAGACTTTTTTTACCGTCTAGGGTCTTGTTCGCTTCGAAATTCGAACTTCGTATAAACTGTCTTTATGCCTATTTTTGCGACCACGCGCTCCAAAGTGATCGGCCTTCTGGCCGGTGGCTTCGCCGTCTTGATCGCCAACACACTATTCTCACTGTGGGTCGATGAACGCACATCGACGTTCACGGACCTCGTGACATCTGATCAAAACATCAAAGCCTCCCTCGCGAGTTTGCTGATCGCTGCAAAAGCTTCTGAGTCCGCCCATCGCGGATACCTGTTAACCGGAGAGACAAAATACCTCCAACCATACTGGTCCGCGCGCCGGGCGTTGCCGCGCCACATCGCCAGCTTGGAAAAGATGAGCCACCACGATCTCCCGTTGACGCAAGTCTTTCCTGAGATCAAGTCGCTCACCAGCCAGCTTGAAAAGCTGATCACACTGTCCATCGACCTTGGCGAAGACGGCGCACGCCAACGGGCGATCGAACAGTTCAACTGGGATCGAGAACACGAAGTGATGAGAAAACTTCGGAGCGCCGTCGACATTCTCAGCAACAAGCAGGACACATTTATCCGCGAGGGATCCACGCAGCTCAAAAACTATCAATCGCTCTCGCTTTACGCGAATTTCGCCGCATTGGTTCTCATTCTCCTGGTCGCGGGAACCACCGGAACGATCGTATTTCGATTTGTTGATCAGCTAAATGCGACGCAATTTGAACTGCGCACCGTGAACCAGGGACTGGAAAAGATCGTCGAGGAACGCACCAATGACATTGTGCGGGCCAACGAAGAAATCCAACGCTTCGCTTACATTGTCAGCCACGACCTACGTGCGCCGCTCGTCAACATCATGGGCTTTACCAGCGAGCTAGAAGCAATCGGCAAAACGGTGCGACGTCAGTACGACACATTGGTGGAGCGCGCACCAGATCTTCTGCAGAACGACACTCGAGAAGCCGTGAAAGACGAGTTACCTGAGGCGATTGGGTTTATTCGCTCATCAACGGCTAAGATGGACCGGCTGATCAACGCGATCTTGAAATTGTCGCGCGAAGGACGACGCGAGCTTGCTCCAGTCCACGTGAATATGACTGATCTGGTTACACAAGTTTCGGCCAGCATTCGACATCAGATCGATGAGGCTGACGGCGAGATCATTATCGAGAAACTTCCTCCCCTCGAGACTGACCAGCTCGCAATCGATCAGATCTTCAGCAACGTCATTGAGAATGCTGTTAAGTACATCGATCCATCCCGGCCACCGAGGATCGAGATAACAGGCTACGCGGAAGGTTTGCAGGTCCACTACACGATTGCGGACAACGGGCGTGGAATCGAAACGAAGGATTTGGAGCGCGTGTTCGAACTGTTTCGCAGGGCTGGACGGCAGACTGTTCCTGGAGAAGGACTCGGTCTGGCCTTCGTGCGTGCTGCAGTCCGGCGCCTAGGCGGCGGGATCGCGATAGAATCCGAACCCGGTGTGGGCACGACACTTAAGCTAAGATTTCCCAAGAAATTGACGACTAGAAACAGCCGGAGGACGGCAAATGGCTGAACCTGTTACGATCATCATGGTCGAAGATGATACCGGTCATGCCCGGTTGATTGAAAAGAACATCCGGCGTGCCGGCGTGAGCAACGAGATCCTTCATTTCGATCACGGTGCATCCGCTCTGGAATTTTTGGAACAGTCCACGCCGCAATCGCCGCTGTTGATCCTGCTCGATCTCAATTTACCCGACATGAGCGGCACGGACATCCTGGAGAAGATCAAGGCTGACGAAAAACTTCATCGCTCGCCGGTTATCGTTCTGACAACGACGGACGACAAGGTGGAGATTCAGCGCTGTTATGATCTGGGCTGCAATGTCTACATAACCAAGCCTGTTGAGTATGAGACGTTCGCCTCAGCTATACGGCAGCTCGGCCTATTCCTATCCGTCATGCAGGTGCCCTCGCCAGAATGACAGACGCAGAGCAGAAACCGGGCAGAACCATCCTTTACGTGGATGACGACGAAACACTTGCCGTGTTGGTCGCCAGGCGTCTACGCCGTGAAGGCTTCGACGTCGAGGTTGCCAGCAACGCTTTGGACGCGCTGAAAATCCTGCAAGAAAAGACGTTTGATGCTGTCGCGCTCGATCATTTCATGCCTGAGCGTCTTGGGCTCGATATCCTTCCCGAAATCCGCGCCCTGCCGGCCGCACCGCCAGTCGTCTACGTGACGGGCAGTGAAGACACGCGCATTGCCATCGCCGCGCTGAAGGCTGGCGCGGCGGACTACGTCATTAAAGACACCGCCGGCGAGTTCCTGACACTGCTCAGCCCCATCATTGATCAAGCCGTTCGGCACGAAGAAACTCTACGGGCCAAGGCCCAGGCGGAAGAGGAGATGCGTATTGCTCGCGAAAAGGCGGAGCTATTGCTGCGTGAAGTCAACCACCGCGTTGCTAATTCTCTTGCGATGGTCGCCAGCCTGGTACACCTGCAGCAAGCATCATTGAAAGATCCCGCCGCACGCTTTGCACTTTCGGAAACACAAAACCGCATTACGGCGATCGCTCAAGTTCACCGCAGCCTTTACACGTCCGACGACGTTAGTTCGGTCCGGATGCCGGGATATGTCCAATCCATTTTGCAAGACCTTGAGCAGTCCCTCACGCACGAGGGCGGCGCGACGCACGTCACGTGCGAATGCGATGCCGTAACTCTCTCTACCGACCGGGCCGTAGCGGTCGGCGTCATCATCACAGAACTTGTGACGAATGCTTTCAAGTACGCCTACTCGCTGGAGCAACCCGGACCAGTGTTTGTCGAGGTGCGCGACAAGGGAGAAGAAATCTGCCTGGCTGTCATCGATCAAGGCAAAGGCACGACCGAAAGCGCTTCCGGTAAAGCCACCGGAACAGGGCTTGGCATGAAAATCGTCAAAACGATGTGCATGACGCTAGAGGGCGAGCACACGATTGAGGACAATAATCCCGGCCTGAAGGTCAAGCTGGCTTTCCCCAAGGCCTAATTCGGCTTGGCATCAATCGCGTCGAAGCCGTCCCTATTTGGCATCTGAACCTTGGGAAGCGTTTTAGCATCCATAACCGCGTCTTCGGCGATGATGCCGTCCAGATGCAGCAGATAAGCACACAAGGCATAGACTTCGTCGGCCGTTAGCGAGCCAGGCTTGTCTATCGGCATAGCGCGGTGGATGTAATCAAATAGCGTCGTTGCGTAAGGCCAGTAAGCGCCGATCGTCTGCGACGTCTCGGGATCGGTGAGAGGCAGTTCGCGTCCAATCAATTCTTCGGCCGTTTCGCCCCGTCCTTCAGGCCCGTGGCAACCTGAGCATTTCTCGTCGTAGATCGGAAAGCCCTGCTTAGCTGTTCCGCTGCCTGCGGGCAGACCGGCGCCATCTGGAAATATCGTTGTGTCCCAGGCGCTGACGATGTCCTTTGCCACCGGCTCACCAAGCGTCGGAACAGGCTTAGGAGATCCGGCTGCAAACGCGCTCGCGGCGAATACGGTGGCCCCGGCGGTGAGCGCTGCGAACCGGCAAGCGCGCCTGGACTTACGCATAGACATGGCTGACCGCCCCGTCTTCGTCCACTGCCCAAGACACGATTGCGTTGTAGTGGAAATAGCTTCTGCGGCCTCGTTCCTCGACAAGGGCGTCGCGTTCCGGCTGAACGTAACCGGTTTCATCAACAGCGCGGCTCTTGAGGATCGCGGGTGATCCATCCCATTTCCACGGCAGCCGGAAACGGGTCAGGCATTGGCTCAGAACCGGCTCTTGAAGTTCTGCCTCGGCCCAGGACTTGCCGCCATCCGCCGAGACGTCGACGCGCTTGATGCGCCCGCGCCCTGTCCAGGCCAGGCCTTTGACTTCGTAGACACCAGGTCCATTCAATTGCTGGCGCGCCGATGGCGCGGTGATGAGAGACTTGGCGTCCATAACAAACGTGAACTGGCGGGCACGGCCGGTCGGCGTGATCAGTTCGGTGTACTTGGCGGTCTCATCGCGCGTCATGGCAGGCCTGTCGGTCAGCTGCAGGCGCCGAAGCCATTTCACATTCAAGATGCCTTCCCACCCCGGCACGATGAGCCGAAGTGGATAGCCATTCTCAGGACGTATCCGTTCTCCGTTTTGATAAAGGGCCACGAAACAGTCGTTGCGCAGCTTTTCGAGTGGAACAGAGATGTTGAGCGCGCCTGCGTCGGCGCCTTCCGCGATGACCCACTTGGCTTGTGGCTGAACCCCTGCTTCGTCCAGCAGGATTGAAAGCGGCACGCCGGCCCATTCACTGCCTGAAATCAATCCGTGGATCGTACCGGCGGTGCGCTGGACCGGCACTTTGTTCCATCCCGCGTTGGAATTGCCGCCGCATTCGACAAAAAGGAAGCGCGACTGCATGGGATAGCGCGACAGGCTCTCGGGAGAGAACATGAGCGGCCGGTCGACCAGTCCGTGGATCATGAGCCGGTGCTGTTCGGGATCAATGGTTGGCACACCGTTGTGGTGACGCTCAAAGTGCAAACCCGATGGCGTAATCGTTCCTTCCAGTGCTTCCAATGGCGTCCACGAGACTCCGTTGCCAGGCGCGTCTTGATTTGCGCCAGGCCCGCGGATCACGCGCTTTTCGAAGTCGGAGGGTTTGCCGTAATAGGAGAATGGGCCGCCGGGCGTCGTCAACGACGCCGGTTGGGAATCAAGAGGATTGGTCTGGGCAGTGCCCGACTCCGGCGTGCCTTGATCTTGGCCGAGAGCGGTTGGCGCGGCAAGAGTAACGCCAGCGAAGACGAGACCGCGCTTTAAGAATACGCGGCGGTGAAGAAGGCCTCCACCGGCCGCGTAGTCTGATCCGTCTATTCCGTCATGATCGGACATTGGAGTTAGACCGGCTAGAGACGCCGGGCTCCCTCTTACGATCCGCCCATCACGGCCTTTGCGCTGATTTCCGAGCCTTCGGTATCTTTGCCCGAAACGGCAATCACGCCATCATCAGTCGGTGTGTACGTGAAGCGGAAATGCGGATCCTCGGAAATCGTGATGCCGCCCTGCATACGGAATACCGTCTTGTCACCAGACTTGACGACCAAATCTTCGACGAAGCGGGCCGGCGGCGTGACACGCGTCATCGGATCGATCTGCATGCCCGTGAAGCTGGGATGACGGATCATGACCTGCGCTTCATGTGTACCGGGCTTGGATGCCGGAACGCTTTTCAGCTTCGTGTTGCCGAGGCCGATCAGAGCTGTCTCATAGTCCTTGCCGAACGGTGCCGAACAGCCGCCCGTTGCCTTCACGAACTTGGAGGCCATATGGAATTGCCCGTCCGCCGTTTCGGCAACCGCACGCAGGAAGGTATAGCGGTTGATGCGAATGCGCGTCGACAGCTTGCGCTCGCCGTCTCCGGCTGCTTCGCCGAACTCGAACGTCGCAGCGACAGGCGCTGGATTCTTGTCGGCAATCAACGTGACTTTCTTTATCTTTTTGGCTGTCTCGGCGGGCATGCGGATCGTGACGGGGACGAGCGCGGAATCTTCTGCGCGTACGGGGGCCTCGATGCTGATCATTCCGTCGGCATCTTGGATCTTAGCGTCGCCGAAAACGTTCTCACGCAGTTCCGGCCAGATGTCTTCGTACTTCGCATTCGCCGCTCCGGCGATCGCAATGGCGCCGGCAAATGCTGCCAGTGCGAACGTGATTTTCGTGAGTGAAGACTTGAACATGTTCTTCCTCCTCGCTTGTTCTTTGATTGCAGGCGGTTTTATCCAAAACGCTTCTGCCTACCTATGACTTATATCATAAAATGGGTCCGTGACTTTAGTCACGCAACGACTGATCTTGCGTTTACCTCAATTTCGCAAGCGACTGACGATCAACAACAATAATTTCGCCGCGCCGTGTCGTAATCCAGCCCAGGCCTTCCCAGTCTGCCAGACACCGGCTTACGACCTCGCGAACCGATCCGACGTCTGACGCCAATTGCTGGTGGGTTTTGACCACCCGGCCATTTTCGTCAGCATCCGTCATCAGGCGGCGCGCCAGGCGTCCACCTGTCGATGAGAAAGCGACTTCGTCCACCAGCGAGACGAGCTTGGACAAGAGCTTGGTATAGTCCTCCAACACGAAAGCGCGGAACTCCGGTGAGATATCCATCATCTTGTGGAACATCGCCTTGGGGATCGCCGCAAGCTGGGTTCGCGTCTCCGCCACGCTTTCAGCCGGGAAGTTCTCTCCGGTAAGAAGGCACTGGGTGGTCAGGACGCAGCTACCGCCGGACTGGACTTGATAAATGAGCAACTCGCGCGCGGCCGGCGACATCTTGAAGACGCGCGTGCGTCCATCGACGCACATGACGTAGTTCGGGCACGGCCACTCCTCCCGGTAGGCGACATCACCGGCCTCTAGAACGGGGAATGTGGCGGAGGCCAATACGGCCTCTAGATGGTTTGGCTGCAGGGCTTTCAGCTTTGGGAAGCGATCCAGCCAGACCTCCGCGGTTTTATTCTGTATCACGCCAATTGCCATTTTGATCACTTCCGGCAGCTTAGGCGGCCATTCGCTCCAAGGCTATACGTTCCAACGCACAGGCCAGACCATCACCAGCGTAGCAATCGCGGTGCAACAAGAAGGCTGAACAGAACGACAATCGCCGTTGCAATCGAATACCATGTTGCAATGAACAAGGGGCTGTCGTTCGGGCAGTGCGAGGCATAGAGCGTGGCCGAGAGGCCGGCGGTTGCCAAACCGGCCGCCAGCGAGGCGAGCCGCGGACGCGTCACCGCGCCATAGCGCAATACCGCCACCATGGCGATGAGAGGCGCCACGGCCATGGCGGGAATGGATGTTACGCACGACCAGGCCGTTTGACCCGTCAACTTGTCCCACCACTCCGCCACCGGGATGGCGGACAGCTCAAGTGCGATTGCGCCAAACATCAGAACCGGGGCGGTCAACATCAGCCAGCCCAAGTTGCCCAGCTTCGCTTCTGGCCGCGCCAGCCGGTAGGCCGCCGCCAAGGCTGGAATTGCCAGTGACAGCGTCAGCACGAACTTGAAGGGAAACCGGAGCGTGCCAAGCGACTCCCAGGCGTTTTCCCGGACACCGAGTTCCATCTGAAAAAATGCGATCGAGAGAGCAAGGCCCGCGAGCAGAGCTGCTACAAACGACAAGCGCAGCGACGGCTGGTTCAGCTCAGCGTCAGCAGAAATTGCTTTGATTAAATCTTCGGTCTTCACGACAGCTTGCTCCGATAGACTTGCGCCATAGCTTTCAAACTACGGTGCAGCGCGACGCGAACCGCGCCCTCCTTCATCTCCATTTCGCCGGCCACCTCCTTGATGGCCCGGCCTTCCAACGTAATCATGCGGACGATGCGCTGTTGACGGTCCGGCAGAGCGTCAAGCATGACGCTCATTTCCTGACTATCGATCGGCTGTTCTTCCGTTTCGGCCTCCAGCGTCTCTATCACGTCATCGATCGGCACCTTCACCGCGCGGCCGCCACGCCGCAGATGGTCGATCAACTTGTTTCTGGCGATGGCCAGCACCCAAGGCGTTAGAGGCTCACTCTGCTGCCACGTGTGCCGCTTCAAATGAATTGCCAGAAGCGTTTCTTGCACGACATCTTCCACGTCATTCGCAGGTGCTCCGTATCGGGCGAACCCGGCTCGGCAGGCGGAGCGAACAACAGGAGCTAGGCTTGCGAGCAACTTCTGATACGCAGGCTCATCACCGGCAATCGCAGCGCGCATTTGATCACTCCAGATCTGATCACGTGCGGTCGTCGACAAAGCTCATGCTCCAAGCAGTCATACGGGACAGGGTGCCGATTTGTTACAATGGCCACTGGGCTCGGGCAATCTTCACCCTGGTTTTCCCAATCGATAGTTGCATCTGATACCCGCAATTTCCGCCGTTTTGCCTGTCGAAATGGCCGCCACCCGTTCGTCGTGATTACGAAACGCCTGGAAAAATAAGGATCTACCGCGATGAAATTTATGGTGCTTTTGAAAGCATGCAAGGACACAGAAGCCGGAAAACTTCCCAGCGAAGAGCTGATCGCGAAGATGACGGCCTATAACGAAGAGCTGGTCAACGCTGGCGTCCTCGTGGCTGGCGAAGGCCTGCACCCCAGCGCCAAGGGCGCTCGTGTGCTGTTTGACGGCGACAAACGGTCGGTTGTGGATGGCCCGTTCTCCGAGACCAAGGAGTTAATCGCCGGCTTTTGGATTTTTCAAACGGGCTCTCTGGAAGAGGCGATCGACTGGGTGAAGAAGTGCCCCCAGCCGATGGAAGGCCCGCAAGCTCAGATCGAGATCCGAAAGATTTTCGAAGCGGAGGACTTCGGCGAAGCATTCACCCCTGAGCTGCAGGCACGAGAAGACGCCCTTCGTCAAAAGCTCGGCCAAGGAGACTGAACCATGCGCTTTATGATTATCGTCAAGGCCACGGATCAGACCGAAGCTGGAAAGCTTCCGTCCAAGGACATGTTGGACTGCATGGGCAAGTACCATGAGGAGCTTGTACGCGCCGGCGTGCTGCTTGACGCCAATGGCCTGCGGCCAAGCGGCGAAGGGTTTCGCATTCGCTATTCCGGCAATAGCGCGTCCCTAGTCGACGGCCCGTTTTCCGAAAGCAAAGAGCTCATCGCCGGATATACCTTGATCCAGGTGAAGTCGCGGGAAGAGGCAATAGCGTGGGCCAAGCGGTTCCCGAACCCCTATGAAGCTGATGGCGAGGTGGAAGTCCGCCAGGTGTTTGAACTGGAGGATCTCGGCTCGGGCCCAGAAATTGACCGCATGCGTGAGCATGTCTTCGACAAAATTGGCTAGTTTCTAAAGACCAACCCTACCAGGGAGGACACCATGTTGAGACTACTCGGAACCGTCCTGGCCTTGGCCATCGTGACCATTGCCGGCGTCGTTGCTTATGCCGCCATGCTACCGGAGGACTTCCGGATCGAACGCTCTGCCGTGATCAACGCACCAGCGGATCAGATTCACCCCTTGGTCAATGACTTCAAGGCTTGGCCGGCTTGGTCGCCCTGGGAGGAGAAGGATCCGGACATGAAACGCACGTATAGCGAGCCATCGAGCGGGGAAGGCGCGAAGTACTCGTGGTCCGGCGACAGTGAAGTTGGCGCTGGCGAAATGGTCATCGCCGAATCTGAAGCGCCGTCCAAGGTGAAATTCGAAATGCACTTCAAAGAGCCGATGGAGGCTCGCAGCACCGCGGAGTTCTCGCTGACCCCTCAGGGAGACGGCACCAAGGTCACGTGGGCCATGTATGGAAAGAACGAGCTGCTTTCTCGCGTGTTTTGCATGTTCATAGATATGGACAAGATGCTGGGCAAGGAGTTCGACAAAGGATTGGCCGCGATGAAAGCCAAGGCCGAGGGCAATGGCTAGCAGCCTCCACCGGACGATCGATGCCGTCTGGCGAATGGAGCAAGCGAAGTTGATCGCTGTCGTTGCCCGCGTTGTTCACGATGTTGGCCTGGCTGAAGAGCTGGCCCAAGATGCTCTCGTAAGCGCTCTTCAGCAATGGCCCAAATCAGGCCTGCCGGACAATCCGGCCGCCTGGCTTATGACGACGGCGAAGAACCGCGCCATCGACCACATTCGCCGTAACCAGCTTATTGCTCGCAAGCATGAGGAGATCGGGCGGGAACTCAGCGAGATCAATGCCTCGCACGTCGATGATCTGGATGAAGCTCTCGACGATGACGTTGGTGACGACCTGCTCCGGCTCATTTTTACCGCATGTCATCCGGTTCTGACGCTGGAGGGTCGCGTTGCGATGACGCTGCGCATGCTCGGCGGCCTGACGACGAGCGAGATTGCCCGTGCATTCCTCGTCACTGAGCCGACTGTCGCTCAGCGCATCGTGCGCGCGAAGAAGACGCTGGCCAAATCCGGCGTACCATTTGAAGTGCCCCGAGGCGCGGAGCGGGATGAGCGCTTAGGCTCGGTTCTTCAGGTCATCTACCTCATCTTCAACGAAGGGTATTCCGCCAGCGCGGGGGAGGACGTTCTTAGGCCGCAACTGTGCCAAGAGGCCATGCGTTTGGGCCGCGTTCTCGCTGGCCTCGCACCCGGCGATCCAGAAGTGCACGGGCTGGCCGCCCTCATGGACATTCAAGCGTCGCGGTTTCCTGCCCGGACTGCTGAGAATGGTGATCCCGTTCTGTTGATGGATCAGAACCGGGCCAAGTGGGACCGGCTCTTGATCCGCCGCGGGCTCGCCGCGCTCGCCCAGGCGGAACGTCTGTCGGGTGCGGACCGGGGGGCATATACCTTGCAGGCAGCGATTGCAGCTTGTCATGCCCGTGCGCGCACGCCGGAGGAAACGGACTGGATCGCGATCGCGGACATCTACACCGAGCTTGCAGGGTTGACCGGCTCGCCCATCGTTGAGCTGAACAGAGCGGTCGCTTTGTCGATGGCCTACGGCCCGCAACTGGGGCTGGAGCTCACTGAGCAGCTGAAAGACCTGCCTGAACTCAAGGCCTATCATCTGCTGCCGAGTGTGCGCGCTGACTTTCTGGAAAAGCTCGCCCGCTTCGGGGATGCGCAATCCGAGTATGAGCGCGCGGCGCAGCTGACGCAGAACGCGCGGGAACGGCAGCTCCTGCTGGCGCGGGCCGCCCGTTGCGAAGAGAACAACCGCGCCGGTGAATGACGTGTCCTGCTACTTCATCTGAGGAAAGGCAAACTCGGCACCTTTGGCGATGGTGTCGGGCCAGCGCTGCATCACAGCTTTGTGACGCGTGTAGAAGCGGACGCCCTCCGGGCCGTAGACGTGTTGGTCGCCAAACAAACTGCGTTTCCAGCCGCCGAAGGAATTGAAGGCCATCGGCACCGGAAGCGGCACGTTGATGCCAACCATGCCGACGTTGATGTTGCGAGCAAACTCGCGTGCCACGCCTCCTTCTCGCGTGTAGATCGCGACGCCGTTTCCGTATTCATTGGACTCAATGAGCCCGACGGCCGAAGCCAAGTCTGGCACGCGGACGACGCACAGCACGGGGCCGAAGATCTCTTCCTTGTAGATCGTCATGTCCGGCGTCACCTTGTCGAACAGGGTGCCACCACAGAAGAAACCGTTTTCTCGACCAGAGACCTGACAGCCCCGACCATCCACGACAAGCTCAGCCTTCTCGTCAACGCCTTTGCTGATCAGCCCTTCAATCCGCTGCTTTGCCGCCGCCGTGATGACGGGGCCCATCTCGGCGTCGTCTTGCCTGCCGTCTGCGATCTTAATGGCCTCGACTCGCGGAGCCAGTTTGGAAATCAGCGCGTCACCGGCATCGCCGACCGCGACGGCGACAGAGATCGCCATGCAACGTTCGCCAGCCGATCCATAAGCTGCCCCCATCAGGGCGTCACAGCACTTGTCGATATCGGCATCAGGCATGATGACCATGTGGTTCTTGGCGCCGCCGAGCGCTTGCACACGCTTTCCGTGAGCCGTCCCGGTGGCATAGACGTACTCTGCGATCGGCGTGGAGCCGACGAAGCTCACGGCATCGACGTCCGCATGCTTTAGTAATGTGTCGACCGCGAACTTGTCGCCCTGGACGACATTGAAAACGCCGTCTGGCAGGCCGCTCTGCTTCAATAGATCCGCGATGAGCAGGCTTGGCGACGGATCGCGTTCCGAAGGCTTGAGCACGAACGTGTTGCCGGCCGCGATGGCAACCGGAGCCATCCACATCGGGACCATGGCCGGGAAATTGAATGGCGTGATGCCGACGCAGACGCCGAGCGGCTGGCGGACCGACCAAGCATCAATGCCGCGCGAGACCTGCTCGGTGTATTCGCCTTTCAACAGTTGCGGGATGCCTGTTGCGAACTCGACCACGTCAATCGCACGTGAGACTTCGCCCAGCGCATCCTGCATAACCTTGCCGTGTTCGCGTACGATGTGGGCTGCCAGATCTGATTTGCGTTGTTGCAGCAGGTCGAGAAACCGGAACATGACCCGTGCGCGCGCCAGTGGCGGCTGGTCCGCCCAGCCAGGAAACGCCTTGCGCGCCGCGCCGACTGCTGCATCCAGCTCAGCTGCGCCGGCCATGTGGCAGCGGCCGACGGCGGCACCCGTTGCCGGATTGAAAATCTCCTGCGCGCGTCCAGATTGTGAGGGCACGCGCTGGCCGTCTATAAAGTGAACGACGTCGTAGATGCCGTCTGTTTCACCGTTGTCAGTTTGCGCCGGTGAGGCGGCTGGTTCCAGCTCTGCCATGTCTTGTCTCCCTATGCATCGGGCAGCGTCGTCGCGCTGATAACCTCACCCAATGTCTCGCACATCATTTTCAGTTCGGCTTCGGTTGAAATGAACGGTGGTGCCATGGCGATGATATCGCCTGTAAACCGCAACAGCAGGCCTTTGTCCAACCCGCGTTCGAAGACCTTCAGGCCACGCAGGCCCGGCTTTCCTTCAAACGGTTCCAGCTCGACGGCGGCGGCAAGTCCGATGTTGCGGATGTCGCGGACGCCATGCGCGCTCTTCAAGGCGTGGACATTCTCTTCTAGCACGGATGACAGCCCATCGGCTCGAGCAATCAGCTCGTCTTTTTCAAAGATATCGAAGGTGGCATGTCCTACGGCCGCTGCCATAGGGTGGCCTGAATAGGTGTAGCCGTGGAACAGCTCGATCGTCTCTTCCGGCCCGTCCATGAAGGTGTCGTAGATCTGGGACGTGGCCAAAACACCTCCCATGGGAATGGTGCCGTTGGTAACGGCCTTGGCAAAGCACAAGAGATCCGGCTGAACACCAAAGCGTTGCGCGGCAAAGTTTGTGCCGAGGCGGCCGAACCCGGTAATGACCTCATCAAAGATCAGCAATATCCCGTGGCGCGTGCAGATTTCACGCAGCCTGTCCAAATATCCAACTGGCGGGACAAGGACACCGGTTGAGCCTTGCATCGGCTCGACGATCACCGCTGCGATCGTCGAGGCATCATGAAGCGTGACCAGCCGCTCCAAGTCATCGGCCAGATGAGCGCCCCACTCGGGCTGTCCGCGCGAGAAGGCCATGTCGCCATGCGAATAGGTGTGCGGCAAGTGGTCGACGCCCGGTGTCATCAGCGGGGTAAACATCTTGCGGTTGGGAAGAATGCCACCCGCGGAAATGCCGCCCATGCCGACGCCGTGATAGGCACGTTCGCGGCCAATGATGCGCGTGCGGCTCGCCTGGCCGTTGGTACGGTGGTACGCGATGGCGATTTTAAGAGCGGTGTCGACTGCTTCCGAACCGGAGTTCGTGAAGAACACCTGCTCGAGACCTTCCGGCGCCATGCGGGCGATGCGCGCGGCAAAGCTCAAGGTCACGGGATTGCTGACCTGGAATGCTGTCGCGTAGTCGAGCGTTTCGGCCTGCCGCTTGAGTGCTTCGGCGATGTGCGGGTTTCCGTGACCAAGCGGGCAGCACCACAGGCCGGACAAGCAATCGAAGACCCGTCTGCCGTCATCCAGCGTGTAGTAGGCGCCTTTCGCCGAGGCGAGCAGCTTGGGGTGAGACTTGAAATAGCGGTTGGCCGTGAAGGGCAGCCAGTAGCGCTGCAGCCCTTCTTGGACACCGGAGTTGTGGAGTTGCGCCGTCACGACTTCTCTGTCTCCTGTGAGACTAGGCCGCCAGGGCCGATTTGGGGTCTATGTAATCGTAGTTCAGGGCCTCGGCCACGGGCTTATTCGTGACCATGCCTTTGTGCACGTTCAAACCATTCATCAGGTGGGGGTCGCGTTGCAGAGCGTCCAGGCCGTTATCGGCCAGGGCCAGGACGAATGGCAATGTCGCGTTGTTCAAAGCGTAGGCAGATGTGCGCGGAACGGCCCCTGGCATATTCGCGACGCAGTAGTGAATCACGCCGTCAACCATGTAGGTGGGCTCGTCGTGTGTCGTCGGGCGGGATGTTTCGCAGCACCCCCCTTGATCGATCGCAACGTCGACGATGACTGAGCCCGGCTTCATCTGACGAACGATTTCCCGGGTTACCAACTTCGGAGCGGCCGCGCCTGGGATGAGGACACCGCCGATCACCAGATCCGCGCTGGCGCAGTGCTGCTCGATTGCGTCGCGTGTTGAGAAGACCGTATTGAGCGGGCGGCCAAACTGTTTCCAAAGACCGCGCAAAACATCGACATTTCGGTCAATCACCCAGACTTCGGCGGCCATGCCCAGGGCAATGTGAGCCGCGTGCATACCGACCACGCCGCCGCCGATGACCACAACTTTGGCAGGGTCGACACCCGGCACGCCACCGAGCAGCGTGCCTAGCCCCCCGTGTGCTTTCTCCAAGAAGTATGCGCCGGCCTGAATGGACAGGCGGCCTGCGACTTCAGACATTGGTGCCAGCAGAGGCAGCGTACCCAATGAGGATGTGACCGTTTCGTAGGCGATGCAGGTCGCACCACTTTCGACAAGGTCTTTTGCCTGGTCGGGATCCGGCGCGAGATGCAGATAGGTGAAAAGGATCTGGCCGTCTCGCAGCTGCTTGCGTTCGCCCGCCTGAGGCTCCTTCACCTTCACAATCATATCGGCGGAGGCGAACACCTTCTCGGCTGTGTCGACAATTTTCGCACCCGCCGCTTCGTATTGATCATCCGTCGCGCCGATGCCGGCGCCAGCGTTCGTCTGGACTAGAACTTCGTGACCGTGCTCGGTTAATTCGCGGACATTGGATGGGACCAGACCCACCCGGTACTCGCGCACCTTCACTTCTTTTGGAACACCGACCCGCATCGTAATATCCTTTGCAAAGCGGATAGCCTGACAGGCCACCGCGAGACACGCATTGTTAGCGTTTTGCCTTCACCGCCGCCACCAGCATTATTGGGCTATTCGCTCAGTCTTTAAGCAGGTCCGCCGCAGCGGATGTTGGCGACATGTCGCCTGACAATATGGCATCGGAAAGTGCATCGAGCCGGCCGCCGTGGCCGGACTTGATCCGGTCCGACACGAGATCGGCCGCCGCGCGAGCGATCAGGTAGCGGGCCCGGCGGCGGCGGCGCTCCGCGGCCCCCATGGCCTGAACGCGATCCCCAATTTTTCCCACCGCCGTCATAAGCTCTGGCACGCCGTCGCCGCTCGTGGCCGTCGTTCGCAAGACTGGCGGTTTTTCGCCTTCGAAGGCGCGGATGGACAGCGCGCCCTTCAACTGTTGCAGCGTTTGCTCCGCCCCAGGCCGGTCGCCCTTGTTCACGACCAGGATGTCGGCGATCTCCAGCAGGCCGGACTTCATGGCCTGGATGTCGTCACCAAGTCCCGGCGCGGAAATAACGACCCGCACATCGGCAACCTCGGCGACGTCGATTTCGTTTTGGCCGGTTCCGACCGTCTCCAGGATGATGAGGTCGAAGCCGGCGGCGTCAAACGCATCAATGATCCGGACAGCGGCAGGGGATAGACCACCGAGGTACCCACGCGAGGCCAGGGAGCGGACGAACACGCCATCGTCTTCCAAAGCGGCGGTCATGCGAATCCGGTCACCCAGAATTGCGCCGCCTGAGACCGGGCTGGACGGATCCACGGCGATAACGCCGACGCGCTGTCCGGCCGCCCTGGCCTGTGTGATCACGGCGTTGACCAGCGTCGACTTGCCCGCGCCCGGCGGCCCGGTGAACCCAACCACCAATCCGTTGCCGAGATAGGGCTGCAAAGCTTTCAGGAGAGCCGGTGCCGAGTCGGACATCCGCTCAAGCTCTGTCACAGCCGAGGCAATGGCCCGGCGGGCCCCCTCCCGCACCTGGCCGACCAGTGTCGCGATTTCATCTGCGTCTAACTGTCCGCGGCGCTTTGGCGGCTGTGATTGGGGCTGTTCTGTCATCTGGCGCTGATACCCACAAAGTCCCTGTTAACGCAACAGTTTCGGCCGGATTACTAGGCAGATCGTTCGGGTGTCGCGGGGAAGCACACAGCTTTTTGGGGACAACGCGCTCCTCGTCCGCTCTGCACTGGGCTTCGTGTCACAAAACCATAGCAACGGCCTTTCAGGATGCTGTCACATATAGCTTCCGAAAAGGCCACTATGACCGCCAAGACGCCAACACCTGCGCTCTCCTGCTACATTCGCACACTGAATGAGAGCCGCAGGATTGCCGAGGTTATCGAGGCCGCCTTTCAGGCCTCCAGCGAAGTCGTGATCGTCGACTCCGGCTCGACCGACGGAACAGTCGAGATCGCCGAGAAGGCCGGCGCCCGCGTGGTTCGTATCGATGAATGGCCTGGCAATGGCTACCAAAAGCGCTTGGGTGAGGAAGCCTGCCGGAACAATTGGCTGTTGGATCTGGATGCCGACGAAGTTGTGACGCCGGAACTGGCCAAAGCCATCCGCGCCTTGTTCGCCGACGGTGAGCCGGCACACAGCGTTTACGAGCTGAAACTGGTCAACGTACCGCCCGTCGGCAAGCCGTGGTGGTCGTTCAATCACTCGTGGCGGCGCAAACTCTATGACCGTCGCGTGGTGCGCATGCCCGAGCACCGGGCTTGGGATCAACTGCCGATATCGAAGGCGAAGCGGCTGCCGCGCGTCGACGGTGCCATACTCCACTATGCGTTCCGCGACCTGACCCACGTCATCTACAAGCGCAACCGGGTCTCAAGCCGCCGCGCGGCAGACAGCAAGCGCAAGTCCAAGCCGGAGCTGATCGCACGCGTGTGGCTCGCAATGCCGGTCTATTTTCTCCGGCACTACTTTACGCGAGGCCTCTGGCGCGCTGGCACGTATGGCTTCGTGTTCGCCATCAATTCGGCACATGGGCGCTGGCTTCGCGATGCCAAGCAGTTTGAAATGACGCTTATGGATGAAGAGCGCCGACGGCGTACAGGCCAGCGGGACGAACCGGAGCCTGATCCCCTGAGCAAGCCCGTCACCTACTGACCCGGCCGTCCAGCTACGTCTCCTGGTCCCGCAACTGTTGCGGCCGCCCACGGGCGCGCTAGGGTGTCGTCTTGCGCCAATTCAACGACGGTAGGGACAATGGCCTTCAGCACTTGCGATCTTTACGACCAATTCGAAGCGGAGGCCCGTGTGCCGGTAACGCCGTTGTGCAATTTCGGTGGGCGCAAGGCGTTTCATGGCACAGCCGTTACCGTGAAGTGCTTTGAAGACAACTCGCGCATCAAGGAGCTCGTCTCAACAGCCGGCTCTGGAAAAGTTCTTGTGGTCGATGGTGGGGAAAGCCGCCGCTGTGCCTTGCTCGGAGATCTCGTAGCCAAGGAAGCAGCTGACAACGGCTGGGAAGGCTTGATCGTTTTTGGCTGCGTGCGCGATACCAAGGCGCTGTCGGAATTGAACATCGGCGTCAAGGCGATGGGCTGCATCCCGCGCAAATCGACTCGTCGTGGTGAGGGCAGCACCAATATCGTCATCAATGCTGGCGGCGTTCTCGTTCAACCCGGTGATGGCGTGATAGCCGATGAAGACGGCATCCTGGTTCTGGACGCAGCTGCCTTTGCAGGGCTTGCATAGGCGGAACCGCGGCGTGTTGCACCGCACGTCCAGCGTTGAACAAATTGCCCGGCCCAGCGTTTTTTGACTCTCTAGCTTTGTGGAGCGGTCATGGATTGGGTTACCTCACTCATCGCCGGGTCTTACGACACCGGGCATGCGGAAATCGTTTTCCGCTTTTCGCTCGCCATCGTCCTGGGTGCTGTGATTGGGCTGGAGCGGGAGTTGCGGGACCACCCGGCTGGATTGCGCACGCATATCCTTGTCGCGTTAGCCGCGAGCCTGTTCACGATCATCACGTTTGAGCTGTTCCATGAGTTGACGAGCGCGTCATCTGACAGCCGGGCCGATCCAATCCGTGTCATTGAAGCGGTGACGGCGGGTGTGTCGTTCCTGGCGGCGGGCACGATCATTCAGTCGCGCGGTGAGGTTTCCGGCCTAACGACCGGTGCCGCCATGTGGCTAGCGGGTGCTGTCGGAGTCGCGTGTGGCCTTGGCTATTACTTCCTGGCAATCGTTGCCACGCTCATAAGCGTGGTGATCGTCGTGGTGATCCGGAAACTGGAAGGCAGCTATCTGGGGACCAAGCGCCCCCGCGACTTGTTGGAAACGAGCCAGGACGAGTCTGGAGCTGATCGAGGTTGAGCCATGCAGACGTCGGCTCAACCGGTAAAGATCTGTATAAATACGGATTCACCGCAAATTAAGGGTGTTATGCGACTTTCTTTGTGCGGAATTTGAAGAAACGGCGCAAAAACTCGCCTGAGGCGAGCGGATTTGGATCAAATCATCATGGCAGAGACCTGCCTCTCGGGGCCACCTACGATCACGTCTGAGTTGCAGGCGCTCCACCTGTCCATGTGCACGGTGACGTTTGATGCGGACGGTACAATCGTGCGCGCCAATAACCGGTTTTTGCAGCTTCTCGGCTACGGCATCGACGACGTGGTCGGCCAAACCGAGGCCTTCTTGATGGCTGGCGCGTCGAATGCGAAAGACATCTGGCCAGCTCTCAAGGCGGGCGAACCCCAATCGGTTTTGCGCACTTACAAGACGTCGAACAACGCGCTCGCGTTGGTACGCGCACGCTTCGTGCCCATTTGCGATGATGACGGCACCGTTCGCGAGATCGTGCAGCTGTCGACGAACGAGACGGAAAACCTCAACGAGCTGGAAGACAACCGCGGCCAGGTCGAGGCCATCAATGCCACGCAGGCCATTGCCCACTTCATGCTTGACGGCACCTTCTTGCATGCCAATGAGCGCTTCCTCGACGCAACCGGCTACACGTTGGATGAACTCAAGGGCCATAAGCACAGCCTTCTCGTACCGGGAGACGACGCGGCTTCGCAGCTCTATTCGGAGTTTTGGTCCGAGCTTCAGCCGGGCACCATCAAAACGGTGAGTACCGTCGGCTGAGGAGAGACGGTCAGGACATCTGGCTGCAATCGACCTACAGCCCGATTTTGGACGGCGACGGGAACCCCTTCAAGATCGTGCTCTATGCCAACGACGTAACCACGGAAAAGAACGTTCAAGCCGACTACCGTTGGCAGATCAACGCCATCCGTAAATCTAACTGCGTCGTCGAATTCGACATGCACGGCACAGTATTGGACGCAAACGACTTGTTCCTCGACGCCATGGGTTTTGAACTTGATGACCTTGTTGGTTCGCATCACCGGCTTCTGGTTGATGATGCCTATGCTCATAGCGACGAATACGCCGCCTTCTGGCAAGGTTTGAAAAATGGGCTCCACAAGTCTGGCCAGTTCAGGCGTATCGGCAAGAATGGCAACGAAGTTTGGCTGCAGGCCAGCTACAATCCCATCTTCGATGCTTCCGGCCGGGCAATTAAGATCGTCAAGTATGCCTCGGTCGTTACAGAGGAGCGGTTGCATCGGGCCGATCATCAAGGGCAGATCGCGGCATTACACCGGGCCCAAAGCGTTGTCACCTTCGCGCTTGACGGCACGATCCTGGATGCCAACCAAAACTTCCTAGATGCAGTCGGCTACAAATACGCAGACGTGCGCGGGCGCCATCACAGCATGTTCGTCACTGCCAAGGAGGCGAAGAGCGATGAGTACCGCGCGTTCTGGCGGGCCCTAGCGAATGGCGAATATCAAGCGGCCGAGTTCCAACGGATTGGCAACTCCGGCAAAGAGGTTTGGCTGCGCGCGACCTACAGTCCGATCTTTGGATTGGACGGCAAACCTTTCAAGGTCGTGAAGCATGCGCTTGACGTTACCGAAGAAAAAATGGCCCGGTCCGATGTCGCAAGCCAGGTTGCTGCTATCTGGCGATCGCAAGGCGTTGTCACGCTCGGGCTTGATGGCACCATCCTGAACGTCAACGACAATTTCTTGGATGTTATCGGCTATGATTTGCCGGAAGTCCGGGGCAAGCACCACAGCATGCTCGTCGAGAAAGACGTCGTAGGTTCCGATGAATACGAGAAGTTTTGGAACGCACTTCGTTCAGGCGATTTCCACTCCGGACTTTACAAGCGCATTGGCAAAGGCGGGCGCGAGCTTTGGATCCAAGCCACCTATAATCCGATCTTGGATTCCAGTGGCAAGCCAACCAAAATCATCAAGTTCGCCACCGATGTCAGCGAAAATATCGCGCTCGCGGAAGCCTTCGCCGATGTCCGGCGCCAAGCGCAATACGATACAACGACGACTCTGCCGAACCGCGCCCGGTTGTCGACGTTCCTCGGCTCGGTGCTGGACCTGCCCGGCGCACGCGTGGTCGTTCTCTACCTCGATCTAGACGACTTCAAGCCGGTCAATGACACGTTTGGCCATCACGTTGGCGATCGCGTCCTAGGTGAATTGTCCGACCGCTTCCGCCGCACGCTGCGCCGGGACCAGATGGTCGCGCGGGTAGGTGGTGACGAATTCCTGGTTGTCGCACCAGACTTGCCGGAAGATGGAATCGAGAGATTGTGCAAGTCTTTGCTTGCGGCGGCCAGCACGCCATTCCGCGTCAACGAGGCTGACATCAAAATCGGCGCGTCGATCGGCATATCCGTATCCGGCACCGACGGCACAACGCCAGATGAACTGATCCGCTGTGCTGACGCTGCGCTGTATGAGGCGAAGGGCTCTGGCAAGAACAACTTCCGCTTCTTCTCACGCGAGCTTGACCAGCGCTTGTCCGCTGAGCGCCAGCTTGTCGAGGACATGCGCAGGGGCCTCGTTTCCGGAGAATTCTACTTGGAGTATCAGCCCCGGTTCGAGACCGTCAGCAGGAAAATCAAGAGCGCGGAAGCGTTGGTTCGCTGGGCCCATCCGGAGCGGGGACGCATCAGCCCGATGGATTTCATTCCAGCTGCCGAACGCAGTGGCTTGATCATCGCGCTTGGCCGCTGGGTCATGGAAACCGCCTGCCGCGACGCGGCACAGTGGCCAGACTTTGGCGTCTCCGTCAACGTTTCGCCGGTTCAGTTCCAAGACGGAGAGTTGGTTGACATGGTCAGCCAGGTTCTCACTGACACGGGACTGGCTGCACATATGCTGGAAATCGAAGTGACCGAAGGCGTGCTGATCGCTGGACAAGACCATGTCAAGGCCACGCTCAAAGCCTTGAAAGAACTCGGCGTCAAACTGGCAATTGATGATTTCGGTACCGGGTACTCGTCGCTGAACTATCTACAGAACTATCCGTTCGACGCTATCAAGATTGACCGCTGCTTCATCTCTGGCGTTGAAGACCGGAAAGGCAATGGCGCCATTGTTCAGGCGGTGATCAGCCTGGCGCGCGCACTCGGACTTTCAGTGACGGCCGAAGGCGTTGAAACGCAAGAGCAGTTGGCGTGCCTGGCGAAAGATCAATGCCAGGAAGTGCAGGGCTTCCTCTTGGCTAAGCCGATGTCTGGTCCAGATCTCCTGACCATGGCTGGTGGAGGAGTGTCGACGACTGAAGAAGTTCTGACTGAGGCCATCTCTCAGCTCATCGCACGCCGGAACCCCAACAACCCCCTGCGTCTTGTGCCTTAGTTTGCCAAGGTCAGGGGCGGCCGGTGGTGAAAATTCATTACCGCCGGATGCTGTCGCAGCGTTCTTTCAATTCTTTGCCGATCGCCGCAATGTCAGCTGCGGCTTTGCCATACTTGTCGCTGAATGACGACCGTTCGCCATTGAAGGGCAGACTACTTGTTACCCTATCGCCCAGGGCATGGGGTCGATAGGGGCGCAGGTCGTCTTCATTATTTGAGCGCCAGCCGTTGCGCCTGCGTCCTGGATGGCCAAGGTAACCTCGTTGAGATGAAGGGCAAAGTCGGCGTCCAGACGGGGCTTGCGATTTTCGGAGATGGCATTGAGCAGCTCCATCGGGCCGAGGGCAAAGTTCATTGTGGCCGCGCCGCGCCGGCTAGTCTTCTTATGCGTGCTTCCGCCCAGCTTGATGCGTTTGGCGAAGGGATTATTGAAGAGCTTGCGGCGGATCGTATGGCGCGTGCGCAGCTTCACCGGCGCGCTGTTGTTCCAGCACTCGTCAACTTCCAACACGCCTTTCTCGCCGATGATGCGCAGTTCGTGATTGTGCGGCGCGACGATAGAACACGTGAGCCTTGCCACGACGTTATTTTCAAAGAAGAGCGTCGCGCAGGAAAAGTCTGGCGCCGTCGGCAGGCCACCTTCCAGCTTGTCCGCTATGAGATTGGCGGACGCGGAGACGACGGTTTTGACCGGGCCGAACATCGCGATGAACCATGTGAGGTAGTAGCCGGCATGTTCCAAAGTGCAGCCGACTTCGAACTCGTCCTTGTAGGGCCAGGGCGCGCCAGACTCGCTCATCCATTTATCGTATGGCGCTTGCGGAACATAGTCATCGTCCAGTTCGGCGTAGACCAGATGTGGTTTGCCAATTTGGCCTTCGCGCACGGCTTTCCAAACGGTCTGTGCGGATTCGCTCAGGACGCTGCACGGTGCTGATGCCAAGAGGAGATTTTTCTCCTTTGCAAGGGCATGCAGAGCGTGCGCATCGCTCATCTTCATGGCCAGCGGCTTTTCCGAGTAGACGTGCTTGCCCGCCTCCAAGCAACGGGCGCTAACCTCGTAGTGCGATCCGGGATTGGTCAGGTTCAAAACCACAGTGATGGTCTCATCGGCGAGGATGTCCTCCAGGCTCGGCGCCGCCGGCACGTCCCAAAAGCCCGCGAAGGCCGCCAGCCGCGCTGAATCTTTATCAAAGACCTTGGCGATCCTGACGTCCGGGAACGTCTCGAAGGATCGCATGTAAAGATCGGCCACGTAGCCCGTGCCAACGATCGCAATGCTGAACATGTATTTTCCCCGACTGGATGCCGCCGTTCACGCCCGGCTCTGTTTATGCGAGCCCGTTGGCTGGAACAACCCGATATCAATCCGATACGTTAAAGGCAGTGTGGAGTGGTTTTGTTTGCAAAACTCTGGCCGTGTTGCTTTACTTTTCTTAGTGTCGAGGAACCGATATGTGCTGAGGTCTCCATGCGCATTGCCGGGTCAATATTCGGATGGCTTGCCCAATTTCTGGGCTACACCGTTGGCGCGCTTGGCTCGGTCATATTTCTGTTCCCGGCCCTGAACACGCTCTTTCATCCGGCTTCTACGTGGCCACAACGTTTGGCGCTGGTGGCTCTCACCGCACTGCTCGGATTTGTCGCCTACACGCGGCTCAGCTTCTGGCGGCGGCCCTATCAGACTTCAGGCATCATTCTGCTTGCAGCGGTACCAATCGTTCTTCTCGGCGCGATAGGTAGCGTCAGTAAAGCCGTGACAAGCACCGGCGGCTGGAATGACCTCGTCTTTCAGGCCATTGCGGTTGTTGGCGGCGCCGCTGCAGTGGTGTGCGGCCTGTTCGGTTTGTTGTCAGGAGCGCTGCTGCGCGAGCGCAAAACGAACTAAGCTCGCTTGCAGGAGGCCCAAGCCTCCTACGGGTATCGCGGGCTTCTTCTGGGTTATACCAGTTCTCGCCGCCTAATCTTGCTTCACGGTTTCTAGCGGCCCGTGATCGTCGCAGTGATCACCATGGGGGTGATGGAGATGGCCGTCGACAAGATAGTCGACATGGTCTCCGTGCGGCACGGCTTCGTGCCCGCAGCCCGGCCCGTGTACATGATCCGGCTCGTGGCCAGAACAGCGATGTTCGGGCGTGCATCCATCCGGATTTTTCTCCGAGACTTCGATGACGTGTTCGTCAACGTGATCGCCATGCATGTGATGCAAGTGGCCGTCATGCAAATAATCGACATGGCCATCATGCTTGACGGCTGTGTGACCGCAGCCGGGTCCATGCTGATGTGGATGGTTTTCGTGATGTGGCAGGCTGCATTTTGACATTCTTGGCCCCCTCATCAAACGTGTACCGACAGACGGTATCATATGGTCTTGTTCAAGCCAAATTGCTTGATTGCCTCCAGAACTTTCAGGCTGCCGGGGCAAGTCGAGTTGGCGTGTTGTTCACAGCGCGCTACGACTGCAACTGTGCACAATCGATGACGGTGACGGAATGCTCAATGAAGAGCGGCTTCTTCGCCTCGAACTCCTCGACTACTTTGCACCGCCGTTTGGCATCGTTCACAAACCTGCGCATGATCTTGTTTCGCATCTGGAAGCTGGCAAAGACGAAAAGGTCAAATTGTTGAGCGATCCAATAGTCCAGCGACCATTCTTCTTTTTGAAGAGGCCAAGCGTGAGCTTTGACGACACCCTCGAGTGATTCATCGGTTGCGTTTTCCAATCCGTGCATGACACTCGGTCCTTGGACATAGTTGACTGCTTCTGGAGCCGAGCTCTTGATGACATTCTCATCGGAGAGAGGAGGCAATTCCACCTTGTACTTTTCCGCGAGCCTCTCGGCCCGTTTGATCTCAATCTGTTGGGCCGTCCTGGTTTGTGGCAAGTCAAGTTCCGACCAGGTGACGATGTTCCGATTAGAGTAAGACCGTCCAACCAGTTCGGAGACTTCAGCCTTAACTGGCTTAGCCAGTGCTTGATTCAGAACCACGCCATCACCCACGGCTGACCACGCGATGAGTGCGGCAAGGCCACCAAGGCCGGCTAGCTTCAGTGATCCTTCGCCAAAATCGATCAGGATGACGACGGTTAAGGCGGCAAACAACGCCATGCCAGTAAAGACCGGAAGCCATAGACCCGGCGGTTGCCGGCCGCCAGCAAGGTAGATGATCACAATCGTCGCGAAGAGCAGCGAGGCCCACATTGCCAGAAGATGGATCGCCTGCTGTTGCTGGATCTTCACTATCCCTGATAGAAGCAACGGCGGGAAAGCAAAGTACAGCAACACGCCAAGTGGCGTTATCCCGTTGCCAATATCGCTGACCAATGACAACCAGGTTGAAACACCCAATAGAGTTGATCCCTGCTCGCGTATGGACATCTCTGATTGGATTGCTTGGTAAGCGAGGAAGTCATTCAGGTCCAAGACAATGCCGATGTTGAAGGCAACCCAGCTCGCGGCAAAAGTGGCACTGGAGATGGCCAGTGATCTCACTAATTCTGGGCGTTCGTAGTGTTTGGCCAGCCAGTAAATGTGCCATGTGGCCAGCGGCAAGGCTACGAAGATGTAGGAGTGCTTGAAGCTGAACGCGAGAGAAACGGCCAGCCCCAGAAGCACTGCCATAATGTCACGGTATCCGGAGCGATAGGTCAGCAGCATGACATAAAAGACAGCCACCACCATCGTTGCCAGTGGAACGTCGCTCTTCGCTGTGTGCGAGAGCAGGACATTGACTGGTATCAACGCTGCGACAATGCCTGCTCCAATTGCCGGCCACCGCCGCACGCCAACTTCTCGGCCAATCAGATAAAAGAGCGGTGCTACTGCGGCGCCCAGACAGGCGGTGATGAACCGCGCTGTCAGATAGAAAGCAGTCGGATCGGTAAAGTACTGGTGGCGAAATTCGGCGGTATCGTTCCAAAGCGGTATCAGCCGGCCAACTGCGTACAATGCCCCGAACCCCAACCCCATGATGTAATTGAACAGCGGCGGATAGAAATGCTGGTCTGGAGCGAGCTGTCCGGTCAGGACTTTGGCGGCTTCGTTGACACGCTCGTCGCCGTTCCAAAAACCGTAGTTGATACCAATGACACGAAGAATGAGGGCCACAAGAAACAGTGCAACGCAAATCTGCACTCTTCCCAGGCTCGCGATGTAGGCGGAAATAGCTCCCAGCTGAGCCCGGCCGACCGCTCGGGCGTCCCATAGATTCATATGCTATCTCGCCAGAATGATGAGACCTAGAATGATGATGAATGAACCGGCGATCCGCGTCGCGGTGATCGACTCTCCCAGCACGAAGGCGCTTAGGAGCAAGACCAATATAAAGCTCAGGCTAACGAACGGATAGGCTAAGGACAGGTCGGTATTGCGCAACACGAATAGCCACACTCCAACGCTACCGACATAGAGCGCCAATCCAATAATGACGAACGGCGAGAATACCAGCGCGAAGACCTGATGAATTAAGCCCATCGCAGGCTTGAGGTCGACTTGGCCGACGCCATACTTCAACGCGACCTGGGCCAGAGAGGTCATGGTCACCGCGATCAGTATCTGGCCAATACTGGAAAGCGTCATACCAGGTACTCCTGAACGTTTACGTACTTGGCCGCTACCACGATGGCGCCAGTTATTGCCGCCGTCAGCAAGCTCACCCGATCCTTGATCGCGAACACGACGGGATCGTCGTGAATTTTTCCGCGCTTTGCCCACAACCAGCTTCGATAGATCCAGAACAGAAACACAGGGCAGATTAGCCACAGCAAGTTGGGCGACGCGTAGGTTGTTCTAACGAATTCGCTGTTCAGGTAGAGCGACAATGTCAGAACCGACAGGCCACCGTTCACGAGGCCTGTCGCCGCGATGATGTAGATCTCGTCGCTTGAATAGTTCCGGCCTTTCAGGCGGCCATCCTTGGCTTTGTCCAGTTCGATGTATCGCTTCAGGTAGGCTAGGCTGAGGAAGAAAAATAGAGAAAAGTTGAGGAGCCAAGGGGACAAAGCGACGTTGATGGCTGCCGCACCACCGATCAAACGCAATGTGTACAGGCCAGTCAACGCAACAACGTCGATGGTGGAGTAGTGCTTCAGGACTAGCGAGTAAGCCGTCGTCGCCACAACATAGGTCAGCAGGACCAGAGTGAATGCCAAAGGCATCACTGAAACGCTGACAACGATACTCGTGCTAAACAGAACAATTGCAGCAAGCACGCCATGAACAGGCTGTAGTGTACCGCTGGCCAACGGGCGCTTTTTCTTCCGCGGGTGGACACGATCGGCTTCGATGTCCATCAAGTCGTTGACGAGGTAGACGGCTGAGGCACACCCGGAGAAAAGTAAGAAGGCGAGCAACGCTGTCAATACCAGGTCCATCGACCCATATTGATGTGAAAACAGAAGCGGCACAAAGACCAGCAGCGATTTGGCCGATTGGTGGGGGCGCATGGCCTTGAGAAGGGCCCGGAACAGGCTTGGCTTGTCGTTTATGACCAACGAGGCGCGGCCAGCCTCTTGCGCTGGCTTAACGGCCGCGCCAGGTGCATTGATGAAACCGCATCGCTCGGCCGCTTCCCATATTGGATAGTCGGCGGTGCTGTCTCCGATATACTCAAATGGACCGTTGTCGGTTTGCGCTTGGATGGCCTTCAACTTGGCTTCGCCAGTCAAATTACGCCCCGGCGACGATGCGATTATTCCGTCAAATAATCCAAGATGACTGGCGATTTGTTCCGCGATGATCGTGTCCGCCGATGTCGCCAGGTAGATTGGCCTACCAGCCTCCCTAGCTTCACGAATATAGGCGAGCACAGACTCATTGTACGGAAGTGTCGTGACATCGAACGCTTCCGTTTCGGCAAGGAACCGCTTGGTTTGCGATATCCCTGTCATCAAGGCACCGGCAACCGCAACAATGTTTTGCGGCTTCTTCAGTGCCATTATCAGCTGCTCCTGGGCGGCGTCTGCACGCATCAGACTGCCATCCAAGTCCACGAAGAGTGGAAGCGTTGTTTCGCTTTGAGGCGCTTGCATTGTCTCTAATTCAGACACGTGGCTCACCCTCCCGCCGGGCAGCAGTTCCTAAAACTGATCGCGGAGCGGCAAAATCATTGGTTTTTCGCACGGCTGTGTCCGCCAGTTAACAGAATCCAATAGCTAACAAGTCTCGCTAAAGGAGACTGCAAGGCCCGTGCCGATGCTTTAGCCCGAATATATTAACTTTTTGCGAGACGTGTTTCGCAGTCCCCGACCTACCGCCGCCATTGATGCAGCATCATGTTGCAGAACCATGTAAGCCCGCGACGGCTGCTATTTGTTCTCAACCGTGCGCTTGCTTGAGAAACCAGAATGACCTGTGGAGGTGGCTGCTGTGCCGATATTGTGTGGCCAAGGGCAAGCTACTTTTCGGCTCGCCCGTCTGATAAGTTCCTCTTACTGCTCACGCTGATCCTAACTGTTGTCGCAGACCTGACGGTTGCAATCGGAGTCGGGGTAGCATTTGGTCTTGCTAGCCGCTTACGCCGTCGTGACGTGCCACCAGCCGATTGGTCGCCGCCAGAGCGCTAAAGCGAACTCAGCACCAAATTGTGTAGGATAAAATTGGTGTGGCCAAGAGGACTTGAACCTCCACGGGTCTCCCCACTACCACCTCAAGGTAGCGCGTCTACCATTTCCGCCATGGCCACAACCGCAGCGTTGGCTTGGCAGTGGTCCAACGCGCTTTAGGAGGAGCAATCGCCTCCAAGGGACGTCCGACTATCAGAGGATCGCGGCGCTTGCAAGTGCTCGCTATATATATGTAACAGGTTGAGGCTTTGCGGGATCGATTGCAGGCTACAACGGCTGAGATTTACTCGATTTTTTACTGACGAGGGGCCGGTTTTCTCCGATGCCATCCACACCTGAGACCGCCATCGCCTGGACCCGGAGCCTAGGGCTCGTCGGGTACGACAATGCCGTTAGCGTGATGGAGCAACGGGCGCAGGCCATAGCGGAGGAGCGTGCCTGCGAAGGTGTTTGGCTGCTGGAGCATCCGCCGATTTATACCGCCGGCACGAGCGCCAAGGCGCAGGATCTCATTCAACCGGTCAGTCTGCCGGTATTCGAGACGGGACGCGGCGGCCAATACACCTACCATGGTCCGGGCCAGCGCGTAGCCTATGTGATGCTCAACGTGCGATCGCGATTTGGCAACGACGTGCGCGGATTCGTGAAGGGGCTGGAGCGCTGGATTATCGACGCGCTGGCCTCGCTCGGCGTGAAAGGCCGCACGATTGATGGGCGCATCGGCGTTTGGATTGATGTCCCAGGCCAGCAAGAGGCCAAAGTCGCGGCGTTGGGTATTCGCGTTCGCCGCGGCGTCAGTTTTCACGGCATTAGCCTGAACATTGACCCCGACATGAGCGATTACGCCGGAATAGTCCCGTGCGGGATATCCGACCGCAGCGTGACATCGCTAGCGGCGCTCGGGATATCGGCCAGTATGAATGATGTCGACCGCGCGTTACGCAATGCGTTCGAGCATCGCTTCGGTCTGACGTTTAACGCACCCGACATGCGCAGCGACATTTCCATCATCCGCCGCGAACCATAGCGGTCTCATAACAAGACACCCGGCCTGACAGAGGCGTCAGGCCGGGTGCTGTATCCTTGCAGGACTTTAGAGGGTAAGTCCGCGGCGGGTTACCGAGGCTTCTTTCTGGCATCTGAGGGTGATGCCGATGCCTCGCCCGCATCTTCGAGCCATACTTCGCCATCTTCGATGGAGATGACATCCGAGCCCTGAAGCTCGTAGGGGTCATCGCGCACATCATTGTTCAAGCGAAGCAGACAGCCACTTTTACAAACGCCATCAAGCGTCTCTTCAGGCTTGATAACGTGGTTTTTTCTGGCTTCACCGACAATGACGGTCAGTTTTTGCGCCGTATCTTCGCGGTTGGAAATTGATACCGCGGACGCAGTTGAAGCCATACATAGCAGTGCTGACACACCAGCCGGGATTACTTTTGAGAGCATCACGGCCACTCCATCAACGCGCAGACCGTCTCCTACTTCTTTCTGGCAGGAGCTTTGCGCTTTGCCTTGACCTTTTTGACCTTGGTCTTCGCCTTCGCTCTAGGCTTGGCTTTCGCCTTGGTCTTGGCTTTGGTCTTGGTCTTCTTCGCAGCAGTCCTCGGCTTCGCTTTGGTCTTGGCTTTGACTGACTTGCGGACTGCAGGCTTCTTCTTAGCCTTCGTTACAGTCTTTCTCTTAGCTGGTGCCTTCTTCGCCTTCTTGGCGGGCTTTTTGACCTTCGTCTTCGCCTTCGCCTTCATCTATCTTAGTCCTTCAATTGTTGACCTGAGTGGTTCAAGGTCGCGCGATGAAAGTTCGCGCTAAGTTTATTTGCGTCGAATTCAACTTCACCTTCAAACGGAAATTTCCGGTGACTGTTATCGGAAATTCCGATAGGTAGTTGTTGAGTTCGTTTTGTGATGCGTGGTGGCGATGGACATCAATCTCGCTCGCACCTTCTTGATGGTCGCTGAAACCGGCAGCTTCATTGATGCTGCGCGCAAGATGAACATCACCCAATCAACCGTT
Source organism: Hyphomicrobium sp. (assembly GCA_041940525.1). GTDB lineage: Bacteria > Pseudomonadota > Alphaproteobacteria > Rhizobiales > Hyphomicrobiaceae > JAKAXS01. The sequence goes on from JBGTSB010000001.1 coordinate 180,655, forward strand.
TCGGGCCGCATCAAAGGGCTTGAAGAGATGTTGGGCCGTCCGTTGTTTGAACGATCGAAGACGGGCGCGGAACTCACGAACGCCGGCGAGCAGTTTCAGAAACATGCGCTTGCACTCGTTCGCGTCTGGCAGCACGCGCAGCTTGAAGTCAGCTTATCTGATCATCATCGCGACCATTTGTCTGTTGGTGCACCGCTCGCACTCTGG
>JBGTSB010000001.1:180874-181099 GCA_041940525.1 Hyphomicrobium sp.
CGCTCGACCTGGCGGTGATGTACCGGCCGTTGCAGCCTCCCGGGCATATGATTGAGCACATCTTCGATGAAGAGTTCGTGCTTGTGACGTCGGCGAAGGCGCCATCACGCTGGTCAGGAGACTACGTCTTCATCAATTGGGGACCTGATTTTCAGCAAGATCATGCGATCGCGTTTCCGGAACTCACCAGTCCAGGGCTGAACCTGGACATCGGACCTGCGAGCA
>JBGTSB010000002.1:0-47384 GCA_041940525.1 Hyphomicrobium sp.
GTTGAAGATGGTGGTGATGAAGTTGATCGCACCGAGGATGGACGAAGCACCAGCGACGTGAAGCGCCAGAATACCGAAGTCCATCGCGGGACCAGGATGGCCAGCGTTGCTTGATAGCGGAGCGTAAAGCGTCCAGCCGCCACCAACACCATTCATGCCTGGCGGACCTGGTACGAACATTGAGGTGATCAACAGCCCCAACGCAACCGGCAGAAGCCAGAACGAGATGTTGTTCATGCGTGGGAACGCCATGTCGGGCGCGCCGATCATCAGCGGGACAAGCCAGTTGCCAAAACCGCCGATCATCGCCGGCATCACCATGAAGAACACCATGATGAGACCGTGACCGGTGACGAACACGTTATAGATGTGCGCGTTTTCAAAGTACTGCATGCCGGGCTCTGCGAGCTCGAGACGCATGCCGATCGACAAGGCGCCGCCGATGATACCGGCCACCATCGCGAAGATGAGGTACAGCGTGCCAATGTCTTTATGGTTCGTGGAAAACAACCAGCGTTTGATGCCGGTCGGTGCATGATCGTGAGCGTGATCTGCGTGTGCGGTGCTACCCATTTTTTTCAGACCTTATGCCTTGGGTGTTTCCTTTAATGGCGAAATGGCGAGGAGCGCGGAGCGGGCGCCCCTCCCCCACGGCGATCAGCGAGCAGCGCTCGCGTCAGCAACCTGACGTTCCTTCAGCTCTTGCTCAGCAGCGCTCAGCAATTGCTTGGCTTTGTCGTCGTCGCCCTCTTTCTTCGCCGCAACCCACTGCGCGAAGACGTCCTCTTTCACAACTTGAACGCCGATAGGCATGAAGGCGTGGTTGAGGCCGCAAAGTTCAGAGCACTGGCCGTAGAACTTGCCTTCTTTGGTCGCTTTAAACCAAGTCGCCGTAACGCGGCCGGGTACAGCGTCGACCTTTGAACCGAAAGCTGGGATCGTCCAGTTGTGGATGACATCGTTTGACGTCACCAGCACGTGAACAACCTTGTTCACCGGCACGACGACGTCATTATCAACTGCCAACAGGCGCGGCGCGTCCTGACCATTGGCGCGCATCTCTGCGGTGGTGTCGTCATCCACCATTGTCGATATGAAATCCTCAACACCAAGATCAGGATACGAATGCATCCAGAACCATGCGTTTCCGGTGGCCTTAATCGTCACATCAGCCTTCGGGAAATCATACTGGTTGTGAAGAAGCTTGAACGACGGGATCGCGATCGCGACCAAGATGAAAATCGGCACAACCGTCCAGGCGACTTCCAGAACCGTGTGGTGCGTGGTGGCCGACGGAACCGGATTGGCGCTTTCGCGGAACCGGATAACGACCCAAACCATTAGCAGCAGAACGAACACTGCGATGGCGATGATGATGAAGTTCACGAAATTATAAAACGTGTGGATCTCTTCGGCGATTGGCGACGCCGCATCCTGCAACCCAATCTGCCCAGGTACCGAGTGACCGGCGGCAGCCATTACAGGGTCAAAATATCCAAGTACAGCTACGGCAGCGGCTACCAAAAAAGCCACCAACGTACAGAACCGTATCGTCATTCTCCCGCTCCTAGTTGGGTCCGGCACGCAAGCCGGGTTCCTCCCGAATTATTTCAGCCGCCTTCTTACATGGCATCAAAGCCATGGGCGACCTTTTTATGGTTACATCTGACGGTTCATTGGAACCACGTCCGGACATCGGGCGCACCCGGTCACAGCCCCTTCTTCACGCAAGTGAAGCTTCCCCGTCACAGTCACAGCACATCTGAGATATCTACGACAAGTCGAGCTTATGCGGCAAAACTTCGCGACGGAAGCCGTAAGTTCGGATTGCGCATCAATTTCGCATTGCACAGTGACCCAACTTCGGCCTTTTTCATCTCTGACAGACTGAAATCATCCGTCATAGATTCTGAAAGCCTTACGCCGCCGGTCAGGAATATCCCGCGTGAACCTTATCCAAATCCCGTCCAGAACCTGGCGCCGGCTCTCGTCCACAGCCGCAGTCTTGTTTGGCACCGTAGCGATCGTTCTGGTTAGCGGAAACGCGGCCAGCCCGGCGGCGCAAGATGCAACGGTCAAAGCTCAGCATGGAGACTGGCAAGTCGTCTGCAAGGCGCCGCCTCCCGGCGCCAAAAGCGAAGTCTGCGCCCTCGTTCAAGCCGTCATGGCTGAGGACCGCAACAACGTCGGCCTCACGGTCTATTTTCAGAAGTTCTCCGATGGCACGAACCGGCTGCGCGTGTTTGCTCCGCTGGGCGTATTGCTGCCCCGGGGCGTTGGCTTGAAGATCGACGACAAAGATATCGGCAACGCGCCATTCCTGCGCTGCAACACCTTCACCTGCTACTCGCAGGTTGTAGCTGATGAACAGCTCGTTGAAAGGCTGAAGACTGGTACGACAGCCATTTTTGTCATCTTCCAAACCGAAGAAGCTGGTATCGGCATTCCCATCTCGTTAGCTGGGTTCGCCGAAGGTCTGAGCGGGCTAGAATCACAAAACTAGCCCTGCTTGAACGCCCGCTCGTTCAAACAAGGCCAGCTAGCTTCCCGAAACATACTGACTGCTAAGCGCTAAGCCGCGCGACGGCGGTCATAGCCGTTGACTCTCGGCGCGGCGGCTGGCTGCGCCTCTTCATCTTGGCCAAAGCTGATGTAGTCATGCGTATTCGGCTTCTCAGCCGGAGCCTTACTGGCCACCTCGGCGTAGGCTTCCTGGATGCGGCGCCCAGCCTCAGCATACTGCTCCATCGCAATTTGCCAAAAGCGGCACTGCTCCTGAAACCAGTCTTGCGGTGTCCGGCAACGCTGGAGCCGCGACGGTATTTCTAAATAAGCCTGCGTTCTACGGCTCGCCAATCCGAACCATTCCAGCTGACACCGGGCCAAGCTTTTCAGCGGCGAAACGCTTTGAGCCATCGTGTCCAAAGTTCCGAAATAAGCCTGGAACGGACGAAAATACGGATCCGCAGACGAACGTATATAGGTATTATGTTGTAATGACATTGCCCTCTAACTCCCTAGAAACTCAAACAACATGTTTCGGGCTTCTTAATTTTAACTTGCCAATTTGACGCACTTTAGTCCGACGATCGATTACCGGCAATTTGTCTGCAAGTAATTGCGCCCAAACATCATATTTGCAGTGGATAAACCAGAATCCAGATGTACCTTTGGTTGCATGAAGTAGAGATAGCAATTCTCAGTAGATACTATAATGTATTGACACAGATTAGCTGTGCACGCACAGTTAACTCGTGAACTTCTAAGTTCCCGTTTAGTTCTCAGTGAGTATTGCGTTGTGTTCTTACTTCGCTTCAGGGCCTCCTGTCGCGGGAGCGGGCGAGTATTACTTGCAGTAACAGCTCTCCTCGTCTTGTTGATGACCATTCGTCCGGAAAATCTCCGGGCCGACGGCGCCAGTTATGCGAAAAAAGATCTGTGGGTGGGCGCTAGTTATACTCAGAACATGGGTTTCGTTTATTCAGGAGGCACGTTGTCCCCATTCACGGGACTTTACGACGAAGGCCTAAAACTGCGAGCCAACGCCGGCTATGGTGGCTACCGCTTCATTGAGCGGCAACAAGCCGGAACCATCACCTTCACGGATGTCCTTGTCGGCTATCAATGGCAGCTCGGCTTCGTCACCACAAAGCTGTTTGCCGGTCTCTCATACATTGACCACCGGGCCTGGTCGCAAAATGGGCCCGCCGATGATGGCAAGGAGTTCGGACCGCGCCTTCAAGTCGAACTCTGGTACGACCAGGGTCGTGGCTATTGGGCTTCCCTCAACACGGGCGCAACGACAGCTCACAACACGTATTCCGCCCGCGTCCGTCTCGGCTTCCGGTACAATTCCGACATTTCGGTCGGCCCCGAACTGAGCATTGACGACAATGCCGTCGAAACCGTCGACATGGACACCGCCTACGCGCGAGGCGGTCTGTTCACGAACTACTCATGGGGCCGCAGCCAACTCTCACTGTCGACCGGCATTTCACGCGACCCCGGGCAACCGCTCTCGCCCTACATCACCATGAATCTGTACACAAAGTTCTAGCCCCAAATCTAGCAGCCCATCCACCCAAGTGTTCCGGATGAAACAGCGCCCAATCGCGGCGTCTGTCAGTGTGCGCATGCCAAAATCATTTGACACCACTGCCTTTTTTGCCACAAAGAAAACGATCGTTCGTTTTATTTCTGTCTTGAAAGCCAGGTAAAGACCTCGCCATGCCCAGATTGAAACCAGACACCCAGCGCGCAAGACGCGAACATATATTGGATGCCGCCGAGCGCTGCTTTGCCCGCTCCGGATTTCACCGCTGCACCATGCAGGACATCTGCAAGGAAGCCAGCGTCAGCCCTGGCGCGCTTTATGTGTACTTCTCCTCCAAAGAAGCTTTGATCGCCGGTATCGCCGAACGCAATCGTGCTGACTTCGCCGCGCGCTTTGCCGATCTGGCCGACAGCGGCGATGTCGTGGAAGCCCTGAGAGCACTCGCGCAGCACTATTTCGTTGATGAGCCTGTCCACAAGCAGCTCATGTGCATCGAGATCGGCATCGAAGCGACCCGAAACCCCCAGGTCGGCGAGATCTATCAATCCGTCGACCAATACGTGTCATCAAGCTTCGAAACCCTCTTTGAGCGGCTGAAGGCTGAAGACCGTATCAACCCAGATCTCGATGTCTTGTCGCTCAGCCGCGTCTTCGAGGTTATCGGTGATGGACTCTTCTGGCGCCGGGCCACCGATCCGCACTTCGACGCCGAGCGTACGATTCCTGCCGTGATGAAAACGATTGAAAGTTTGCTGAACGCCGGTCCTACCGCGTCCCCCGCGCCCGCCAAGCAACCCGAGAACGAGGCCGTCGAATGAAACTCCAGTCCATAATTCTGGGCGTGATCGCGCTGGCGCTAGCAGCCGGCGGCGGCCTGTATGCCACCGGCAACCTCGATCCGCTGATGAAAAAGCTAAAGATCCAGCAAGGCGGCCCGGTCACAGAGAATGAAGATCCCGAGATCCTTGCACCAGCTGTGACGGTCGCGAAGGCGACGAGACAGCACTTTGTCGAGACGGTCATGGTCACGGGCACGCTCATCCCGCGCGATGAAATCCTCGTAGCGCCCGAAGTCGACGGATTGCGAGTGCTCGACCTGCGCGTTGACGTCGGCGATCAGGTCACCGAAGGGCAAATCTTGGCGACGCTTGTCGCGACATCGCTTGAAGCACAGGTCGCACAAAACGATGCTGCGCTTGCGCGCGCCGATGCGTCCATCGCTCGTGCCCAAAGCGCGATTACCGAAACCGAAGCGCGGGTCAAAGAAGCGAACGCCGCGCTGGAGCGCGCCAAGCCGCTACTAAAAAACCGCTACTTGTCGGAGAGCACCTATGACCAGCGCGAAGCCGCAGCGAAGACTGCACAAGCGCAAGTGCTCTCAGCCCGAGATAATTTGAAAGCGGCCCAAGCCGAGAAAAAACAGGTCATCGCCCAGCGCAAAGAGTTGGACTGGCGTCTCAGCAGGACCGAAGTCAAGGCGCCGGAAGATGGTGTTGTCTCACGGCGCGCAGCCCGTGTCGGAGGACTAGCACTCGCTGCTGGTGAACCCATGTTCCGGATTATCGCAAGGGGTGAGGTTGAGCTCGACGCGGAAGTGCCCGAAGCGCCACTCGCCAAAGTTCGCCTTGGCCAGGAAGCCGACATCCAAGTCGCCGGCGTCGGCAAAGTCACAGGCTCCGTTCGTCTGATATCACCGGAGATCGCCGAACAAACGCGCCTCGGTAAAGTCCGCATCTTTCTGGGCAGCGACCCGCGCCTGAGGATTGGCGCCTTCGGCCGTGGCCAGATCAAGACCAACAAAAGCGACGGCTTGGCCGTTCCCGCCTCGGCCGTGTTGTACAGCGAGGCCGAGGCAACCGTGCAGATAGTGCAAAACGGCAAGGTCGTCGCGAAAAGCGTGACGACCGGTCTGCTGGCCAAAGGAATGGTTGAAATCCGCTCAGGGCTCCAAACTGGAGACCTCGTGATCGCGCGCGCCGGCACGTTCTTACGCGATGGTGACGCTGTTCGCCCGATTATCTCTGAAGCCAACATCTCTAGCGCTACGCCGAATGGCGCTACGCCCAAGCAACACGCACGCAACACGGCAAGGTAAGCACGATGAACCTCAACATTTCGGCATGGGCAATCCGGAACCCTGTTCCGTCGTTGGTGCTGTTCATGGTGCTGCTCGTCGTCGGCGTGCTCAGCTTCCAATCGTTGCCCATTACGCGCTTCCCCAACATCGACATCCCCATCGTCCAGGTCCGCATCTACCAGTCCGGTGCCGCACCAGCGGAGCTGGAAACGCAAATCACCAAGAAGGTTGAAGATGCCATCGCCGGCGTCAACGGCGTGAAGCACATCACGTCGAGCCTTACGGAAGGCGCGTCCGTCACCACCATCGAATTCCGCCTCGAAGTCGACGTCGACCGTGCCTTGAATGACGTTAAGGACGCCGTATCACGCATTCGAACGGAACTGCCGCGCACGATCGAAGAGCCCATCACCTCGCGCGTCGAGATCGAAGGTCTGCCAATCATTACCTATGCGGTCAGCGCCAAGACCATGACAGACGAGGAACTGTCGTGGTTTTCCGATGACACGGCAACGCGTGCGCTTCAGGGCGTAGACGGGGTTGCAGATGTGCGCCGCATAGGCGGCGTGACGCGGGAAATCCGCATCGCGCTCGATCCCGACCGGCTCACCGCTCAAGGTACCACTGCCGCCGAAGTCAACGCGCAAGTCCGTGCAACAAACGTCGACCTTGCCGGCGGCCGCGGTGAGCTTGGAGGCAAGGAACAAGCCATCCGCACGCTCGCCAACAAAGGTACGGTGAAGGAACTGGCGGCAACGACGATCGCATTGCCAGGCGGCCGCAAGGTCCGCCTCGACCAGCTCGCCACCGTTACGGATAATATCGAAGAACCACGGACGTTCGCAAAACTCAATGGCGAACCGGTTGTCGCGTTGGCCATCTCGCGCGCGAAGGGTGCTTCCGACACGGAAGTGGCCGCCGCTGTCGAGACGGCAGTCAAAGAGCTTTCGAAGAAGTACCCAGACGTCAGCATGACTCGTGTGGACAACACGGTCACCTACACAGAGGGCGTCTATAAGTCGACAATGCACACGCTCCTCGAGGGTGCTGCGCTGGCGATCTTCGTGGTGTTGATCTTCCTGCGCGATCTGCGCGCCACCATCATCGCGGCGATTGCCTTGCCTCTATCCATCATTCCAGCGTTCTGGGCCATGGAAGTGATGGGCTTCTCGCTGAACCTAGTCAGCCTACTCGCCATCACGATCGTCACGGGCATCCTCGTCGACGACGCCATTGTGGAGATTGAGAACATCGTTCGCCACATGCGCATGGGCAAATCCGCCTATCGCGCATCCCTGGAAGCCGCTGACGAAATCGGGCTGGCCGTCATCGCCATCACCTTCACGATCATCGCAGTCTTCACGCCCGTTAGCTTCATGGGCGGCATCGCCGGCCAATACTTCAAGCAGTTCGGCCTCACCGTCGCTTTCTCCGTTTTCTTCTCGCTGCTTGTGGCGCGTCTCATCACGCCCATGCTTGCCGCGTATTTCTTGCGCCACTCGGACAAGGAAGAAAAAGAAGGCCCCGTGATGCGTGCCTACACACGGCTGCTCACCTGGTCGGTGCGCCACCACTTCGCAACCGTCGGCCTCGGCTTCCTCATTTTCCTCGGCTCTATCGGCAGCTTCTACCTATTGCCAAACGGCTTTCTGCCTCAGGAAGACACCAGCCGTGCCCTGATGGCTGTAGAGCTGCCGCCAGGTTCCAAACTGTCCGATACCAAAGACGTCACTGACCGTGTCACCGAGAAACTTCTTGCCCGCCCAGACGTCAAGAGCGTGTTCGTTGACGGCGGTCGCCAGCTCGGCTCGGGCGAAGAGGTGCGCAAGGCGACCTTCATCCTCAATCTCACTCCAAAGTCCGAACGTGAAACCCCACAGTTCGAGATCCAGGAACAAATCAGCCGCATGATGCGCAACGAGCCGGACATCCGGTTCAACTTCATGGAGGACGACGGCCAGCGTCAATTCCAGCTCGTCGTCACTGGGCGCGATGGCGAAGCCGTAGACCGGATCGGTGCCGAGCTGACGAGCCAGGCCAAGCGCCTGCCGATGATCACCAATGTCGTTTCAACCGCCGAGCTGGACCGGCCAGAGCTGCGCATCATCCCGAAGTCCGACATTGCCGCTGAAATGGGAGTCTCAACCGAAGCCATCTCCGCTGCCGTACGCGTGGCCACCATCGGCGACATTGACGCCAACCTGGCGAAATTCAACGTCGGTGACAGGCAGATCCCCATTCGCGTTCAGCTAAAAGAAGAGGCGCGCGAAAACCGGCAGATCATCGAACAGCTCCGCGTTACGACGGCCTCGGGGGCTTCCGTTCCAATCACCACTGTGGCGGACATTGAGTTCGGCCAGGGCCCCACCTCAATCGATCGTTACGACCGCAACCGGCGCATTGTCCTTGGCGCCGACCTGGTCGGAAACACGCCGCTTGGCGACGCCGTCGCAGCGGTAAAAGCTTTGCCGGCGGCTCAAAACCTGCCAGCAGGCGTGGAAGTCAAGGATTTCGGCGCGGCGGAGGTCATGGGTGAAGTGTTTGAAAGCTTTGCCGATGCGATGGGCGCGGGCCTGATGATGGTCTTCGCCGTTCTCGTACTCTTGTTCGCCAGCTTCTTGCAGCCGGTTACCATCCTCTTCTCGCTGCCTTTGTCGATCGGCGGCGCCATCATCGCACTTGCCATCACCGGCAAACCGATCAGCCTGCCCGTCGTAATCGGCATTCTCATGCTGATGGGTATCGTCACCAAAAACGCGATCATGCTCGTGGATTTTGCCGTCGAGGAAATGCGTGCCGGGATTGCACGCCACGACGCGATCGTCGACGCTGGCCGCAAGAGAGCCCGCCCAATCGTTATGACGACCATCGCCATGGTCGGCGGCATGCTTCCCTCAGCGCTCGCGCTCGACTCGGGTGGTGAATTCCGCTCGCCCATGGCCATCGCGGTCATCGGCGGTCTGATCTCGTCCACCGTCCTGTCGCTTGTCTTCGTCCCCGCCGTGTTCGTTCTGATGGATGACTTCGGCCGTTGGGTCTGGAGCTTCTTCGGCCGCTTCGTTGGCGAAACAGACGAACCTCCGGGCCCCAGTGGCGCGGAAAACGAGAGCGAAATAGACAACGGCGAATTCAAGCCAACCAGCGTGCCCGTAGCGCTGCCGCACCCCAAAGCGGCCGAGTAGCCGCCGCAACTAACTGAAATTGTTGCAGTTGAGACCTGTCCGTTAAGCCCCGGGTAAGATGTTCAACGCACAGTAGCCGGACGAAAGGTACGATTCCGTTCTGGAGCCGAACTGTGTCTACGTTCACGAGCTACCTGCTGCTGACAAATAATTTGCCGCGGACGCTGACTCGCGTCGCAAGCAGCCCAATCGTGTCAAACGCGGAAGAGTACTATCGCGCGAACATCGGCAAGGTAAAAACGGTCGACGATCTCGTCGACAACAACCGGCTTTTCACATACGTGATGAAAGCCGCCGGTCTGGAAGAGATGACGTATGCGCGGGCCTTCATGAAAAAGGTCCTGGAAAGCGACCTAACCGACGCCGACAGTTTCGCCAATAAGCTCACCGACCGACGCTACCGTGACTTTGCCGCCAAATTCAATTTCAACACCGAAGGCAAAGTCTCGACCTTCACCGACATTCAATCCGACATCCAAGAGCAAGACCTCGTCGGATTATATAACTCCAGCATTGTCGCCCGCGAACAGGCGGCATCACAGAAAATCAGCGAATACACCGCTGGTATCAACGCTCTGAGCAACGTCGACGAGTTTTTGGCTGATCGAAACTTGTTTGAATTTGCACTGACAGCTTACGGGCTTGGTGACGTCGCCAAGTACGCGTCGACATCTGCTTTCCGGGACCTTCTCACGCAGGATCTAGCCGATCCCAATCACCCGATTTACGACATCACCGACGACGCCTATCGCGACAAGATCCACAACTTTGTCACTGCTTTCAATTTTGAAGCAGACGGCTCGATATCCGTCACCGACGGCGCACAAACACTGTCTCAGAAGGCCGCGACGGCCGCCGGATATCTGCAATACTCCGGACAATCCAGCGCATCGGCCACGTTGCTGATCACCACGGAAGCCTACCGCGCCGCGATCGGCGACATCACCAGCGTCGATGACTTCATCAACAACAGCACCGCTTATAACGTTGCGCTCACGGCGTTCGGCCTGGATCCATCGAAAGTTGACGAAGACGACATCCGCGCGGCGCTGACAAGCGACTTGGGCGACCCAGCAAGCGCCGCCAACACACTCGGCCTGGGCTACCAGCGCCTGGCCGAAGCGTTCAACTTTCAAACCGACGGCACGCTGCCCCCCGGTGACCCGGCACAGGATACCGCTGACGTCGAAACAGTCGTGACACGCTACTTAGCCAACGCGAATTCTGTCTCGGTCAATGAACCAAGCGCCTACGTTACATACAAATTCCAGATCAACCGAGCCGGCTATATCGACGATGTCGACGACTTCGTACAGCTGTTGAGAGGGACGTCTCCAGATCCGTCAATGGCGGGCGACGTGATCGCCAAGTCTATGCGCGCCTTCACTCTGCGCGCTTTCAATCTAAATGTTGAAAACCAGTACACCGAAGCGTTTCTACGCGATGTCCTGACGAGCGATCTGTCCGATCCAGGAAGCTTCGCGAACTCACAATCGGACAAGGGCTGGGCACGCCTCGCAGCCGCATTCAACTTCCAGCCGGACGGTAGCATTTCTGGCGGGCAGGTTCAGGACGACGACAAAGTCTATGAGATGTTCGAGCGCTACATCGCTGAAGGTTTCGCCGGCGCACCTCCTTCCCAGCAAGCATCATACGGCTACCGCTTCGACATGGCCGAAGTCACCAATGTCGACGACTTTCTTGACGATACAGATTCCTTTGCCTTTGCGCTAGTCGCATTTGGCTTCGACCATACGACGGCCTCCAAGGATTACTTCCGCCAGATACTGACCAGCGACCTGAACGACCCGGGCAGCTTTGCCAACACCGAAGCCGCTGCCAAAAGCGATCCGCGCATTACCGAGTTTGCCGCCAGCTTCAATTTCGCGACCGATGGTTCGCTCGCCGCGGGGGTACCAGCGCAGTCGGTGATCGAACTGGACCGCATGGTCGAGCGCTTCGTATCGCGAACAGACACGGACACCGGCGCCTTCAACTTCCGTCTGGCCGGAGAGTACGCGGGCGTGATCAACGATATCCGCTCCGTCAGCGAATTCATCTCCGACGAGCATAACGCAGTCTATACGATCGCGTTATCTGCCTTCGGCATTGACCCCGCATCGGTCACTAAGGATGAGATCGCCAGCGTTCTTAGCAGCAACCTGTCCGACCCGACCAGCATTGCAAACACACGCGGTGGCGCCTTCCTCGAATTGGCCGAAGCCTTCAATTTCCAGAATGGCGGATACGTACCTGTCGGCGCTGATACTCAAGACGCCACGCAACTAAACGATACGATCAACCGCTACCTGGCTCGCAACAATCGCGCAACGCGCGCTGAAACATCCGGTGCCACGAGCGCCTTCACCAGCGCCATCAATGCGCTGGAGTCCCGCGCGGCCACCAACGGCACCAAGCCGATTGACGAATTCCTAAAGGATCCCCAGCTCTACAACTACGTCCTGCTGGCACACGGATTTGATCCCGCCACAACCTCGAAAGACGATATTCGCGCTGCACTCTTGAGCGACAAGACCAAGGCAACGAGCTTTGTAAACTTGCCGAGCAACGCCCGCTTCAAGGATCTAGCCAACTCGTTGAACTTCGATCCCGACGGCACCATTGGCACGCCGCTGCTGGCCCAAACGGCTTCCGACACGCGCCGCTTGACCGACCGTTACGCGGACTCCTATCCCGACGAAGAGCGACCGGACTACTTCGCGGAAGACCGCTTGACCGAACAGGAAGCGCTGATCGAAGCCGAAACCAATTATTACAACGAGACGATCGCCGGCATCTCGACGGCCAGCGAACTTGTCGCCGACAAGCGCATGGTCACGTTCATCCTTAAAGCGTTTGGCTTGGAAGACGACGGCTTCAGCACGGTTCGTAACCTGGAAAGCGCGCTGAAGAGCGACCTGAACGATCCAGACAGCTTTGCCAACACGAGCAAGAGCCCGGTATTCCGCGAGATCGCCGCTTACTTCAACTTTGATACCGAAGGCAAAGCCAAGCGCGTACCGGAAGCCGCAGTTCAATCCAACGGCCTGATCTACCAAACGACACAAGACTACCTCTTGCAAACATTGGAGACAGACGCTGGAGAAGACAACAACGGCGTACGGCTCGCGCTTTACTTTAAACGAAAGGCGAACTCGATCTTCTCGGTTTACAGCCTGTTCGCCGACAAAGCCCTCTTTGAGGTGACCCGCACAGCCCTGGGTATGCCGGACGAGGCAGCGCGCGCCGACATTGACGTGTTGGCGCGCGACATCGGCCGCCGCATAGACATCGAAGACTTCAAGGACCCGGAAAAACTCGACCAGTTCATCCGCCGCTTCATCGCACTGTATGATTTGAAAAACGGCGGCGGCAGCGTTGGCACCGCAGGCAACAATGCAGCAGCCCTCATCAGCGGCCAAACGATCGGTGTGGACCAGGGCGTCCTAGCGACCCTCCAAAACATACGCTTCGGCCAGTTCTAACCAACCGCCCGGCAGACACAAAAAAGCAGGGCACGCGATCTGCGCAACCCTGCTGATTTTCCGATGCGTTTGACGCTTAATTCGTCGGCGTCCCAGCCTTGAAGAACACGTCAACGCGCATGCCCGTCAGCAATGGCGGTTCACCATCAAGGTCCACCAGAACCTCTAGAACTTCTACGTCGTTCGGCCGTCGAGGCCCACGCGAGGCAATCCGTGGCGGCCCGAGGGACTTAGCGATCGACGTCACCTTGCCAGCAAATTCCTTGTCGCCGTGAGCGTCCACGCGCACGACGGCCACCTGGCCTTTTAAGACCTTGGTCACGTCACGCTCTTCCAGTTCCGCACGAACCCGTAGGCTCGACAGGTCACCGAATAGCACCAGCGGAGACTGCGGTGACGGCACTGCCGTCTCACCAACCTTGGCCCAAACCGTCAGCACCGTGCCATCGTAAGGAGCGCGAACACGCGTACGGTCAACGGCGTTCTCAAGAAGGTTCAACTCCGATCGTGCCTGCGATAGCGACGACTCCAAACGTGTCGGCAGCGGAATATCCGGCAGCGCGTTGATCTTTGCCAAGTCAGCCTGCGCCGTACGCAACGTCTTTTTCGCTGCCTCAACCTGATCCTTGGCTTTCTTCAAATCCTCTTCGGATTTCTCACCATTCCTGACGCCAATTGCGACCTCGTCCAGCGCCATGCGGGCACCAAACAGCTTGCGCTCCGCCGAGTAAACCGCATCGCTGGCGTCACGCCGCTGTTGCGCCGGACCCTTCTCGGCCGGTTCTTCTTCGCGCTCGCGCTGTCGGACCAACGCCTCTTCCTCGGCCGCATGCATGCGATCCAAAAGGTCAGCATCGTCCAACTTTACCAGGACATCCCCAGCAGAAACCGTCTCGTTCATTTCCGCGTAAACGGCGGCGATCTTGGCACGCGTCTGCGCCGTGATGCGAACTTCGCCATCCTTCGGCTCAATACGACCGGTCGCCGAAGCCGCCCACACCGGACGTTCCTTATTATCATTCACATCAGCGGCAAACACCGCCGGTGCCTGAGCCGTCGGCGGGCCCCAGTTGAGCAACAAACTGATCGCAACAGCTAACAAGCCGAAGGCGATAACCGTCGCGAAGGTTGAATTTAATCGGGCCATAAAATTAGCCATGAGCTTTTCGCCTTTTCGTTAGATCCGTGACGCTAGGTGCATCAAGACCATCCGGTCTGCGCTCCTCACCCACGATCAGACCGTCCTCAATACGCACGACCCGATCGGCATAGCCGAGCGTTCGGGGGTCATGCGTAACGGCAAGGACGCTACGTTCTTGTTCTCTAGCAATACGCGCCAGCAACTCCATCACGGCGTGCCCGTTCTCGCTATCGAGCGCGGCCGTCGGTTCGTCCGCCAGCACCACCGCTGGTGAGCTGGCAATCGCGCGGGCAACAGCGACACGCTGCTGCTCACCACCCGAGAGATTTCCCGGGAAATTCTTCAGCCGGTGCCCCAGCCCAACATCATGCAACACTTCCTCGGCACGCTGCGAAGCGGCGTATCCCTTCTGTCCCAGCACGTCGAGCGCAATGCGAACATTTTCAAGCGCGTTGAGCGTCGGAAACAAATTGTACGACTGGAAAATGTAGCCGATGTTCTTGCGCCGCAGTTCTGCCAGCTCTTCCGGAGACAGCCCGGTGGTCGACTGGCCGGCGACCCGGATTTCACCGGATGTCTGCGTCAGGATGCAGCCCAGAATAGACAGCAATGTCGTCTTACCTGAGCCCGACGGCCCCATGAGCAAAGTCAATTCACCGGGGTTCAACGACAAGCTAACGCCCTTGAGGGCGACGACCTTACCGGCGCCCCGGCCAAGCTCCTTGACGATGTCTTCGGCTTCGAGTGACGGAGGGAGCGTCATCTGTTGAATACCGTTGCTGGATCAATCTTCGTTACTTTAATGATCGCCGACACTGCGGAGATCGCGCACATTGAAAGTGTGAGGGCAAACAACGCGCCTGCCAGCCCCCACGTCATGACGAGTGGAAGAGGCGACGACTTACTCATCACCAGGACGGTGAGCGAGATCATCATGCCCAAGACATAACCAATCACCGCACTCATCCCGGCCTGCGCCAAGATCACCTTGTGTATATAGCCTGAAGAGGAGCCCAGCGCACGCAGCGTCGCGAACTCGTTCAAGTGGTCCTTAGTGCTGGAATACAGCGTCTGAGCCACGATCACGGTTCCGACCAAAATGCCTAGCAGAGCGCCGCCAATCAACGCGACACCAGCGCCCGTTCTGAATAGCCATTGAGTCAAGCTGCGATCCCGGAACTCTGGCCGGGTTAAAACATCCGCACCCTCAAGACGCTGCAGAAGATCCGCCCTAACCGCTTCCACGTTGGCGTCTGGATACAGCTGAACAAGGAAAAATGTCGTCTTGTCAGCCGGCGCGCCCAGAAGATGTCTCGCGCGGTTCAGGGGCGTGAAAACATAAGGACTCTGCGTGAATGACCGGATACCGCTCGTCAAAGCGCGCACCTTGACGCGTCCCTGAGCAATCTGCGCCGTGTCGCCGACGCCGGAAATATCAAGCTCCCGCAGGTAGGAATTGTCGACGGCTATCGCATCCGGCGCCTTGATGTCGGCCCAGGTGCCCTTCACGAGCGACCACGGCTCCAACCCGCCATCCTCGGCGTCGGTACCAACCACCACAACGCGCGTCGAACCACCGCTCGGCTTACGCCATTCGGCGAAAGCAACAATCATCGGAATGACAGCCTTCACGCCGGGCGTCGCAAGTGCGGCGTGACGTTCGCGCTGCGTCAGCAGCAAACCACCGTCTTCAAAACTCTTGGCGCCATAGGCTGTAACCCACAGTTCACCATTTGCGCGTTCGATCATTGCCGTAATCATGCGGCTGGAGCCCAAGTACAGGCCTAGCTGCACGGCAACGAGAACGATGGAGAAGAGAATCCCAATCAAGGTCACCGCAAGCCGGATGCGGTCGTGGAATAAGTTCCTAAAGGCAAGTGTTAGTATCATTGCGTGTGGACCGCCACTGTGTACGTCTGGCGCGACTTAAACCAGCCCGTCATAGAACTAGATATGAGACATAACGCGACAAGAGCCGGTGCATAAGACCAATCGCCGCCTTGCCCAGCGCGTCCGTTCGAGTAGCGGGGCCTGGCCGAAATTTTCCGCCGCACAAAAACCCAGAGCCCGCGATAATAGGCGCCTAACATCACTGGTATTTGGCAGAAAGATGGTGCGCGCACAGCAAGCGTCAATTGGCCCCCTCGGTAAGTCTTGTGTAAACCTTTCGGCTACACCCTGCTTTTGCCGCTTTCGCGGCTTAGTCAGCGACCCTGCCATTTCAATTATCAGGCTGATCCGCCATGCAATTTTTCACACGATTCGCCGGCCACCGCGCCAAAAGATTCGCCATTTGGACAGTTTATGCCATGGGAATCACGCTTGTGGCCGGACCGGCCGCAGCTCAAGCACCCGAAATGGGCCTCTGGATTGACCACGACGGCAAAGGCGCCATCGAGATCAAGCCATGCGCCAACGGACAAACTTTGTGCGGCAACATCGTCTGGCTCAAGAGCCAGGTGAACGACAAGGGCGAACCGCTGTTCGACCGCCGGAACCCGAACGAAGCCATGCGAACCCGCCCAATTTGCGGCTTGCCCGTGATTGGCAATCTGAGCCGCACACCGGACGGCTGGGACGGCGGCTGGATCTACAGCCCGGAAGAAGGCACTCAGTACAGCGTCCACATCAAAGCTGCCGCGCAGGACCGGCTGGTTGTGACTGGTTACAAGGGCATCAAGCTGTTCTCCAAGACCTTTACCTGGACACGCGCACCTGAAGAATTCACGCAGCGCTGTGAAGTCCAAGGCGGTGGCGCCGGCCAACAAGCTTCGACGCCTTGATTGCTCGCCGAGCGGTCTACCAAACCATCTGACAAACGAAAAAGGCCGGGGCAATCCCCGGCCTTAATGATTTTCAGCCGCTGATTAGGAAGCGTTACGAAGCGTTGCCTTCGCCGCCAGCGACATGCTTCGGCTCTGACGGCTCAACCCGGCGCTCTTTCCAACGGCTCGCCGCCGCCTTGTCTTCGAGCTGCTGGCAAAGCCGGCGGGCAAAGTCCACTGTGCGGTCAACGACAAAGTTCCGCTGCTTGTCCAGCGTCACCATGTGATAGCAGTCATCCAGTACAGTCGTTTCGACCATGCCGCCCAAACGGCGCTGAAGTAGAAGCGTGTTGGACAGATCGCTTTGGTCATCTTCGCGCGGATGGAAGATGATCGCGTTCTGGCGGATGTTGCCAAGCTCGCGCTTCACGGTGCGCGCAAGGCGCAAGAACTCGAATACCATTCCGCCGCCGCGGCCGAACAGATCTTCCACAGGCCGGTCTTCGCTCTTGTAGCTATCAAAAACGAAATTGCGGATGCGGTCGTCCTTGATGCCGTAAGGCGCGCGCTGCTGGAAGTGGAACAGACGAGCGAACCACTTCTGATGCACCAACCGGAAAAAGTTGAAGTACCAGGGGATCGTCCAGCCGTTCGGCCACAGCGTTGGCGCGAACAGCATAATGCCCTTCACGCTGTCGGAATGATAACGCGCCAAGCGAAGCGCCACGTTGCAGCCAGCGGACATACCGCCGACGAAAACCGTGTCGCAGTGCGCTTCAAGATCAGCCAAGGCCTTCTCGCCGGCAGCATACCAGTCGCGCCAGGTCGACAGACCAGACACGTCCGTGCCGCCGCCCAGACCAGGCAGAAGCGGGCAATAAACCGTGTAGCCTTCACGGGCCAACGACTGCGCTACGAAGCGCAGCTCCATCGGATTCCCGCCCAGACTATGGATCAGAAGAACGCCAGTACGGCCGCCCGGGATCACCAGGCTTCCGCGAAAGCCTTTGATTTTTTCTTTGTTTTTCAACACTTAGTACTACCCGCTCGGAATTGGGATTGTTTATTAAACCGAATATCCCCGGCTCGCCAACCCCAGTTGATCACCCTGCCTCAGTACGCCGCAGCTCCCCCAGGAACAGCACGCCAGTCGGCATGTTTTAAATCGTCCCGTTCAATACTAGATCCGCCGGAAGACCCGCACCGGCCAAAACCTTAATTCCCACACATTTGTGCATTGCACAATGGCCTTGGCGAGATGTCAGGTTGACGCATCACTGATGTACACTTTGCACGTCCACAGAATCTCAGAAGCCCTAAGGAAGCTTGAACAATTCCGCCGCACCCGGAGGGCCTAATGCTGGCCATTTACGGCAAAAGCTTGACCCAGAGTGTACCAACTCGTCGCACTGGGGATGAGTTCTTGGTCCTGTCACCGTTCAGGCTATAGTTGGTTTTAATGGGGTGTTTGCGGCCGCACCGGCTGGAAAGTCCTTGAATTTTTTCAGCACGAGCGCCAGCCGAGGATCAGCAATTTGCCGCCTGGATATTTTCGCAACACGATCTCGGTGATTTTGGCTGCGGCCATCGCTCAGGCTCACTGCGTGCCCGCATTGGCACAGGCTACCCCACGAAGCGTCACCCAAGAAGATTACGAAGCCTGCCAGGCTGGCGACGAGCAAGCCTTCCAAGCTGCGATCGAGAAAATCACCATCTCGGCCATGAAAACCGGCCTTCAGGGAACGGACTATGTCGCCGCCGTCGACACGCAATGGCGCGCCCTCGGCATGGACGCGATCATCGACAAGCGCGTCGACATCGCCGTCAAGGAGGTGCAGGACGAAACGAGCCTCGGCACCCGCATTCAGTCCCTCGGCAACAAGGAGAAAGCGCAGGAGCTGGCCACCAAGGTCGCTGAACGCGTCTATCGTTCACAGGCTGTCACTGGCGCCATTGAAAAGCTCGCCGAAGGGGTCGGCAAGAGCATAGGCGACCGAATCGAGCTCGCCAGCCAAGACGCGGCCGCACCGGCGCTGGAATGTCTGCAAGCGTTCCTCGGCAAACGCTACGGCCGGACCGTTGCCGACGTTGTCTCCGGCAATGCGGCCACCGAATTCGGCCTCGATCCCGACAAGGCCACCGCCAGCATCTCGGCCGGATCCGTCCTCAAGCGCTCATCGGGCGGCATCACAGGCGCCGCGATTTTGATTGTGCGCCGTCAGCTGGCCAACATGGCCCGCCGCATCGGCCAGCGTATTGTCGGCGCTGTGCTCTCAAGACTGGTATCCGTCGTTGCAGGTGGCATCGGCCTGGTACTCATCGCCAAGGATATCTGGGATCTTCGCAACGGCGTCTTGCCGATCATAGGCGAAGAAATGAAGGCACCGGCCACCAAGCAAATGGTCCGCCAGGAACTGGCTAAGAGCCTTTCGGAGCAAATCGCACAGCACGTCAACGAGATCGGCTCAAAGGCGGCCAAGCACGTCGTCGAAGTCTGGCGCGAGTTCCGCCGCGCCCACCTGAAAGCTTTGGAACTGGCCGACAGCAACGAAACCTTCCGCGCGTTCCTGGGCAACGTCAGCCCGCAAGCCTTCGCCCGTTTGGATGAAGTCGTCAGCCTCGTCCTGCGCGCAGAAGGTGAAAAAGGCATCCTTGAAAGACTGGACGACGGCACGCTCACGACCGCAGTGCACAAAATGCCGGAACCGGCCATGACCATCGCCCGCGAGTTGCGCGCAATCGAGCCAGCTTTGAAATGGAGCGCTATTTCCGGAGAAAACCTGGACAAGGTTGTCAGCTACGAAATCTATCGGCGCAATCAACCGCAGTCGTTCACACAAGCCTCGCTGTCCCGCCTGTTCGAGGTCGATGACCGGCTAGCCGTCACCCGCCTCGCTGCCCTCAATAGAGCCGCCCGCGACACGCTCTTCGAGCTGCAGCCGGCCCCGCTCAAAAGCTTGGCCCGCGCACTCAGCGAACCCGAACTCGAAACACTCGCCGCCTACCTCACCGGCTTGAAGGAACAACCACGCAAGCGCGTTTTAGAAGCAGTCGCGGCTGATCCGGTGAAAATGCGCAAGATGGCCCCTGTGCGCGTGCGTAAAGCCATCCTGGCCAGCTCCGATCAGTCTGCGGCCATTGACATGTTTTTGCGCACGCCCCAGGCCAACACCGCCAAGCAAGTCTTCAACGACTTCGTACTCGCCTGGGAAGGGCGCATCAGCCCGTTGTTGATCTGGGAACGCCATCCGCTGGCGACAGTGCTTCTAGGACTGGCCCTGCTGTTCGGCCTGCTGATCCTCCGGCGCCTGCTGTTTCCGCGCAAGCGTAAGCCGCCAACGCCACCCTCTACACCGCCAGAGGACGCCTCCCAACCTGCGGCAAGCTGACACGATTAGCCCGCAAAACCCCGGCTTGCCGCTATTTCGCCACGGCACGGCGGCCAATACCCACAGGCCAGCCCAGCAGGACATGCTGTTTTGGTAACCCGCTGCTATAAGCGCCGGTGGAAACAAATCTGATTCGCCCACAACACTGCTGGGGATGGGCGCCTGACTTGGGGGAGTTTGAAATGGTCCTAAAAGCACCAGGCATTGTTACATTCATGCTGTCCGTCGTTCTGACGGTCGCGACACTCATCAACTTTTTCTTTAGCTCGCAGATTCCGATCCTGACGGGCAATGAAATGTGGGCCTTCTTGGCCGCCCAAGTGATCCTGGTCATGGGCTGCATTATGCGCGGTTTGTAAGCACGCAACACGAATCTGCCGGTCACCGATGTGCGCTACTGTCGCGCGACAGCTAGCGCCCTGGTAACACCACGCGGTCGGCGGCAACTACTTGAGTCATGAACAAAACGCCCGCAGAACAGCAATCGCTTTCCTATCGCATCCGGCGCTACTCCCGTGGCATCGCGGTTGCGTTGGCGTTGACGATTGCCTCCGCCCTCTTTTTCTTTGCGGCGACGATGGTCGAAGGCCATCGCGGGTTGCTGGCCGAGTCCGACAAGGCTGGAGACGCTAAATCGGAAAAAGCGGTCAGCCCGCCGCGCGGCTTGGGCCCCGAGCTTCCAGCAAGCAGACACATCCATAAAACCAAGGCTCCCTAAAAAGCAGCCTTTGCAAAATTTATCTTGGCTTGGTTTGCAGCGGTTGCGCCGGCATAAGGCCTCGCACGGAATTACCAAGGTATATCGCCTCGGCGCTCCAAAGGTCATCCTCTGTCAGCACCGCTTCGCGAACCTTGCCTTGCGCCAGAAGGTCTGCCCGCAGCACGCCCGGCAACAAGCCGCTGCTCAGCGCCGGCGTCAGCAGTTCGCCATCCTTCGATAGAAAGATGTTCGTCCGGCTGCCCTCGGCCAGCTCACCGCGCTCATTCAAATAGATAACTTCGTCTGCCCCTGCCGTGTCCGAGTAGTGCTTCCACTCACCGTCATACAGATCGCGCCGTGTCGTCTTGTGATAGAGAAATGCGTCCGCGCTGTTTACGCGCGAGGGCGACATTACGAACCGCATAGGCGGCGGCTCGGCCGGAGCAGCCTCCAGCGGTGTCACCCCGATCGTCACGTCACCATCTTCAGCCAGAGTCATCCGCACGCGCGCACGCGGGGCCTCCAGCCCGGCAACGGCCTCGTCCAGTTGCGCCCTGACCGTGGCAGGATCGCACGTGTAGCCAAAGTACTTCGCTGACGCCTGTAATCGGTCCATGTGCCCGTGCAAGAGCACATATCCACTGCCGGCCTCCCACATCAGCGTTTCTATCAGTTCGAAGGTCTTTGGCGGGTCGGTCAAAAACTTCATCTTGAGCAGGCACTCGGCGTACTCACGCCCGCCATCGGAATCATAAACGACGCCGGAGCCGATCCCCATCTCGCCGCGCCCGTCTCGGAACACCACCGGCGAGCGGATCGCTACGTTAAAGTTCGCGTCTCCATCAGGCTGAATATGGCCAATCGCGCCGCAGTAGACGCCGCGAGCCTCGGTCTCCAGTCCAGCGATCAATTCCATCGCCCGGATTTTCGGCGCGCCGATAACCGAGCCTGGCGGGAAAATCGCCCGAACCAAATCGCTCAGGCTAACGTCATCGCGAAGCTTGGCACGAACACCGGAGGTCATCTGATGCAACGTCCTGAACGTCTCAACCGTAAACAGGTCAGTCACTTCGACACTGCCCGTTTCGGCCATACGTCCAAGATCGTTGCGCATCAGATCCACGATCATCAGGTTTTCGGCGCGCTGTTTTACGTCGCTAGACAGAATGTGCTTGGCCTGCGCATCCGCTTCCGGCGTGCCCGCACGAGACGCTGTGCCCTTCATCGGCCGCGTCTCAACCACGCGGCCCTTCTGCGCAACAAACAACTCTGGTGAGGCCGAAAGCACCGTCACCGAACCCGTATCGACGATCGCGCCATAGGCCACACGCTGGCGCCGGCGCATGTCGCGATAAAATGTCAGCGGCGAGCCAGACAATTTAAAGCGTGCCTTGAACGTCAGGTTCAGCTGATAGATGTCGCCGGACCGGATCTTCTCCTGCACTTCTGAAAAGCGCTTCAAATAGTCGTCCCGGCTCCAGGCATGCGTCACGGATGTGAACTCATAGCTGCCCGAACGCGTATGCGTGCCGAGCCAATGATCGACATCCGCCTCCGACATCTGCCGTGGCGAGTCGTACAAACCAAACCACAACAGCGGAACGCTAAGCTTGTCCGGCATCAGTGCTGCCAGCTTCGGCTCCAGTGCATAGCCGAGCTCATAGGCAAAGAAGCCGGCTGCGTGCAGCCCGCTTGCCAGCGCATCTTCCAGCCGCTGCAAAGCCCCCGGTACTTCATCCGGACTGAACGCCGCAACAACATCCCTGGGCTGATGGAACAGGAGCGATGGCGCGCCGTCGCGCGAGCTATTATCGAGGAGCACGAACGTCTCCTCTAACCCATCCAGAACGGCTGCCTGGCCTAAGGCGCTGTGTTTGCTGCGATCTGCAGGCGTCATCCCGGCAACCCGTTCGCCACCCCGGCTGACGGGGGAGCGCTTGTTAATTGAAATATGACTTGCCAAAACATATAGGACGAAAGGCGAGCGGCGGCCAATTTGCAATCTGTCTAGCAGGCGTCAAGCGAACGCATTATTTTTGTGTCTTCTCTCGTCAACCGGGCTTCACAAAGCAGAATTTCATGCTATAGAGGCGCTCATCAGCCGCCTCATTCGACCGGGGCGGCTTTCGCTTCCGCACTGAAGCGTCCCGCTCCAAAAAGCCCAGGACCTTCAACGGCCAGCCGGAATGGCCGGATATTACGCGGAAACGCAGCTGGATCAGTTCA
Organism: Hyphomicrobium sp.; assembly: GCA_041940525.1. Taxonomy (GTDB): domain Bacteria; phylum Pseudomonadota; class Alphaproteobacteria; order Rhizobiales; family Hyphomicrobiaceae; genus JAKAXS01. The sequence continues at coordinate 23,020 of JBGTSB010000002.1, forward strand.
TCGCTTGCCGGGAACGCAATCCAGCTCCTGACTTTGCAGTGTTCACAACAACTGTGTCAGGCCCGTCTTTGGTGACGCGGGGTGGAGCAGCCCGGTAGCTCGTCAGGCTCATAACCTGAAGGTCGTAGGTTCAAATCCTGCCCCCGCAACCAAGATATTCCCAGAGAGCGCAGCGCTTCCGTGCGCCTAATCCGTGCTACATTGCCGCGTTTCGCTGTCCAAATCTCTCGTCGGCAGCCAGCGAAGAAATCGAGGGCAATGAATGCCATCCAAATCGATCTCCAGCGGCGTAGTCCACAAGCTTCCTGCCGATTTGCGCAAGGCTCTCCGTGCAGATACTGAAGCGCTTGCAACATGGGAAGACATTACACCTTTGGCGCGCAACGAGTGGATCTGTTGGATTGAGTCCGCCAAGAAATTGAAAACGCGAAAGCGGCGCATCGCGTGGGGGTGCTCTGATTTGAAAGCGGGCAAACGCCGCCCGTGTTGCTGGCCAGGATGTTCGCACCGCCATGTTTGACAGTTTCCGCAGCGAGGTCATCGACGCGGGCAACGGCGTATCGATCTTTGCGCGCGTGGGTGGCAAAGGGCCGCCGCTGCTGTTGCTGCATGGCTATCCGCAAACGCACGTCTGTTGGCGCAAGGTCGCGCCCGTGTTGGCGGAACACTTCACCGTAGTCGTCACGGACCTGAGAGGATACGGCCAGTCCGGCAAGCCACCGTCAGATCCGGAGCACGCGAGCTATTCCAAACGTGCGATGGCGCAAGACCAGGTGCGAGTGATGGCAGCGCTCGGCTTTGAGCAGTTCTATCTCGCGGGGCATGATCGCGGTGGCCGCGTCGCGCACCGGCTAGCGCTCGATCATCCCGATTCCGTGCGCCGGCTCGCCGTTCTCGACATCGCGCCGACCGCTGCAATGTATGCCGCAACCGACCGCGCGTTCGCCCAAGCCTATTACCACTGGTTCTTCCTGATCCAACCCGCGGACCTTCCGGAAAGGCTTATAGGCGCAGACCCAGAATATTACCTGCGCAAGACGCTTGGCGGCTGGAGCAAGCGTGAAGGCGTTTTCGATGAAGCCGCCATGGACGCCTACGTCGCCGCATTCTCAAACGCGGAAGCCATCCACGCCGCCTGCGAAGACTATCGCGCATCAGCCACGATCGACTTGATCCACGACGAGGAAGACTCACGCGCCGGGCGCGGCATCACCCAACCGTTGCTCGCCCTATGGGGTAGACGTGGCGTCGTCGGCAAACAGTTCGATGTGCCAGCCCTATGGCGCGCGGCCTCAAAGTCCACCGTCGAGACCCAGTCCCTCGACTGCGGTCACTTCCTGCCCGAAGAACAGCCCGAAGAAACCATTGCGGCCCTAGGCCAGTTCTTCGCCGCCGAAGAAGGCTGACATCGGTTCGTTGACCTACCGACCTACCCCTGCTCTGATGCCAAAGCGGGCTGGCGGGCATGGGACATCGGCACGAAGGGGACCTCCCCTTGGGTAATCCTGTCAGCGAAGCATATGCTGGCGATGCCGTAGCGGTTCAGAAGTTCATGGTCTTCATTCGCACGGAATTCTGCCTGTTGAGACGGCGAAGACAAATACTTGCCAATTAGCACTGGCAAGCGAATACACCTGAGCTTTCTTTTTAGAAGAATGCTCCAGAACAAGGCATCGCCGACGGACTTAATGAGCGAGCCATCAGCAAAATAGCTTGGGTAGAATTTTCCAACAGCCTGCGCATGCCAAAGTGTAGCCGGTCCATATGTGCCACGTTCACCGGTACCAGAGCCAAGCCGGAGACGAGGATGAGCTTTCGGTGGCCAATCGGGTACGAACTGCGACGCGACCGTGAGCGGCGCTGTAAACGGCTCATCAAGATGCGAATCGTCGAAGGTGACAAGCCACTCACCACCAACCATATGGGCCGATGAGGCATATGAAACACCAATCATCAGCTCGATAGCGTTGGTCGCCAACCTGTCATCGAGATTAAGGTTCATCACGAAAATAGACGGGTTCAATGCGACAGCAGCCGACCAGGCCTCGTAAATCGAAAGAGGCCCTGAAAAAACATAACAATCAGCGTCAACCCAATCAGGTGGCGTGTCACCATTGTCAAAGATGTAAATTATGCGGACCTTGATACTCTGTCGCCGCAAGTTGGAATAGTGGGACTTCAATAGCCCTAACTTATTGGGTTGGCGATGCCAGACCGCGCAAAACACTGAAACAGTCGCCCCATCGGCATCGCTCTGGGATCTGGTTTGGGTGTAGTACATGTTGCAAAGGTTCCTCTGCGCAAGGCTCACGCATGGCACACCGACTACCGCTACGACTCTGGATGATGGTTCGAGTCAAACCTTAGATTTTAAATGGGCTTTAGGCAATTGTTCAGAGCAAGTCTTTGCTTAGTTTTCGTCCTCATCCATGCAATTTGAGAACATTGGAAGCCATCTGGAGAAGAGCGCTTTGACGGGATTGAATTCGCCAACAGATTGGGTTGCGCGATGCACGTCTTGGTAACAGGGGCTGGCGGTATCTTGGGACGCCATGCCGTCCGTCATCTTTCAAAGATGCTGCCTAACGCGATAGTCACCCGCAATAGGGCCGACTTGACGGATCCGGCAGCCACGAAGGCGATGATCGCTAGCTGCGGGTCCATAGATAAGGTCATTCATCTCGCCGCGATGGTTCCGGTCACATCTGTCAAGGCAGATCCCGCCCTCGCCTATGCCGTGAATGTTGGCGGCACGGTCAATTTGTTGTCTGCACTGAAAGGAAGCGGCGCGTCATTCCTTTTCTGTTCCTCCAGCCACATCTACGCTCCTTCGAGCGCGCCGATTTCAGAACAGGATGCCAAAGGGCCCGTCTCACTTTATGGCCGCACAAAATGGGCCGCGGAAAAAGCCGCCAGTGACATTTGTTCGGCAACTGGCCGAGACTTTCTTGCTACACGCGTTTTTTCCATCCACGATTCTGCTCAGACGGGATCCTACTTGCGTCCCTCAATCACTCGCCGTCTAGCGACAGAGGACTTGTCGCAGACCTTTGAACTCCCGGGTGGAAATAGCGTCCGTGACTTCTTGACAGCAGAGCGCGCAGCCGAACTTGTCGTAAGACTTGCATTGTGTAACGCAACCGGCCCAATCAACGTGGCCTCCGGCAAAGGCATGCAAGTTCGCGATTTTGTGCAACACTTAAGTCCGCAGCCGCTCGATATCGTTGCAACAGGCCAGGCCGACACGCTTGTAGCGGACATTTCCCGGCTAAAAAAGATCCTAGGAGACCTTGATGGCTGAGTCCGTTTCCATCGTAATCCCAACCTTTAACCGGGCAGATTTGCTGCCGGCCGCAATCGACAGTTCGCTCAATCAGACTTGGCCGGTGGAAGTCATCGTCTCCGATCATGGGTCAAACGACGACACCCCGAAAGTCGCGGCAAGCTACGGTGACAAAATCACCTACATCCGCCGCGAACGCGATTTCGGGCCGCATTTCTGTTGGCTGGAAGGCGTGCTGCACGCCACCGGAAACTTCGTACATCTCCAGTACGACGATGACTGGATCGCCAATAATTTCATCGAAGCCTGTATGGGTATGATAGATAGTGAGACGGGTTTTGCGTTCACTGTGTCCGATGTTCTGGACGGCCCTGGCCAGCCGACCAAAATTCGCCAGTTTGCTGATTGGCAACCCAGTTCCGGCATTTATCCGGTCGAAGCCTTAGAGCAGCAAATCGTGAGCTCCCTTATCTCACCAGGCGCGGCCGTCTATCGCCGTCAGATTCTAATTGATGCTCTTTATCAAGGTCGTCTCCCGTTACAAACTAACGAATATCGCGGCGTCGGACCTGACGCGTTCGTCTCGTTATTATCGATGCTGCGCTACCCAAAAATTGGATACGTAAGAGAGCCCCTCGCTTTTTTCCGCGCTCACGAAGGGTCCATCACCATTGATGCTCACGCCTCCGCTGAGAAAGCGAAAGCTTTGCAAGCGGCCTATGTGGAAGTGAAGCGATACTACCTCGAGATGAAGGTGATGCGCGCCGCGCGATTGAGGGAGGGCACTTAGTTGACTGACCTTCGTCCAATCCGTTTGGCTGAGGAGACCATCTCCCAAGACGAACTGGAGGCCTTGTCAAAATGGATGCTCGCAGGCAACCGATTGACGAAAGCGGAGCAAACTCTCGCGTTTGAGCAGGAGTTTGCGGCCTGGATGAATTGTCGACACGCGGTTTATGTCAATTCCGGCTCTTCGGCAAACCTGCTGATGATCGCTGCATTAAAGGAAGCTGGCCGCCTCCGAAACAACAAAGCCATTGCTGCTGGTGTGAGCTGGGTCACAACTGTTTCGCCGTTGCTACAGCTGGGATTTGATGTCCGCCTTTGCGATTGCGACGTCCAATCTCTGGGGCTTGATCTCGACCATTTGGAACGTTTGTGCCAGGAACACTCCCCTGCCCTTTTAATTCTAGTCCATGTCCTCGGACACGCTGGCGACATGGATGCGGTGCGTGACATTTGTCAACGTTACGATATCGTCCTGCTCGAAGATTCCTGCGAGGCACTGGGGTCCACTTACAAGGGCCGAAAGCTTGGCTCGATCGGTACAGCGGGCAGCTTCTCATTTTACTACGGCCACCACATCTCCACAATCGAAGGCGGGATGGTCGTGACTGAAGACACCAACCTCTACCAGCTGATGCTATCATTGAGATCGCACGGCTGGAGCCGTGACCTAGCACCTGAGGTTCGCAAGTCGCTGGCTGACCACTACGACATTGATGAGTTCAAAAACCTCTACACATTTTATCACGCTGGATACAATTTGCGCTCGACCGACTTACAGGCATTTCTCGGGCGATCGCAACTGCGCAAGCTTGACGACATCGTCGAGCGCCGGCGCATCAACTTCGAACTATACCGTGAGGCATTGCCGGGCTTCTTCTGCCAGTCTGGAGACACAGAGCTCCTATCGTCATTCGCCTATGGTACGTTCGTTGAAAACCGCCTTGAAACCTACAAGCATATCAGTGCACTTGGGATTGAGTGCCGGCCACTCATTTGCGGGAATATCGCCCGCCATCCATTCTGGCTCAAAGATCACCCCGAAATAGCTTTGCCGAATGCGGACAAGGTTCACGAGTATGGGATTTATCTTCCCAACCACCACAACTTGAACGAATCTGACATCACACGTGTCACTGAGGCTTTCACCTCCGTCGCGCGTCCTTGCTAAAGCGAAGACCATGACCAAAACGACTGAAAAGCGCGCACTCATCACAGGTGTTACTGGCCAGGACGGATCGTACCTGACTGAACTGCTATTGGAAAAAGGCTACGAAGTTCACGGCATCAAACGGAGGTCATCGAGCTTCAACACCGGCCGCATCGATCACCTATACGAAGATCCCCATAAACATGAACGTAGCTTTATCATGCACTACGGCGATCTCACCGATGCAACCAACCTTATCCGCATCGTGCAAGAGGTTCAGCCTAGCGAAATCTATAACCTCGCCGCACAATCGCATGTGCAGGTCAGTTTCGAAACTCCAGAATACACAGCCAACGCTGACGCGATGGGGACGCTGCGACTTCTGGAGGCTCTAAGGATCTTAAAGCTTGAAAAGTCGGTACGCTTCTACCAGGCGTCGACTTCAGAGCTCTACGGTAAGGTCGTCGAAGTCCCACAAAGCGAAACAACCCCCTTCTACCCCCGATCGCCTTACGGGGCCGCTAAGCTCTATGGCTACTGGATTACAGTGAACTATCGCGAGTCGTACGGCATTCACGCATCCAACGGCATCCTGTTTAATCACGAGAGTCCTCGTCGTGGTGAAACATTTGTTACACGAAAAATCACGCGCGCCGTTGCCGCAATCAAAGCCGGTGATCAAGACCGCTTGTACCTCGGCAATCTCAATGCCAAGCGTGACTGGGGGCACGCTCGCGATTATGTTGAAGGCATGTGGCGCATCCTTCAGCAAGAAGAGCCGGATGACTATGTGTTCGCCACTGGCCGCACCGTCAGCGTGCGTGAATTCGTAGAGACAGCCTTCAAAGTCGGCGGCATCGATATCGAGTGGCGGGGTGAAGGCGTTGAAGAGCGTGGCTTTGAAGCCGGCACAGACCGCTGTCTCGTTGCGGTTCATCCCCGCTATTTCCGTCCGGCTGAAGTCGACCTGCTACTTGGAGACCCAACTAAGGCCAAAGAAAAGCTTGGCTGGACAGCGACAACGACGCTTGAGGAAATGATCACCGAGATGGTCGAGTCGGACATTCGCGAGCATGAAAAGACACGTGACCTGCGGGACAAGGATTGATCGATGGCTCCGCTGTTTGCCCTTGAGGGAAAACGGATCTGGGTTGCCGGACATCGCGGCATGGTCGGCTCTGCACTCGCACGCAGGCTCGCAAGAGAAGATTGCGAGGTTCTGACCGCAAGCCGTAACGACGTTGATCTGCGCGACCAGCAAGCAACGCGCCGGTGGCTATCAGACCAGAAGCCAGACGTTGTCATCATTGCCGCCGCCCGGGTTGGCGGGATAGCGGCAAACAGTGCATCGCCCGTGGCTTTCCTTTACGACAACCTTATGATCGAGGCGAACGTCATAGAGGGCGCCGCTCGCACCGGCGTGGAAAAACTTCTCTTCCTCGGATCAACGTGCATCTATCCGCGCGACGCCGCACAGCCGATTGATGAAGACGCGTTGCTGTCCGGCCCGCTGGAAAAAACAAACGAATGGTACGCGATCGCGAAGATTGCCGGCATCAAACTTTGTCAGGCCTACCGGCAAGAACAAGGCCTTGACTTCATATCTGCTCTGCCGACCAATCTCTACGGACCTGGCGACAACTACGACCTGGAAACAAGCCACGTCTTGCCCGCGCTTATCCGCAAGGCACACGAGGCAAAGGTCAACAGCGCTGACTCGCTGGTCATATGGGGCACCGGCAAGCCGCTTCGCGAGTTCCTACACGTGGACGACTTGGCCGCGGCACTAATCTATCTTTTGCGCAACTACTCTGGGTCGTTGCCAATCAACATCGGTTCCGGCGAAGAGCTATCGATTGCGGATCTGGCGCTTCTCGTGTGCAAAACGGTGGGCTACGAAGGCCCGCTCACGTTTGATCCCACGCGTCCTGACGGCACACCGCGAAAACTCGCCAACCTAAACCGCCTGCACGCCCTCGGTTGGAACGATGCCCGGCCGTTAAGCCAAGGCCTCCAACAGACCTACAAAGATTTCTTGGCGACCGCCGCCTAGACCTGCGCCAGCATAACCGCGCCGGCGGCGGCCGCGAATCCACCGGCGATGCGCAGGGCGCGGGAGCCTGCCAGGACACGGCTATAGCGGATGCCGTACCCGGCGGCTGCGCCGAGGCTCATCAAAGCCGCTGTCGCGATCGCCATACCGGCGATGAAGCCCGCTGCCGAGGACGAAGTCTCCGCCTGAACGACGGCGCCATGCGCGAAGCCGTGAAACAGCCCAAAGCCAGCGAGAGCCAGCGAAGCCAAAGCAAGCGGCAAGCGCACATCAAGCGCCAGCACCAGCCCGATGGCAACAACGGACAGCGCAATCCCAGCCTCGGCAAAGCTGAGCGTAACGCCACCAGCCGCCGCGAACGCGCCCACCACCATCGCGGTTAGGAAGACAAGCGGCAGCGCAAGCCGTGCGGTGAGCGTTTCAAATTGCACGGACAGCAAACCAATCCCGACCATGGCCAAGATGTGATCCAGTCCACTCAAAGGATGCAGGAAACCCTGCACGAACCCAAAGTGCGAATGATCGCCGGTGTGTGCCAGCGCCGGAACTGCGCTCACAACAGCGGCGCTTGCAAAACCAAAAAACCGAACCATCGTTCTATTCATGACGTCCCCCTTCGCTAAATCCGTATGGTGTTGACTACTGTGCGGCCGCGAGCACGAGCCCGCCGGCGCGCTGGCTTCATTCCCTAGACACACAAGGAGAACAAAAGATCGTCTTATGCTTTCTTGAGTGAAAAAACTTCAACTCACAGGAATACATAGAAAAACTACAATAAAAAACCAACAAGATCCCAACATTAGAGAAAAAATTACTGAACAACGTCTTCCAGTCGTGGACCAAATCGCCGCTCACCTGCATCGCTCCAATGATGGCCATCACTCCAATACGGGCCAGCGCAGCTGTAAAAGTCCTTGCTGGCGTCAAAACCTAGCGCCTGCATGGTCGAAAAATATTTGATCTGATGATCACCACCGACTCTTTCTCTGATTACCGAGTCCAGCACCTGGAATGTTTCGATAATCTCCGGTTTGACCGGGATCGAACGCACTTTGCAATTAAGCGCAAGTCGGCGAAGCACGGTTGCGTTCATATGCGGTTCGAGCCAAGGGCCAGCCCAAATAACGTCAGCGTGCTTGGCCAGCCTTTTTAGGTAAGCTGCGACAGCCTCGATACCGGCCTTGTTCGGCTGGTAGACACTCAGGTTTCTCCGCCGGAACATCGATCGATGAGGCGGCCGGCCGCCTGTATCGGAGACTAGATAAAGGCCGGCCTGATTGTAGATGACCCTGTCTACAGCATCCTTATGGCGGATCAGGAACTGTTCGAAATCATCGTAGTGACAGGCCTCCAGTTTCGAGGTCCCGTCGGGCCGGCAACCGAGGATCGCCGAGCTAACAATGAACGGAGCGTCCCAGGTTGCAGCAGCCGCATTGAATAGATCCACTGCGTGAGAGTCGCCCAGAATAACAATCGCCTTCCCGTGCGTCTTGGCACAGTCCAAGAACTTGGCTTCGAGGCCTGGGGCGGTTCCGCCAGCGATGGGAAAATGGCACGGCGCCCGTCGTTGCTTAGAGGCCTCCCCGCGGCCATACCAGACCGCCTTTTGCCGCCCATCAAGACCGGCAATGAATGAGCCCTTGAACCCGTCAGTCTTAAGGCCAGCCACCCCCAGCGCGAAAAGGCATAGGCCGCCTACAAGGCTGGCCGAAAAGACCGTCCGCCGGGAAAACCCCTCCTGCTTGCGCCTGAACGGAGCCTCGACAAATCGCCAGGACAGATACGCCAACACAAAAGTAACGGCGCAGATGGCAAGCACGACCCATAAGGGCGGTTCCGACAGACTCTGATATCGCGCGAACGCCAGCAACGGCTGATGCCACAGATACGCGCTGTAGCTGATCAATCCCACACCAACGAACGGTGCGCTGCTCAGCAACCGGCCAATCAGCGTGGACGGCGATCCGAACAAAATGATAAGCGCCGCGCCAAGCGTCGGTACAACGGCATAGAGCCCCGGAAACGGCGTGTGTTCGTCAAATAGAAAAACCGCGCCCAAAATCAGAGCCAGGCCGGCAGCGCCCGCCAGTTCCCGAACCGCAGACATTGGCACAGGCGTGCGCTTTGACAAAAAGTAAGCGGCATAGCCACCGATAGCGAGTTCCCAAAGCCGGAACGGCAACAGAAAGAACGCGGCTTCACGGTCAACTCTCAAGGCAACTTCTGCCGCCACCAAACTCGCAACGCCTAGAGCACACAGCGCCAAACCGATCTTGGGCGCGGCTTTCCGCCAAAGAGCCATCAAAAATAGTGGAAACAGAAAATAGTACTGCTCTTCTACCGCCAGGCTCCATGTGTGGAGTAGTGGATTTAGTTCCGCTGCCGTATCGAAGTATCCAGTGCGGTCCCAAAAGAAAATGTTCGAAACGAAACCGACTGTCGCGATAAGACCCTTGGAGAAATCCTCCATGTCCTCTGGGAACAGCATGAACCAGCCGATAACGAAGCTTACGGCCAGTACAAAGAACAAGGCCGGTAAAATCCGCCGGGCACGGTTCTCATAGAAGCGAACCAGGGAAAACTTGTCAGCCCTCAGATCTGATAGGATGATGCTGGTAATCAGGTAGCCACTGATTACGAAGAAGACATCAACTCCAACAAAGCCGCCGCTGAAAGTCTCAAACCCCGCATGGAAAAGGATGACCGGAATGACCGCGACGGCCCTAAGGCCGTCGATCTCCGGCCGGTAATTGATCGCCAACTGGTTCTTCCCCGGCCAACGTCCGCCTATTGCTGAACGCACCGGACCTTAAAGGATGTGTCGCCTTGCCTCCACCTCACCATGTGGCGGACAGGGCACACTAACGGACGCTGGTGCTTGGTTTTTTTGGGACCCAAGTACTGCGGCGAAATGACAGAGGTGGAAAAACCGGCTAGCGTAGCGCCTTCTTCGCTCGGGAAGGAGATGCCCAATGAACGAACAACCAAAACCATCCGAATTCTTCGGTGGCTGTCCTCATGACTGCCCCGACACCTGCTCAATGCTCTTCGAAGTCGACAACGGGATCGTAAAAAGCGTTCGCGGCAATCCCGAACATCCCATGACGCGCGGCGGCCTCTGCGTAAAACTCAAGGATTACGAAAAGCGCCACTACCATCCCGACCGCTTGCTCTATCCCATGCGCCGCACAGGACCAAAAGGTGCCAAGGAATTCGAGCGGATCACCTGGGACGAAGCGCTGGAAGAAATCGTCACGCGTTGGAAGGCAATCATCGACGAGCACGGCCCTCAAGCCATCGTGCCCTACAGCTACCTTGGCCACCAGGGCCTCGTGCATGGCCTCAACGGGGGAGACGCTTTCTTTAACCGGCTGGGCGCCACCGTATGCGAACGAACGTTCTGCGGCGAGGGATCTTGCACAGCCTGGCTTCTAACTGTCGGCCCCACCGCCGGCCTCGACCCAGAGAGCTACATTCATTCCAAGTATATCGTGATCTGGGCGTGCAACTCGGTCAGCACGAACTTGCATCACTGGGCGATCGTCAAGGAAGCTCAGAAGAAGGGTGCCAAGGTTGTCGTGATTGATGCCTACGCCTCACGCACGGCCAAGGAAGCCGACTGGCACATCTGCCCGAAGCCTGGCACCGACGGTGCACTGGCGATGGCGATTATCAACTCCATCATCGAACAAGGTCTCGTCGATCAAGACTACGTCGACAACTATACGGAAGGTTTCGACGCGCTGAAGGAACGCGCAGCAAGCCGCACACCCGAATGGGCGGCCGACATCACCGGCGTTCCGGCTGACGATATCCGCAAGCTGGCCCGGGAATTGGCCACCGAACAGCCCGCAGCCATCCGCATCGGCGTGGCACTCGAACGGCACAACGGCGGCGGCCAAACCATTCGCGCAGTCACCTGCATCCCAGCGTTGACGGGAGCCTGGCGCCATGTCGGTGGCGGAATAACGCAGTTCCCTGTGTGGGAACATCCCTACAAGTTCGACGTGATTTGCCGGCCGGACCTCATTCCTGAAGGCACCCAGGTCGTCAACAACCTGCAGATCGGCCGGGCACTTCTCGGCGAGATCGACCTCAAAGTTCCGATCAAGTCAATGATGTGCTGGAACTCCAACCCCGTCACGCAGGCCCCTGAAACTGAGAAGATCATCGAGGGACTTAAACGGGAAGACTTGTTCCTGGTTTCAGCGGAGCACTTCATCTCCGACACGGCCTCGTTCGCGGACATCGTCCTGCCCGCGTCCATGGGCGCCGAAATGGAAGACATGATCCTGTCTTGGGGCCACCTCTATCTGACCTACAATGCCAAGTCGGCAAAATCGCCGGGCGAGGCTATTCCCAACAACGAGATCTTCCGCAGGCTTGCCGCACGGCTTGGCTTTGAAGAAGACAATTTCAAATGGTCGGACTCAGAGTGCCTGGAAAACTACGTCGATTGGGACTCGCCAGCCTGCGAAGGCATAGACCTGAACTATCTACGTGAGCATGGCTTCGCTCGCCTGACAGTTGGAACCAAGGACGACCGCGCTCCCCATAAGGAAGGCAACTTCCCGACGGAGACGGGCAAGTGCATGCTGGAAGTGAAAGGCGCCAAGAACTTCGTCGCCGGTCCCTTCCGGCAAATGTACGACGCCTACCAGCCGGGCGAAGACCTGGATTCACTTCCCGACTACACGCCACCTCGGGAATCGCACCTCAGCAATCCGGAGCTGGCGAAGAAGTACCCGCTCAACATCGTCTCGCCGAAGAGCCACGGCTTCTTGAACTCGTGCTACGCCAACATGGAGCACAAAATCAAAGGCCAGGGTGAGCAGTTCGTCCTGATCAACAAGGCAGACGCGGAACCGCGTGGCATTGTCGAAGGCGACCGCGTGCAGGTCTCAAATGGACGCGGAGCGTTCAAGGGTGTGGCGCGCATTTCGGACGACGTGAACCCTGGCATCGTTGTGGCCACACTTGGCTACTGGCGTCAGCTCAACGAAGGCACGGTCAACTCCATCAGCTCCGCTGAGTTCACCGACATGGGCCACGCCCCATCCTTCTCAGACAATCTCGTCGAGGTTGCACGGTCAAACTAAGCCCGGAATATAACGCTCATAAAATCGGGTGGCGCCTCCAAGAGGTGCCACCCTTTTTCTACCAGCACCGAGCCGCGTTACTGCCGTAGAACCGTCCTACCGGACGCCTGCCATCTGCCGGCGCAACCAGGGCGTCAACAAAAGCATCGTCAACGCGGCCCCACCACCCAGCGCAGCAAACCAGCCGAAGAATGACGTCAGCTCCGCCGGATCATCGGCGGTAAACGCAGCGCCGAATATACCGGCGAGCTTGTTACCGAACGCAGCCGCCAAGAACCACACGCCCAGCATCAAGCTGACATAACGCAACGGCGCCAGTTTCGTCATCGCGCTAAGGCCAACCGGGCTGAGACACAGCTCACCCAGCGTAATGAGCACAAAGTAAAAAACGAGCCACAGTGGGCTGACAAGGCCATCGGCCGTCGCCCGGGCAGCGAACATCATCAACAAAAACGACAGAGCCAACAAGCCAAGCCCGAGTGCAAACTTGATCGGAGTGGATGGCTGCCGTGTGGCCAGCGCAATCCAGCCGGCGCCAAGTACTGGCGCGAACAGGATCACAAACAGCGGGTTCAGGGATTGATACCAGGCCGAAGGGATAACCCAGCCCCATAGCGTGTTGTCCGTCAGCTTATCTGCGAACAACGCGATCGATAGACCTGCCTGCTCGAAGGCCGACCAGAACAACATTGCCGCCACGAAGAACACGAAGATCGCCGCAATCCGCGTCGACTCAGCTCCACCACGCAAGGCAAAGAAAGCGATACCCGCGACCGGGAGCCCCACCACGATGTAACGCAGCCAGGTGAACGCCGGCCGGTCCGACACGACAAGCAGCACAAGAAGCACGAGACTAGCAAACAGCATGATCGCGAGCTGCCGCCAGGAACCGCGCTCACCCACGTCAAAAGCATGCGCCGCATGGGCGAACAACGACTTGCGCCACGCAAACAGCGCAACCGAGACCGCCATACCGACGCCAGCGGCACCGAAACCCCAGTGCCAACTCAACATCGGATCAAAGCCTTGCCCGGTTAGCCACGACTTGAACGTGTCGCTCTGTGCCAGGAACCCCGTCACCAGCGGAGCCAGGAACCCGCCGATGTTGATGCCCATATAGAAGAAGGTGAACCCGGCATCGCGCCGCTCATCTTCCGGTTCATAGAGGCTGCCTACCAGCGCTGAAATGCTTGGCTTGAACAACCCCGTCCCCAGCGCGATCAGAACCACGCCCGCATAAAACGCCGGCAAACTTCCTGCCGCCAAGGAAAAGTGGCCCAAGGCAATGATGCTGCCACCAACAAGAACGGCCCGGCGCGTACCGACATATTGGTCCGCGATGTAGCCTCCCGGCAGCGACAGCAAATAGACCGCCATCGTGTAATTGCCGTAGAACAGCGCCGCTTCGGCGGTCGAAAATCCTAAGCCACCCTCAGTGGCCGGAGCGACCATGAAGTAAACCAAGATCGCCCGCATTCCGTAATAGGAGAAGCGCTCCCACAGCTCGACAAGGAACAGCGTCGAAAGCCCCGCAGGCTGAGAATATCGAAGTCTAGACAGTCTAGGCGCCCCGTCGAACGTTGATTGCACTACAAAATCTCTAGCACAGTTGGAATGACTGGCCATAAATATTGACAATAACTGCGCAGACAACGAGTATCGCGCAACTGCAAGCAGACCAAGAGCTAAGATCATGACGCCATTTCTTCACGTCTTGAAAGCATTCGCCATTGGCGCTTTGGCGCTTACCATGATGGCGCCCGCCGCTATCGCCGAAACCTCTTGGGATACAATCCGCGGCGAACTCTTCAAGGATCGGGCCATTAAAGACGGCACCGGTGTTCTCGTGCTGAAAGCACCCTTCCGGCCTGAGAAGCAAAGCTCCGTGCCGATTGGCGTCGACGCACGCCTTACGGACGGCCGCAGCATCAAAGCCATCACCATCGTGATTGATGAAAATCCTTCGCCGGTCGCAACGGTTCTGCGCCCCGGTGACGGCCGCGCCAACATCAGCGTCAATATGAACTTCCGCTTCAATCGCAAGACGAATGTCCGCGCGATCGTCGAAGCGAGCGACGGCCAACTCTATATGCAGCACGCCTACGTGCGTTATTCCGGCGGGCAGTCGGCCTGTTCAGCCCCGCCTAACGGCGACGCTGAAACGATCGCGGCCAACATGGGCAAGATGCGCATGGCGGAAGTGAAGGACGCAGCGGCTGCGAACAGCTCGCAAATCAGTCATCAGGCCAAGCTGGAAATCAAGCACCCGAACTACACGGGCATGCAGATGGACCAGATCACGCTGCTTTACTGGCCGCTCCACATCGTCAAAAACGTGGAAATCCGCCAAGGCGAGGATGTCGTTCTGACAATGGAAAACGGGATCTCCGTCTCCGAAGACCCCGTGATCTCGTTCAACTATGAGCACAACGGGTCAGGCCAGCTGACCGTCGTCGCGCGCGACACAAAAGAGAACGTTTGGGAGAAATCGTTCCCAGTCGGCACCGGCAGCTAAGCCTCACAATTCGCGTAACTGGAACTAGACCCTAGCCGGCACCCTGTGTGCCGGGCTAGGTGTCTGCGCTTCAAGCAACCCCTTGAAGTCATGCAGCCCTAGCGTCGCCAGCGTATTGAGCTCGTCATCCAAGATCTCATAGATCGTGCCGTCAGTCCCACGGTTGGAAAAGAAGACGACAACGTCCACCTCTCCGCCACCTTCTGTATGTGGCGTCCCTCCGCCTTTCGTGAAGATGTAGCTGCCGACAGGCCGGACTTCCTTGACCGATCCATCCGGCTCATAGATCCGCAACTCACCCTGTAGGACGAGTGTTCGGTAGTCCGCGTGATGGCGATGAAGCACAATCTTTTGATTGGCGGAAAACTTCAAAAGCACGTCTACAATCTTCGCATCTTCATCGACATCACACACGTGGTACCAAACATGGTCGATGCTTTCTAGCTGGTTCCATATGATGTTGCTGTCATCGAACCCGGCGTTTGACATTCTTAACCTCCCTAATCTTCACACAGCTTCAGCTCATCCTGCATGGTCACATCAAAACGTCTTGCCATTTTGTGCCAAAACGCCAACCGGAATTAGACAATGGCCATTCGCCAATCAGGGTTCACGCGCGCCAGCGCTCTCGGTCCGATAGCAGCAGTGGTTGCATCGCGTGGCGGCTCAATATCTCGTGTGTTTTCCGACGTTGACTTGCCCGAAATCATCCTTGAACAGCCAGACCTTCTCGTACCGTTGAAAGAGCAGTTTCAGCTTCTTCACCGGGCCGGGCGTGAGATTGGTGACATTTACTTCGGCGCAAGCCTTGGCCAAATGGTCCGCGCCGACAAACTCAGCGCCTTTGGTCAGTGGGTAACGTCATCACCAAATCTAAAAATCGCGATTGCAAGATCAAACGCCGGACTCAACACCTATCTTCAAACCGCTACAACGTTGCGCCTGACGCAACATGGCCCAAGAAGCACCTGGAGCATTGCTTTTCACGATCCCTGTTGCGAAGGCCGGCTGCAGAACGAACTCCTCGGCGTTAGCTACCTCATCGACACGATCCGCTGCTTCGCTGGCGACGACTGGCGCCCGTTGCTCGTTCAAACAACCGCGCCTCCCAAGGCAACTGCTGCGACGAGGCTGGAACAAATTTTCGGCGCCAACGTCACCGTTGCAGCGGAAGTGAGCTTGGTGGAGTTTGAAACCAGCCTCCTGAACTGTCCGCCGGTTCGTTATCTAGCAAGTTCAGCAGCAACAAAGGCCTGGGCCAACTCCGATCGCAACGTTCCTGCAACCGGCGACCTGTCGGGCGCAGTCAGCGCACTCGTGAGAATTGCCAGCTATCGCGGCGGATATCCGCAAATCGATTGGATTGCCTCAAAGCTGGGCTTGTCCCGCCGTACCCTTCAAAGACACTTGGCAAACAATGGTGCAAGTTTTGGAGCCATAGTCGAAGGTGAACTCGAGCGTCGCGCCGCCCATCTTTTAGATGAGAACGACTTACCGATTACCCAAATCGCCTACGAACTGGGATACACCGACGTTGCTCACTTCACCCGGGCGTTCAAACGCTGGAAAGGCGTAACACCGTCAGCGTATCGCTCATCCAGCCTCTGAAGGCATCACAGCAATCCCGGCCGCTTTGCCGGAAACGGTTAGCCAGTCCCAAAAGCTCAGTGCGTAACTGCGCGGAACCATCAGTCTATAGACCGGCATGTCGCTCAGCTGCACAAACTGCACGCCGATGTGGGCTGCCACCGTTATCGCCGTATCGCCTGACTGAAACGCACGCGGGTGCAAATCCACCATGATGCCTTTTGCCAGAACCGCGCGCACCTGATCGCCCCACACGTCGACCACGGCCCGGCTGTCGCTCTGATCTGTCACTGATGCCGAACCCGATAGCTCGTTCGCAAGAGCGCCAACGCTGTTCTTACCATTGCCGGACGGCCACATCGCCAGCCACTGCCCCGGCCCAGCCCAGATGAGCCGCTTCAATCCAGACTCATTGCTCTTGCCAACGCCGGGCAAGGCCACGCCGAAATAAGCTTCGACCTTTTCAGCGAGCTCAACCTGCTTTCCAGTCCTCATCGCGATCGAAGCAAGACAAAGTCCGGTTACCTCGCTGACGAACAAGCCTGGCTCGTGTTGACGGCCCAATCGTTTGCCCGGCACTGCCTGCCCACGCAAGGGAGACGCGCCTTGCAAGCCGCCAGCCGTTGATGCCGAATTAGCCATGGTGGCGCTCCCCGGCCGGATCATAGAAGCACGGCCCAACGACCGTCACCGGCACATCAAGACCACGCAGTGCATCCCACACGCGCACTGTCTCACCATGCCTGGCGGGACCATTCTTCAGGAAGCCTAACCCAATCCAACAATCCTGCGTGGGTGAAAAGGCGGCGGACGTGACATAGCCCTGGTCGGTCTCCAAGCTCGCCTCTGCGCCAACATTCAATAAGTGCCCGCCGGCATACAGCCGTTGCGTCTGATCGACAGGCTTGAAGCCTACGAGCGCCTGGCGCGAAGCCTCGTTCAAGCCTGGCCGTTGCGCCATCTTCCGGCCAATGAAGTCCTTCTTCTTCGAAAGCATCTTACCCAGACCTAGATCTCCGGCGGTCGTTTGCCCGTTGAACTCAGGTCCAGCGACATGCCCCTTCTCAATACGCATTACACCCAACGCTTCCGTGCCGTAGGGAATGACCCCATGCGGCGCGCCAGCTTCAAACAGTAGTTCGAGAGCAGCCTCACCGAACCCAGCTGGGACCGCCAGCTCATAGGCCAACTCACCGGAAAACGAGATGCGAAACAGCCGCGCCGGTAGTCCACTCTTCAAGACGACCTCGCCAGCGGCCATGAAGCCAAACGCCTCGTTCGATAGCTCGAAGCCCGGCTCAACAGCCTTTTCGAGAACCAACCGAGATTTGGGCCCCGCCACTGCATACTGCGCCCACTGGTCGGATACCGAGACAAGCTGCACATCAAGGTCGGGCTTCAGCACCTGATGACAGAATTCCATGTGCTGCATGACGCGCGCAGCATTCGCCGTCGTCGTCGTGACGATAAAATGATCATCGGCAAAACGCGCCGTGGTCCCATCGTCCATGGCAAAGCCGTCATCACGCAACATCAAACCGTAACGCGCCTTGCCAACAGCGAGCTTTGAAAAGCCGTTGCAGTAGACGAAGTCAAGAAATGCTCCGGCATCGGGGCCTTGCACATCGATCTTACCGAGCGTCGAAACATCACAAACGCCAACACCGCTGCGCACGGTTTTCACTTCGCGCGTGACACTCTCCAGCCAATCCCGCTCTTCCGCAGCCGGAAAATAAGCCGCCCTCATCCAGGGTCCGGCTTCCACGAAAACGGCGCCCCTCTTGCGTGCCCATGCGTGCGAGGGCGGCAGCCGCACTGGCCGGAAATCTTTGCCACGATGATGTCCTGCCAAAGCACCAATCGCCACCGGCGTATACGGCGGCCGGAACACGGTCGTGCCGGTCTCACTGATCGACTTCCCGGTAATCTCAGCCATCAACGCCAGCCCGTTGACGTTCGCCGTCTTACCTTGGTCGGTGGCCATCCCAAGCGTCGTATAGCGCTTCAAATGTTCGACCGAACGGAACCCTTCCCGCTCAGCCAGCGTCACATCGGACACCGCAACATCATTCTGGAAATCGACGAAGGCCTTACCGGCAGAAGATCTCACGCGCCATAAAGGAGAAACCCGCGTGCTTTCAGGGTCGACCTTCGGCACGTCCGACTCCGCACCGTTAAAACCGCATGCCGCCGCGGCGCCAACACCAGCTGCCGCGCCAGCGCGCAAACACGCGTCGAGCGAGAACTGACCAGCTGCCGAACCGGCAACGTCCATGCCTGGCGGAAGGCTATCGCCTGGCACAAACGCGCTCAGCTCCTCATTCCACTTTGGCCGCCCACCATGATGTGACGTCAAATGCACTGTCGGGCTCCACCCGCCAGACATTGCCAGAAGGTCAACCGAAAGCCGCTTCTTTCGCCCGCCGTTGATCACATCGATCGCTTGAAGCTGGTGCGCCCCATGCGCGCGATCAACAACACCTTCGATGAGTTCCGCGCCCGCCGAACGCGTGGCCTGCCGCATCACATCCGTGGACCCGGGCCGCGGATCAATCACGGCATCGACGTGAATGCCGGCCGCCTCAAGATCGGCAACAGTCCGTGCGGCATCATCATTGTTGGCGAAAACGGCAGCGCGCGACCCCGCCGCAACTCCATAGCGGTTCAGATACGTCCGCACCGAACCGGCCAGCATGACACCCGGCCGGTCGTTGTCACCAAAAACGACCGGCCGTTCGATGCTCCCCGCTGCCAAAATGGATCGCTTTGCCATGATGCGCCACATGCGCTGACGCGGCTCAAATTCAGCTGGTGTCGCGAGATGATCATTGACGCGTTCGACCGCACCAAAAACGCCACCATCATAAACACCAAACACACTCGTCCGCGGCATAATGCGAACCTCAGGCATCCCCTGAAGCTCCGTGACGATGCGATCAGCCCACTCAGCCGACGGTAGGCCGTCAATCTCCCGCCGTTCCGCTAGCAAACGGCCACCAAGCCTGAAATCTTCTTCCGCCAAAATGACACGGGCACCTGCGCGGCCAGCGGCTAGAGCCGCCGTCAACCCGGCCGCCCCAGAGCCAATAACAAGCACATCGCAATGTGCGAACGACTTCTCGTAGTGATCAGGATCTTCCAGACCAGAGGCGCGGCCAAGGCCAGCTGCCCGCCGGATCAACGGCTCGTACAGCATTTCCCAAAACGAAGCCGGCCACATGAATGTCTTGTAGTAAAAACCAGCGGACAAAATCGGCGTAAACAGCTGATTGATGCCCATAGCGTCGAAGCGCAACGACGGCCATCGGTTCTGACTAGAGACTTCCAAGCCATCGTACAGCTCAGCGACCGTCGCTCTCGTGTTCGGCTCTCGCCGGGCCCCGCCGCGCAACTCAACCAGCGCGTTCGGCTCTTCCGGCCCTGCAGAGAGCACACCGCGAGGACGGTGATATTTGAACGAGCGGCCGAACAGAGTGACCCCGTTGGCAATCAGTGCCGACGCCAGCGTGTCACCAGCGAAGCCTTGGTAGCGCTTGCCATCAAATCGAAACAGCAGAGGCTTGCTGCGATCGATGAGTCCGCCAGCGCCCAACCTATTGGGCTGCGTTGTCATGCGCCATCTCCAGCAACCTGCTTACGCATGGCCTCAACAGAGGAGATTTCGTGAGAGCGCATGTGGCGCGAAACTCTCAGCCACTGCCTGCAGCCCGAGGCGTGATACCAAAGCTCATGATGTTCGCCCGCTTCATTAGCGCGCAAATAGACATAGTCGTACCAAGAGGCCGCGTCGTCGCCATCGGTGGCCTCTACGTCCTCGACTTTGGGCCGATCGCTTAGCGACGCATCACCTAGATATGAAAACTCCTGAGCATCGCGCGAGCCGCAAAACGGACATGCAATCCGCATGACTGTCTTTCCTTCATTACTGGGTCAGTGCAGATTAGGCTGAGCGCCCACACCCTTTTCATCGATCAAGTAGCCATTCTGGAATCGGTCCAGCCGGTAAGCCGCGTTCAACGCGTGAGGCTCATCGCGAGCAATCGTGTGCGCGAAGCAGAAGCCAGACGCTGGCGTCGCCTTGAAGCCGCCGTAACACCAACCGCAGTTCAGATAGAGCCCATCCACCGGCGCCTTGTCGATGATCGGCGATCCATCCATCGACATGTCCATGAGACCGGCCCAAGACCGCAACAAGCGCAGACGTCCTATGGCCGGCATCAACGCCATACCGCCTTCGCAGACATCTTCGACGACCGGCAAGTTCCCGCGCTGCGCATAGGAGTTGTATCCGTCGATGTCACCGCCAAAGACAAGCCCGCCCTTATCGGACTGGCTGATATAGAAGTGCCCAGCGCCAAACGTAATCACACCAGGGATAAGCGGCTTGAGCCCCTCGGACACAAACGCTTGCAGCACAAAACTCTCAATTGGCAATGTGATCCCGGCCATTGCCGCCACACGTGACGAATTGCCGGCGGCTGCCAAGCCAACCTTTGCCGCGCCGATGAACCCGCGAACCGTTTCAACGCCAAGCACGCGGCCGCCTTCAACGCGAATGCCCGTCACTTCGCAGTTCTGAATAATGTCGACGCCGAGTTGGTCAGCCGCGCGGGCATAGCCCCAGGCAACCGCGTCGTGGCGCACTGTTCCACCCCGGCGATGCAGCAGCCCGCCTTTGATTGGAAACCGCGCGTTGTCGAAGTCCAGAAACGGATAGAGCTTGCGAACGCCAGCCTGATCAAGCAGCTCGGCGTCAACACCATGAAGCCGCATGGCATTACCCCGGCGCACGTAGGCGTCGCGCTGGCTGTCAGAGTGAAAGACATTGAGAATGCCACGTTGGGAAACCATGGCGTTGTAGTTGATGTCCTGTTCCAGGCCTTCCCAGAGCTTCATCGACTTCTCGTAGAAGGGAATGTTGCCTGGCAGCAGATAATTGGAACGGATGATCGTCGTGTTTCGGCCGATATTGCCGGACCCCAGCCAGCCCTTCTCCACCACGGCAACGTTGCGTACACCGTGCTCTTTCGCAAGGTAGTAGGCCGTCGCGAGACCATGACCACCGCCACCCACAATGACCACATCATAGGACGGCTTCGGATCAGGCTCGCGCCAGACCGGCTTCCAGCCTTTCTGACCTTTGAAAGCCTGGCTGAGAACGGAAAAGACTGAATACCGCACGGCGTTTACCTGATACAGCGCAGCCTGCCAGCGTGACCTAGCAGTCGAGCGTGTTGACCCGCTCCCATTCCGTTAGATGCCTAGCATAGTCGTTCCACTCAGCTGTTTTCAGCTTTATGTACGAACCAATGAACGCCTCACTGAGCGCTGACTTCAGAACGTCGCTCTGCTCAAGCGCGCGCAGCGCATCAATTAGATTGAGTGGCAGCTTCTTGCACTCCACCGTGTGACCTTCGACATACATGTCGATATCGAGACGTTTCCCGGGGTCGCGATTGTTCGCGATCCCGTCCAGCCCCGCGGCGAGCAGGCCCGCCTGCAAGAGATATGGATTGGTTGAACCATCCGCCAACCGGAATTCAAACCGCCCGGCATCCGGAATGCGTACCATGTGCGTACGGTTGTTCCCCGTATAAGTGATAGAGTTCGGAGACCAGGTCGCACCCGAAGTCGTGCGCGGCGCGTTGATACGCTTATAAGAATTGACAGTCGGATTGGTGAACGCCGCCAAAGCCTCCGCGTTATGAATCAAGCCGCCGAGGAACTTGTAGCCTAGCTGTGAGATACCCAGTTCCCCAGCTGGATCAGCGAATACGTTCTGCCCGTTCGACCACATAGAAACATGTGCGTGGCAGCCGTTACCTGTGAGATGCCCAAAAGGCTTCGGCATGAAGGTCGCGCGCAGACCGTGCTTCTCCGCGATGGCCTTGACCATATACTTGAAGAACGCATGCCGGTCCGCCGTCTGCACGGCATTGCCAAAGTCCCAGTTCATCTCAAACTGGCCATTGGCATCCTCATGATCGTTTTGATAGGGGTTCCAGCCCAACGCGAGCATGCTATCGCAAATCTCGGTGATGACGTCATAGCGGCGCATCAAGGCTTGCTGATCGTAACAAGGCTTGGCAGCCCGATCGGCGGGATCGGAAATCGCGGAGCCGTCGGGGCTGATCAAAAAGAACTCACACTCAACGCCGGTCTTCATTTCCCAGCCCTGATCACCGGCCCGCTTCATGAGCGAACGCAGAACATTGCGCGGAGCCTGTGCGACCTCTTTGCCATCCATCCAAAGGTCCGCCGCGAGCCAGCCAACCTCCGGCTTCCAAGGCAACTGGATCAAGCTGCTGGGATCAGGCTTGGCAAAAAGATCCGGATCGGCCGGGGTCATGTCGAGCCAGGTGGCGAACCCTGCGAAGCCAGCCCCTTCCTCAGCCATGGCGCCAATCGCGGATGCCGGAACGAGCTTGGCCCTCATGTTCCCGAATAGATCTAGAAAGCTGATCAGAAAATACTTGATGCCCTTGTCTTTGGCTTCCTGCACTAAATCCATATCGTCCCTCGGAAGGTTCTGCGCGCGCGACTGATCTGGCCGAATACGCCGCAGCAATTTGAATATCGGGCCTTGCATTGCGTGACCAATGAGATGACCGTACCGCTTGAACAATTGTTGCGCCGCAAACGGAGGCACCGGGCGATCATGATAGAGTGGTGACCAACTGTCAATTGTAGAGTAAATATTATTTCTTTTGGAGAAATGAGCGCTTTATGAAAAACGACCGTTCGGGGCCCTCCTCAAAGCCGGCATCCAGCCGGCAGGCCAAGCCCAAGAGCGCCAAGCCAACCGCTTCAAACGGGCGGCAAAAAACCGGCGAAGAGCTGCTGACCGTATCCAACGCCCCGCAACGCGGCGCCATGTCTCTTGAGGCAACGATTGGCGTCAAGATCCGGGACCTGCGCCGCAAGCTTGACGTCACCGCCACTGACCTTGCTCAAAGCGCCGGCCTCTCAGCTGGCATGTTGTCCAAGATCGAGCACGGCCAGATCTCGCCCTCGCTCACCACGCTGCAATCGCTGGCCAGTGCCCTACACGTGCCAATCACCGAACTGTTCTCTGGCTTTGAAGAAAGCCGCGACTGCTCTTATGTCCGCTCAGGTCAAGGCATCCGCATCGAACGCCGCGGCACGAAAGTTGGCCACTTCTACGATCTACTCGGCCATTCCCTCGCCGGCCCAATCGCGGTTGAGCCGTACCTCATCACGCTCGAACAAGATGCGCTGCCCTACACCGCCTTCCAGCACGAAGGGCTGGAACTCATCTATATGCTATCGGGAAAAGTGAGATACCGGCACGTCGACCGCAGCTACCTGCTTGAGGCCGGCGACACGCTATTTTTCGACTCAAGCGGCTCACATGGTCCGGAAGAGATCATCGATAGTCCGCTGCAGTATCTGTCCATCATTATTTACCCGCGCAACTGATCAGGCTCGGACCAAGAAACGAAAACAGCCCGGACAAACCGGGCTGCGTCTCAGTGTCGAATGTCTTGGCGACTAGCTGGCCAAGGGCCGGCTCGCCACGATCGTTGGCTTTCCGAGTTTGGCGGCAACCGGCGAAGCAGCACTGCCCACACGCGCTACTGCCGGTGCAGCGGCAGGTGCAGCAGCTGAAGCACGCGTATGGAAAGAGCGGTGAACCTGATCAGGAACGAAATCCGTTCCCAAGCCGATCACGCTCTCAGACGCACCGAGGAACAGCGCCCCATCCGGAGCCAAAATACGGCCCATGCGCTTCAAGATGTCGGACTTTGTCGCAACATCAAAGTAGATGAGAACGTTGCGGCAGAAGATGACATCGAAACGGCCGAGTGATGAGAAATCCGAAAGCAGATTGAGTTGACGGAACTGCACCTTCTTGCGCAATGCCTCGATAG
>JBGTSB010000002.1:47394-129796 GCA_041940525.1 Hyphomicrobium sp.
CGATAGCCTGCCAGCTATCGCCATGCTGCGTGAAGAACCGAAGCAGATGAGCCGTGGACAAGCCGCGCTGAACTTCGAACTGCGTGTAGATGGCGTTGCGAGCCTTCTTCAGCTGAGCCTCCGCGAGATCGGTCGCAACAAGCTCAACGCGCCATCCGGCGGTTTTGTTGGACAGCTCATCCAAAATCATCGCCAGCGAATATGGCTCTTGTCCCGTCGATGAAGCCGCGCACCAAACCCGCAGCGTTCTTTCCTTGCTGCGCGCTTCGATAATCTTAGGCAGCACAACATCACGAAATTTGTCGAACGGTGTGCGATCACGGAAAAAGTAGGTCTCGTTGATCGTCATCGCCTCAACGACTTCCTTCGCGAGATCGGCATTTTGGCCGCGCTCAAGGATCATCACGAGGTCGGCGAGCCCGCCAAGCTTTTCACGCTTAACGATCGGAAGGACCCGGCTCTCGATCAGGTACTGCTTGCTCTGATCGAGAATGAGACCTGAAGTACGCTTG
Organism: Hyphomicrobium sp.; assembly: GCA_041940525.1. Lineage (GTDB taxonomy): Bacteria > Pseudomonadota > Alphaproteobacteria > Rhizobiales > Hyphomicrobiaceae > JAKAXS01. Next base: position 47,907 of record JBGTSB010000002.1, read on the forward strand.
AGGTAGGCGCACAAGGCGTCGAAGGATTGCTGCTGCATAATTTCACTTTCACATCAACACTAACTGGAATACGGACTAGACGAATAAGACTGACTTAAACCAGCCCCACCTGTTCCAGCTTGTCCCGCAAGATAAGCTCATCAAACGGCTTCATGATGTACTCGTCCGCGCCTGCAGTCATAGCGCGCATGATGCTCTGCTGATGGTTCTGCGCGGTGCAGAACACGACCTTCGGATCTTTGCCATCCGGAAGTTTGCGGAAAGCCTGCAAGAACTCCAGGCCATCCATGACGGGCATATCCCAATCAAGAAGGATTGCGTCCGGCATCTTCTCCGTGCAGTAGCGCAAAGCCTCACTGCCGTCTTCCGCCTCTGCGACGTCGAATTCCATATCGGTCAGTATCCGGCGGGCGATCTTTCGAACGACCGGAGAATCATCAACCACCAGCACCTGTTTCATAGTACTAACTCCACCGCTAACGTTTAGGTGTATTACTTTGCAAAATCGACCAGCGCGTTGACATCGAGAACCGGTACAAGCGTCTTGCCATTCCGGTAGAACTCGTTCGTCAAACGCAGGCGCTCTGGATCGAAATGCGGAGGAATAGGAATCCGCTTACTTTCGTCCAGGGCCAAGACCTCACCAACTTCATCGACAACAATGCAAAAGAACTCGCCTTTATGTTCGATGCCAATGGCTAAGGAATTTTTCTCGACAACATCGTTGTCCATTTTGAGCCGCCGGCGCAGGCTGATCGCTGTGACGATCTTACCGCGCAAGTTGACGAGCCCGGCGACATCCGGCGGTCCCATGGGCACTGGCGCCAAAGACGTAATCCGGAAGATCGTCTGGACCGACTGAATTGGGAGCCCGAAGATTTCCCCGTTCGCAACGACCGTCAACGTCGAGATGTCTTGCGAGATCGAGCGATCTTCTTCTTGCTGAATTGCTGCTGCTGACGCATTCATGCTGCAACTCCATCATTGGATTTTGCAACGCGCTTCTCAGCGCGCTTCATGGCCTTCAACGCAGCCGACAAACCTGACAATAGAGACTGGCGGTCGCCAGCCGTGACACGCATGGTGAGACCATCGACTTCGACTTCATCTTCTAAGTCGTCCTCGCTTGAGACACCAATCACCGGTATTTCTCTAGACGGCTGCGTGCGGCGGATAGCTGCCGTCAGCTCTCCCTGCTCCAACAGCTCAGTGCTTGAAACCACGGCGTCAACAAGGATACCTTCTTCAACAATCTTAAGGGCCTCCTGGCTCGATGCCACGGAAGCGACGCGGTAGCCGGCCGCGGCCAACACCGGTGCCAAGAAACCGCGGGCAAAGGCGTCGTCGTGAACGACCAGAACCTGGCTGCGGCTAGACATCTTGCTCGACTGCGCCTTGATGGAGCCGGAGACGCTCTGCAGGTAAGACTGAACGTCGATGAACTCTACCGCGTGACCTCGGACAACCGCCGCACCAATCGTGTCGAAACCGCCATTCGACATTTGGACATCGAGTGTTTCTTCGATGATGTCGACAATTTCATCCACGAGCAGTCCCACCGTTAGATCGCCATCGGTGACGACCAGCACAGGATAACTGCGCGACGGATCGAACATTGTTGAGCCGACCGGAACAAGCGGCATCAGGCGGTCCTGCTGGATCATAGTCAGGCGGCCATCCGCCTGCTCGATCTTGCCCGAGTCGACCATTTCGATGCGCGCGATAAGCGAGACAGGAAGAACTTTGACGACACCCTCGCCAGCGCGGAACATCACGATGCGTGTCTTGCTTGCAGCCGCGACGTCCTTCTTGTCCCGCTGCTTCTCGCCATTCTTCTCGATACCGATGCTCATGGCCAATCCACCTGGATCAAGAATGAGCACAACGGAGCCGTCACCCAGAATGGTGTGGCCAGTAAAGACCTTCAAGTGAGCCAGCGAGGCACTGAGCGGCTTGACCACCACCTCTTGTACATCAGCGACTTTGTCGACGATGACGCCGAAGCTTTCGCCGCCAACGCGCATAATAACGACGAGCTGCTCGTTGCCCTGGCTTGCTGCTCGATCAAGGCCAAGAACCTGGCACATGTCGATTACCGGAACGACTTCCTCGCGCAACCGCAAGACAAGAGCATTCTGAACCTTGTCGATGGAGTGACCAGAACCCTCCCCAACCCCAACAGCCTCAACGACAGCATGCTGAGGCAGAGCGAAACGCTGGCCGGATGCCTCCACGATCAGCGCCGGCGCGATAGCCAGCGTGAGCGGGATGCGCATCGAGAACTGCGTGCCTTTGCCGAGTTCAGACTTCAGCGAGATAGAACCACCGATTGACTCGATGTTGGACCGGACGACGTCCATGCCAACGCCGCGTCCCGAAACATTCGTAACGGTCTGCGCCGTGGAGAACCCTGGTGCGAAGATGTACTTGAAGATCTCATCGTTCGACATCTTCGCGAGATCAGCTTCCGCAACGACGCCATTCTTGATGAGCTTCGCCTTGATCTTCTCTACGTCAAGGCCACGTCCATCGTCAGCGATCGTGATTGTGATCTGTCCTGCTTCGTGCGATGCCGCAACCCGGATTTCACCGGCTTCACGCTTGCCAGCGGCTATGCGTTCAGCTGGCGTCTCCAAGCCATGGTCCGCAGAGTTACGGATCATGTGAGTCAGCGGGTCGCGCAGAATTTCGATCAACTGCCGGTCGAGCTCAGTGTCGGCGCCCTCGGTCACGAGGTCGATCTTCTTATGGCATTCCGTCGCCAATTCGCGGATAAGCCGCGGCAAACTGGCATAGAGACGCTCAACCGGCTGCATACGCGCGCGCATCACAGCGTCTTGAAGATCGGTTGTCAGCGAAGACAAGCGCTGCAGCGGTGTTTTGACCGTGTCGTCCTGACGATGGCGCGTGAGTTCCAGAAGCTGGTTACGCGTCAACACTAGTTCGGAAACGAGCTGCATCATGCGCTCAATCGCATCAACGGCAACGCGAATGGTTTCCGAGCCGCGCGCTGCCCCTCCGGCGGGAGCCTTGGCCGGCGGCTTGCCGCCTTTGGGTGGCGCCTTTGCAGGCGGCGTTGCAGGTTGTGGCGCTTCCGCTTTCGCTTCAGCAGGAGGAGCAGCTTCGGCCTGTGGCGCCTCTTCAGCTGGCTTTGCCGCTGCATTCTCCGTAGCTTCCGCAGAAGCATCGCTCGCGACAGCTTCGGCCGAAGCAGCCTCTTCAGCCGGCGGTGCTTCGCCTGCAAGAACTGCCGCCAGGCTCTTAGCCTGAACGTCCAGTTCCTTGATCATATCGTCGTCGCTGCCCTCCGGCTCGACGCCCGTTTGCTCTACCTCTTCCACAATGTGCTTAATGCGGTCAATCGCGGCAAGAACAACCGTCACGGAAGATTCAGTCGGCGGTGCGCCGTTGCGCAACTCGCCGATCATCGTCTCCGCGGCATGCGTGATATGCTGCAGGCGATTGAGGCCGAGGAAGCTACAAGTCCCTTTGATCGTGTGAACCAGGCGGAAGATCTTAGCGATCAGCGACGAATCCGTAGGATCGCGCTCAAACAAAACTAACTGCGTCGCTGCTTCTTCAAGATGCTGATTCGTTTCGACAATAAAGTCTCTAAGCAGCTCATCCATGGCCGGCAAATCTCATTAGGCTGAGGCCGACCCGTTCTCACTCATGAGACGGTCGACCATTTGTTGAACGCTTTCCTCTTCGACTGCGCTCATGCCGTTATTCACCAGATTGGTGGTGGGGCCGAGACAGTCTTTAAGTTCTGATGACAGACGCTCACAAAGTTCGATAATGTCTTCAGGTGATACTTCGCCGTTGGGCTTACGGTGGGATTCAATCTGCTCAATACCGGTCAACGCAACCGAGTTAATGCGCGAGACCAACTGCGTGAATGCATTCCGCAGTTGCGGGTTAAGCTGATCGTGAATGGCTAGCGCGGCAGAGCTGCCCGGCAGACGCGAGCGCTGAAAATAGTCGACGTAAGAAACCGGCTGCCAGTTCAAAACATCGTCGAGCATCTCCGGAATGACCGGCAGATTTTCGACAAGCAAAAGCAACTCGTAGAAAATGTTCAGATAGTCGTTGGCGATACCCGACTTCGGATTCACCAAGCTCGCAGCACGCGCAAAAAGCTCGCTGTCGATTTCATTCGAGGCGTCGGAATCAGAAATAGTAACGGCGCGTTCGGCGTTCTGCATAAGCCCTGCTCACTCTTTACGGCAAAATCTCGTCCACGCAGACTACAATGAAGAGGATTAATGATTGGTTGTTAGTCAGCACACGTCGTCAAACAATATGTCTCAACCCAGGACTTTTTCTCTCAAATCAGCTCGCACCCGCGAGGATATCTCCCATGAACTCGTCTTTTTCGTTGATTGCATCCTCAACGACGAGAGACAAACAACCGTTTGCCTGGCCGAGCTTGCACCAGAACAAGCGCTGGTTTTCGCATTCAAGCGCGATCGGTGTCCGCGTCGTCGAGTCAAGCGGCAACACCTGGCCAACCTGCAACTTCGTAAGGTCCTGCAGCGTCAATTCGCAGCCCTCAAGAGCTGCTTCCACCTGCACCTGCGAACGTGCCACCCCATTCTGAAGACCTTGGATCCAGCGCGGATCCTTGACGGCAGCCTCTGGCGGCAATTCGCGCATTAGCTGCTCTTTCAGCGGATGCAGCGGCGCCTGTGGAATCAGGATGTAAATGCGGCCGCCCTGGTCCAGCACCTGAAACAGGATCTGCGACACAATCACGGGGATGTTTCTCTGTCCGAGAATAGAAAAGTCGATGCGCTGCTCAACACGCTCAAACGTAAACGAAGTTTGAATACCTGGCAGAAAGGCAGTTTGCAGCGCCTTCGAGGCGATCTCGGATGCGGCCTTCACCACGCGCGTTTCGAGCGTTGAGAACGGCCGGTCCTCATCCTCGTAGGGCATTTCCTTGCCGTCGCCACCGTACATGGCCTCCACCAACGAGAACACACAGCGGCGGTCCATTCCGATAAGAATGCGGCAGTCCCATTCCGGCGAATAGAAAATGCACGCGACACTGTCCTCGTAAGACTCAAGGACGTCCCAGCTGTTCGAAGACTCGATCTGGTTGATAAAGAAAGTCGTAGGCTCGGCGCAAAGATCACGCAGCCCTTCGGTGCAGGCAGTGCCAAAACGCTCAAAAACCAATGGCAGAACCGGCAAGCGGTCCACCATCAGTTTTGGCGTTTCAGTAAGTTTGTCGGCTGTCAGCCTTGCGGCCGTACTTGCTGTGGCTTCCGTCATCCTGAGCTCGATCTACCGCGCAACGCTTAAAAGGGAACGCGGCTACCAAACTCAACCCCCCGGAAGATAGCTGGCGCCAGTCAAGTCCTGGCGCACAACTCCCTTTAAGCCATTGCGGCTGCTTCGTTTAGCGCCTCTTCGATCTTGACCTTCAACACGGCAGCGTTGAAAGGCTTGATCAGATAATTGTTCACGCCGGCCGCCTTGGCAGCCTTGACGTTGTCCTGCTTGGATTCAGCGGTGACCATGATGAACGGAAGATTCTTTGTTTCTTCGTCGGCGCGAACCTTTTGAAGAAGCTCAAAGCCGGTCATGGGCTCCATGTTCCAGTCGGAAATAATCAGGCCATACTTCTTTTTGCCCATCATTTCCAATGCGGCAGTACCGCTGTTTGCGTCGTCCACGTCAACGAAGCCAACTTCCTTCAGCAGCTTCTTCATGATGCGAACCATGGTGCTGTAGTCATCAACAACGAGAATGGGCAGGTCGGATGCGGTCGTCATCACGGTCTCCGGAACAGTTTTTAACTTCACTTCGGTTTATGGGCGACTAGGACTGATTCCCGCCAACTCACGATCAACGGCGCAGCTTGTGTGAAGCTGAAACCGCCTGTGTGGGTCAGATATGAGCGCCCGTGTCAGACATCATTGTGACCACTGATCGTAAACAAGTGGCAAACTCCAGCCTGGAAAACTGTGCTCTGCGGCAATTAATCAGCGCTCCTCTTAGGCCTTTGCACGCAGCCCGCTCACCAACTTGCGGCTAGCCTCCATCATCTTGCTCAAGTGCTCATCGCATTTGATGTAAGCTGGCGTGCCTGTATCCCAGTCATGAGCTTGTACGGCCTGAACCATCTTGGTCGCGCAAGCTTTCGCCTCGGAGAGCTGAGAGCACACCTCGTCAACGATTGGTTTAAGCTTTGGATTCGTCTGGCCAATGCCAGGAGCCAAACGCTCAAACTCACTGGTATCAAACTCGATAGGCTTGTCCGCCGATTCGTAGCCGAGCAGAACCTGCGAAAGGTTACGTTTCCAAGCCGCCGCTTCCGGATTGAGCCGGATGGTAGCGATGGCCTCGCGCTCAGCCAGTATCGGCTGATCGAGAGCTGAAGACGCTTTAGACTCGCTCTTCGCCAGCCGCTCCGTAATCTGCAACACTTCGTTGTCAATTTTGGAAGCCTTCTCGGCCATCTTGACGGAGCTTGAGGAAATTTCGGTTGCCGCGTCTTTCTGCTGAGACAACAAATCGGTGAGCCCGCGGATGCGGTCGGAAATCGTGGTCATTTCCTGACCAGCCGACTCGATCACTGCGCTAACCTGGCTAACTGTGCTTCCACCCCGCGAAACCGATTCAAGACTCTGTGTCACGGTGTTGCGAATTTCTTTTACTTCGTTCGTCAGCGTCGAAAGCCGTGTGCGAATCTCTTGCGTCGCGTTACCAGTTTGAACGGACAGAGCCTTAACCTCGTTGGCGACAACAGCAAACCCGCGCCCGGCTTCGCCGGCACGTGCAGCCTCAATCGTGGCATTCAACGCCAACAAGTTGGTCTGGCGTGCAATGGCGTCAATTTCACCAGCCATGCCGCCAATGTGTTCAACAGCGGACTCAAGAACGCACATGCGCTCGCCGATGTTGGAAACACCTGTTTCAATCGCCTGCATCGCGGACGTCGCGTTGTGGCTGTCATCGATGCAGCTGTGCATGATGTCACGCGCGCCTTCCGCCGTCTCGGCACAAGACGAGCAGGTCTGCGTCACCTCGGAGGTTGAAACAGCAAGCTCTTCGATCGCCGCAGAAATTGACGAAGTCGACTGCGCAACATCGCGAAAATCGTTGCGCAACCAGCCTACATTGATTGCCGATTCAGAGATTTCCACGCCAACTTCGGCGATCGCGGCACTGCTGGACACGCCAGCCTCGGCAGCCTGCTGGACCAAGCGCTTAAGTGCGTCACCCAGCGGTCCTTCGGGGAACGCACTGAGTTCCAAGTTTTTAGAAAGTAAGTTCTCTACCAGAGAGACAGCGGCGATCGTTTCATCGCCCTGCTCGTTAACAGAGATTGAATCACCAGAAGTTGCAGCCGCAGCTGTTCGTCCCCACATATCGCATTCCCACTTAGTACTCGACCTCGTCCCGAGCGTGTATTTCGATGTCCCCACGCTCCGCCATCTCTAGCGCGATATCAGCTATAGCCCGGCGGGTCTTTACAATGTCTTTCTGTGAGGACGGCGCGCCACCTTCAAGTTCACTTTCAATCATGCGGCGTGAACGTGCTGCAACAGCGGACAAAATCAATTCCTTCAGATCAGGCTCGCAATTCTTGAGAGCAACAATGAGCCGCTCAGGCGGTACTTGATCAAACAACTTGAGACGGGCTTCCTGGCTGATGCGGGCGATATCGTCGAACGTAAACAACAAGCCCTTGACGATTTTTGCTTCTTTCGGCCGCGCGGACATAAGCGACTGAAGCACACCATCCATGTGCTCGCGCTCCATCTTGTTGAGGATGTCAGCCATTCGGGCGTGGATGTCCGGCCCGGTATCGCGGCGAGCCGCGACGAGGAGCTCGTCATTCAACGTCATTTCCAAGATGAGCTGAGCGGACGGAGTAATATTCGAGATCGAAACCATTCGCCGCATGACTTCTTCACGCCGGTCCGGCTGCATAACCGCCGTCACGTTGGCTGCGCACACCGGACTGGCCTTTGACAGCACGAATGCGATGGTCTGCGGATGCTCCTTGGCGAGGTATTGCGCGATGGCATTCGGTGCACTCGAAGACAGTTTCGGCCAAATGGCCTGATGGCTTTGACCGCGAACCTGCGACATGATCTCCAGCAACTTGTCTGCCGGGATAACGCCTGACAACAGCCGCTCGATCTCAAGCTCGGTGCCTTCCAGGTTACTGCCAGACTGGCAGCGAACCGCGAATTCGGAGACGATCTCCTCCAACACCGGTGCCGGCACCATGCCTAGCTTCGAAGCGGCGGTCGCGATCGTGGCGACTTCGTCTTCGTCGAAATGCTTAAGCAGCCGTGATGCAGCAGGCTTACCCATGGCGAGCAAGAGCGCTGCGACCTTGTCAGGCGCGCGCATATCGCCAATTTGCAATTGTCGTTTTCTAGGCTCGGCCATTCGTGCTGCCACCACTTCCCGCAGAGTCTCAGTCTGCGGATAAACCTCTCCTACCAGAGCTAGGGGGCGCGCCTTATGCGAACCTGAAGTGGTCTACTAGATGCCAAGCAGCTCGGTGATGCGTTTCCCGACGCGATCGATCGGCAACACTTCATCTGCACTCTTTTGTTCAACCACGGCACGAGGCATGCCCCAGACGACGCTAGAAGCCTGATCTTGTGCGATGATGAATGCGCCAGCCTGACGAAGCTTGGCGAATTGGGCACTGCCATCGTTGCCCATACCAGTCAGCATCACCGCCAACACGGCACCGTTGAATGCTTGAAGAGCGCTTTCCGCCAGCACGTCAACACTTGGCTTGTACAAGCTCTCGCCACGTTCCTTCTCAACCTTGATCTCGGTTGATGTCACACGCGTCTGCATCCCGCCCGGAGCCAGGTAGACTTTCCGGCCCAAGGGCTCGCCGTGCACAGCCTCGACGACAGGTGGCTTCGTGAGGTCATTCAATCTCTTGGCAAGCGCCTCGGTGAAATGCGGAGGCATATGCTGCCCAATCACGACAGGCACCGACAAATTCGCGGGCAATTGCGAAATTACGGTCGACAACGCAGCCGGGCCGCCAGTGCTGCTGCCAATCAGAACCATTTTAGGTTTGATGCGCAGCTTTCCAGGCGAAGACGGCGACACCGGTGCGGCCGGCCGGGCCGGTCTTGGCGTTGCGGCTGCCCGCTTGGCCCTGACGGCTGCGTTCAGCTTTTCATGGATATTCTCGGTGCCCTGCGACTTCGGAATGAAATCGAACGCGCCAATCTCAAGCGCTTCAATCGTGACGCGCGCGCCTTCATTGGTCTGCGCGCTCACCATGATCACAGGGATTTTTGTCTTCGAAACGATGGCCTTGAGCGCATCAATGCCGTTCAACACCGGCATGTCTACGTCAAGCGTGATGACATCTGGCTTGAGCGCGATCGCCTTTTCAACGCCCTCCTGTCCGTCGCTGGCCGTGTCGACAACCTTGAACCGAGCGTCAAGCTCAATCCTACGGGAAAGCGCCCGCCGCATAAACGCTGAATCGTCGATAACCAGAACGCGTGCGATCGGCAGTGTCATCCCCAGATTCCCATAATGTACCCGCAAGGGCAGGCCCAGCATCATCGATAGACTCAAGATAGAGCGTACACGGATTTCAGCGGGGCAATGACCACTCAGGCTTGCCTTGGGACCAACAGCGAAGCGCCAAAAGATTCGCGCAAACCGCAGTCCCACACTTCTTCTCTACATTCCAATTCTTAAGAACCTGTTCAGCGTGAGCTGCTATCTTCACCTTCCCGTTACATTGGCAGTACGCGCATGACAGCTAGTTTGAACTCCTCGCCCAAGATGTCTTTCGCCGACGTGGTCGACAACCTGTCGTCATCCCCGGAGGCTCCACCAAAGCGAGACGCGCGCGCCGCGCACACCGCCTCTGGTTCCGCGGCCCAGGCCAAGAGTGAGCCCGCTTATGTCGCTCATGGCGCTCTGACGGAAATCTATCGCTCCACGCTTCGCCTATTTGGCTTGTCGCACACTGACGCTGCCAGCCGGCGCGAACGCATCCTTCCGCAACCCTCTACCAAACCGGAGGATATCGCGCGTGAGCTAAAGATCCGCGGTTGGCACACCGAAGCCCAGCTTCAAAAGATCCGCCGCCGCTTTGCGATGAAGAACCACCCGGACCGTGTACAGTCTTCCATCCGCTCTGCGTCCACCATGCGGATGGGCATCGCGAACATGTTAATTGACCAGGCCATCCGGAAGCTGAAAGCGCGCCGGTAAACGCCATCGCCCCGAAAACGGCAACACTTGATCAACGAATTCGCTTACACGAAAACGCCCCGCCACCTAGCGGGCGTTTTCACATTGCCGCCGCGAAAACGAATTCATGGCTGCATCGCCGCGCTTCAAGCTACAGCGGCAAACGCCTGAATAGACTCAAGGAATACCAGCCCGCGCTTCCTGCAAAGACATCACATGATCGGCGGCGGGCGGGCATCAGCCGCCCAACGCGGCCAAGGCCTAAAGAGGCCGTTTGCAAACAATTGCACATCCGGTAATTTTCTTTTAACCACTTTGCGAATTCCAGCGCGCGGTTAAGCGGGATATCAATCTCGTTACGTCATGATGCCAGCATGTTGAGTAACGAACATATCCTGCTGATGGAAGAGCGCCGCGATGCCATTCGTGCATGGCTCGACAATTCAGCCCCATATGCCGCTCACGATCAGCGCCATCTGGACGAGCACACGCCTGAACAAGCCTACTGGCAGTATGGCTATCAGGCGGCGTTAAACGATATTCTGACCCTGCTTAAGACCAGGAATTCAGAGCCCGGCAATGGGGGCACGTCCAGTCGGTCCCCGCAGGCCGCGCCGGGTGAACCTGATTCCCCCGCGGACTGAAGTCGTGGTACAGGCTGCATTCCTTTTCGAACGCGGCCTGACTGGTCGACAATATATCAAACTTGAAAAAGTTCTCAGACCCTATGAATTCGCGCAGCACGCTGCGAACATCATCATCAGACCGGCCAACGCGGGTCACGCAAAAGTGGCCCAAACCGTCTAGGTGACCGAGCGCGAACACGCCTGGCATATCTGCGCCAACCGCGGTTTGAATGCCATCGAAAGTCAGCCGGTAAGGCCCCAACAATCCTGTATCAGCCATAATTCATTCCATGCTTGCGATAGCACCGCGTCTGGAGCGGCATCCAACGCATCCCTGATCACGCAACGCTCAAAGCAGAATCACTAAAGATAGATACCCGATCCGTCGCCAGTCTGCCTAGACTGAGAGGCATTCGGGTCGGGTGTCTCAGCCAGATTTTCTGCATCCTTGTCCGCCCGGTTACCCCGGGATTGAGACCCGGCTTGACTATCTTGCTGAGCCGATTGCGGCTGCCCCTGGTTTGACGCCGTACCGTTCTGGCCCGAGGAGTTCATCGACATAGAGCTATCCGCGTGAGAAACGCGGATATGCGCGTCATCGGCCGAATAGCCAGCCGCCCTCAAGATAGAGCTTAAGACCTCCCGGTCTTTCTGAATCAACTCGGCGGTCTGCGCGCGCATGACGTCAATGCGCAGCTCGATCATGTCGCCGCGCAGCTCCATCTTCACTGTCACCGACCCGAGGCTTTCTGGCTGCAACTGAATCTGCAAGACCTGCAACTTGCCCAGTGGCTGCTTCACATCAACTGGCACCTGAGTCACCTGGGGCGGCTGAGGCAAGCCTTTCGCCTCTCGCACCACCGTGTTGGCGATTTGCTTGGCTGCTGAAGCGCCGGCCTGATCCTGCATCACGGGGTCAACCTTGGCCGTTGCCTTGGCCTCCTCCGTCCCAGTTACAACGGGCGTGGATGCCTGTTGCGATGACGGCTTCTTATCCCCATCGGAGAAGGCAGCACCTCCCTGACCAGACAAGCCAGACTCAACGTTGGCCTTCATGCCACCAGCGGGAGAAACCACATCGGCAGTGTCACGCCTCATCTCTTGAGCAAGCATGGAGAGGGCCTTGGCATCACGGCGCATCTCATCCGGCACGTCCAGCTTGGAACCGGCCACGGGCGCGAAATGCGTTGCCACGTCGGTCACCTTCAGGTCCATTGGAGCCTTCTCTTGCGCCCCAGTCGACATGGCGGCCGCCGCGTGCGGTCCTTGCGTCCAAGCATTCAAGACTTGTTTGACACCCGGCATCGCCTTCGCGTCGTCCGTCACCGGCAACGGCTTGTCAGCGTTCGGCTGCTGCTGCGTACTTTTGACAATCAATTCGGCGAGCTTCTTCAGCTCAACGGCTTGCTGCTCGGTGGAAGGCACACCATCGGCCCCGGCTTGTCCCGCACCACTCTGCAAACCCGCCAATACAGTCGCGATAATCGCTTCTAGATTGGCCGCTTTACTGGTGTCGGCCCCGTTCGCAATCTGAACCGCCTGCGTTCCGGTCGCGGACGCATCAGCCGCCGAACCGTTCAACACCGATTTCAGAAACGTCTCCAAGCCTTCCGCCGGCACCCCTTCCGACTGAGACCCGGCCGCTGCAAGGGCAGCCAGCGTCCCAACAACAGATCCCTTGCCTTGGCCTTTGCCTTTGCCGCCCTCATCGGCAGGCGCACCGTTCTTGCCGGAAGCGAGACTCGACAGCAAATCTCCGAACTTCGCGGAGCCTTCGCCACCCTCATCATCCAAAGCAGAACCCGCGTCAGACACCGGCAGCTTCGCAAGCTGCTCTGAGCCTACCATTTTCACGCTCATGGCTTTGTGTCCCCTAGGAGCTTGTCCGCGTTCTCAATAGACTTTCTTGCCACGGAAACCAGGGGCGAAGCTTGCGTCTCATCTGGGGGCGGATCTTTCAAAGCCTCGGGAACCTCGGGCTCTTCAAACACCGGCTCCATGCGAACATCGGTCCCAACTTCCACCGCTGCATCAGCCAGCAGGTTGTCCTGCGGCCCAAGCCGCCGCCTGCGGACAGACTTGAGAGCTTCCATACCCTCACCTGTCCGCTCTGACGCTACGTTCGCCGCGGCCTGGATCACACCAATCCGCTCGCGCTCGCGCGAACTATCTTCATAAAGCTCACTGGCACGCGCGGCGGCAAACCGCGCCATCTTCACCTTGCCGTTCAAAATCGCGCGTTCGGCCAAGAACAAGTAGGTCTTCCGTCTTGATCCTTCAGGGATAAGGTCGAACAGCTTGCGCAGCCGGTTGAACTGATCTTCATCGCGATTGTCCGGCTCATTGGCCAGCTGCTCTGCCAGCTCCCGGTAATAGGTCTGAGCATAAACCGACTCACCAAATTGGCGAAGATAACGCCGAGCCATTTTCTCCGCCCTATGCCAGCGGCCCAAACGGCTCTCGACAATCGACTGACGCCTCAGAGCGCCCTGTTCAACCAGAGACCCCGGCGCGAACAACCTGGCCAGCTCAAAATTCTTGATGGCTTCTTCCGGCTCAAGCGGCTGATGAATGATACCCTTCACAAGCGCGACACGAGACGCGAGCGGCATATCAAGTTCGCGCGGGTCGATCTTCATGAAGAAAACGCGCGCTTCGGAGTTCATCCGTTCGGCAAAGGCAATCGCTCCAACCGCCAGGTTCGGATCGATACCCTTGAGCTCGATCTTCTTTTCCACCACCCGTTTAAGAACATCCGGCAGACCACCACTGAGCACATAGGCGACCAGAGCACGCGCATTACGCGGTTCGCTCCAGGCCTCATCAGGCGCTTTGGCCATCTCCTGCCCAATGCGAACAATCAGCGACCGCTGAACATTATGCGCGGCAATATTGCCAACACCCGTCTGGTCTTGAACAGCGGCAAGCGTCCGAACCATCTGGTAGGGCTCCCGGCCCTTCAAGCCATCTCCAATGCTGTCGCCACGAACGGGTGACGACGCCAAAACCAGCGCCGCCACTGACGTCCCAAGCTCAAGCAGGTGGCGCCGCCTCATCACGAAGGCACCGCCGTGATAAGGATTTCAATACGGCGGTTCTCTGCTGCATTTGGATCATTGGCATCTCTCAAGTCGCGGTCCGCGTAGCCTTCAATACGATCAAACCGTTGTTCGTCGATGCCACCGCGAACCAGCATATGGTAGGCCATGTGTGCGCGCGCCGTTGAAAGCCTCCAGTTGTCATAGTTCGCCGAACGGTAAGGCCGGCCATCCGTATGACCCCGCACAACGATTTCACCGTCCTTCGACTTCAGCATTTCCGCAACCCGCTCCATCACAGCGACCATGGCTGGACGCGGCTTGGCCGATCCCACATTGAACATGCCGAAGCGGGCATCATCCATGAGACTGACAAGAATGCCTTGCGGCGTCGCCTGCACTTCGATTTTCGGAATTCTCGTCCGCGCTTCGGCGGCAACCTTCTTCAAAGCCTCGCGAAGCTCTTTCGCATCAGCCTCAACCTTCGCGGCCTGAGCCTCCGCCGCACGGACCTGCGCACTTTCCTTGCCGTCCAGCTCTTCGGGCTTGTCGGCGACATCCGTTTGGTCATACTGCGCGGGCGCAGCCCCAGGCCCTTCGCCGGTCTGCGAAGCCTTGTCGTCCGCAACTTCAGTCTTTGCATTCTCGTCTGGCTTGTCTTCGCCAGCTGGCTGCTTCACCACCGGTTGTTCTTCGGGCGCGACCTCGACATTATTCTCAGGCGTATCAAGCTGTGACACCGGGACCTGCCCTAACGCAGCGGCAAGCGAGTCCTCTTGCGAAGCACTGCCATCGGAAACAGGTACGTCGGAGGGGATCTGCTCCGAAACAACCGGATCTTGCCGGAAATCTGGGTCAAACGGATCGCGGTAACCTTCTCCGCCACTATAAACATCGCTCGTGGTATTCTTCGAACCACCCTGCGGAACGTTGTCCTCACCGCGCCGGAACGTCGCCGCCTGCTTGGACAATTCCGAAAGCAAGCCGTATGGATCCCGGAACACACCCTGCTCGTCGACAGTGCTGACCTTCGGGTCGTTGTTCTTTAGCTCTTTGACGGAGCCATCGTGGTCTTGCGTCTTGTCCCGCTCCTCACCATGCGATGGCTTATCTTGACCAGCCAGGTTGTTGAGCCCTTTTTCACTGGTGATCGGGTCGCTCATCTGCATGGGATTAAAATAGGTGGACACTTGCTGCAGCGTTTTCTTGTTGGCCGCATTCACCAGCCACATCACAAGAAAAAAGGCCATGAGCGCCGTCATGAAGTCGGCGTAGGCAATCTTCCAAAGCCCGCTATGGGCGTGCTCTTCGTCACCGCCGCCACGCCGACGGATTAGAACGAGTTCTTGGGCTGTCTTGTCCTCGCTCATCGCAAAGCACCCTCTATATCCTTAAGCCAATCAGCCAAGCGCGTCTCAAGCAGGGTCGAATCGATTTTTACGCGAACTTCGGGATTCTGATCCGGCGAGACCTTCACGTAATCAGCCGACATCTCCAGCCGCCCAGCGAGATCCCGCGATAAGTCCTCACGCCCGGAAAGCTCAACCGTCACGCCGGCGCTTTCATTGATGACACCACCCGCAGCAACGGCGATCTCTTCAAGAGCCGCCTCTTCTAGCCGCCCAGAAATAAATGGAAGGAGCGCCCGCGTTAAAGACTCCGCCATCTCCTGACGGATTTTTGCCAAACCCGCCTCGACGTCCACAGCCAGCTTCTCGGCTTCCTTTGCCACCCACTGTTCGCGGTGATCGCGAAGACGGGCGTCCGCGTCCGTTTTCATATCAATGACAGACTGGCGCATCTCTGCCTGCAAGCTGGCCCGGCCACGTTCATAGCCAGCCGCTTCAGCCTTTGACAGCCGCGACGCCGAATGCGTTGCACCAAAAGGCGCAAGCGTTCCCTTTTGTGATTGCTCGGCCTCGGCCGTATTGAGGTCGACCAGATGTTGAATGAGCGACGATGTCTGCATCAAGCTGACTTCATCCACTGTCTAAGGATCGAGGCTGCCTGCGCCTCGTCGATGTCCACGATTTTTTCTAGCTTCTTGGCCGTCGGGTTACCCGTCTTTCGAGCCAGGACTTCCATGAAGTTGTCCTCCTCCTTGGGCGGCGCCACCTGAGCAGGCGCTGGCGCCGGGATTACGTCAGATCCTTGAACCCCTTCCGGCTGCGGCAAGGCCGCGATGTCGGCACCCTCGGCGGCGAGCTGCGGCCCCGAGTTCTCTAGAAGCACGCGCGTGGCAGGCTTCAACCCAAACCAGATCAGCAATGCGGCGACACCGATGATCGTCAGCGCCCTCAAGACACTGCCAAACTGGCCTGCCAGGATTTCGCCAATGCCAGGTCCGGCCATTGGTTCAAGCTCACCGTTTTCAAGGAAGTCCACTGCGACGACAGAAACGCGATCACCGCGCTGAACGTCAACACCAGTGGCGCTCGCTACGATCGTCTCGATTTCCTTGATCCGCTTGTCCATCGCCTCTTGTGAGGGAGAATCCCCCAAGGACGAAGCCAGCTGACGCCGGTTCAACATCACAGCGACGGTAAGCGCTTCAATTCGATAACCCTCACTCGTCGTCGCGATCGACTTCGAGTTCAGCTCATAGTTCGTCAACTCTTCCCGGCGCTCATTCTCTTTCGAATTCGTACCAGCCGACTGCGCTCCAGTCTCGGAGCCCGGAATGTTCTGTTCAACGGTGACAGTCGCGCGCCCTGAGTCATTTTGCGATTTGCCTGTCTCGCGGACCGACTTCACGGAGCGCTCCACGCGAGACTCAGGGTCAAAGTTCGTTTCGCTCGTCCGGCGCTTGTCGAGATTGAGCCGGGCCGCAACACTGATTTCGAAATTATCCATCCCCAGATACGGAGAGAGTGTCCGGCGCACGTTTTCCTGCATTTCGCGCGCGACAGTCTTCTCAAGCTCGACCTTGGTCGTCGACGACGCCATTGAACCGCTTTCGGCTCCAGCCAGAACCCTGCCATCCGTCGTGAGAATGCGAACATTTGAACCAGTCATTCCCGGAACCGCGGCTGCCACCAAATGACGGATGGCCTGAGCCGAGGACGCATCACCCGGCATCTCCGTGCTGATTACGACTGAAGCCGATGCAGGCTGGCGAGCCCGGCGAAACGATCCCTGATCCGGCAGAACGATATGAACCCGCGCAGCCTTCACGCCCCGCATGCCCTGGATGGTTCGCGCGATCTCACCTTCGAGAACACGCGTGCGCGTCACTTCCTGCATGAACGAGGTCAGACCGATTGGCCCAACCTTCTCGTACAGCTCGTAACCAGCGCTCGGGCTGCCAGGTAATCCCTTCTCCGCCAGCACCTGACGCGCCCGCGAAGTCTTGCCATAGGGAACGGAAACCTTCGTGCCTTCTGTATTGACATCGAACTCGATGCCCTCGTCCTGCAGCACCGCCCCAATACGGCTGACGTCCTGTGCCGATAAATTGGCATAAAGGGGCTCAAAGTCCGGCCGGCTCAAATAATAACCGCTAAACCCAACCGCCGCGAAAACGGCAAGCCCGAGAATGCCGAGAGCAGCGAGCCGCCGCGCTCCAAGATTACTGAGATTGCTGATAATTGCGTCGAGTTGCATGCGCCCAAACACCGTCGTCCTATAGGAGTGGTAGAATGGATTTTTCAGACATCAACCTTGTGCGGGTCCTACGAAAAACGGCCACGCCAGGATGTGGCGCGGCCGCGTTGCCTTAAGGACTCTATCGCTCCTACTGGAAGAGACGGAGGATCTGCTGGCTCGACTGATTGGCGATCGAAAGCGCCTGCACACCCAGCTGTTGTTGAACCTGCAAGGCCTGCAAACGGGTCGATTCTTCATTCATGTCTGCGTCGACGAGCGACGAGACACCACGATCAATCGAGTCCCGCAGCGCGGAGATGAACTCCTGCTGCAGCGTGATGCGCGACTTGTAAGAACCAAGCGCCGTCGCTGCCGTGGTCAAGGACTCGATGGCGGCACCAGCCGTCGTGATCTGCGCATCGATGCTGCCAGTCGCGGCACCGATGCTGATCGTGAAGAGGCTGCCGAGCAACCCAGTCGTCCCATCAGTGCTGTTGAATATACGGATCTCTGTAAGGTCGATTTCAATCGACTGCGTCACCGCCGAACCACTTGCGTTGACAACGTAGTTCGCAACAATTCCCGTTGAGGTCGGAGTGCTGGAATCAAGCAACCAGTTGGTGCCGCTGTAGTTGGCACCCGTCGCAACAGTCAACAGCTGCTGCTGAAGCTGGTCGATGTCCTGCTGAACCAATTCACGGTCAACGGTTTCATTGGCGGCACTCACAAGCTTGTCACGGATCTGCCTGGCGATATCGAGCGCCTGGTTCACACCCGTGTAGGCCACGTCGACCTGGCCCGCGCCAAGACCGAGCGAATCATTGATCGTACCGAGCGCCGAGTTGTCGTTACGCAGCGTCGTGGCGATGGCCCAGTAAGCAGCATTGTCGGCGGCCTCGTTGACACGATAGCCGGTGGAAACGCGAGACTGCGTTGTCTGCAAGTTCTTGTTGGTCATGTTTAGGCTCTGAAGAGCCGTCATGGCCGCGAAATTCGTCTTGATACTGTTGTTCATGGATGTCTGTCCCTGGAAAATCGATCGATCGGGACAAGCCGGCCCGGCCGGCATGGCAGGACGGCATCATGCCTTTGGCCGCCCACGGGCGTAAAACCAACCTGCCATAAAGAACAGTACTCGGATAAACCTTGTGCGGACGTTAACAGCACAAACTAACTTTGAATAGTTTTAGCCCCGGGACTTTAAGAACTCGTCAACAAAAAGGGCCACGCCAGGGTCTGGCGTGGCCAATTGCGAAACGGTCTTAGAACGACCTTACTGGAAGAGCCGCAGGATCGACTGGCTCGACTGATTGGCGATCGACAGCGCCTGTACACCAAGCTGCTGCTGAACCTGCAAGGCCTGCAAGCGGGTCGACTCTTCGTTCATGTCTGCATCCACCAGCGAGGACACGCCACGATCGATCGAGTCACGCAACGAGCTAATAAACTCTTGCTGAAGATCAATTCGCGACTTGTAAGAACCCAGCGCGGTTGCGGCAGTCGTCAAAGACTCAATAGCCGTAGCCGCCTGCGTGATCTGCGTATCCAAGCTGCCTGTTGCCGACGAGATGTCGATACCAAAGAGCGTACCGAGCATACCGGCCGAACCGGATGTATTGTCGAACAGGCGAATCTGAGACAAGTCCACGTCAATAGACTGCGTGACTGCAGAACCGCTGGCATTCACGACATAGTTGGCGACGATGCCGGTAGAGGTCGGCGTAGCGGAATCAAGCAGCCAGTTTGTGCCGCTGTAGTTGGCGCCGGTAGCGACCGTCAACAACTGATCTTGCAGCTGGTCGATGTCCTGCTGAACCAGCTCGCGATCGACGGTTTCGTTGGCCGCACTGAGGAGCTTGTCGCGAATCTGTTTTGCGATATCGAGTGCCTGATTGACACCAGTGTAAGCCACGTCAACCTGGCCAGCACCAAGACCGAGAGAGTCATTGATCGTGCTGAGGGCCGAGTTGTCGTTACGAAGCGTCGTTGCAATGGCCCAATAGGCGGCATTGTCGGAGGCTTCGTTCACGCGATAGCCGGTGGAAACGCGTGACTGAGTTGATTGAAGGTTCTTGTTGGTCATGTTCAGGCTCTGGAGAGCCGTCATGGCCGCGAAATTGGTCTTGATACTATTGTTCATTTCTTTGTGTCCCTGGACTGAAGACGATCGATCGGGACAAACCGGGCCGGCCGGCATGGCAGGGCGGCATCATGCCTTTGGCCTACTCATAGAGGTACAGCCAACCTTCCATGCACAGACAGTAGGCTTCGAAGAATTGATGACACGTTAACGACAAATGGCGCAATTGGCGCGTAGTCGGACCAAATCTTTTAGATCTGGTCCAACTTTCGCTTTTTGTCAGTCGGCTAACGCAAAGTCCTAAAGCGCACTCTTACCTAAATGTTACTGGAAGAGGCGTAGGATCTGCTGACTCGACTGGTTGGCAATAGAGAGCGCCTGAACACCAAGCTGCTGCTGAACCTGAAGCGCCTGCAAACGAGTAGACTCTTCATTCATGTCAGCGTCCACCAGCGATGACACGCCGCGCTCAATCGAGTCACGTAAAGCCGAGATGAACTCCTGCTGCAACGAAATGCGCGACTTGTATGAACCCAGAGCCGTGGCCGCAGTCGTCAAAGACTCGATAGCAGCGCCCGCAGTTGTAATTTGCGCATCAATGCTTCCAGTGGCAGCCGAAATATCGATTGCATACAGCGACGCCAACAACCCGGAAGCCCCAGTCGTGTTATCGAACAATCGAATCTCATTTAGATCGATCTCGATCGACTGCGTCACAGCCGAACCGCTAGCATTCACGGTGTAGTTTGCAACGATGCCACTCGTCGTTGGCGTAGCGGCATCAAGCAACCAGTTGGTTCCACTGTAGTTTGCGCCAGTCGCTACCGTCAGAAGCTGCTCCTGCAGCTGGTCGATATCCTGCTGAACGAGTTCGCGATCAACCGTTTCGTTGGCGGCACTCACGAGCTTGTCGCGTATCTGCTTGGCGATATCCAGCGCTTGGTTCACGCCCGTGTAGGCCACGTCAACCTGGCCAGCACCTAAGCCGAGCGAGTCGGTAATCGCGCCAAGAGCGGAATTATCGTTCCGCAGCGTGGTGGCGATGGCCCAATAAGCGGCATTGTCGGCCGCTTCATTCACACGATAGCCTGTCGAGACGCGCGACTGCGTCGTTTGCAGGTTCTTGTTGGTCATGTTCAGACTCTGGAGAGCCGTCATGGCCGCAAAATTAGTCTTGATACTGTTGCTCATAGTATTCTGCCCCCCGGGGATAAGAACAACCGATCGGGACAAGCCGGGCCGCCGGCAAGGCGGGGCGGCATCATGCCTTTGGATGCGGCCCCATAGAGCTTCTCCAACCCACCATAGCTCGCAGGTACGCTTTCAACCTTGCGTGAAGTTTACGGAGCTGAACAGTATTTAGGCGGACAAATTCACCTTTCGCCCAAATGTCTTAAAAGAAATGCGGTCACGCCAATGGTTGACGTGACCGCATATGCTTGATGATAGAGAGTTTTTACTGGAAGAGACGCAGTATCTGCTGGCTCGACTGGTTGGCGATCGACAGCGCCTGAACACCGAGCTGTTGTTGAACCTGCAAGGCCTGCAAGCGAGTTGACTCTTCGTTCATGTCCGCATCCACGAGAGATGAAACACCACGATCAATCGAGTCACGCAGCGCGCCGATGAATTCCTGCTGCAACGTGATCCGGGCCTTATAGGAGCCAAGGGCCGTCGCCGCAGTAGTAAGAGTTTCGATGGCGGCGCCGGCAGTCGTGATCTGAGCATCAATGCTGCCGGCCGCGTTGCCGATACTGATCGTGAACAGGCTGCCAAGCAATCCGGTCGAACCATCCGTGCTGTTAAAGAGCCGGATCTCCGTTAGGTCAACATTGATCGACTGAGTCACCGCAGAGCCATTGGCATTGACAACGTAGTTTGCCACAATACCTGTACTGCCTGGCCGGCTCGGATCAGCATCAAGCAGCCAGTTGGTTCCGCTGTAGTTCGCGCCCGTTGCCACCGTCAGCAGCTGTAGCTGCAGCTGGTCGATGTCTTGCTGAACCAATTCGCGGTCAACCGTTTCGTTGGCGGCACTAACAAGCTTGTCACGAATTTCCTTCGCAAGATCCAACGCCTGGTTCACACCCGTGTAAGCAACGTCGACCTGACCGGCACCCAGGCCAAGCGAGTCACTGATCGTACCCAGCGCCGAGTTGTCATTACGTAGCGTCGTTGCAATAGCCCAGTAGGCTGCATTGTCCGCAGCTTCGTTCACACGATAGCCCGTCGAAACACGTGATTGCGTCGTCTGGAGGTTTTTGTTGGTCATATCGAGGCTCTGAAGAGCCGTCATGGCCGCGAAGTTAGTCTTGATACTATTGTTCATGTTCATGTGTCCCTGGACTGGAAGCGATCGATCGGGACAAACCGGACCAACCGGTATGGCAGGACGGCTTCATGCCTTTGGCTGCCAACAGGCGTACTACCAACCAACCATGCCAGAGCAGTATGCGGATCAACCTTACGCAGAAGTTACCCGTGCTGACTATATTTTGCGAAAATTTGTTTTAGCGGCAACAGCCACTGAGAAATAGATGAAGGCCACGCCGGAATCTCCAGCGTGGCCTTCGAGCAGGTGCCGAAAATGGTTTTACCGGAAGAGGCTGAGGATCGACTGGCTGCCCTGGTTGGCGATCGAGAGGGCCTGCACACCGAGCTGCTGTTGAACCTGCAGAGCCTGCAAGCGTGTCGACTCTTCATTCATGTCAGCATCAACAAGAGACGAGACACCACGGTCGATTGAGTCGCTCAAAGCGCCAATGAACTCCTGCTGGAGTGCAATCCGCTGCTTGTAGGAACCCAGCGCGGTCGCGGCTGTCGTCAAGGACTCCACGGCGCTGCTCGCCTGCGTGATCTGCTCGTCAATGCTGCCTGTAGCAGCACCGATGCTAATCCCAAACAGCGACCCAAGCATTCCAGATGCACCGTCTGTACCGTCAAACAACCGGATGTCTGTTAGGTCCACCTCAATCGATTGCGTAACAGCGGAACCGGCGGCATTCACGACGTAGTTCGAAACGATACCGGTGGTATCTGGCGTATCCGTGTCAAGAAGCCAGTTTTCTCCGCTGTAGCTGGCACCGGAAGCGATCGTCAGCAGCTGGTCCTGAAGCTGATCAATGTCCTGCTGCACGAGTTCGCGATCGACAGTACCGTTTGCGGCACTGACAAGCTTGTCGCGGATCTGCGTTGCAATATCCAGTGCCTGATTGACACCCGTGTAAGCAACGTCAACCTGACCGGCACCAAGGCCGAGCGAGTCAGAAATGGTGCCGAGAGCGGACTTGTCGTTACGAAGCGTCGTGGCAATCGCCCAGTAGGCGGCATTGTCGGAGGCTTCGCCCACACGATAGCCTGTAGAAACGCGAGCCTGCGTGTCGTTGAGAGCTTTGTTGGTCATGTTCAAGCTCTGAAGAGCTGTCATGGCCGCGAAGTTGGTCTTGATACTATTGTTCATAAGCTACTGTCCCTGGACTAGAACGGATTTGGAAATGGGGACATTCCGGGTCGGCCGGCATGACTGGGCGGCATCATGCCTTTGGCCAGCCCAAAAGGGCTTCAGACCAACCAGTCATGCTTGCACAGTACCCTGATCATGACTTACCAGGACTTAAGGAGATTGGCCGCATTTTATCTATGCCTGTAGTCTCGAAGTTGACCAAACCAACAAACGAAAAAGGTCACGCCAGTTCCCCAGCGTGACCTAGTTTCTAGGGTGCGAAATTTCCCTTACTGGAAGAGACGCAGAATCGATTGGCTTGACTGATTGGCGATGGCTAGCGCCTGTACGCCAAGCTGCTGCTGAACCTGCAGAGCCTGCAAACGCGTAGACTCCTCGTTCATGTCCGCGTCAACGAGCGACGAGACACCACGATCAATTGAGTCTCGAAGCGCACGCATAAAGTCTTGCTGAAGACCAATACGCTGCTTGTAAGAACCAAGCGCCGTCGCGGCGGTCGTCAAAGATTCAACCGCTGCGCTCGCCTGAGAGATCTGCGTATCGATGCTACCCGCTACCGTGCCTATGTCGATACCGAAAAGCGTACCGAGCATCCCGGCGCCACCGGCCGAATTGTCGAACAATTGGATATCGGACAGGTCGACCTCAATCGACTGGGTCGTCGCCGCGCCACTTGCATCGGTTACATAGTTTGAAACAATGCCAGTTGTTCCTGCCGCAGCGTCTCCGAGCAGCCAATTCTCGCCACTATAGCTGGCACCTGCAGCGATCGTTAGCAACTGATCCTGAAGTTGGTCGATATCCTGCTGCACAAGTTCGCGATCAACGGTTCCATTGGAAGCGCTGACGAGCTTGTCGCGAATTTGCGTAGCGATGTCGAGAGCTTGGTTCACGCCCGTGTAGGCGACGTCGACCTGGCCGGCACCGAGGCCAAGCGAATCCGAAATGGAACCGAGAGCTGACTTATCGCTGCGGAGCGAAGTCGCGATCGCCCAATAAGCGGCATTGTCAGACGCTTCATTAACACGGTACCCCGTCGATACACGCGATTGCGTCGTATTGAGAGACTTATTGATCAGGCTCAGGCTCTGGAGAGCCGTCATTGCCGTGAAGTTGGTCTTGATACTGCTGTTCATACGCTAACTGTCCCTGGACTAGAAACTAAATCAGAGATGGGACATTCCGGATCGAGCCGGCATGGCTGGGCGGCATCATGCCTTTGGCCGACCCAACAGGGCACAAGCCAACCAAACCATGCGGGAAGAGTACGCCCCGATACTTTCCGAGGGGCTTAACGGGATCTCTGGTATTTGACAGATCAGACCAGCACCAGAGATTAGAACTAAGAAACCGTTAAAGCGCTCCGGCAATCATGACGAGCATAAGGATCAAGATCCAAGAAAATGGCCACGCTACAAGTAGCGTGGCCACGTCTGCAAGACTTACATTCTGTTTATCGGAACAGCGTCAGGATGGTCTGGCTGCCCTGGTTGGCGATCGACAGCGCCTGTACACCAAGCTGCTGCTGAACCTGCAGCGCCTGCAAACGCGTCGACTCTTCGTTCATGTCAGCATCAACAAGTGACGATACACCACGATCAATCGAGTCGCTCAACGCACCGATGAACTCCTGCTGAAGTGCAATGCGCTGCTTGTACGAGCCAAGAGCGGTTGCTGCGGTCGTCAGCGATTCAACAGCCGCACTGGCTTGCGTGATTTCCGTATCAATGCTGCCCGTGGCTGTGCCAATATCAAGACTGCTCAAAGTGCCGAGAAGCCCGCCAGCGCCTGTGCTATCATCAAACAGTGTGATGTCAGTCAAATCGACCTCGATCGACTGCGTTACGGAATTCCCACTTGCGTCGACAACATAGTTGGAGACGATGTCGGCGGCAGTAGCAGTACCCTGAAGCCAGTTTTCTCCGCTGTAGCTGGCACCGGAAGCGATCGTCAGCAGCTGGTCCTGAAGCTGATCAATGTCCTGCTGCACGAGTTCGCGATCAACGGTACCATTGGCGGCACTGACAAGCTTGTCGCGGATCTGCGTTGCAATATCGAGTGCCTGATTGACACCCGTGTAGGCCACGTCGACCTGGCCAGCACCAAGCCCCAGCGAGTCAGAAATGGTTCCGAGAGCGGACTTGTCGTTGCGAAGCGTTGTGGCAATCGCCCAGTAGGCGGCATTGTCGGAGGCTTCGCCCACACGATAGCCTGTAGAAACGCGAGCCTGCGTGGCGTTGAGGGCTTTGTTGGTCATGTTCAAGCTCTGGAGAGCCGTCATGGCCGCGAAGTTGGTCTTGATACTATTATTCATAAGCTACTGTCCCTGGACTAGAACGTTTTCGAAAAAGGGGACATTCCGGGTCAAGCCGGCATGGCTGGGCGGCATCATGCCTTTGACCACCTCTTCGAGAGGGCCAACCGGCCATAGCCACACCGTGCACTGATTATGATTTCCCGGGATTTAAGGAGATCCACGGCATTTGATGTATCGCGAATGTTTTACGCTCTCACTAGAGAACCGAGCGCATCAACCCGCCGACGAGCAAATTCCAGCCGTCTATCAGAATAAAAAACAAAACCTTGAATGGCATCGCGATGATCGTTGGCGGCAACATCATCATGCCCATGGACATCGTGATCGTCGCGACAATGAGATCAATTATCAAAAACGGCAGCACAATAAGAAAACCGATTTCAAAGCCGCGCCGCAGCTCCGAAATCATGAACGCCGGGATCAAGACACGCATCTCAATCTCCTGTCCCGGCTGCAGAGTGGCTCCGAACTTTTCCTGAGCCATCTCTTGAAAAAGAATGAGATCCTTGTCGCGCACATTGGCTCGCATGAACTCTCGGAACGGCTGCACGGACTTTGTATAAGCCTCCTGCTCGGAGATTTGGTTCTCCATCAGCGGCCGGATTCCGTCCTGCCACGACTTGTCGATCGTCGGCGCCATCACATAGAACGTCATGAACAATGCCAAACTCACCATGACCAGATTCGCCGGCGTCGTCTGCAAACCGATGCCTGTTCGCAAAAAGCTCAACGCAATCACAAATCGCGTAAAGCACGTCACCATCATCAACAGACCAGGTGCGATGGATAGCACCGTGACAGCGATAAGCAGCTGAATGATCCGCCCTGTCGCGCTGCCCTGCCCCTCAGGAATGAGCGCTTCAAGATCTGGAAACGCGAGTGATGGCTGAGCGTCAGGCGTTGTTGGCGCGCCAGCGCCGGGAGCCGGCGCGGCATCCTGCGCAACAGCAGCGTCAATGCCTGGCAAGACCAAGACAGCGAACACCAACGCTATGAGGAAGGCAGCTAATCTCATTCGAGGATCATCGATCGAACGATAAACTCTTGCACCTTGCCTTCGCTGCGGATCTTCACCCGTTCATTGAGATCTTCACGCAATGCCTGGAAACCACTTGGCCCTTGAATTTGCGTCAGCGTCATCGTTCGCAAAAGCGCAACAACATCCTCGCTGATGTTGAGGATCAGAACTTCCTCCTCGCTGGGCTCCTCGCCACCTTCTTCCGGTTTGACGGTCGCCTCTTCCAGCAACAGCGATCCCTCTATCCTTATCCAGGCCTTCGGCGTACCAGCCAAATTCGTGGTGATCGGCGCAAGATCACGAATGCGCGACGGCTTGGTATACTTCTCTTCTTCGCCCGACTTCCCATGGCTCTTGTCATCGGCGTGAGCTTTGGCTTCCTGGGCAGGCTTCTCGCCAAACATGGAAGAGCCCAAGAACACACCGCCTCCCGCCGCAATCACGCTGGCAATGAGCGCGCCCACAACAAACCCGCCCGACGACTTCTTGCCGTCGTCCTCATTTTCAGCCATGACAGCCTCCGTTTAGAACGGGTAGACGATGTCGATAATTTGCTGGCCCCAGCCCGGTTGCTGAACCTCATTGAGGCGGCCCCGTCCCCCGTACGCGATTCGCGCTTCAGCAATTTTCTCATACGAGACACTGCTGTCAGCCGAAATATCGCGCGGACGCACAATTCCTGACACCTTTAGAACGCGCATCTCGTAATTCACCCGAACTTCCTGGGAACCACTGATGACGAGGTTGCCGTTCGGCAAAATCTCGGTGACAACCGCGGCAACAAGCAACTCAATGCTCTCTCGCCTGTTGATTTCGCCTTTTCCTTTAGTCTCAGACTTCGAATCGATTGCAGCCTTAAAGTCGACGCCCGTGCGCGGCTTCAGTGGCACGCCGTCGGCATAGCTGGAATCCAGCCCCATATCCATCGTGCTGTCTCGAGAACGGTTCGTGGAATTGTCGAGCTTGGCGCTATCGCGAATCGAAATTTTGACCGTCAGAACGTCGCCAATATTCAACGCACGCCGGTCCTTGAACATGTCAGCGCTCGCGTCTTGCCACAGAGACTTATCACCCCTGTAGACCACCTTCGGCGGCGGCGTACTCACGATCGGCACCATCCGAGGGTTGAGCCCAGCGCCAACCGGCGTCAGGTTTGGCTCTTGACCCACTGTCTTCAGGTTATCCGCGCAGCCGCCAAGTCCTGCCGTTGCCAGCGCTATCACCGGGATCACCCACTTCATAGCTGCCCCCCAGCCGCTTGTGCTTCTCTCCGGCGTTTTGCCTCTTGTCTCTCACGAGCCTGTTGACGCCTCAGCTTGGCAGCACCGGTAATAATCATGGTCAGACGCGCCGCCTTCTGCGGCTCCATCTCGTTCAGAATGGCAGACGCGTTCCGTGTTTTCAGCTTAGTCAAAACCGCTGCCGCAGACTCTTCATGCATCAACGCCAGCTGTGTGGCTGCAATGCCAGGCTTCATGCCGGCGTAGATTGCCACGACCTGTTCCTTCGCAGTCTTGATGAAGTCATCGCGGCGAGCGAGCCACTTCTTGTATTCCGCCGTACGCTCTTCCAGTTTAGCGATGCGCTTTTTCAGTTCTTCTTCGATATCGGCCAGCGTCTTTTTCTGCCATGCATAGCGCGCGTCCTTCGCGGCATCCGCGATGTTGAAACAGTACTGCTCGGCGACACTCGCATCCGGAGGTAAACGCAACGGCAGCTTCGGCTTCTCGGAAAGCTTCTTCTCGCCGCCCACAAGCGCTTTCTTGGCCGCCTGAACCCGATCAAGTGTTTCCTGATCGGTCGAGATCTTCGCGTCTGGCAGAGCCGCCGGAATTGGATCCGGCGTGTCCTCGTCAGCCATGGCTTGCGTCGCCGCGGTTCGCTTCTCCTCTGCGGCCGGCGTATCCAGAGCATAGTCTTCACTGTTCGCTAAGCTCTGAGCTACAGTCCGCTCCGCAATCGGCGGTTTCTTCGGTGCAGGTTTGTCTCCTGGCAACGCAATTGAGCGCTCACCAGGCTCATCATCTGCGTCCGCTTTGTCTATTGCTTTGGCAGCCGCTGCTTCAGCCTTGTTCGGCGCTGGCTCAGCGGCTACCGGCACGACTGCGCTTGGCTCCTTCTTCAAAACCAGCCCAGGCGAGATCGCACCTGTCTCCAAACGGGGCTTGGCCATCTTGGGCGCGGCCACCACTGGCTCTTGCGGCACGGCCGGCACCTCAATTTGAGTGTCCCAAGTCGAATCCGCATCTTGCGCGTTTGCGTTAGTCCCTTCATCGCCGACAAGCCAAGGCAACAACTTATCCATGGCCGGATTGGACGGCTTCACCTGTTCTTGCGGAGCCGGTTTTTGCCAAGGCATGAAAACCTTTTCTTGCACCTGCGCAGCAGCGGGACCATTGAGAAGAGCACAAGCCCCCGCAGTTAACCCAATCAGTCTCAAGCCAAATCGCATCATTGGACCACGAGCTCCGCTTGCAATGCGCCAGCTGACTTAATGGCCTGCAAAATGGCGATGATACCGTTCGGTTTGAGCCCCATTTGATTGAGGCCATTGACCAGAAGCTGAAGGTTCGCGCCCTTGACGATCGCGACGTTGCCATCCTGCTGGTCAACGCCGACAGCGCTTTCTGGAATGACAACTGTCTCCCCTTCCGAGAACGGCTCAGGTTGAGAGACCTCAGCGGACTCCGTCACCCGCACAGTCAAATTGCCGTGCGTGACAGCCACGGTCGAAACCTGTACGTCCCGGCCAATCACGATCGTACCCGTGCGCTCATCGATAACAACGCGCGCCGGGGCATCAGCTTGCACAGTGAGATCGCCGATCTCAGCGATAAAGCGCGCCGGACCGATCCCTTCAGGACGGCGCAACTCAACGCTGTTGAGATCCTTCTCTCGCGCAACCCTTATGCCGAAACGCTCTTCGCCATATCGGTTGATGGCATCCACGATGCTGATTGCGGTCCCAAAATCCGGATTGCGCAAAACGAGCTCCATACGTGCTGACTCCGCAAGCGCACCGGGAACCTCACGCTCCACCAGCGCACCATTGGCGACACGACCGGCCGTGGGCACACCCTGCGTCACCGTCTCGGCCTGCCCTTGAGCAGAGAACCCGGTGACCGCGATCGGCCCTTGTGCCACCGCATAGATCTCGTTGTCTGCCGCACTCAACGGCGTCATCACGAGCGTCCCGCCGCCAAGTGACGTTGCATCACCCAAAGAAGAAACAGTCACGTCGATACGGCTGCCCTTCCCCGCGAACGGAGGCAACTCAGCAGTCACGATCACACCCGCGACGTTCTTCGATCGCGGCCGTGCGGAGTTGAGGTTCACACCCATACGATCGAGCATCGATTGGATGGACTGTTCGGTGAATGGCGAATTGCGCAAGCTATCGCCCGTGCCGTTCAAGCCAATCACGAGACCGTAACCGACAAGCTGGTTGGAACGTACGCCCTTGACCGACACGATATCCTTGATACGCGTCCCCGCCGACACCGGCGCAGCCACCATCAACACGACAAGTATAAGTAACAAGCGGTTCATCGTGCGCTCACCCTGACGACCCCATCAACGCCAACGATCCCGCGAACGACCAAACCGCTATCCGGATTGCGCAGGGACACCATCTCGCCCACAGCGCCAGAAGACAACGCCTTACCAACGCCGGAAATCACCAAGCCGCTCGCACGGAACTCGATGCGGTAAGTCTTGCCTTGCTTAACCGCATCCGGCACGCGGATGGCGTTCAAAGCAATCGGCTTGCCAGGCAGCAACGTACGCCGCGCGACCTTCCCAACCAGCATGTCACGTCCCTTGTAGACAGGCATGCGAACAGCCCAAGACGCCTTGAATGGCCGGTCTTTGAGGACGTGATCACTGATGATATCTCCAGGATAGATTACGACATTCGGCACCGGCAGCATCTTCGCCTCGACAGCGAGCGCACCCGTGGCGCAAAACGCGAGAGCGAAGATCGCTCCCGCGTTGCGAATGACATTACCGGTAAAGCGGCTCAATCGGCCCATCAGAACCCTCTGACGTTAACGGATACCCTTCGCGACCGTGCTGTACATTTCGTCGGACGCCGAGATCACTTTCGAGTTCATTTCATAAGCGCGCTGCGCGGAAATCAGCTCGGTGATCTCCTTGACGGGATCCACGTTCGAAGACTCCAAATACCCCTGATGGATCTTGCCGTAGCTAATGTCTCCGGCCACGCCGAGCTGAGCTGCACCGGAAGCAACGGTTTCGCGGAAAAGGTTGTCGCCCAAAGGCTCAAGACCGACGTCATTGATGAAGTTAGCCAGCGTGAACTGGCCCAACTCCTGTGGCTGCGCTTGTCCATCAATCGTCGCGAAGATGCGGCCGTCCTGATTGATCTGAATATCCGTTGCGTTATCCGGCACCGTGATTGCAGGCTGAACCAGATAACCCTCAAGCGTCACGATCTGACCAGTCGCGCTCTTATTGAAAGAACCAGCTCGCGTATAAAACAGCTCACCGTTCGCACCCTGAACCTGGAAGTAGCCGCGCCCATTGATCGCCATATCGAACCGGTTGCTCGTCTGCGTCAGAGGACCTTGTTGATGCAGGTTCCGGACAGCGGCCGTGCGCACACCTAAACCGATCTGCGCGCCTTCGGGAACGACATCTGCACCACCCCGGTTTGGCGTACCGGCCACGCGCTCTGCTTGATAGAGCAAGTCGGTGAATTCTGCGCGCATCCGCTTGTAGCTAGTCGTGTTGATGTTCGCGATGTTGTTCGCGATCACCTCGACGTTGGTCTGCTGGGCGTTCATGCCTGTGGCGGCGATAGACAGGGCTCTCATTTAATCAACCTCAAATCGGCATACGTGACAGTTCCAGGTACGCGGCCACGGCCTTGTCCCTGATAGCGATGGCAGTCTTTAGTGTCTGCTGAGCATCCATGACCGCACTCACGACCTCCTGCGTGGAGGCTTTGCCTTGCATGCCAGCCAGCGAAACAGCTTCGCCCTGCTTCATGCTTTGCACGGCATCAGTCATTAGATTCGAGAGAACCTGAGTGAAGTCCGACGGCATGGTGCCAGCGGTTGTCACTTCAGACCCAGTAATGCGCGGCGTATCGGTAGAACCGGCGACAGGAGATTTGAGTGCTGTTACTGGATCAATCATCAGCCATCACTCCTCAAGAGATCGATTGTCATGGAGATCATTTCGCGCGCCTGCTTGATCGTCTGCAGGTTGGCTTCGTAAGACCGGCTAGCCTCACGCATATCTGCCATCTCGGTAAGCATGTTCACGTTCGGCATTTTTACGTACCCATTCGCATCCGCTGCCGGATGTGCCGGATCATGCTCTAGCCGGAACGGCTCTTGATCAACATCGATGCTGTCGATCTTGGCAAAGTTGACACCGGTATCGCGGTCGACTTCACCCTCAAACGTGACAACCTTCCTCGCGTACGGATCTGCGCCAGCGGTCTTTCCGGTCGACTCAGCGTTCGCAAGATTCTCCGATACAATCCTCATGCGCATCGACTGTGTTTCAAGTCCCGATGCTGCAATTTTCGAAGATAGTTTGAGAGCATCAACCATAATCAACTTCCTCCCTTGGCCGCTGAAAGAAGCATCCTGTGGAACGAGCGCATGATAGACGTGTTCAAGGAAAACTTGCCCTTCGTCTCACCGGACTTCAGGAGCTCTTTCTCGATGCTGACCGAGTTGCCGGAATGAACCGTGTCCCATGTCGCACTGTCGACCACCGAAGCGTCCTGAGAAATGGAAGCAGCCTCAGGAGCCATATGACGGGGATTGGAAACAGACATCGACAGCCGCACTTTCTCCATCTGGAAGTCGAAGGGTTCCAGATCGAGCGCCTTGAAGCCAGGCGTGTTTACGTTCGCGATATTACCCGCGATCGTGGTTTGCCGCGCGGCCAGGTACGTGTTGTGGCGTCTACCAAGCGCGAAAAGATGAATTGGGTCCATGCGTTCCCCCGAGAACCTGTGGCTCTAAAGTGGGGGATTTATCTTGTCCGAGGCTGGCGGCTTTCGTCAGACAGCAACTTCACCTTGCGACAGATCAGCATCGGCCAAGGCAGCTAAGCGGCTGATCCACTTACGACCTGGCAACCTTGCAGAAGCAAGAGCGTCCTTGAGCATCTGCGTGTTGAGGTCGGGGTCGCAGCTTGCATCAGCAAACGACAAGAATGTCATTTCAACAGTTGCTCGCTGATCCGAAAGGCCAAGCCGGAAATAAGCCTGTACGCCCTGATGCTCGAACACCATGTCGAGGCAAATGCGTGGATCGCCATCCCAACCCATCTCGACATCACCGCTCATGCCAAACTTCAACGTACCAGGCAGATAGTGCAGCTCGGTCGACGAGTTGACGATATTCTCCAAGTTGCCGAACAGATCGAGCCGGATGAACGCAATATAATCCTGCAGGTCCACCATCCTCAATTCGGCGGCCACTCTGTCCAAACCCGATGCTAGGGCATGCTCCCGCTCAAGAGTATAGGCATCGCCAGATTTTCTCATTTCACGCCCCTTGCATTCCATTCTCAACAACGCGGCCACGCTTAGTCAGGTAAATAATCAGCTCGGCAACAGCCTTATAGAACTCCGGCGGTATCATCCGGTCGATCTCGACAGCCTTATACAGCGAGCGTGCCAAGGCCTTATCTTCGATCACCGGGATATCGTTCTTCTCCGCCACTTCACGAATCTTCAAAGCGATGATGTCACGGCCCTTGGCGACAACCATTGGCGCTTTTGATTCAGATTTCACATAGCGAAGTGCAACCGCGTAGTGGGTAGGGTTGGCGATCACGAGCGTCGCCTTCGGCACATCGTCAATCATGCGCCGGCGCGCCCGATCACGTTGTAGCGACTTCAGACGGGCTTTGATCAACGGATCGCCGTCCATCTGCTTATGTTCGTCCTTGACCTCTTGCTTGGTCATGCGCAAGTCGCGGTGCCATTTGTGCCGTGTCCAGGCAAGGTCCGCGACGACCAGAACAACAAGTGGCACACACAAGCCAGAGATCATATACATGACGGTCGACAGCACGATGCCAGGCACCAACGTCGGCTCAGAATAGAGCGCATTGATGACGTCGCCCTGCGAGCTGTAGATCAAAAACGCCGCCAGCGCGCCGACAATGATGAGCTTGGAAAGCGACTTCAAGAACTCAACGAAGCCACGGACCCCGAACACCTTCTCCCACCCCTTCTTCAAGGAAATGTTCGAAGCCTTCGGCTGTATCCGATTGAGCGTCATACGCGGCGTGTTTTGGGCCGCCGTGGCCATGATACCAATAAAGCTAAAAGTCAAAACCACCGGCAAGAATGCGCTCGCCATTTCTCCAAGGACCGCATGAAAGACGGAAATAGCATCCGGACCAGCTTCTAGCCGGAACTCGCCGGGGGAGTCGATGAGGCGCTCCAGAACACCGCGCATATGCATCACACTATCTGGCAGGAAGAACCACGCGGCCATAATCATGCCGATGAGAGAGCCCAACATCGAAACCTCGCGCGATACAGGAACGTTGCCCTTATCAAGAGCGTCCTGTATCCGCTTGGCAGTGGCGGCCTCGGTTTTACTCTCTTTATCTTGGTCTTGTGACATGTCAGACCAACCTATTTATTGGCATTCCAGCAGGGCGAAACGGCCCCAAAAAAGCAAAGCTTTACGCCGGCTTGTCGTTGCCACCAGGCCCCACGACTTCCGTCAGAGAAATTCCGAACCGGGAACTGGCTTCTTCCAGAACAACAACCTCCCCCCGCGCGACCACACGGCCATTCACCGTCACGTCGACCGGCTCACCCACACGGCGGTCGAGCGGGATCACTGCGCCACGACCTAGCTTCATCAGCGCCGAAACGGGCATCGTCGTTGTCCCAAGCACGATCTTTACGGAAACCGGAATCCGCATGATCGTATCCAAGCTATCCGTCACGACTCCGCTGCCGCCCTCACCGCCATTCAAGGACTGGGCGAGGTTGTCGAGCGATGGCTGAAGCTGCGACGAAAGATCGTTTTCCTCTTGCTGCTCAGAAGCCGTATCCGACATAGTCATTCCCTCTATTGATATCTAATGCGGTGTGAAGATGCTTACGCCGCCGCCGCGGCAGCACCGCCGCCGCCGCCACCGCCGGTCGTCTCTTCTTCCACCTCGTCAATCGTCGGCCGCTCGTAAGCGGAGATGGTCTTACGCCCATACTCAATCGCGACCTGCGGCATCGCGCCATTCATGAAGGCAAGCAAAGTCTGTTTGACCAGAACATAGAGGCGCATCTTCTTGCTGCGCACCGTCTTGACCTTGGTGGCCAGCGGCGTCACCACTGCATACGAGAAGAAAATGCCGGCGAACGTACCCACCAGCGCCGCGCCAATCAGCGCCCCCAAGACTTCCGGAGACTCACTAATCGCAGCCATGGCTTTAATAACGCCCAAGACAGCAGCGACGATTCCAAGAGCCGGCAAGCCTTCCGAAACGGCCGTCAAGGCATCGTAAGCCTTCATCTTATCGTACTTGACCGTGTTGATCTCTTCCTCCATCAGCGCCTCGATCTCGTGGGTCCGAGCGTTGCCAATGATGATCAAACGGCAATAGTCACAGATGAACGTGCGCAATTCGACGTTGTTCAAGACCGATGGAAACTTCTGAAAGACAGCCGACTCTTCCGGATTATCGATGTGTGCCTCGACCTCGTTGCGAGGCTTGGAGCGCAACTCGCGCATCAGCGTGTGAAGCACACCCAATACGTCGAGATACTCGCGGCTCGTCGGTACGGCGTTCTTGAATGCCTCGACAGTCGCCTTGCCCGAGTCCTTGATCACCTTCATCGGATTGGCGATGACGAACGTACCGAGAGAGGATCCGCAAATAATAACGAATTCCCAAGGCTGCCAGATGACGTCAACATGACCACCCATGGCCATGAAGCCGCCGAGCATACAAGCAAGCGTTATGACAAGTCCGAGGATAATAGTCACGGGTAGCCGCTCCAAAACAAATTGGTTGCAAGCATGAACTAGACCCTGAAACCCTTACGCGAGCCTGGACCAGACACGCCATTCAGCTGATTCTCTTCAGGTTCAAGCAAGCCTCTCGGGCCACAATGAAATCATCGAATTTCTAGGCGTCCGACCCTGTGCGCCCGGCAAGCTAATTGGTGAATTATGCAACCCAGCATTTACGTCAGCCTTTCCGGCCAGATCGCTATGGAAAAGCGCCTGGAGACAATCGCCCACAACGTGGCAAACACCTCCACGGCCGGGTTCCGGGCGGAAGAGGTCCGCTTCGAGACCATTCTATCCCAGGCTTCCGCCGATCCGACCGCCTATGCCAACCGCGGCGATACATACTTGTCCCGCCAGAGTGGAGCGCTTCTTGAAACCGGAAATCCGCTAGACGTTGGCATCAAAGGCGATGGTTTCTTGGGGATTCAGACGCCAGCGGGCATGGTCTACACGCGCGACGGCCGGATGCAAATGGCCAACGACGGTGAACTGCAAACCATTAACGGTCATCCAGTTCTTGATGCTGGCGGCGCGCCCATGCAGCTCAACCCGAACGGTGGAGACATCCAGATCGCCGCAGACGGAACGATCACCCAAAACGGTCTTCGGGTCGGCGCCCTCGGCCTGTTCAACATACCCGAAAACGCTCAGCTCTCGCGGTACAACAACTCCGGCGTTATACCCAACCTCCCGGCTGAGCCGACGCTAGATTTCGCCAAGAACGGTTTCAAGCAAGGCACGGTGGAGCAATCCAACGTCAACCCCGTCTCGGAAATCACCAAGCTGATCTCGGTGACCCGCGCCTTCGAGGCCATCTCCAGCGCAATCAGCCAAACAGACCAGCAACAGCGCGAAAGCATCAGAACTCTTGGGCCGTCATAGACGGGCAATAGCCAATGACCGTAGCATCAGTCGCGACTGCGCCAACGCCGCCGCTACCGCCAACAGCCCTTGACCGCCTGAGCGAAGCGCTAGCCGGCATCGCACAGCAACCGCCTCTGCGCGAAGGCGGTATCGTAACGGAAGTCTCATCCGCCTTCTGCCGTATCACCGGTCTTTCGAAAACCGTAAAGCTCGGCGATACGATAAGCCTTGAAGGCGAAGCATTCGAACTTGGCGAAGTCGTCCGCATCGAGTCCGAAACGATCACCGTCAAACCGTTTCAGTCGCCCATCCAGGCCGTTCTGGGGACCTTTGCCTGGAAGCGGGGGCCAATCACCGTCGCACCTCACCACAGCTGGAAAGGCCGAATGATCAATGCGCTCGGCGAACCTGTCGACGGAATGGGTGAGTTGAAGAACGGGAAGCGCCTGGTTACGACCAACGCCGAGCCACCACCGGCAATTGACAGACAGCGCGTGACCAAACCGGTTAAAACCGGAGTTCGCGTCATTGACCTCTTCACACCTATCTGCGCTGGTCAGCGCCTTGGCATCTTCGCGGGATCCGGCATCGGCAAATCAACTCTGCTCGGCATGCTTGCCAAAGCGCAGGGCTTTGACACAGTCGTTGTAGCGCTGGTCGGCGAACGCGGACGAGAGGTGCGCGAGTTCATCGAAGATTCACTTGGCGAAAGTCGTACCCGCGCCATCACCGTGGTCTCAACGGGCGACGAAAGCCCGATGATGCGCCGGCTTGCTCCCAATACCGCTATGACGATCGCCGAGTACTTCCGCGACGCCGGAGAAAGCGTACTTCTGATCGTGGACTCAGTAACCCGGTTCGCCCATGCCGCCCGCGACGTCGCAATGGCCGCCGGCGAACCGCCAGTCGCGCGTGGATACACACCCAGTGTCTTCAGCGACATGCCGAAACTACTCGAGCGCGCGGGCCCAGGCCTGGAAGGCCAAGGCTCCATCACCGGCATCTTTGCAGTACTTGTCGATGGCGACGATCACAACGATCCCGTAGCCGACAACATTCGCGGCACGCTCGACGGTCATCTCGTGCTCGACAGGTCAATCGCCGACGAAGGCCGGTTTCCTGCCGTTAACGTCCTCACATCCGTTTCGCGCTTGGCACAAAAAGTTTGGACGCCTGAACAGCAAACCTTGATGCGTAAACTCAAGGCCATGATCGCCCGTTATGAAGATACCCGCGACCTCCGGCTGATCGGCGGATACAAGCGAGGCACCGATGCCGAACTCGACACCGCCATGGTACACGTGCCTCGCGTCTACGAATACCTGCGCCAAGGCCCCGGCGATCCAATCGCACAGGACACGTTCCAAGAGCTTGCACAAGCGCTCGCCCAACAGCCCGACGACGGTTTCCAGAAGCAGTAAGCAGTCCGAGCTATGCTACGCTAGCCAACTCGATGCGGCCGTTCTTTAAAGCATGACCCCGGCCGATCCCAATAAACTCATGCGCGTGATCGACTGACTCAAACCAGCGGCGGCCAAAAGCCGTATCGATCTCGATCGACCCGTCGGTAAAGACAGAGTAGTCGCGGCCTTCCACTTGCCCGGTGTGGAGAACCGTTCTCGTTTGAATTCGAGCGGCCGGCTGTTTCACCGGAACCTGGACAGACGAGGCTACGTCCGAGCCGGGATTGGACGCTGCGAGCAAGCCAAGCGCATCCAGCTCCGGCAATGCCGGCGTCGGCGGCGCGGGCTGCGACGTCGCCTTCAAGGCAATCTGCGCTAATTCGTTTTGGATGTGCGCACCAACCAGCACGGCTCCTACGAGCACAAGTGCCACGGCCGACATCAAGAACAAGCCAGCGATGGGCGAGATCAAACCAGCAAGCGAAAGCAGGCCAAGCAACCAGGCTCCTGCGCTCAAGTAGACCATCTTCTTTAGGGCAGCACGAATTCCACTTTCTTCCAGAACAGCAAATCCGGCGGCATCAGCGAGCCACCGGCAAAACCTTTCACTAAGTCCGATTAAGCTAGCCATCCTTGCCCTGGCCCCCACGCACCCTTTCAACGGGAACGTAATTCAAGTCACTAAACAGCACGTCATGGACGAACTGCGATCCAAATCTCTTATTCACGTTGGCCTTTATTGTATTCGCCAACGCGTCGATGTTCTGTTTCTTCACACGCCTGAAATTGACCGCTTCGCCTTCGTAGATGGTACGAAAAGCTTCATCGACTATAAAAGAGTCGGGCTTGATTGCCAGCTTCTCCAGCGTTTCTTTTTCAACTGTGAACGACAATCGAGCCGTCACATAACCTTGAATGCCGCCGTCCACGATCATCGGAACATTGACAGGGCGGACTTCCACTTCAGTCAGGTCGCCGAGAAGCACACCCTCGCCAGGTTCGCCCTCTTTGATCTCATCGCCACCACCAAGGAAAGTCGCACCGGCCCAAGTCGCAGCCAGCGTCACAGCACAGATCCAGAACCCAAGTGCAACAACCTTGATCACGGCATATTCCCGTTGCGGCGAATCCCATTGGTGTAAGTGCCGTCCGATTCAGAATCGCGAATCTGATCAGCCAACATCAACGCAACTTCTTGAACAGCATCCAGGTGCATCTTCAGCGTTTTGCGATTGAGATCCAGCTTTTGGCGGAGCCCGCCGAGTCTCGCCTTCATCGCCTCCGACGGCTCGAGACCGGCATGTGACTTCGTCGCACGATCTAGTTCGACAAGCACCTGCGCCTTGCGATTGTTGAAGCTTCTCAGGTCATCGGCTGTCGCTTTGCGCAGCGAAGCCGTTTCTTCTTCAACAAGCAGCTCAAGACGCTCTACAGCGTGACCGAGTGCGAAGTCGAGCTGCCCTGGTCGGTTATCGGCTGTCATTGTCATCATTCCAATCAACACCTAGAAATCTTGAGGTCATCGGCGAGAGCTTCTCAATATGTACTCACTTAGATCCCAGACTTTTTCGCTGCCGCGGCCAAATCACCGCCCGCATGCAATGCCGCGGCGGCACCCGCACCGTCAGCACCAGTTTTCAGCTGCCACTCGAGCAGGGACTGGGCAACATTGCCCGGCCCGGGCGTGTTGTTCGTTTCAGCGGCAGATTCGTCGGAAGACTGAACTGTGCTGCCCGCCGCACCTGGACCAATCAGCTTGCCAATACCGATGCCGCCAGCCTGCGCGACTTGCATCGCAATCTTCTCAGCGAGCATCGATTTCCAAACTTCACCAGCCGTGCCCTCGCCAAAAACGGACGAGGCTTCCTTAGGCATGATCGATTGAATGAAACTTTGCAGGACAAACGCTTCAAATTGCTCATAGGCCGTCGCTTTGTTCTCAACCCGGCCGCTCACGACGCGCACCTGGGCCTCTTGCGCCGTCTGGACAGGAACGGCCACTTCAGCCTCAGTTTTTTGTATTGCGTCTACCGTCAAGGCGATCACCGGGTTCATAAAAAATCACCTTAGACAATGCTTTCGCGAGCTTATCGGAGGCTTGCGTCCTTGGGCCGGACAAACACATCTAGAATGTCATTGAGTTGCCTCTGCTCCTCCTCGATCCTCTCTTCTTGAGCCTTCCTCTCGGCCAGGCGCTGCGCAGCTTTCTCGCGCCCGGCCTCGTCCCTCACGACAGCGGCCTGCTGCACAACCAACGCCTCTGCGTAACGCTCCTTGCTGGCCAGTGATTTCATGCGCACAGCCATCGTGTCCAGGAATAGGGCCTGCAAGGCGCCATCATTATTCATCGCCGAAACGAGCGCGACCTGCTCATCTTTGATGGCTTGGAGCCGCCCCTGCAGCGCTCCCAGTTTCGCCTCCTCGATCTTCCGTATCTGCTTTTGAACTGAGAGAATGCGCGCTGCGCTTTTTGCATCCTTGGCCATGATCTAAAGCCCCTTCAACAGCCAAGTGGCAAAACCGTTGATGAAGATGTCCATCACCTCATCAATGAAGAAATAGACGAAAAGCAAGCCACCTCCGGCAACAAAGGGAATAGAAATAAAGTAGACCTGGATCTGCGGTGTCAGCTTGTTCAGCAACCCAAACATAAAGTTCATCGAGATCGAGAAAACAATAAATGGGCTGATGATCTGCAACCCCAACAGAAACGCGACCGATAAGGTCTGAGCCAGCTGAACCAAGCTCGGCTGCACCTGGAAACCATCTGAGACCGGCAGCACCGTGTACGACGCCACGAGGGCCTTGATCACTTCCAGATGCTGATCGGTGACAAAAAACAATAGGGTCGCCGTCACCATCAAAATGTTCGCAAATGCGGGAGAAGGGTCGACAGAGTCGACCGAAGCCTGCGGCAGGCCACCAAGACTGAGAAACATGGCAAGCGCGGAAGCTGCAAATTGCAACGCCAGAAAGAAATAGCGCCCCATCACGCCAATCATCGCACCAGTCAGCAACTCGGATATGATGTTCTTAAGGTTTTGCGAGTTCGTGGCCCCACGTACCACGTCGGTTAAGCCGGGGAGCAAGAGCGGCGCCACGACAATCGTAACGCCAATAGCTATGAGAACGCGGATCTGCGCGCTGACACGCTCAGACGCAAAGCCTGGCATCACCATCAGGCAGCCGCCGATACGGCAAAAGACCAGGAAGGTCGCAAACACCACTTCTGAGAGCTGCGCGCTCACGCAACCGTGCCAAGCGACTTAATCTGGACGCCACGCGCGATCTCCACATGACTGAGTACGGGCAGGGTCGCAAACAGCCGCTCAGTCACCATCCGCACATAAGGCCGGGCATCAGGTGCCGCCACCAAAACGAACTGGTGCCCTTGATCCATATGCTTGCGGATGACCTCACCAGCGTCATTGCCAAACTGCTCAAGTAGACGAGGATCGATATCGAATTCGATCACATCGCCTTTGCCGTCGCGCTTAAGAGCCTGATGGAACGCCAAGTCCCACTTGTTGCCCAACCGCAGAACCTTCAACACCCCGCCATCCGTCAGGTCTCCGCAGATTTGTTGAGACATGCGCATGCGCACGTGCTCGGCAATCTGTTCGGAGCGCCTGACATGCGGCGCGATCTCCGCGACAGCCTCAAGGATGAGGTTCAGGTTCCGCACAGAAATGCGCTCAGCAAGCAAGAGCTTCAGCACCGCCTGCAATCCGGAATAAGAAATCTGAGCGGGCACGATTTCATCCAGTAGCCGCTTGTACTCCGGATCAAGACGGTCGAGCAGGTTGCGCATG
This sequence comes from Hyphomicrobium sp., assembly GCA_041940525.1. Lineage (GTDB taxonomy): Bacteria > Pseudomonadota > Alphaproteobacteria > Rhizobiales > Hyphomicrobiaceae > JAKAXS01. The sequence continues at coordinate 89,339 of JBGTSB010000002.1, forward strand.
TCCTTGTATGATAGTAGCTGCGCCAAGTTGTTGCGGATGACCTCCGCCAAATGCGTCAGAACCACGGAAATGTTATCAACCGGAGTGAAGCCCTCCTTCGCCAGCGTGCTGGCAAACATCTCCGGCATCCACATCGCCTTCATGCCAAACGCCGGCTCACGCGTCTCTTCACCCGGCAAGCTCGGCTTTGGCCCTTCGCCGATAATCACCAAAAGCTCGCCAATCTTGATCTCGGAAGTGGCTGCAGTGGCCCCATGGATTTTGATCTGGTAGCTCTTCGGATCCACATTTACATCGTCCGAAAGCTTGATGTCCGGAATAACAAACCCGTATTGCTTCGCGAACTTCCGCCGCATCTTGGCCACGCGATGCCCGAGCTCGTTGCGCGAACGCAGGAACGAACCAGATATCTGCTTGCCAAGAGCCAGTTCAATCTCGACGATCCGCAACGACTCTTTGACCGAGTTGCGATCCTCCTGATTAGCGGCCTCCCGCTGCTGTTCAAGCTGGAGCTGCTCCTCCGCCTCGGCCTGAGCAAGCTGTTTGGGAATACTGTAAGCGAAGAAGCCGAGAACGGCGCCAAGCACTGCAAACGGCAGGAACGGCAAGCCAGGCGCCAAACCGAGAACGGCCATCACCATCGCCGCAACCATAAGCGCGCGGGGATACTTGCCCAGCTGGCTGAAGACCGCTTTTTCCGCCGCACCGCGCGTGCCACCCTTCGAAACCAGAAGACCAGCGGCAAGCGAAACAATTAGCGCCGGGATCTGCGTCACCAGGCCATCGCCAACCGACAGTTTCACATAAACGTCCGCTGCTTCCGCCAGCGGCATACCATGACGGGTCGCACCGATGATGATGCCGCCCAGCATATTGATGGCCGTGATAATCAGGCCGGCAATCGCGTCACCGCGAACGAATTTCGACGCACCGTCCATGGAACCGAAGAAGGAGCTTTCTTCCTCCAATTCGCGGCGGCGGCGCTGCGCTTCCTTGTCATCAATGACACCGGCGGACAGATCCGCATCAATCGCCATCTGCTTGCCGGGAATGGCATCCAACGTGAAGCGGGCGCCAACCTCGGCAATACGAGTCGCACCCTTGGTGATCACCAGAAAGTTCACGATCACCAGGATCAAGAACACAATGACACCAATCACGAAGTCGCCGCTCATCACAAACTGCGCGAAGCCGGCGATGACGTTACCGGCCGCATCCGGCCCCTGTGCACCGTCGGCCAAAATCAGCCGCGTCGTCGCGATGTTCAGCGACAACCGCAACATCGTGGCAATCAGCAAGACAGTCGGAAAAGACGTAAAGTCGAGCGGCCGCTGAATCCACAGCGCCACCATCAAGACCAGCACGGAGAAGGAAATCGAGATCGCCAACCCCATATCGATGAGGAACGCGGGCAGAGGCAAGAACAAGACGACAAGAATAAACACGATGCCGGCGGCAAAGCCGATATCCCGCATACCAGACGAATCCGATTTCAACAGGCTCGACGAAGAATCCGATGATGCTGCCATGCGCCCCCGCTTCCGCACACGAATCGATTACCGCGCGCGCCTGCCCGCAGTTTAACAATTCAGATTACGAGAGTTGACGACGAACCTTGCGCCAAGGTCGTCAAAGCGCCGTTTATTAACAGCTAGAAGCCGGTTTGGATGCGGCTGTAGATTTCTTGCGAAAATGTATAGATCACGCTGCCCATAAACGGGGCAGCGACGGTGCAAACCAAGAAAACGGCCAGGATCTTCGGCACGAACGTGAGAGTCATTTCTTGAATCTGCGTCAGCGCCTGAAACAGCGCCACAGTAATTCCAACGATCATAGCTGTGAGCACGGGAGGCGCAGCGGCAACGATGACCGTCCAAATAGCCCCTTGAACGATCTCCAGCGCATCAACAGCATTCATAGCCCACCTCAGGTAATGACGATGCCTGGGCCCAGCAGGACCTTCTGGCCATTCTCCAAATTGGCGACAGCACCATCCGAATAGACGCTAACCGACTCAACCTTGCCACTAGCCGTGCCGTCGGCCGTCGTCACAGTGCGTCCAATCACGCCATCAGCCTGATTCAGGTAAAAGGCTGACATCAAGGTATCGAGCTTGGCATTCATTTTCATGCCCTGCTCCACGTTGGAGAAGCTCGCTAGCTGCCCCATGTATTCGGTCGAATCCACCGGCTCGGTTGGATCCTGATTCTTCATCTGCGCTAACAGAAGCTGCAGAAAGGCTTGGTAGTCAAGCGAGTTCGAAGAAGCCGTCTCGGTTTGTTGCGATTGAGCCGCTGCAACAGCGTTTACATTCGTGACATCCATTAGACAGCCTCCAGATCCAAATCTATCGCCGGTCCGTCCGCTTCAAGAATCTCTTGTTCAAGTGGGTAAAGCTGACGAATAATTTTTAGCGCTTCGAACGCCCGGCCCTCCGCCATGACATCCGCGATGTTCTGCAACCCCTGAATAACGTCCGGGTTGCTGAACGCCTGCATGAGCGCCGCATGCGTCCTGCTATACAAAGTGATGGCTTCAGCCGCGCCAGTTGGATTCATCAGAACCGACTGAATGATGAAATACAGCTGCCGCAAAGGCGTTGTTGTTTCATCCGCCTGAATCACATGGCTCTCTAGCAGGAACGACACGTCATTGAGCACCTCAAGCGACACCTTTCGATCGGCGCGAAGAACCGCGCCATTGACGAAAACCTTTTCGCCAGGCCGCAAAAAGATGCGCAGCGAGCTCATTTGAGCCCCTCCGCAATTGTCTTCGTGACGTCGATAATGCCCTTGTAATTGGTCGAGCGCTCAGAGCGGATCTCCTCAAGCTCGCGGAGCACCCACAAACCGATAGAAACCAATTCCGCACGAAGTTTTTCGGGAAGCTGGTTCTCAGCCATTCCCAAGTCTTCGATCAGGATGCTCCAAAGCTTCAGCGTGAAATGATTGGCATCAACTGCCTCACGTGAATTCGGGCCCGCGGCCTCTGCTTTCTCCAGCATATCGATCGAACGGTTCAGCGCCTCACGCTCGCGCGCGCGCATCTCCTTCGGATCGTCGTCCAATACCTCAGCGTATGAGAAATTGTACATTTGTGCCGTTCCTTTAGTCGCCTGTTAAATCCTATAGATAATCGAGAATATTGAGACGCTGCAGTCGGCCGGTAATCGAGTAGGACAACTCTATCTGCTGTTCCAACGCCGTCAGCCGGACACTCGCCTCATTTACATCCACACCTTCCAAAACGTTTATTCGCGCCGTGATGATGTCTTGCTGAATCGACATCTTCTCGTTCGAATCATTGATGCGCTGTTGTGAAATACCCAACGTGCCTTGCATGGTGCCTAACCCTCGCACCACACCGCCCATCACCGTCGTCGCCCGTTCCGCGACAACCTTCAAGGTCTCCGGCTGCAAGTCCGCTGCACTGAGGTCGGCCATCATCACCGCCGCTTGCATCATGTTGCGGAACACCTGCTCGTTGGCGTTCGCCGACGTATCAATCATCTCCGAAGTCGAGATCCGGCTGCGAATGTTCGTATCCGAGGCGCTCGACCAATTGGCTGCCCAGTTGGGGTCCGCAAACAGCGTATCAAATGGACCCCCGTCGGCGAGGAAAGCTTCCATCGCCGCCGGTGTGATCGATTGAGGCGGCCCGAGAGCCGCGAACGCAGTCTGAACCGCCGTCTGCGCTGCGGTGCCGAAGTATTCAGTCACAGGCCGGACATCTGAATTGATGCCAGCGAAAATGAAGGCACCGTCAGCGGACGAGTTGAGTTTGTCGAGCAGCGCATTCAGCTGCCCCCGCGCATCATCCTGCACCAACCTGCCATCCGCAAAGTTGGAGCTATAGGTAATCGACGAATTATTGAGCTTGGTGCCAATTTCAACAATGTTGGACAGCGCTGCTTGGGTGATATCCAGCCGGACTTTCGCGACGTTGTTGCTATCTGTAATCGATTTTAATCGCGTAAGATCCTGACGGAAAGATACGACTTGCCCAGTCTTATAGCCAAGCGCCACCTCGACATCGGCATGACGCCCGGTGATCACTTCCTTGCTGGTGTTTGCCAGCCGCTCCTGGGATTTCACCAAGGTCAAGCGTGTGGCTTCCGACATCGCGCGTGTAGATATGAAGGTCGTTCTCATTGCTACCTCGCTGCCGCCAGAAGTGAATCAAACATTTCATCAACTGTCGCGATCAACTTGGAAGACGCCTGATAGGCGCGTTCCAGCTCCAGCATCACGAGATACTCTTCCTCAACGTTGATGCCGGTGACACGGTCGAGCCTGTCCGCCGCTGTTTCATAAACGACGCTGGAATAGTCATAGTGGTCTTGCGCGATTTCCCTCTGCGCCGACAACCAGCCATCCGAGTTAGCGGCAAACTGCAACACGTTGGTTGTCCCATCGAGCCCAGCGGCTGGATCAAAAGCCCGGTTCGCGGCCAGCTGATCACCAAACTCCAAGATGCGCGAATTGTATCCCGCGGCTCCGGTCGTATTGTAAAGATAAGCGGCCCCATTGATACCGCCGTCGCGGATCAACGTCGGATCCGCTAGAACTGAAGGATGCACGGCAATCGTGCTGGCCATGCCAGGCACATGCGTTCCTGTCGCCGGCACGGCAGGCCCACCAAGATATGTGAACAAGCCAGCTGCCGGTGGATTGCCGCCACCAACCTGGTCAGTCTCGGCGAAGGACTCGATCAAGCCCCGCGCCACCTCGTCAAGCTGCTGCTGAAACTGGACAGCCGAGACATCGCGAAGTTGAATGAGACCCGCAAGCCGGCCGGTTGTAATTGGCATGATGGCGTTTGGGCCAGTGATTGGAATGCCATCCACCAAAATCGGGCTGGCCGTTGTCGTAGCGCTAATCCCGCCTGTAGCCTGGAAGTTAAGCAGCTTGGCCTTCTTGTCGAAGATCGTGACACCGCCATCAGTGCGAATGGCCAAATCGTTGTTCTCGCGCAGCTCCGTGCGAATACCGAACTCCTCGGACAATTGCTTTACAATCCGGTCGCGTTCATCCAGCTGATCCGTCACGTCGCGCCCAGTCTGAGTACCGCGAACAATCTCATCATTCAGCGGCTCCAGACGGGTCAGCAGATCGTTGATCTTGATCACCGAGTTGGCGATGTCCGTATCCGCATCCTGCCGGACGGTCTGGACCTCATGACTAGCAGACCGCAAACCATCGGCCAGATCCCGAGCCACCAACATCACATCGTTAGCCCGCGTCAGGTCATGTGCGCCTTCGGAATAAAACTGGAGCGACTGCTCCAGTTTCTGAATCAAAGCCGCCGGCGAGGACTCCAGCTCTGGATCACCGACCACGTTACCGAGCTGAGCCAGCCCATCGACCAACACGCGGTCGCGCCCGGCATTCGAAGTCGAGAGGATCGTCTTGGCGAAGAGGAGCTCGTTTTCCGAGCGTACGGGTGTCGACACCAGCACACCACCAATTGAATTGGTGACATACTGCGACACCTTGCGAGTCGCACCCGCTTCACCGGCGCGCGCAACGTTGCGCGACACCGTGTTCATATATTCTGCCGTTGCCGAAAGATGAGATCGGGCAACATCGAGGCTGCGCGTAAGCGACATAGATAGTGACCTCTAAAAACCCGAACTCACCGCCCGGGCGTTATCGTGACAGGTTAACAAGCACGTCCATTAACTCGGCACTCGTTTGGAACACCTTGGAATTCGCAGTGTAGTTCCGTTGAGACTCAATCATCGTCGTCAGCTCGTTGGCGAGGTCGACGTTAGATTGCTCCAGCGTAAAACCGGCGATACCGCCGCGGCCGCCTTCATTGGCAAACCCCAGGCTCATATCGCCTGAGTCCTGCGTCGTCAGAAACACGTTGCCGGGCTGAACAGACATCTTGTCTGGACTTGGCACAGTCGCGAGCGGAATTTTATATGTCGCAACGCGCGCACCGGTTTCGTAAATGGCAAACAATGTGCCGTCATCGGAGATCTGGTATTCCTTGACCTCACTTGGCGCGTTTCCGTTGGCCTTCGCATCCGGATTGTAAGGCGCTGCCTTCGCCGAGACCGTCGAGAGATCCAAAGTGAAAGCCGCACCGTTCGGAACAGTTACTGTAATGTCCGTTGGGCTACCACCGGCCACATCGAGATTACCATTGGCATCAAACTCCAACGTTTGAGTACCAAGCGCCGCCGCACCGTATGGAAAGAAGGTGGCACCAGCGCCCCGATCCGCGGAGTCAAAAATAGCAACTTCCCACTCATCGAGGTTTGCAGCGGTCCGCGTCACGTAAATATCGAGCGTGACAGTGTTGCCAAGGTTGTCGATCACCTGCAGTGACGTCGGCCCCTTAGTTGGCGTCGCGGTAGCCGCATTTGCGCCCGGCAAGTTACCGGCAACGACACCCGGTGATGCGGCACCATCATCCTGATTGATCGGCAAATTCGCCTTAAACGTACCTGCTGTTGAGGCAGCAGACTGCAACGCCAGCGAAGACAGATTGATCTGCTCTAATCCCGCGGTTCCATTGATCACCACCGGCGGCGTGGCGCCATTCGTGATGGGATATCCCATGAGCCGCATACCCGCGGAGTTCTCGAGATAGCCATCAGCCTCAGTCGGCAAGAATGCACCCGCCCGCGTGAAGAACGTCTGATCACCCTGGTTTTGCACAACAAAGAAACCATCACCATTCACGCTAATGTTGGACCAGCGCGACGTCGACAGCTGAGCCCCTTGCTGTGTGATGTAATACTGCGTGTTGCTGTTCACGCTACCGGACTGGTAGTTACTCCCGCCCTGAGCCAAGACAAGCGTCGAGAACTCGATGCCCGACCGCTTGTAGCCAGACGTATTCGAGTTCGCGATGTTGTCGGCAACCGACGAAATCCGGTTTGATTGCGCGTTCATGCCAGAGGCACTCGTGCGCATCGAGCTGAAGAGACCCATGTCCGCAATCCCTGAACTGTTCTGATGCTTGAAAGATCAAACCATTTCGAGCTTGCGCGAGGCTGTCACTTTGCCTTTTGCTCCGTCGACGGACTGCCCGCAAAGGAGTCTGTACCCCAAGTACCTCTGCGATTCGATGGGGTCGTAACCAAGACGGTTACGCAAACGTTTACGAAGCTTGCTGATGTGACTCTCAACAACGTTTTCGTCGATATCCTCACTGAAGAGTCCATAGACGTAGTTAAAGATCTGGGTTTTATTGACCCGACAACCTTTATTACTGACTAAATACTCCAATATTCTGCGCTCACGCCGCGGTAACGGCATGACATCCTCGCCAACCATCGGGTCACGGCCATCGGGAAACACCTTGATATCACCCACGGCCAAGGCATCATCCTCTGCCTGAGAACGCGCCTTTATCGCCTTGATTCGCGCCAGGATTTCCCGAACGTGAACCGGCTTGCGCACCACGTCATCCACACCAGAAGCAAATAGCTCGAGCGTTTCTTCCAAAGACTTGGAGTCATTCAAAGCAATAACAGCAGCGCGCGAGCGTCCGCGAACCAACCGCGCCATGCCCTTGCGAATGTCGCACTCCCCGATCAATACAGCCTCGACGGCGCGCACATCGGGATCAGCTACAGCTTTGATCCAATTTGAAAATTCTTCCGGACAGAACCCCGCTGCCGAAACCCCTTCACGGCCAAACCAGGATGTATATCCTTCGGTCACAGCCTCTCTTTCGTCCACAATGATGATCATCTAGCCCCCCCGAATCGCATCCCAATCAAGGTATCGCATTCGCTTGATTTGTAGAAGGTGAGGAGGCGGCCAAGCGTTATTTGGAATCTACTGACTCGCTGCTCGTTTCCATTGAGTCAGTGTTCCGCGCCGCAGCTTGACGCACGCGTTAAGTTAATGAAAAGAAATAGAAAAGACAGCCTCACAAAAGGCCGTAGACGTCACTTTTTCCTGGCTGACTTCATGTGTTACAAATGACACAGCACTGGTGCATTTTATTTGAGCAACAGGCAAACCCACATGAATCGCGCGCGACGTTATTGAGTTGTAAGGCTTATTGGACTAGCCGCCGCGAGGCTTATCAAGCAGCCTTGGAGCTGTCGTCGACATCGGATGCGCTCGGCGCGCCGATCAGCTTAGTCGCCAGCAGCAGCTGGGTCATGCGTGCCTCGCTGGCATACCCAGACACTGCCGTGCGGATATCATCTTCGAAGGCATACTCATCGCGCCTGTCATCACTCTGCTCGCGATCGGAATCCGCCGCGTCCTTCGCCAACGCAAACCGGTCCAGCACCGGCGGCGCCGCGTTGCCCGGAGCGGGCACCGGCCCGATGGCCAGCGGGTTGGGCGTATGATGGTTCACTTGCTCGAGCGTCTTGGCCAAAGCAGCAGTCGCGGTCTGAACCGGTGCCGCTGTTTCTGTGGCCGCGGCGCCCGCCGAACCGATCCAAGCAGCTTCAGCAATGCGCCGCGATACCAAGCCAGGCAGCACTTCGCCGCCCGCTTTGTTATATTGCAGGAACAATTCGCGAGCGCGGGCCATGTCGCCAGTGCGAACCGCTTCTCCTAGTCCACTGTTGGTCCAGGCAGTGCCAGCGTTGTACGTCAACGACGTCAAAGCCGCCTTCGTACCCTCACTCACGTTAGGAGCATGTTTTTCGACAATCGACCGGGCTTCACTGATCTCAGCTGTAAACCGCCGGGCCGCTTCGGCCTTGTCGATGACCTCGCCATCGAACTTCGCCTTTGTACCATAACCGTTCGTGAACTGCGCATAGTCCCACGAAGCCTTCGGCGTGAAACCTTCGAACCCGCGAATGGCATCTAGATAAGACGAATGCATGCTAGCCCCACAAACAAAGACCGGACAACAGGTGAGGATTACAGCGGCGGACTTGCGCCGCGCTTACCGGCCGGAAGCAATGAAACTTCGAAATGGCCTTAGAAACGAGCCAATCCGCTGCGGCTTAGAACCGAAGGCCCACAAACGCACTATATAAGGGCATGGCCAAACCGTTCCTCGAGCGAAACCTGAAGATCGCACCGAATGGTGTCTACATCGACCCGCCCCAACCACAAGAACGGGCGATTATTACGCACGGCCACGCGGATCACGCCCGCTCTGGACACGGCGCTGTACTCGCGACACCAGACACGATCGCGATCATGAAGGCACGCTACGGAGAAAACTGCGCCGGGTCGTTCCAGTCGCTGAGCTATGGAGAACCTCTGACCATCGGCGGCGTCACCATCACGCTCTTCCCCGCGGGCCACATCCTTGGCAGCGCCCAGGTCCTGCTCGAACACAAGGGCCAGCGGATAGTTGTAACCGGCGACTATAAGCGGCTACCCGAACGGACTTCACAGCCGTTCGAACTCGTCCGCTGCGACCTGCTCGTCACCGAAGCCACGTTTGGCTTGCCCGTGTTCCAGCACCCGGAACCACAGACCGAAACACTGCGACTGCTTCGCTCACTTGAGCAGTTTCCCGAACGCACCCATGTCGTGGGCTGCTACGCCCTCGGCAAAGCCCAGCGCATGATCGCGCTCATCCGGGATGCCGGCTACGACGCGCCGATCTACATCCATGGGGCCATGACGGCGATGTGCGCCGTCTACGAAGACCACGGCGTTGCCCTGGGGGATCTGCGCCCAGCAACTGTCGCGAACAAGTCAGAGCTTGCCGGTCAAATTGTTCTCGCACCGCCATCGGCCCTAAAGGACAGGTGGAGCCGGCGCCTCACCGACCCTGTCGTGGCGATGGCCTCTGGGTGGATGAGCGTGAAACAGCGCGCCAGGCAGAGCCTGGTCGAACTTCCCCTCATCATCTCCGACCACTGCGATTGGAATGAACTGCTCCAGACAATTGACGAGTGCGGCGCCGAAACAATCTGGGTCACCCACGGCCGCGAAGATGCGCTCGTCTACCATTGCCACTCTCAAGGGCTCATTGCCGAACCGCTGAACATCCAAGGCTATGAAGAAGACACCGGGGACGACGCGCAGGAGCAACCGGCATGAAGCGCTTCGCCGCCCTGCTAGAACGTCTGGCCCTCACTCCGTCGCGCACGCGCAAGATCGAAGCGCTGAAAACCTATTTTCAACAAACACCTGATCCGGACCGGGGATACGCCCTCGCCGTGCTTACCGGCGGCCTATCATTCAAAAACGTAAAGCCCGCTCTCTTGAAAGAGACGGTCCTGCAGGAAGTCGATCCCCACCTGTTCGCCCTGTCCTACGACTTCGTCGGCGATCTCGGCGAAACAATCGCGCTCATCTGGCCGCACCACGGCACTCATGACGAGTTGCCATCACTGACCGAGCTCATCACGCTTTTTAGCGGCACTCCAAAAAATAAGCTGCCGCCCCTACTCGCATCCCTGCTCACCCGCTGCTCGACCAACGAACGGTGGGCCCTCGTAAAGCTTGCAACGGGCGCCTTGCGCATCGGCGTCTCGGCGAGATTGGCCAAAACCGCGCTCGCCGAATTTGGCGGGCAGGACCTGCAGCACATCGAAGAGATTTGGCACGGCCTCGAACCTCCCTTTGAGGATCTGTTCGCCTGGCTAGAAGGCCGCGTTGCCAAGCCAAAGGTCGAACAGGCACAGCTCTTCCATCCACTCATGCTGTCCACCCCGCTGGACGAAGAGAAAGATTTTGCAGCGCTATCGCCGGAGGACTTCGCCGCTGAGTGGAAATGGGATGGCATTCGCGTCCAGCTCAGCATGACCGCCGAGAAAGCAACCCTCTACTCTCGAACCGGTGACGACATCAGCCAAGCCTTTCCCGAAATCATCGAAAACGTTGCCGGCCAAGCCGTGATCGACGGCGAACTACTGGTCGGCCGGGACTTTTCCCCCGAACCTTTCAACGCCTTGCAACAACGCCTAAACCGCAAGACGGCAACTGCCAAACACCTGGCAGACTATCCCGCCTTCATCCGCGCCTATGATCTGCTGTTTGACGGAAACGAAGACATCCGTCCCCGGCCCTGGACGGAGCGCCGGAAAAAACTCGAGGCGTGGTTTTCTCAGAACCCGCAAACCCACCTAGACCTGTCGCCCACAATTCCATTTTCAAACTGGGACGACCTTACCGCCATCCGCGAACAAGGCGCGACAGACCACGATCGGGAGGGTGTCATGCTCAAACGTATGACATCTCTTTACGTGCCCGGCCGGCCGAAAGGACTATGGTTTAAGTGGAAACGTGACCCCAACCTCGTCGATGCCATCCTCATGTACGCTCAGCGCGGACACGGCAAACGCTCCTCCTACTACTCCGACTACACATTCGGTGTTTGGAGCGGCAACGAAATCGTTCCCATCGGAAAGGCCTACTTCGGTTTCACTGACGCCGAACTGCGCCAACTCGACAAATGGATCAGATCCAACACGACCAACGCTTTCGGCCCCGTACGCGAGGTCTCAAAACAGCTGGTCTTTGAGGTCGCCTTCGATAGTGCCCAAGCAAGCAAGCGCCACAAGTCCGGCGTCGCCTTGCGCTTTCCCCGCATAAACCGCATCCGCTGGGACAAACCTGCTTCCGAAGCAGCCACACTGGACGAAGTGACTGCGCTCATTTTGCGAGGCACCCCCAACAACGGGTAATGAAAACGGCTTGCATCGGCGTCCCTGAGCCATCAGTTTGTTTATCCAAAACAACAGGGAAACGCCGCCATGTTCAACAGCCTGCCTCGTTTTGCTTATTTCGCGCTTTCTGTTCTCGCCGCCGCCGCAATGCCTTTCGAAGCCAGAGCAGAACATCCGTCATGCAAGCAACTCTTCAAGGCGCGCTCCGTGAACTCCGAAACGCCTTCGACAGTTGTCTTCAAGAACCAGTCAAACTCGGTGCGAGGCATTCTCTGGCTCGATTTTGCCGGACAGCCGAAAGACTACGCGTCACTCAATCCCGGTGAGCAGACTGAGTTTAAGACCTTCGTGACACATCCGTGGATGATCACCACTGGCCCGGGCGACTGCCTGAAAATCATTCAACCTCGCGCGGGCGGTTCTGTAGAAGTTATGGAAGACAACGAGGTGATCTCTCAGGACCTGACGCAGCAGAACCCTGGTGAAGAGGGAACCGAACTGCATAGCTGCCCACCCGGCACCGTCGCGGTTCCAGAAACCGACGCCTGCATTTCCGAGAAGCAAGCAACGCGCTGCCGAAACCAGCGTGAAGGGTGCGATATCGGTGTGAAAGAAGCGTGCCGCAATTTGGCCCGCTGGGACTGCCCGCCAACGCTTCGTTAGAACACGGCGGCTCTTGCACCCATGGTCGTTGGTCTCGCCGGTGGAGCTTCGGCGGTCATCGCTCCTTCGGGCTCATTAGATTCGTCCTCTGGCTGATCGCCAGCGCTGGACTCAGTTTCCGGCTTGGAGCTGCCGGTATAAAGAGACAAGACGAAAGCTATGATCGCCAGAATAGCGAGTGTCGGCAGGTTTCGCACAGCAGAGCGCGCCAGCCTTGGCAAGGCGACGGGCACCACGGCAGTCAACAATGAAATTGCTTCTGGCGGAATGCTAGGCCCATCTGACCGAGCCTCAGACTCTGAACGCGTTTCGTCCTCCTTACTCTTGAAGCTGGACTTGCGTGACGGGCCAGAGCCGGCATACGCAAACAGAGCAACAAGGCCGGCGAGCGCAACAAACCCTCCGGCCATCATTCCGTAGCCTTGAATTGGTCCAAACCGCTCAACGGCAAGGATCGAGCAAACAATCGTCGCAAAAACCGCCGCTACGAGGAGAGGCAACGCGACAATAGCCCGGCGCACATACTTCCATACAAGCGTATCAATCTCACGCTCGACGCGGCCGAACAATCTGTCAAACATTGCGATGCCCCTCTACCAGCCAATGTGAAATTACGACTTCCACAAGGCGCCGAGCACGAAGCCTGCGGCTATGGCGACGGCAAGCGTAGCCATCGGTTGTTCCTTGGCAGATTTGTCGATCGCGGTCTTGAGGTTGTCAGCAACTTGGCCGACTTGCTCGCTGGCCTCACGGCCCTGATCGGAAATGCTGCGTGCCGTCTGTTCCACGCGTGAAAACACCTGATCAACTTTATCGGTCGCTTTGTCGGCGAGGTTCTCGGCCGGTCCGCGATTAAACGTGCTTGTCTGCGTCATTGGGTGAGCTCCATTTTAACCTTCTGCTGCGCAACGCAGAACGACGCAGAAAGTTTCACAGTCAGCTTGCAGATTGTTTCTACTAGTGAAAGTCTCGGGACTTCGGCAAAATCCGAACGTTGCGTGGATGCCTGTTTCGCGGCATTTGCGGATGAACAAACTCATCGGCGCGTGAAAGCGTAATCGTCGTGGTGTGCTGGTCCGATAAACGCTTCAGCTCACGCGTACGATCAAAAACGCGCTGTGCCATGAGGTGGACAACACCCTCGACACTTTTCTGAACCCGCCCCTCAATCAGCAAAAGCCTGGCGCCCATCACCTCTTTGCGAAACCGCTCAAACAGCCGCGCCCATAGTACGACGTTGGTAATGCCGGTCTCGTCTTCCAGCGTTATGAAAATTGCATTGCCACTGCCCGGCCGCTGCCGAACAAGAACCACGCCCGCTGTCCGCGTCCACTGCCCATCCCGGCGCGCCTCAGTCTCCGCGCACGTTGAAATACCCTCGGCCTGAAACACGTCACGCAAGATGGCCATCGGATGCCCCTTAAGCGACAGCCGAACCGTCTGATAATCGGCCGCGATGTGCTCTGAAAGAGGCATTTGCGGCAACTGTGCGTCCGGTTCATCAGCAAGCTCACGCGCATCCGCTGCCGCGAACAAAGGCAACGGCACATCATCCGGCAAGCGGCGCACCTCCCACAAAGCCTCACGCCGGTCCAAACCAATCGAACGAAACGCATCCGCATCCGCCAGCTGCCGCAGCGAACGCCCATAAACCCGCGCGCGAAAACTCAACTCTTCAATGGAACGATAAGGCTTGCACCGCGCCGCCACCAAGCGAACTGCATCGTCCTGACGCAAACCATCGATCTGCCGCAAACCCAACCGCAAGGCCAACGCGCCAGCGCTGTCCATCTCAAGCGAGTTATCCCACACACTATGATTGACATCGGCCGCGCGAACGCAAACGCCATGCTCCTGCGCATCGCGGACGATTTGCGCTGGCGCATAAAATCCCATGGGCTGAGAATTGAGCAACGCGCACGCAAACACCGCTGGATAACGGCATTTGATATAGGATGAGATGTACACCAGCTTGGCAAAAGACGCCGCATGGCTCTCCGGAAAACCGTAGCTACCAAACCCCTTGATCTGCTCGAAGCAATTGCGCGCGAAGTCCCGCCCATAGCCACGCGCCACCATCCGCTCCACCATCAAAGTCTCAAATTTCCCAATGGTGCCGACGTTACGAAACGTGGCCATGGCGCGCCGCAACGCGTTCGCCTCTACGTCACTGAACTTGGCCGCGACCATTGCAAGCCGCATCGCCTGCTCTTGAAACAGCGGCACACCCTTCGTCTTATGCAGAACTTGGTACAGCTCATCGGGCGGACCATGCTCGACGGACGGCGACGGGAAGCTAACGGCTTCAATGCCAGCCCTGCGCCGCAGGTAAGGATGAACCATATCACCCTGAATCGGCCCAGGCCGTACGATCGCAACCTGGATCACCAGATCATAGAGCTCACGGGGTTTCAGGCGCGGCAGCATGTTCATTTGCGCCCGGCTCTCCACTTGGAACACGCCCAGCGAGTCCCCCTTGCACAGCATGTCGTAAACATCGGCCTGCTCACGCGGCACACTCGCTAGACTTAGGTCAATGCCTTCATGCGTCTTCAGCAAATCAAACGATTTGCGAATGCACGTGAGCATGCCAAGCGCCAAGACATCGACTTTCATCAAACCCAGCGCGTCGATATCGTCCTTGTCCCACTCGATGAACGTCCTATCCGCCATCGCCGCGTTGCCAACAGGAACAATGTCGTCCAAGCGGCCGCGCGCCAAAACGAAACCACCGACATGTTGAGAGAGATGACGCGGAAACCCCATCAAACGTTTGGCAAAAGAAACCGCCCGGCGGATCACCGGGTTCGCCGGGTCAAGCCCCGTGTCGCGGATATGGCGATCGGCAATATCGCTACCCCAGCTGCCCCACTGCGTGCTGGCCAGCTTCGCCGTCACATCCTCCGTCAGCCCCAGCGCTTTACCCACATCCCGGATCGCGCTGCGCGGCCGGTAACTGATAACGGTGGCCGCAATGCCCGCGCGATGCCGCCCATACTTATCGTAGATATATTGGATGACCTCTTCACGCCGCTCATGCTCAAAATCGACATCGATATCCGGCGGCTCCTTGCGCTGCGTGGAAATGAACCGCGCAAACAGCAGGTCATGGTCGTTGGGATCGACAGCCGTAATACCCAGAACATAACAGACAGCCGAGTTCGCGGCTGACCCGCGCCCTTGGCACAAGATGCCCTGCACCTTGGCGAACTGAACGATATCGAAGATCGTCAGAAAATATCGCGCGTAGTCCAACTCATTGATGAGCCGAAGCTCATCATCGAGCAGTCGCGTGACTTTCTCGGGTACACCGGAAGGATAGCAGTCACGAGCAAAGCGCCGGGTCAAATCCTCAAGCCAAGCTTGCGGTTCCCACCCTTCCGGCACTGGCTCATCCGGATACTCATACTTCAACTGCTCAAGCGAAAAGCCGATCCGCTCCAACAGAAGCGCGCTCTGTGAGACAGCATCCGGGCAATCCCGGAACAAGCGGGCCATCTCAGCCCCACTCTTCAGATGACGCTCACCATTCGCCTCCAAAAGACGCCCAGCCGATTGCACGGAAACGCCCTCGCGAATACAGGTCATGACATCTTGCAAATCGCGTTGTTCAAGCTCGTCATAAAGCGGCTCGTTGACGGCCAGCAACGGAACCTTCAAGGCATGCGCTTCTTCCATCAGCCAGGCAAGGCGCCGTCTGTCATCACCGCGCCGGTGCATGGATGCACCCAGCCAAACGGCACCGGGCGCGGCCTCAGAAATCGCAGCTAAGCTTTGGTGAAAGCCCTCGGAACTGCTTCGACCCGGCATCACTGTCAGCAGCAAGCCGCGCGTATCGGCCAGCAAATCATCCCGCGTTAAAAGACACTCACCCTTCTTCGCCCGGCCGTTACCCGTCGTGAGAAGGCGGCATAATCGCCCCCAGCCATCGCGGTCTTCCGGATAGACAACGACATCCGGCGTGCCATCGCAAAAAACCAGCCGCGCCCCCGTAACAAGCTTGAAGCACGCCGCCCGCTCCTGAAGCTCCTGCGCATCCGGCAAGTCATAACCCGCATGAACGATCGGCTCGATCCAGGAAAACTCTCCCGGACCTGAGCCTTCTCGAACCTTCTGCGGCGGCACAGCCCCCTCCGCACGCAAATCAGCCAAGGCGGTAAAGGCCCGCACGACACCGGCGACCGAGTTGCGGTCCGCAAGGCCAAGGCCTGCGTGGCCTAGCCGTAAAGCCGTGAGCACGAGATCGCGCGGATGTGAGGCGCCCCGCAAAAAAGAGTAGTTCGATGTCGCGGCAAGCTCGGCATAGCGCATCAGAAAAACAACCCATGCATAAACCAGCCCGGCGCGCGCTCCTGCCCGTAAAATCCTTGCCGGAAAATCCAAAACCGGTATCCCGCCTGATCCTCGACCCTGTAATAGTCGCGCGTCTCATCCTCGCGAGGCTCACCAAGCTGACGCCACCACTCCGGTGCGATCCGCTCCGGCCCTTCGCACGCAACGACGTCATGCAAGACACGCCGCCAGCGGAACCGGCGCGGTGGCCCATCCGGCACCTCCGCAACCGCGTCGATTTTTTGAGGACGCTCAAACAACTGCAAAGGCCGGGACGGTGGAGCAGCCGCAGACGGCCGGCCAATCACAGAGCGATCCGGAACTTGCAAAGCCGAATTCGCACCCTCGGCAGAAGCAGCAGGAACCAAGCGTTGCGCTCGTTCCGGAATATGCGTATCGCACGCCTCAATACGCAAAACACGATCCCGGCCAAAACGCGCAACCAGCCTGTCGACAAGCGCTCCAATCGCCTCACTCTCATCAGCCGTCTTGTCGAGGTTGGACTGCACGGCAGATAACGGCTCAGCAGCCGGCACGCTCACTCGCACAGCATCAAACCCGAACCCCGCCTCAATAGGATCGGCCAAGGCGGAAAGCCGCTCTTCAAAAAGCCGGGCGATACTCTGCGCATTGCGAGACGGCTGCCCAGTCTCAACACACAACCGCTGCGCCGTCCCATCACTCCGAAAAAAGCACGCATCAAACACACGCCCGCCCTGCCCACGCTCCAACAAAGCCTGAGCAGCTTCCTCAATAAGAACTTTGAGAACATCCATCAGCATGTCCGCATGCATCAGCGGCTCATTAAAAGTCCTGGCGGCGGAAACCTGCGGAGCAGGCCTGATCGGCGTAAGCGGACCAGCCTCTCGCCCCAAGAACCGATCGAGCTGGGTCACAAGCAGCGCGCCAAAGCGGGCCGCGAGCGAAGAACGCGGGCGATGCGCCAAATCCCCAACCGTTTTCAAGCCCGCGCGCGATAAAGCCAGAATGGTATCAGCCGGCAAATCAGCCAACGCGGCGACCGGCAACCGCTGAACCAGCGCCTGCTCCTGTCCTGGCGCTAAAACCTCAGCGCCCGTAAAGCGCACAAGCGCACGCGCGGCATCCGGTACGCTTGCAAGCGTCACCCGTACACTGAGGCCCAAGCGGGCGAAGTGCGCCAAAACTTTGCTTCTGAAAACACCTTCGCCACCAAACAAGTGGGCGCACCCGGTGATGTCGAGCAGCAAGCCATCCGGCCGATAAATCACAACCACGGGCGTGAAACGTTCACACGATAATGCCAGGTAATCCAGAAAGCGCGCGTCTGCCTCGCTATCGGCCAGCGCCACCGCAAGATGAGGAATGCGCGCCCGTGCATCAGCCAGCGTAAGACCGGGACGCAAACCAAGTTGCATGGCCTTGCGGTCAACACCGGCAAGCCGCAAAGCCCCGCGCACTTTCTCCACGGCGGCGAACGGCGGATCATCCCGCTCTGAGCCATTCAACCCGGGATGGCTCTTGCGCAAACGCTCCGTCATCAGGAACGGAAACCACACGGCGAGGTAACGCCGCGCCCGGCCAACTCCGCCGGACATCGAAGCACTGCTTGTCACGATCCCACTCCAAACGCCAACTGCGCTCACCCACACCGCCGCGATGCCGCAACAAACTCAAAGCGAAAGCCGGACGGCCGGGGGCATGATCAACTGTGTGAAATGATGGTTGCGACTGAACCAGCCAACGGGTTTCCGCCGCACTCGGCCCCGGCGCCGTGCCGGACCGGACTACAAAAATCGGAACGCCGGATTGCGCCGCGGCAAGCGACAGGCGGCGGCTCGCCGTCAGAGTAAGCAAAGGCGAGCGTCCCCAAAAAGCCACCACGACAGCACCCAGCGCGCGACAGCGCAGACCTTGTTCTGCAACCCGCAACCCAGCTTCGGCATCTTTCGCACGCACGAAAATAAGCCGCGATGGATCAGCGCCAACTTCAGACAAACCCGGTCCATAGACCCAGCCCGTTTCGCTGTTCCAAAAATCCTGACGCGCCAGCAAGATCGAACGACGGCCTGCTGCACGCATGGCCAGCGTCAAGGCAACACCACTGGCACACAGTCCATCAGCATGACTTGCCGCATAAAGTTCATGCACGGCACCACGCGCGAGCCCGCCACCCAGAACCGCGTCCACATCCTCGGCCCCAAACGAAAAGACACCGGCTGCCGCCCTGCGCGGCTCCCGCACCTGCACCAGCCGTTCCAAATTTTGCTGCCGCATCACGCCCAGCTCCATTTCATTTGTTCTTATTTTGTTCTCATTCCTCCTCCCCGTCAAGCGCTAGTCAGCAGGCGGGAACTTTCCGTGCAAAACCTTCTAAGAACGAAGAAATTTGCCGCGGCATCACACCGCCCCTCCCTCGACAATCGCATTTTGCGTTGCAAAATAAACCGACATCCGATCCATGCTGCGGCGCATGGATGACGTGGTTTCAAGCGAGCAGCGGGGAACGCCATGCAGCAGACCATTCGTCAGTCGATCGCACCGGTGTACGCACTGTTGCTGAGTGTGGCGATCCTCCTGGCAGGCAACGGCCTGCTGGGAACCCTCATTCCCGTTCGCGCCAATCTGGAGAAATTCTCCAGCATCGATATTGGCGTACTCGGCTCATGCTACTTCGTTGGCTTCACCCTCGGCTGCCTCGCGGCCCCCGCCTTGATCGCGCGCGTCGGGCACATCCGCTCATACCTCGCCTTCGTCTCCGTAGCCTCCACCGTCGCGTTACTGCACGCGATCTTCGTCGACCCGTGGATCTGGTGGCTCTTGCGCGCCATGACTGGCTTTTGCTTTTCCGTGCTGTTCGTCATCATTGAGAGCTGGCTGAATGAGCGCTCCACCAACGAAACGCGCGGCACCATCTTTTCCATCTACATGGTCATCAACCTGACCGTTTTGACCGTCGGCCAGCTGATGCTGACGGTGAGCGATCCCAAGCTCTACATTCTCTTCTCGCTCGCCGCGATCCTGCTATCGCAAGCCGCATTGCCCATCGCCATGACGCGAGCGCACTCACCTGAACCGATCCCGAAAATGAAGCCGCGGCTCGTGAAGCTCTATAGACAATCGCCCGTCGGCTTCATGGGTTGCTTCGCAGTTGGCTTGGCGAACGGCGCGTTCTGGTCCCTCGGCCCCGTCTTCGCGATGGACCGCGGCCTCGATACGACCGGCATCGCATTCTTCATGAGCGCAGCGGTGATTGGCGGCGCCATCGGCCAATGGCCCCTGGGCCGCATCTCAGACAAGCTCGACCGCCGTATCGTAATTCTAAGCGGCTGCCTGCTCGCCGGTGTGGCCGGGCTTCTCCTCACGCTGTTCGGCGCAAACGGCCAGACCGCTGTTTTTAGCTTGGCCTTCGGCTTCGGCATGTTCGCGATACCGCTCTACGCGCTATCCGTGGCACACGCGAACGACTACACCGAGCCAAGCGGCTACGTGGAGACTTCAAGCGGCCTGCTTCTTGTTTACGGCATCGGCTCCGTCATTGGCCCAACACTGTCGTCGCTGCTCGATACGTTTGCTGCACGCAACGTACTCTTCACATACACCGCTATCGTCCATGTCTTGATCGCTGCATTCGTAATCTGGCGCATAACCAAACGCGCCGCCGTCGAAGACGACGAGAAGATCGACTTCCGCGATGCATTGGTCGCGGCTCAGGTTGTGGCGCCAATCGAAGACATCAAAGTCAACGAGGAACCCGGAGGACAAGCCGGCTCCGGCGCCGGGGCAAACCCTGTTCCTCCAGAAGCAGCCCCCGCACAACCAAAATAGCGATCCGAACATTCAACGCCTTCGCGAACCTGCGGAACAAGGCTTTCTGAGCCTTGTTACAATGGTATGTTTCAAGAGGTGCAACACAAAAACAACGAGGATCGTCCCGTGCCGGAGGCTCTGTTTCTGCCCCCAAACAAACTCAATTTCGAAGGACAACCCCGTCAAGTCGGCGTGGAGCTAGAATTCGGCGGCCTCACGCCAGCGCAAGCCGCCGAGCACGTGCAAAAAGTCTTCGGCGGAACAACCGAAACAATCAACCCTCACCGGCTCACCGTCAAAGAAACCAAGTTCGGAGACTTCGAAACAGAACTGGACTCGCAGTTCGTCCACCCAAAGGACGAGGGCGAGGAAAACTTTCGCCAGTTGCTAGGCGACATCGCCTCGGCCGTCGTGCCATGCGAAATCATCTGCCCGCCTATACCCGTCGCCGAACTCTCAGAGCTAGATGAACTTATCGCAAGCCTGCGCCAAGCCGGAGCAGCCGGAACGTTCGCTAGTCCGTTCTACGCCTTTGGAGCACAGCTCAACCCAGACATAGCAACACGCGACGCACGCTGGATCACATCCGTTTTCAAAGCATATCTTTTGCTGTCCGACTGGCTGCGCGCCGAAATCTCGGTCGCCATTACCCGGCGGCTTCTCGCCTATTCCGCGCCCTTCCCAGCCGACTATGTTCTGAAGGTAATCGACCCGGACTACTGGCCAGACATCGATGCGCTCATCGGCGATTTCCTCGACGCGACACCGACCCGCAACCGGGAACTCGACATGCTGCCGCTGTTCACTTGGCTCAATGAAGACAAAGTCCGCGCCGCCGTCTCCGACATCCGCATTAAGTCGCGCCCGACCTTCCACTACCGGCTTCCCAACGCGCTCATCGATCAGCCCGGCTGGACCGTCGCGACAGAGTGGAACCGCTGGTGCATCGTCGAACATTTGGCAGCCAACGAAGAAGCGCTGTCGGAAATGGCACGCGCCTACCAAGAAAACCAGAAACGCCTGATCCCATCTGATTGGGCCAAGGAAACCGAAAGCTGGATCGGCTCCATCAAAATGAAATTGCATACCGAAACAAACGAACAAACGAGATAACCGCTACCCGGCACTTCACCTCGCACAGCCGATGCACTTGACGATCGCAGGATCGAACTCCAATCGCTTGATCGCAATCTCTTCCCCACAGTCAGGGCATTCGCCGTAGCTGCCGTCGTCCATCCGGCCAAGGGCCGCATCTATACGAACGAGTTCCTGCGCACGGTTGCGTTCCGTCGCTAACGCCATCTGCTGAGCTTGGAGCGCATCGATCCGCGACACCCGGCCTACGCTGGACTGATCCAGTTCGACAACCGATCGGCTACCCGCGCTCATCTCCTGCAGCGATAGCAGTTCATCCCTCCGGGCCAACAACTTCTGTTTCAAGCGATCGAGATCCGCGTCATCCATATTGGATCATCCTTCTCGCAAGGATCAGTAGTACACCATCACTTCTCGGCTACGGCGCTCTCGCTGTTATCGAACACCCAGTGCGCCGCCTTGCCGTCCTCGTGTACGGGCCGGAAGGCTTGCGTGCGCTCGTGAACCGGACGGCGCCCTTTGGAAAGTAACCGGTACATATCGCCAAACAACAGTGGATCATTCACGAACACGCCGTGATGGCTCTGCATGGACTGCCCTGCACGGCCGCCCATCCCTGTCGTATCCACCGTTTCAACACCGGGGTACGACTGCGCCACGCGTCCGCACCGGCCTTCACCCATCCGAATCGTGCTGGAAACCCACAACGCCCAGTCACCCGCGTTCACATAATTCGTTACGCCGCGCGCGAAACGCTTCGCCCGGCCCATCTTCCTGCACCAGTCAAGATCGATATCCGAATGCGCCATGATGACCTCGCCGAGGTTCGGAAAGCGCGCATTCGGATCCCGTTGGGCAAACTTGTCGATGGCCCGGGAGAGAACCCTGTTACCCATCGAGTGAGCGATAACGTGAATTTTCACCTTGGGCAGAATGATCGCAAGCTTATCGAGAAATTTGTAAAGCGGCTCAGCAGCGGCCTCGGCGCGCTTTCGGTCTCCCATGTACCAGACATGCGATCCATGAGAGTTCCATGAAAACAGAATAAGCGCGCCATCAAACTCCAGGTCATAGGCGATCTGCGCCGCCCGCTTCACCGCCTGTGTGTGGGCTACATTGTAGCCGTGAACGAATAATAAGGCCTGCCCCGGAAATCGGATACTTTTCTTCGTACCCTTGACGATCGACTGCTCCACGTCGCCCAAATCCCCGGGACTTACGTCCAAGATCTCGAAATTATCCGCGTAGGAAAGCGGCTCGGTTGACTTATCCGCCTCGCCCACGGACTCGACAATTCTGTCGAAACGATCAAATAGCGAATGGATATCCGCTCGCACCGTGGCGGTGCCATACGACAGCAAATTTGTCGTCCCGCGCCGCTTGTAGGCCTTTTTCTTGTCGTCCCAATCGCGCGTCGTGACATATGCAAGCTTGAAGTCCGTGTGGGAATACTCCGGCAGATTTTCCAACTCTGCGGCGATCGACTCGGCTTTGCCCTTGTCCCCACTGTCGCGACACGCGTACCGCAGTTGGCTCATCGTAGACTTGATCAAGGGATGCCCCTCGCGAAAACGGCTGCGCAATATCTCCAAGGCCTTCTGGAAATAATTGATCGCATCCCCATACCGCTTGCGATCATCATAAAATGCACCAAGCGCTACAAAGGCTTTGGCAAGATAGGGATGGCGATACCCATAAAGCGCATCCGACATCTGAACCGCACGCTCATGGTATTTCCGCGCCTGCTCCCAACACGGCACAGCTTCCTTCGGAAACCCGTTCCTGGCCGTCTCATCACCGCGATCCCTGAAAAACCGGGCATACGCCGAAATCACATGGATGTGGAGCGGCGGATCGGAAAGAGCGCCACTCTCAAATAGGTTCAGAACCTCCGCCATCTTCTCGCTATTGGCGCAGCGGGGCGCAGACTTCCAATCCGTCTTCCCGGTCTTCAGGAACTCATTGATTTTCTCATCAGGCATCACAGTGCGGAAAACTTCGCCAGTATTGATCCTGACCCGGATACGCTCCGGATGGTTCGGCGGCAAACCGTTCGAAGCGACGAAAGCCTCTCGAAATGCAGACCCGGCCTGCGGGCCACTCTCATGCTCGCCGATGCGATTGAAGGCCTTCACCACCTCCGGATGCTTGGGCCCGTAGAGATCCTTCGCCCGATAACGCACGCGATTGAAGACGATCCGGGCAAGGATGTGCCGGCCAGCATCTTCATACAAAACACCGAGCCTGCTGAACGCTTCCAGCAAATCCTTCTCATGAGACTTGCCGAGACGTTTGAACGCTTCAAGCGCCTGCTTGTAGACCGGCTCCGCCTGCAGAATCTCGCCCGTCGCGTGCATCGAACTCGCCAGAAGAAGCAGAGACTGCGCGCGCCGGGGATCATTTGAGTTCGCCGGCAGCCTTGCCGTAACGCTCTCCGCCGTCTTCGCGGCGATCAATGCCGGAAAGTATTGATGCGTGTCGAACAGCGACTGGGCCTTCGCCACCGCCTTCGTGACCTGATCCGGCGAGGCCTGCACGCTCCCAGACCAACACGCCCACATCAAAAGAACAACGACCCGGCTCACTCTCACGCGTCCCCCAACGTCTGCGCTCCATCAGATAACGTCGCATACCTAACTCAAGCTAAGGCGCAAAGATCAGCATAAGGTAGGCTACGAACAGTACCAAGTGAACAGCGCCTTGCAAAACGCCCGTTCGGACACCGCCAAACGTCAGCGCGCTCATGATCAATGTAAGCAATAGGAGGACGCTGGAGGCGTCACTCAGGCCAAGAACCACCGACTGGCCGATGAAAAGGCCAACAGCGAGGGCGGCAGGAACAGTGAGCCCAATGGTCGCCAGAGCCGAGCCTAGCAAAAGATTTACCGAACGCTGTAGGCTGTTGGCTCGCGCCGCCCTGAGAGCAGCCAACCCTTCCGGCGCAAGAACAAGAAGAGCGATGATCACACCGCCGAGTGCGATCGGCGCCCCAGCCTTGACGATACCGAAGTCGACGAGTTTTGCTAGATGCTTCGACAGAAGCACGATCGGGATGAGCGTCAGAACGAGCAATACAGTGTGGTACGAAAGTGAACGGACAGGCCCGTGAGTATGATCATCAGCCAGGTCCTTTCTTGTGGCCACGTCCGGCTCTAAGAAGTACCCTTTATGGCTGATCGTTTGGACGGCAAGAAACACACCATACAGCAATACCGCCATCACTGCGAGAAAGCCCTCCTGCATGGGCGAGAAGGTTGGTGTCTCTGTAGATTCCGTGAATTTGGGAAGGATCAGGGTTATGACGGCGAGAGGTAACAACACGGCAATAAAAGACCTGGCGCCTTGAAGGTTGTAGTCTTGCTCGCGATGAAAGATGCCGCCGATGAGGAGCGCCGCGCCCACCAATCCATTCAGAACAATCATAAGCACCGCGTGCATGGTGTCGCGAGCTAGGGTAGGAGATGCTTCACCGGCTACCATCACGGCTGAAATCAAAGCGACTTCAATACCGATTACGGCCAACGTCAGTATAAGTGTGCCGTAGGGCTCACCCAGAAGCCCGGCAAGCGCATCGGCATGACGCACAACAGCGAACGTGGCCCAGAGCATCGTCACGAAAAGCCAAGCGAAGAGCGCAAACGCAAAGAACTCATGATCCAGGCCTGTCAGCCATTCATTCCCAAAAATATGAAACACCGTCAAAGTGACTAGACCAAAGATCAGCGGCGTCTCTTGTCTGGCCATTGCAAGTAATTTCGGCAGGACTGACTTCACGGTAACGCTCCGTAGCGGCTACGATCTCCCTCTCAACAGACCTAGACAGTGCTGTTGAACTGCCGCTTCGGATACACACTCCCTTCGCCGCACACCTCAAAATGTGCCTCCCAAGCGCAAGTTGCAAGCTGCGCTTGCGAGCTAGAACAAGCCAGTGCCAGAACGCCGGCCACTGGTCTGCGCTCATGCGGAGAAAAAGCACGCTCTCACTCGAGTAGTCGTAGCCACACACGGAGCAGGACAAGCACAGGCCGCTCATGATGAGAACCTAAAGCGCCAGCAAGGGCGCCAAACCTTCAAAAACAACAGCCACTTAGACAACCGCTTCGCAACAGTTTCTTGAATTTTCCAGAATACACTCCCTGTGCAGATTATCTCAGCCTTAGAATGTTCGCTCAAATGCAAGCAATTGCGAAACACCGCTTCTCCTTTACGCACCTCCTTGCCGCGGTGGGCGCCATTCTCGTCGTCGGGACCGGAGCAAACCTCGCGTTCCTTGTGCTGCCGGCGTTATCTGAGCTTCAACAAGCCCGCCATGCCACGCAGCAAGCCGAAGCCTACGAGAAAACGCTACACGCTTTACAGCAGCTTTCAGCGGAGCGCGGCCCTGCCAATTTGGTGATGTCGGTTGAGCCAGGCAACGAGGCAGCGCGGGAAAAGCTCGGCCGATATCGAGCCCAAACGGATGCCGCCATCAAGCGCGCACGTGCCCATCTAAGCCAAGCCGGTTTCGAAGGGAAAACCGGTGCGTTCGTGACAGCGACAGTCAGGGCCACCGAGAAACAATTGCGCAAGGCCCGGAAAGTTGTTGATGCCATAGCCGCCAGCCCCCTCAAAGAACGCACGTTGCCGGCCATGAGCCAAGCGATCAACCTCATGTTCGAAGCGTTCGATGCACTGCAGCCGCTCGTTGCGGTACAACAACGCAATTTCATTCAAAGCAGTGACGCTACTGCCTCGGATAGCTTCATGATGGCCGCGGCCGTCACGGACCTGCGTGAGTTCGCAGGCCGCCTCGGTTCCTACATCGTACCGCCAGTCGCGCACGGCGTTGCAGTTGATGAAGACCGCTTCGCACGCATTCAGCAAGTGACCGGACAGATTCAGCAAGTGCTGCGCTCGTTGCCCAAATCAGACGCCTTGCCATCAGACACGCGCATGGCCAAAGCTCTAGCGGCAGTAGAAGATCGTTACGTCGCCGGTGGCCTTGTTTTCATGCAACAGCTCGCCGCGGCCGGACGATATGGAAGAAGATATCCCGTGACCGCTGCCGAGCTAACAAACCGGTACGTTCCCACAATGGTCCCCCTGGAGGACCTGCGCGGGCTTGTTTTCGCCCAGCTGATCGAGCGCTTTCACGCCCACGAAGCGCACGCATCTCTGACAATGATCTTGGCAGCCACCATTGCCGGCCTGACGATCTTGGTGTTTTCCCTTCTGCCGCTCAGCCTGCACCATCTCGTCACGCGACCGATGCTGACCGCACGCCGCGCGATCATTATGCTCAGTCATGACAAGCAGCTCGCGATCGATCCTGACCGCTCATCGATCAGAGAAATCCATGATCTCTTCAAGGCCATAGGCGTGCTCAACGGGCGCATGCGCGAACGGCGCGACCTCATGGATGAACTACGAGACCGCACGGAACGAGACGCCCTCACCGGCCTGATGAGCCGTTCGCATTTCGAAAGCTGCGTCGAACAGGCGAGCGATCAGGCAACCGGCTCTTCCTTCGGCCTGCTCTACTTAGATATCGACAATTTCAAAGCGATCAACGATAGCTTGGGCCACCAGATCGGCGACAAGGTCTTGGCCGAAGTCGGCCGGTGCCTCGGCCGCTTCCGCAGTGAAACCGTACTCATCGGCCGCATGGGCGGTGATGAATTCGCCATATGCTGCACGCAAGCGAGCGTGCGCGAGCGGGACCGCCTAGCCGCCAGCATCGTCGCGACCATCGACAGTATTGATCACGTGGACGGACAAGCCGTTCCAGTCTCCACCAGCATTGGCCTATCCACCGGCGAGCCGGGCCCGAACTCCTATCCAATACTTTGCCGCCAAGCCGACCTTGCACTCTACAAGGCAAAAGCCGGCGGACGTAACGCCTATGTTTGGTACAGTCCCGACTATGATCCAGACGTCCGCACCGAAACGGCAATCCGCCGGGACCTGGTTGAGGCCTTGGAGCGCGACGAATTTATGCTTCACTATCAACCCATCGTTGATTGTGCGACCGGCGCGATCAGCGCTTACGAAGCGCTTCTACGTTGGGAGCATCCCGAACACGGGTTGATTAGCCCATTGAAATTCGTGACCGCGTTGGAAAAAACCGGCCGCATCGTTGAAGCCGGCAGCTGGGTCCTGCGCCAAGGCCTCAAGGCCGCACGCGGATGGCCAGCCGGCATCAAGCTCTGCGTCAACGTCTCACCGGCTCAGCTTGACCGCGTGAGCTTCCCGCTGGAAGTCGCTGCCGCACTGGCTGAAAGCGAGTTACCAGCCCACCGGCTGTGTCTTGAGATCACGGAGACCTCGCCGGTCGCAGGAAACACCCAGCGCCACGCCGTTCTAAATCAATTGCGCTCTCTCGGCGTACGCATAGCGCTAGATGACTTCGGCACGGCGTATGCCGGAATGAGCGCGCTTCACAACGGCCTGTTCGACATACTCAAACTCGACCGTTCTTTCGCGGCGGGCATCGGCTCCTGTGACCGAAGCCAAACGGTTATCACACAGACCCTTGCGCTCGCCCGCTCGCTCGGCCTCGATTGCATCATCGAAGGGGTCGAGACGCAGGCTCAGTTCGACTGGCTGGCCGCCCAAGGCTGCCCCCACGCGCAAGGCTACCTTCTAGGCCGCCCATTGCCTTTGGCAGAACTCGGCAACAAGCTCGAAAAACACGCTGGCTAGACTGTAGAGGCACGCATTCCTGTACTCTAAAAGCCTAGATGCTGCCTGAAAACGAAACCAAAACACCCCAGCCCCCGTATCACTCAAGCAGCCCCTCCACCAAGGCGGAGACAGATCTTGGTCAAAACGCTCATTTCTATCGTTGCCGCTGTCATTGCAATCGGCGCCGTTTCGGTCGTGCGGGCACCGCTGGCAGCCTTCAACGCCGTCACCCCAACAGATGGAGGCGCAATGCGCGCCGCGTCTGGCATCGCCTACGGCGCATTGGCCCGGCAAAAACTAGACGTGTACGTCCCCGAAAAACGCGAAGCCGCAGCACCTGTTGTTGTCATATTTTACGGCGGCGCATGGAGCAGCGGCAGCAAACAAGACTACGCCTTTCTCGGCCACGCGATCGCGTCGAAAGGCTTTGTCGTAGTCGTAGCCGACTACAGGCTGGTACCAGACGTCCGCTTCCCCGCCTTTCTGGAAGACGCCGCCTTGGCGATCAAGTGGACGCACGCCAACGCGCGCGACTATCGCGGCGATCCCGGCCGGATCTTCCTACTCGGCCATTCCGCCGGCGCCTACATCGCCGCGATGACCGCATTGGATGAGCGCTATCTCGCCGGCGCCGGTCTTTCCCGATCCACGGTCAAAGGCGTTATCGGACTGGCTGGTCCTTATGACTTTCTACCCCTGAGCGTTGACTCGACCATTGCCGCGTTCGGCCGGGAAAAAGATTTGGCGAGCACACAACCCATCAACTTCGCTACACCGGACGCACCGCCCATGCTGCTCGCGACCGGCGCAGACGACACCACTGTCTACCCGCGCAATTCTCAAGAGCTTGCCTCCCGGCTGAAACGCGCCGGCGTCCCGGTCGAACTCAAGACCTATCCCGATCTCGGCCACATCGACATTTTGCTGGCTCTATCCGTGCCCTTCCGCGGCAAAGCCCCCGTGCTGGACGACGTCGTCCGCTTTATCTCGGCCCAAAGCCAAGTGAGTTCCCGCCCGAAACTGTCATCGGCAATCAACAAAAGGAATTCACCATGAGCCAATCGCTGCAGCCGATGGAACAATTTTCGCCGATCCGCGAGCGGTTTTTGATCGTAGACTGACCAAACTTAAAGCGATTTGAGGGTAGAATGCGTACGCTAATGATTGTCACAGGGCTGGCTGCAAGCCTGTCATCTCCCGCCATTTCCGCGGACATCTCCGGCTCATGGAAACGCGGGGATGGCGTCGCTCAAGTACGAATATCCAAGTGCGGCAAAGCTCTATGCGCGGTCAACACATGGATCAACGACCCCTCTGGCCAGGAGAAGGTCGGCGACAAGCTCATCTTCCGCGTGAAGAAGACGTCAACGGGCGTCCTCAAAGGCCGCGCCTTCGACCCCCAGCGCAATATGGATTACTCTTTAAAGATCCGCGTTGGCGAAAACAGCGCGAGCATGACCACTGAAGGCTGCCTCATGATGGGCATGGTCTGCAAATCGATGAAATGGTCACGCCGCTAGCACACCTAGGTTTTAGGCGCGCTGCCCCAACGAGGCTACGTGAGCAACGGCGATTGCCGCGTACGACGCATTCGGCGGCAAGTTGGTAACTTCAGCCGAATAATCAATGATAGGACGCATCACGCCGTTAACCGGCTGATGAGCCGTCGCGGCATTCGCCGAAAATCTTGCCGCCACCGCCGCATAAGAGTCGCCCGGCGCAGGACCTTGCGCAACTGTGGCTTGCCCTGCCTGTGCCGGATCGGCCTGAGCCGGCACCTTCGAAACCGCTACGGTCCCACCTCGCGACTTCGCTCTATGGCTGCGGCGCATCAAGAGGGCGACTAAGACGACAAATACGGCGGCGACAACAGCTATCATCTGCGGCATCGACTCGCCTGAGAGGACTTCCAACACAACGGCACCTACGCGCTAATCCCAAGTGGGCAAAAATTAGGCGACTGCCTATGCCCCCGCCACCCTACTTTGGTCGAACGGGAGCGATGCATCACAACTCAATCGAAGATGTCGGCAATGACAACTGTCCGGCTAGTCGAGTTTCCTAGCTCCAGAGGATCGCCCATGCCATCAGATATCAAAAAACTGAAGGAGTTCAGAAAGAAGCCGGAAGATCCGATCAAATGCCTAATACTTGAGCCCGTTGACTTGATTTGTTTGTTGCGATACTCGCGTTAGGTCTGTGGTTCCAAGGAGCTTGGATGAGACGACGGCTGACCAGGAATGCTCGTGTTGCCAGCGCAAAACGCTTGGCCAGGGTATTTCTTTGTCTTGTGCTCGTTCTGACAGGGTCTCATGCGGGCTGGTATTATGCGGCTCATGGCGCCGAGCATATTCACCTCAGCATGCCTGATCACAGTCATGATCACACTGCGGTCGTGGCAGCAGAGACTGATATCGCCGCCCACGATCACGCACCGGACGAGCCGCATAATTCTGATTGCGATCCGGGGGAAACGGTCTACTGCAGTCACTGCAGCCACGGCATCGCAACCCTTCGCACGGTAATTTTGCTGCCACCGCGGACATCAACGGCGGTAACGATGAGCTATGACGCGCTCCCGGCTGGGATTGCGATATGTCCGCCGCGACGGCCTCCCAAAACCACGCTTTGACGTTTTTGAGCCGATCGGGCTGAAGCCCGCTCGCCCGAACAATCTCGTCAGGGCTAATCCAAATGCTATTTAAATCCCAGTGCGCCGCGCGCGCACTATGGTCTATGCCGTTTCGTGGCTTTGCCGCGCTCGTCATAGCACTCTCATATGTTGCTGCCGCACAGGCTGGGCCCGGTCACGACCACGGGCCAAGTTCGGCCGCGCCAGCCGGGCCATCCAGTCCGCGCATCGTCGCGCAATCTGAAGCATACGAACTGGTCGGAATCCTGAAGGGCGGCGACCTCACGATCTACCTTGATCGCCGTAAGGATACGTCGCCGGTCACCGATGCGCAGCTTGAACTCATCATTGATGGAGCAACGCAACAAGCGCAGCCAGCCGATGGCGGCACCTATCAAGTCTCTTCGCCAGAATTGCTAAAAGATGGCACACACGAAGTCATCGTTACGATCAACCATGACGGAGCGTCTGATCTTCTTGTCGGGTCATTGGAGGTCGGCGCCGAGGAACACAGCCATAGTCACAGTGACGGGCACGATTCACATTCGGACTCTGCCACCAGCAACGACCGCACAGTGTTGGAACGGGCGCTTGATGCTGTAGGGGTGTCCACCGGGACATGGACAAGTCAAGCCTTGCTAACGGCCGCGGGTCTGGGCTTGGGGCTTCTTATCGGTCTCACCGCCCGGGGCAGGAAAGGGCTTGTCTTCGGCCTTATCGGATTGGTTGGTCTGTTGGTCGTTTCCGGCGTTGGCGTGGCTTGGGCTGGACCTGGACACGATCACGGCGGAACCAGCACCGGGGCGAACGGCGATGCGCCGCGGCGGCTGCCTGACGGCAAACTCTTCCTGCCAAAGCCAACGCAGCGGCTTCTTAACATTCGCACCCGCATTCTGCAGCCACGCGAAACGCGCGCCACGGTGCGATTGATCGGCGAAGTCATCCCCGATCCTAATCGCGCTGGCTTAGTGCAGAGTACGATTGGCGGCCGGATCAGGCCAGCCGACAGCGGACTGCCAACGCTCGGCCAAAAGGTCAAAGCCGGGGAAACGCTCGCCTTTGTCGAACCCGCATTTGCACCGATTGACGCCAGCGACGTGCGCCAGACGGCAGGTGATCTCAGGCAAAAGATCGCCGTGCTCGAAGCGCGGGTCGCCCGCCAACAAAAGCTGGTCGACCGTGATGTTGCAAGCCGGGCCAATCTTGAAGACCTGATGATCGAACTGGAAGGTCTCAAAGTGCGGCGCACGGAACTGAAGGCGGCGCGGACTGAACCGGAAGCTTTGAAGGCGCCGGTCGACGGCGTGATAGCGGAAGTGCGCGTCTCCGCCGGTCAAGTTGTTCAGAGCGGGCGGACGCTCTTCCATATCATCGACCCAAGCAACCTTTGGGTCGAAGCCATATCCTACGATCCTGCCCTGGCGTTTGATGGATCTAAGGTGGAAGCGCGGGACGGTACCGGCAACACTTATCCGTTGAGCTATGTCGGCCGCAGCCGGGCGCTTCAACAGCAGGCTGTCCGGATACAGCTAAAGATTGATGCCCCTTCTGGCGCCCTGCACGTGGGCACACCGATGAAGGTCTTCTTGGAAGTTGGAGACAATTTCGAGGGGCTGATCGTTCCGCGCAAAGCCATTGCCCAAGCGCCAAACGGCCAGATGGTCGCTTTCAAGCGGCTCGCGCCGGAACAGTACGAACCGGTGGCGGTGCGTTTCGAGGAAGTCGATGTCGATCGTGTGCATGTGACTGGCGGGCTTAAACCCGGAGATCAAATCATCACCACGGGCGCACCGCTCGTGAACCAGATCCGATAACGGGAGGGGCAGGATGTTTCGCGCACTCGTTTCGATCAGTCTTTCGCAGCGCATGTTCGTTATCGCAGCCTCGTTGCTGCTCGCGATCTACGGCGCCTACGTTCTGCCAAAGCTGCCGGTTGATGTCTTCCCGGACCTCAACCGGCCAACCGTCACTCTGCTAACCGAAGTCGAGGGTTATGCGCCACAGGAAGTGGAGCAGCTGATCACGTATCCGCTGGAAACCGCGCTCAACGGAATGCCGGGTGTTATCCGGTTGCGGTCCGTATCGAGCGTCGGCCTGTCCATCGTCTATGTTGAGTTCGACTGGGGGACGGACATTTACCGCAACCGGCAACTCGTCACTGAGCGCTTGGCCGTCGTAGAGGAACGTCTGCCACAAAGCGTCCAGCCTCAGATGGGGCCGGTCTCGTCGATCATGGGCGAGATCATGCTCATAGCCGTTACCGGCAAGGACGTCTCTGCGATGGAACTGCGTGAGACCGCGGATTTTGTCATTCGTCCGCAGATCTTGACTGTTCCGGGCGTGGCGCAGGTCATCCCAATCGGTGGCGAGGTGCGCCAGTATAGAGTCAGTCCCGATCTGATCGCGATGCAGAGGCTAAAGATCACGCCCAAGATGATCGAAAACGCAGTCTCCGACTTTGGAACCAATGCGGGTGGCGGTTTCATCGACCAGCACGCGCAGGAATACTTGATCAGGAACATCGGCCGGACAACGCGGCTGGAGGATTTGCGAAACCTGGTCGTCCTTGTGCGCGAGGGACAGCCGATCTTGCTTCGACAAGTCGCGCAAGTTGACTATGCCGCGCGCACCAAGCGTGGTGATGCCGGTTTTATGGGTGAGCCAGCGGTCATTATCGGCGTCCAGAAGCAACCGCAGGCCGACACGGTTTCGGTCACCAAAGACATTGAAGAGCAGCTGGCGAGCATCCAACGCACGATGCCTAAAGGCGTTGTCGCCGACCGCGTTCAGTTCCGTCAGGCGACCTTCATCGAAACGTCGATCGCCAATGTGAAGCAGGTGCTGATTGAAGCGGCCATCGTCGTTTCGTTCGTTCTGATCCTGTTTCTTATGAACTGGCGGGCAACGTTGATCTCTCTTACCGCGATCCCGATGTCCATTTTTATGACGGTTCTTGTTTTCTATGCCTTTGGCCTGTCGATCAACACCATGACCCTCGGTGGCATCGCGATCGCGATTGGCGAGCTGGTCGATGACGCCGTTGTTGGCGTCGAAAATGTTCTCCGGCGTCTGCGCCTCAATGCAGATTCAGAAAACCCGCGAGGACGGCTCGCGGTGGTCCTCGACGCATCACACGAGGTGCGCTCCAGCATCGTCTACGCGACTGCAATTGTGGTGCTCGTCTTCGTGCCGCTGTTCGCGATGACCGGCCTGGAGGGGCAACTCTTCAGGCCGCTCGGCCTCGCCTACATCGTCGCGATCCTAGCCAGTCTCGTGACATCCGTGACGTTGACGCCCGTGCTTTGTTATTACCTTCTGAAGACCGCGCCGGAGGCCGAACGCGGCGACACTGGTGTCGTTCGCATTTTGAAGGCAGGCTACCGGCGCCTACTCGGCTGGACGTTCGGGCACGGGCGATTCGCCGGAGCCGCTATTGCTGCCGGCGTGATTGCAGCGGGCATCCTTGCAACGCAATTGCCGCGCGCATTCCTGCCGGCCTTCAACGAAGGGACCATGCTTGTTTCGTTGATCTACAATCCCGGCATCTCTTTGGCAGAATCCAACCGGTTAGGAAAAATCGCGGAAGAGCTGGTTCTAAAGGTGGGTGAAGTCCACAGCGTTGGCCGCCGTACCGGACGGGCTGAACTTGATGAGCATGCCGAAGGTATTCACGTCTCAGAAATCGATATCGATCTGAAGCGATCGGAACGCAGCCGTGAAGCGATCTACGCCGAAATCCGCGAAAAGCTGGCCGTGTTGCCGGCTACGATCGGCATCGGGCAGCCTATATCTCATCGCTTGGATCACATGCTCTCCGGTGTCCGCGCTCAGATCGCGCTGAAGATCTTCGGTGAAGATCTCGACCGGCTGCGCACCATTGCCTCGGGCATGCGTTCCAAGCTCGCGGCGGTGCCCGGACTCGTCGATCTGCAAATCGAAAAACAAGTGCTGATCCCGCAGCTGCAGGTCATTCCGGACTACGACCGGGCAACGCTCTACGGCGTGACGCCTCCCGCGTTGACGGCAACGCTGGCTGATCTCACCAACGGGCGCACCGTTTCACAGATCATTGAAGGTAACCGCAGGTTTGATGTCGTGATCAGGCTGAACGATGAGGATCGCTCGACGTCCGGCCTCGGTGACGGATTGGTTTCGACACCCGGTGGCTATGTTCCCCTCAAACGTATTGCAACAGTGAAGGAAGCCGAAGGTCCCAATCAAATCCTGCGGGAAAACCAGCAGCGGCGGATCATTGTCTCGGCGAATGGCGATGGCGAACGCGACATGGCGGCCATTGTCGCTGACATTCGCCGCATTCTCGACGAGAGCGAGATGCCTTCGGGTTACACCGCGAGACTTGAGGGCCAGTTTCAAGCCCAAGAAGAGGCGACACGAACAATCGGCCTGCTATCGTTGATTTCTCTGGCACTCATTTTCCTGGTTCTCTACAGCCGCTATGGCTCTACTGTTTTGGCGGCCATCGTTCTGACCAACATTCCGCTTGGTCTCATCGGCAGCGTTGCGGCGTTGTGGATAGCAGGACTGCCGTTCTCCGTTGCAAGTCTTATCGGCTTTATCACGCTGGCTGGGATATCCGCGCGCAACGGCATTCTGAAAGTCAGCCACTACATCAACTTGGCGCTCTACGAAGGTGAAACGTTCGGCAAGGACCTGATCGTGCGCGGCAGTCTGGAGCGTATGCCGCCCGTTCTGATGACCGCCGTGTCTGCCGGTCTTGCACTCGTGCCGCTGATGATCGCGGCGGACGAGCCGGGGCGTGAGATTTTGCATCCCCTGGCCGTAACGATCTTTGGCGGTCTCGTCTCGGCGACTCTAATCGACGCTGTTCTGACACCGCTCCTCGTCTGGAAGTTTGGGCACAAACCGATAGAGCGGATCGTCGAAGACCAGGATCGCGCGCCGCTCGAAGTGGCTACGACCAGCGAAGCTTACTGACTGCTCAAGCAATGAAAGGAACAACCATGAAAATTTCCCGGACGCTTCTTACGCTTTTGGCCGTTCTCGGCGTGGCCGTCCTGACGCAAGGACATTCGGATGACCACCACCATCACGAGAACGGCGCCAAGCATGGCGGCCAGTATGTGGAGTTTGAAGGGCACCACGGCATTGAAATGGTGGCTGGCGAAACGTCAGTGGTTTTTCACCTGACTGAAGGCACCAAGCCGATGGATATCTCCGGCGGATCCTTCAAAGCGGTCATCCAGACGCCCGAAGGTACCAAGCTTCTTGCGCTGAAGGTTTCCGGCGCGACTGCGAGTGGCGATTTGGAAGCCCCTCTGCCCAAGGGTGCAAAAGTCGCCTTCTCCGGCAAGGACGCCAGCGGTCACGCTATTCAGGCGAGGTTCGTGACGGAGTGATGGGAAAGCGGCTGTCGGGCATTCTATAACAGCGACTGCTCGAGTAGCGCCGTATTCAGCATAGCGGCCTATCGGCAGCAACGAACAGCAACTGCTTGCCGAGCAATGCCACCCTACTTTGGTCGAACGGTAGCAACTGAGCAGCTCCGACTAACACGCCGAACAAGGTGCAATAGCTCATTGGAAATATCTCGGATGCGATGCCTTAGGGCAAAAGCATCTGGCACTTGCTATCGCTCCAGCCCAAAGAATCTTCCACGTAACTCATATCCAAACCGTCGCTAAAACGCGCCAAGTCGTTCACTACACTCCAGCCATAGGGCGTGAAGAACTGCTGCTTGGTCAACAACCCGTCTGAACATTGCTTCAAGCTCGTCGAAAACTTCTCGATCAGCTCGGTGCTGTTGTCCCGGCTTTGCATAAACATGAGCGGCACGGCGACCAGTCCCGAATGCAGCGCCTTATCAAGTGGCCTGCGTTGTCCAGCCCTCACAGCCGACAATACCCGGCAC
This sequence comes from Hyphomicrobium sp., assembly GCA_041940525.1. Taxonomy (GTDB): domain Bacteria; phylum Pseudomonadota; class Alphaproteobacteria; order Rhizobiales; family Hyphomicrobiaceae; genus JAKAXS01. Next base: position 125,963 of record JBGTSB010000002.1, read on the forward strand.
GCCTCCGCCTCGAGTTGACTTGCTGGCTTGGTGTAGTGGCCAAAAATCATATCTGATAGAAACGTGGTTAGGTGAGTAGCCTCATGAGTGATGGATTCAGCCAAATCAACTTCTGTCCAGGTTTGATCGACGCTGACACAAATAACGCCAGGCAGATGCGATCCGCTTCCACCACCAATACGATCCGATTTTACAAAAACAATATCCGTGGTGATTAGCTCAACCAGCTCGAGCAACGCCGGTGATATCTCCCCGATATGTGCAAGAGATCTCTCTGTTAGGTCTCGAAGAGCTTGCTTCTCGTCGTCCGAAAACGACGCCTCGTCAGAAGACGGCAAAAAAACACCATGTGAAAATGCCAATTTTGCAATTTCAGAGTCTGAGAATGAAATTCGGCAACTCTCGGAGCCTGCCTCCACTCCCCGCAGTTTCGAGACAGCATCTCTATAAGAAGCTTCGATTGAACGACTTCCACCTGCATCAGGTAGAACACCGTCAGCTAGGCGCTTCATATTCTCTTTGCAGTGCGCGACGCTGATTACCCTCATTGGGCTTACCCTCTGCTACTAGCTCGCAACAACATTCAGCTAGACCACCGAGCCGGCGGTCTAGCTGTTTAGCAGTTAGGATATTTAGGCAGCAGCTTCTGAAGAGCCGCTATCAGACTCCCGAGCTACACGCGCTTCGATTTCAGCAAGAGCGTGTGCACGATCGTTCCCGGTAAGCTTCATGGCTTCCAGCTTGGCCGCTTCCAGTGCCGGAGCGGTCCAGCCACCCATCATCGAGCGATTTTCGTCAGAGAAAAACTTCGCAACATTGCTTTGAACGTCCATGGCATCCTCCTCTTAACAGCAACAGCCATGCACAATTACTTAGCGCAGAGCGCAGTTATTTTCAATCATAGATTGCAGCGTTATTCTTTCCTTGCCCGTTTATACGCAAACGGACATCAGTCTCGGCCTGCAAGTATCAACGGAAGCTGATCCTTATGTTCTTCTGAGCAATGCTTGTTCCAGGCGATTGCCTGCCGCTCGGTAGCTCAGTATCTGTTTCGCGCGTTCTGCGATGAGGCTACCCGCTTCAACAGGGGGCATGCCCTTCTGATAGATGTTCGAAATCACCGTGTATTCGTAGCGAATATCGTTGTTACCGCTATAGGAACGCGCGGCCTGCTTGCACTCTTCGTCTTCCAATCGATAGGCCAAGTATGCCGACAAGCTGCGTGATGCCATTGCATCCCCGCCGGGCCGTTCACCAATGAGGCTGATGATGAGCTTGGGTTGCAACGCTTCGCCGATATCTTCGGCCAGCTTCACTCTGCCGTAAGGTGCCAAAATAGGTTTGCCAACCGTTATATTCTGCTGGCTCAAACCGTCCATCAAGACCGGCAGCAGCTCGGGAATATTGTGATGGACTGCTTCGGCACTGAGACCGTCCGAAATGAGGACTTGGACATCAACGGCTTCCGGCTTCAACGTCTCCAGGTCCGTCGCGCTAACGCGAGACCCAATTTCCGGATCATTGAGATGCTCATCCTTTGACGTCGCTCGCGTTGCAATGCGCCGGTACTCGATCGCCGGGAGTTGATCAGATGCTATTTCGGCGAAGATGGCTTCTCGGGCGACAGCCAGGTTGGCTTTGATGTCGCGGGAAACAGCGTTTGCCGGGCGAGGGCCCGCATTTTCCCAGCCATAAGCTGCCGGCAGGCCTTCACGCAGCCGCTGGAACTCAACGTCCGAAGCGCAGAAGATGCGCGGATTCCCCCAGTTGGGTCCGCGTTCGAGTACGCCGTCTGAGTCGCGCTGAAAAATGCCCTTCTCGATTGCCCATTCAGTGAACGCTGGAGCTGGCTCATGCCCGTGAATCTCACGCAGTGTCTGATCGTCATGGCCGCACGTGTCAAAGTAGGCAAGCATGCGGTCGACACTGAGGTACACGTCCATGAAGAAGTTGGCGCCGGCGGCCGCAAGCAATTCGGTGGCGATTTGCTGGCCTTCCATCTCGATCTGTGAATGCAGCGTATAGCAAGGCGCCATACCCATCGGCAGCCCCATCAACTTACCCATGAAGTGATCCTGAAGATTGGACAGTATCATCTCGTAATTTGATAGGTGCGTTTCCGGTCCAATAAATCCCGTGACGTTGTTGACCATGAAGGGATCGTAGCGGCGAGCCAGTCCGTAGCACAAGGCTTCGGTCGTCGTCATGTCAATGCCATTGTGCTTGCCGTAAGTCAGCTCGCTGCCCTGCCCCGTTTCAAAGTACATGAATTGCTTTGCGGCAGGTGCAAGGGGCCCGCGTTCGCTCATCGTGCGATACGCCTTGTCCAGCAGCTCGATCGTACAATCGAACTCTTCGACCAGTGTTCTGTCGGTGCCGGCTATACTCTGAAACATAATTTCGACAGGCGCGCTGTTGTCCAGACATGCCAGCTGCGTCTTGATATGCGACAGAACGCAAATCTGTGTAGGTGCGCCAGTCTGAACGCGAAGCTTTGCTAGATGGTGAAGTATGGCGCTGATGTTATCGACAGTATCAATTGCCGGATTGAGTCCGAGCAGCGCGTCTCCGGAACCAAGACTCAGCCCGGTGTAAATTAGAAGTGTCACCGCCGATAGATCGTCCGTTGGGTGGTTAGGCTGGAGACGTGAAGAGAGCGTACCAGGGCCACCGACTGTCGTACGAGCTGTTGCCGAGCGCTTAAGTTTCTTTGCGGCGAAGACAAGCTCGTGAACGTCCATGAGCTTTGCGAGCGCCGCAGCCATCACACCGGTAAGCGCCGACCCTATCCGCTTAGCTCCACCCGGTTTGCTCTTGAGGATGGAATCCTTCACGTCTCCCAAAGTTCGATCGGCCAAATCATTGAACACATCGAGATCGATATCGTAATTGACCCTCATGATCTTATCGACCTGGCCGGAGTCGTCCGTAAGCGGCCGGTCGTATAGATGCCGCAAAGTTAGGTCCGACAGAATTTTCCGCGCGGCTTCACGCGCGACATTGTCTTTCGCCGCTAAAGACGAGAGCCGATCCCCAGATTTGTCGAAATCAGCTGCGCCGAGCAAGCCCTTCAACCCATTGAAGCTGTACGTATGCTCAAATAGCTTCGTCGAATACAGCTCATCCGGCTTCGGTTCAGGAACTTGAATCTCGGCAAGCTTCTTAAGATCGACCATGTCGCTTCTCCAGAGAGTGTCTGGTTTTCTAGCTTTCAGTGCATTCCGTAAAATGAAACAGGTACGACTCCGTTTCGCATGCGACCAAGATTGACGAAGTGGGCGGAGCGCTCAGGTATCTCGTCAATGATCACCAGCTTACGGCTGCCGGTACGCCAAGCTGTTGCGTAGTTGCCGAGCGCCTTGCCGATATTTGCTGTTGTCAGAATGACGATAGATGCCTCGACCGGGAGGTCGGCCTGGTCCATCGCTGTGTTGATTGCTTCACCGAGCAACTTGACGGTGGCAAAGGACGGATTTGCATCCCCGCAAATCAGTTGCAGGCATGCCCCACGACGAGACTGCCCAGCAAGCCGCAGCGCATCCCGCAAAGTTGGAACATCTGCGGTGTCGCTTAAGGTCGCTACGATCGGTAGGTCGCGTATCGGAAGCGTATCCTGGCCTGCCAGAAACAAAGTTGTCCCGGAAATTTCCGTGTTGTTTAGCGTCAATCCTTGGACGGTCGCGCGACCGAGATGTTCAGGTACGTAGTTGTGCACCGAGCGCGAAAGGCGCTCGTCATCCAGGATCGCCAACGCGAGGTCGACGCCGAGGTCGCCGTAATAAGTCGTGGAAGGTGTGTCTTCGCCTCTCGCAATCGCGTAAACCAGTTCACCGA
>JBGTSB010000002.1:129806-140687 GCA_041940525.1 Hyphomicrobium sp.
CCGCCCGAAAAAGTCAGCGTTGGCAAAGCCGGTAGCGGGTTTTCGAACAGCGATTGCTCAATCATTTGACCGAGCGGACTCATAAAGAAATCACGATTGCCTTCGGAAATTGCCACTAGTGCGTCGACGAAGTAGCGAACGACACCGCGCACTTCGCTCGGCGCCAACTCAGATCCTATGTCCGGACAATAGCCGAGATGCTGCAACATGGCCGTTCCGAAACGCGATACTCGTTTGAGCAGATACGACCCCGGCTCAAATTCGAAATGTCGAGCACCAACGAAATAGCACCCCGTCGCCCTCACATTGCCATTTATGCCAAGCGCCGGGTTGGTCGTTCCGCCGCCAATATCGAAGTTGACGACGGGGCGGTCAGGATAGGTACGCGAAAGTGCTGCACTGCCACCCATGAAAGCGAGCCATGATTCAAGACGCGGGTCGTCCGCAGTAGCGATCACCGCTTCTCCGAGCAGTTCGACGACTAACGCGGCCAAACCTTCGGCATTGTCGCGTTCGGCCGCCAGGCCAGTCACGATGGCCCCTCCGGCGAAAATATCGTCCGGCGTAATGCAGCATTCGCGAAGCCATCTCACGACCTGCGCACGGATAGCGCTGAGATCGATTGTCTGATGTTGGAAGGGAGTGAAGATGGGCTCAGGCCTGCTCACCGTGCGTACGCCGGAGAATTCCATTCTCCCCGTTGCGCAGTTGTTGGCCAGATCAGCTTCGACCACCAACATGCTTGAAGTCGTGGATCCGAAATCTAATCCGGCCAACACGACCTTATCGATTTGCCGATGCCTCATCATCGAGAGCTAGCTCCTCCACAAGCAAGCTAGAGCATCTGTCCTGTCTCTGCGGCTCACAGCTCGGATGCAGACATCAATGGCGATACCACATGATGTTCTTTTTAGGTACAATATTTTCTTCTCAGAAAATATCCTAGAAGCACTTTCTGTCGATGCAAACGGGGTAAAGTTGCAAAGTTCGTGCTCGTAGCTCATCCGGGGCCGAGCGGGATGAACGTGGGACTGACTCGGTGGCCTCGAGCAGCTGCTGTCGCGTACAAGAAGACGCGCGCTTCGAAGCTCGGTCTGTCGCTAATGACCTAAAGCAGGCATAAACTGCTGCCGCGCGCCGTTTCCTGCCTAGGCAAAACTGACACTCCCTCAGTCAAGTTTTTCCAGATCTCGAATTTTCGTCTCCGTCGTCGCGGACTCCAATTCCGATCTTGGGCTTCCTTTGATTGAAAAGAAGGATCTCAGCGCATACTGCAACTGTGTGTCCTTACTCTTGTCCTTTGGAACATAGGCCGATGATCCCGTTTTTTCCTGGCCGTCCTTAGAAGGCAGATGATTTTTTAAATCGGCCTCGCTTCCATACTTGCCAGTGAGTTCTTGCGGCATAGCCATTTCGACAACGATACTAGGGTCAATTCCCTTCGCTTGGATGCTGTGCCCCAACGGGGTAAGATACTCTGCCGTAGTTAAACGCACGGCCCCGCGACTCTTGAGTGGTTTAATAGTTTGCACGGAGCCTTTGCCAAAGGTACGCGTGCCGATGAGCGTTGCGCGCTTATGTTCGCTAAGCGCGCTGGCGATAATCTCAGCTCCCGATGCTGTCCCGCCATTGATCAGGACAGCAATCTTGCGGCCTTGCAAGATGTCTCCAGCTTGCGCCCTATCGATACGATCTTTGCTACGATCTCGCGAGGCACTTATGACGATAATGCCTTTGTCCAGCAAAGCGTCAGCAACCTCGATTGTTTGAGTTATTAGGCCGCCCGGATTATTTCTGAGATCAATAATGGCGCCCTGGAAATCCGCGCCGACCGTAGCCTTGAGCGACTTTACAGCACTACGGAATTCCTCACCCGTTTTTTCTGACATTCGCTTGACGCGGATATATCCCACGTTCTGTTCAGCACGGAAGTCAACGGTTTTCAATTTGACGTTCGCTCGCACGACATTGACGTCATAAGATGCATCGGCGCTCGAACGATAGACGGTAAGTGTTACAGACGTGCCCACCTTGCCGCGCATCTTGGAAACGGCCTCGGATAGCGTCAATCCGATCACCGCCTGCCCATCTATTTTGGTTACCAGATCACCTGCCTGAATGCCCGCCCTCTCCGCTGGGGAGTCGGCCAGCGGTGCAACGATCTTCACAACCCCTTTTTCCATCGTAACTTCAGCGCCAATACCGGCAAACGCACCGCGCCTTTGAACAGAAAATTCTTCCACCTGCTCGCGGGTGTAAAGGGCGTTATGGGGGCCGAGCTTCTTCAATAAGGCTTCAATGCTTCCGTTGACTATCTTGAGTTCTTTGCCCTGGTGGCGAACAGCAATCAAATCGAAGACTTCCTCGTACAGGTCGAGACACCGAACGAGATTGTTCGGCGCCTCCTCGCACCGCTCTTTGCCAGGCCCGCCGAACAACTGGTTCGCCTCGTCGGATGGAAATTTCTTCAAGACACCGGACAACGCAGGGATGACGAGATCAGCAAACGTCACGCGCCTCAAATGTTCACGGTAGATGAAATCAGTTGCTTCGCGGAATTGAGCGAGCGCCCTTGTTGCTGCCTCGGTTCGCTCTATTGCGCGCTTTTTCGACACTTGCCCTTCGGCGGAAGGCACAGAGCCCTTCAGCTTTTTCACACGCAGCTTCGCAAGTGGCGCGAATTTGCCATTCGGATAGGCGCTTAGGTAGGCTTCCAATTCAGCAGGATCTTTGCTGTCCTTGACAGTCTCCCAGAACGTGATCTCGGCATTATCCGTTTGAGCAATTTGCAATTGCGGAAGAGTGCTAGCCTCGTCCGCCCATACCAAGGAGGTTGGCGGCAACACAGCAACGGCGAAGATCAGTGCGAGCCGAACCAACATTCTTGCTTCCAATCTAATCCAGTTTTTCCAAGTCTCGAATATCGTCGAAGTCCTTAAATACCTGTCGCCCGTCGTCTTTTGCACGCGGCCTTCCGTTCTCGGGCGTCGCATTCAGCGGTCTCGCATTTATCTTAGCGAGTAAGGCATCAACTCTCCGCTGCACATCACCAGAGACTGTGCCCCCCGTCTGCTCTTTGGCTGAAGCGAGCAATCCGCGGATTGCCACGTCAATGATCACAGGTAATTCGTCATGATGCTTTGCGAACAGTGCTTCAATGACCTCGCCAAAGAATGCCAGACATCTATAAAAGCCACTAGCTGCTCGACTGTTACATGCCGTAGCGGATTTTACCGATGGCGCATCTTTGGTGTTAGGCAGGGGGAAGCGATCGAGAACATTGGCAACCGCATTCTTTACAAGTTTGTTGCGGTCTATCTGTCTGTCAGAACTGTTCTTAAGAACGTCGATCGCCTCTCCAAAATAATTCAAATATCGATACTGATCAGACGTCGTAGGTTTGCTGTCATTATCATTCTTGGTTTGCGCGTTGGCGATGCAGCAGCATGCGCCGATGGGCAGGACTATCGTCACAATCAAACCGGCGACATGCTTCATCGCGATGCCTTTCGATACTTCGTAGAGCGCGTCGAAAAGTATCTTACTTGGTCTTGTTTTGAAAGGCTGTGAAGGCAGCTGAATGCCGCGAGAAAACCATGTGAGCAGCCTCAGCCAAATTGCTGTAACTCCCCAACGTAGTACGCGCGCTGAGATCTATGAACCGGGCAAAAGAGTAGAGGTTTGCGAGCAGATGGATCACGGTATGTCGTTGTGATGATCTCTAGAAAAAGAGAAAGAATCTGAGCCGGGTCTTGACCCTCTACATATGAGCCTGTCAATTAATTCGGTGCGTGGGTCATAACCACCATGCTCACACTTCAGCGACGAGGACACCTCATGATCGCCAAGCTTATTCCGCGCCTCTGCACTGTATCCCTTTCGCTGCTGTTGGTTACACCCTCGCAAGCACATGATGTCGGCGCGGTCTCAGATATGGTTGAGAAGGCGGTCAAAAGCGTTGTCTCTATCAGTACAAACAAAGTTGCCCCCCATTCATCTGATCACCCCCCACAGTTCAAAGAGTTTTTTGATAGGTTCAAAAAATCTGAGAACTCTCCGGCGTCTAAACAGTCTGAAGCATCGTCGAGGAAGGGTGGAAGCCAAGGTACCGGTTTTTTCATTGACACTTCAGGTTTAGTCGTAACGAACAGTCACATCGTCGCTAACGCAGACAAGATCGCGATCAAACTTACTGACGGCACCGAATTGGAGGCCGAGATCGTTGGCGAAGATGCGAGGACAGATATTGCGGTTCTCCGCATAAAATCAGCGAAGACGCTGACTGCGCTAGCATTTGGAGACTCCTCCAAAGTCCGGCTGGCAGAGCCGGTGTTCGCAATCGGAAATCCCTTCGGACTTGGTGCAAGCGTCTCGTCAGGAATTGTATCAGCCTTGGATCGCACTACTGGCCAAAGCAACTACACCAAGTTTATCCAGACCGATGCTTCGATCAACAGAGGCAACGCAGGTGGTCCATTGCTAAATCTCGCTGGCGAAGTGATAGGACTAAACACTTCAATCCTCTCACCGTCAGGCGGTTCGATAGGGGTTGGTTTTGCCATACCATCAAATGTCGTCTCCACAATTGCTGCCAAACTCGTCGATCACGGTCAGGTCGAGCGGGGCTGGCTTGGCGTCCAGATCCAGGCGGTCACCAAAGACCTGGCAGAAGCGCTAAAGTTAGATGATACGTCTGGCGCATTGATCGTTCGCTCAGTTGAAGGCAGTCCTGCCGAGAAAGCAGGGCTTAAGGCGGAAGACGTAGTGATTGAGGTGAACGGAAAAAAAATTCCGGCGCCTCGCGACCTTTCACGGGCCATCGCAGACCTGCCCGTAGGTGAGCGCGCGACAGTTGTTGTGTTGCGCAACGCCAAGCGCAAGACGATATCAGTTCTCCTGGGAAAACTTCCCACCGCCACAGTTAAGAAACCAGACAACGCGCCTAAAGAAGAAAAATCGATAAGCCAAAAGAATGGCGATCGTGCACCGCATAGCTCGGTGAAAGAATTGGAAAAGCTCGACTAGTCATGTTGTGCCCAGCCATATTCTCATTGTTTGTCGCTACCTATGCCAAGTTGAAGGTGCGGCCGGCGACCAAGGCTGAGGACAACTCAGGTCTGGAAAGACTGGATTAGCCCGCGCGGCGCGAGAAGGCCTGCGCGAGATGCATATTGGAGTGTTTCGCTTATGAGCATGACCATGTCCTTTCTTAGCCGAGTGACGGAAGTTTCCAAGCTTGTTACAAGCATCGCCGTCATTTCCGCATTCACGATCGCGCTATTCTGGGACACCCCATTGCGCTCGGAGGCGGGAGTGTCGCTTCGCGACACCATGCAGAAGTTCACTCCCGAGGAGCTCGACAAAGCCGTCGAGAGCCTTTCAACCGAAATTCCCTTACATATGGTCGGCGAGGACCATCAGGAATTTGCCCGGGAGATGATCAACGCCGGCAAGGAAGCGCTCGGGCACGGCGAGAAGATCTACAAGGGCAAACACAAGGAGGTCGCCAACGAGCTCGGCGCAAAGCTCGCCAACGCCACCAAGGACGAACTCGTTGCGCAAATTGAAAAGCGCTACCCCGACGCCGATTCACCTGTGCGCAAGATCTTGAACTCGGTGCAAGACAACCCCGATGCTTACATGGCTATGGCTGCGGCCGCCCTCAATGCAGACCCGGAAGCGGCGGCGGCCGTCGTCTTGGGCGAGATGTCAAAGAAGATCTCGGAGACCTACGAAGGCCTCATCGATGAGGGAAAGACCTTAGTAAAGGACCTTGCGACGAGCGTCATTCCCGGCTCCGACAAGCTCAAAGCGCACGGCGTCGACATTGGCGACGTCTATATAGAGGGTGTCAGCAAATGGGCTGACCTCGTGGAAGCGGGGAAAGAGGGAAAAGACACCTATGTTTTCGACTGCCTGCACCGACGCTACAAGGTCGCGGAAGCCGCGCACGGTCGCGAGGCGGCGTTGGATGAGGTGCGCACATTCGGATTGAAGGGGTTTGACTGCGTCGCGGCCAGAAAACCAGGCAATGAGCATCTTCAGGAATTTGAATCGCCCGAAGAAAAGGACGCTCTGCGCAAGATGGCAGACCTCTATCGCGGCGCAAAGGAGCGGCTGGAGAGCGCCAGGGACGCCGCACAGCGCCTAACGACTGAGACGACGACGCTGGCCGAATACGGCACCGGCCTCGATGAGATAACCGACCTCATTGACCAGTTCGAGAGGAGCGTGGCCGAGGGAACGATCTCGCGAACACGAGCTCGAGGCGGCTTTTCAGGCTGGGCGCAGGAAGGACTTCGCGACAGGCGGCCACGAGCCGTCGACCGGAGCGGACCTAAGGTTCCCCAATCAGGCTTTGCCAAGGTGCTTTGGGACTGGAGGTCTTCGCTGGCATATCCAACCGGCATCGCCAAGGCGAAGCTGCAAGACTTCTTCGCGGCCGTCGCGACCATCCTCACCAATACATTCGGACCGAAGAAGCTCACCGAACTGACCGGCCTGCCGCAGGAGGACTTCCTTCCCAAAGGCGACGTCAAGACGTTCAGCGAGGGACGAAAAGACGAGCTGCGTGCCGAGAAACAGATGGAAAAGGACAAGTCTGATCCCGACAAGGTTGCCGAGAAGGTCGAGAAGGATCTCAAGTGTAACCCCGAGCTCCAGAAGAAGAGCGCCAACGGCAGTCTCGATGAAGGCTTCATTGCGCACGAGAACTACGCCACCCGCGACGGCAGTCCCAAAGATCCGGACTTCGTCGATGAAGACGGATGTCGCCCATACGGTAAAGCAGTGGAACTCAAGGATGAGCCTGTCACAACCACTTATCAGTACGAAGCGCCGCCGAAGCCGGATGTAGAGCCTAAGAAGGAGACACGCTGCGTCGCTCTTACGACGCGCGTCGATGGCGCATCGGCCCGTTTCAAGGAAGGCCGCATCAAGGACGCCGACAAGGCATTGCGCGCTGTCCTGACCGACATAGAAGCATTGCCGGATGCAAGCGCGTGCTCAGACGTTCGCGATCGCGCCGCGGGGAACGCTAAAAAAATCGGCAAGGTCGTGGACATCCTGAACGGCGTAAAGGACGTCTTGACGAAATGCGAGCCCAAGGGGCTGAACCGCTACATCTCAGTTGTCGAAGATGCAACGAACGTTCGCCTCGTCGCGTTGCGCAATCGCATGCAGCGGGCGCGTCCCGTGGCAGTGCGATATGAGGCGGCAAAGGACGCCTTCCTGAAGGGCGATATGGGCAAAGCCGAGAGCCAGTTTCGGCAAGCCCTCGCGAAGGCCGACGGTGCCGGTGGATGGACCTGCGAGAACATCAAGGTGCGCATCAACGCCAATATCAACCGCATCGAGAAGCTCAAGGAAATTTCCGATATCGGCGTGCGGGCCGCCGAAGCCTGCGATCTCAACGGTATCTCTGCCGTTCTGCAAAAAGTGAAGGGTACGACCAATCCATTTCTCGACCGCGTCTACGACAGGCTCGCGTCCGTTCCGAAGAAGTGTGAGAAAAAGATCGGCAACCAAGCCTGCCAGACTAATTTCGGCCCTGCCGCAGTTATGAACTCCTCCAATGCCGACGGCACATATACGTGCAGTTGCGCAAAAGGCTTCCACTGGAAACCCAACGCTGAAGGCAGCGACCGCACCTGCATCTCTACGAAGGACGCCAACAAGATTGCGCAAAAGCAGAACAACCAGTGGTGCAAAAAGAACTCCGGCTCAGGGTATTACGCTGGCCCGATGAACAAAGATGGACGCTATTGGTGCCTACCAACTCGTAAGACCGCCAACGCACGCTGCCGTCAGCTAAACCCAGGGACAAACTCTTACGCCGGGAAGGTACGCCACAACGGATCACACAACTGCTATGCCAAGTCGAAGCGAACGGTGCGCCGCAACCGGCCAAGGCGGCGCCAGACTCGCCGTACCTACCAACCCAACTATAACGATGCGGCCGCGGCTGCCGCCATACTCGGAGCCATCGCCAACGGCGTAAAGGCCTACAACAACTCGAAAAGACCAACTTATCGCCGCGGCAATTGCCAGGGTGAGATCCTCGGGCGGGGATGCTGATGCCAGAAGCGGCGCACCATTAGAGCCAATCGGTCTCGAGACTACCGTCTGTTCTCGCGCTTAACCGGCATAGTCTTGGGCCCTCGTCAGTTAAGCGTCTCAAGCTCTTTGATGTCGCCGATATCCTTAAGGGTTTCGCTGGCTTTCGTGGCTGGTTTGGCCACGGCCGAAGGCTTGTTGGTTTTCGTTGCTGTAGCCTTAGGCAGAGTCCGAAGCGCGTTTCTGGTCCCAGATCCCATGTCAGCGTCGATCGGGCCATCGTATAGGCCGGCCTCAGAAAGACGACGCTGGACTTCTCGACGCGTCTCCACGGACATGCGCGTCGTATCGGCCATGATCGCATCGAAACCGTAGTAGTCGCCAAGGAACGAGAAACTTCTGAGGAGAAAGTCTGCAGCCTTCTTGGGATCTTTAGGAGCGATCTTACCGCGATCGTAAATAAGACTTAGCTCGAACTCAGACAGCGATCGCGATAGCCCATCGATGTCTTCAGCCTTGGTCGCTTTCAAGAGCCAGTTGTAGGCTCGAGTAGAGTTCTTCTTGATACCGTTCAACCCGTCGAGGTAAGTCTTCCCGACTGTATGCATAGAAGATCCATGGCCGGCCTCGGCTGCTTTCAGCCGCCACTCAAAGGCCTTGTTCTGATCTTTCGGAGCACCATGCAAACCGTTGAAATAGCACTGAGACAGTTGGATCATTCCATAGACATCCCCTTTTCGCGCTCTCTGCTTGTACCCCTCAAGAACAGACAATTTCTTCTTCGTCGCGCTTGGCGCCGCGCCGTCGTTTGGCCGCAACCTTTTCAGGCGGAGCTTGGCCAACGCTGCGAACTGCCCGCTGGGATAAGCGTCAAGATATGCTCGAAACTCGGCCGCGTCGTTGCTGCCCTTGACGGAGTTCCAGAACGCGATCTCAGCGTCGCTCGTCTGCGCATGCGATGGTAGCGTGGAAGCCAGAACGGCAAGCTGCGCGCATGCGACGGTCATATGAAACCTGTTGAGCATCCTCACTCGGTCCCTTTAATCCAGCTTTTCAAGCTCGTTGATATCCCCGAAACCCTGCAGCACTTCGCTTGGCGTCTTTAAAGGTTCGGTTGCTATCTTCTGCTTAGCAAGCTCGGGTAACATTCCAAGCGCTCGGATTGTGCCGCGACCAAAGTTGCCGTCGGCCTTGCCGTCATAGAGCCCCGCTTGGATCAGCCGCCCTTGCAGGGCCTTACGGGTCTGACTAGACCAGTATACAGACGCGGACTTTGCAAAATGCTCGAAGTTGTGCGGCGCGACTTCCTGGAATCCCGTGTAGAAAAAAGCTGCGGCTTTCTCGGGGTCTTTGGGAACGCCATTGCCGCCATCATGCATGTTGCCTAGCGCAAACCATGAGACTGCGTCGCCAGCCTCGGCGGCCCTCTTGTACCAGCGATAAGCCCTTACCAGGTCTTTTGGGATGCCGTCGCCCTGACTGTAGACGTTGGCAATTCGCGCCATCGCGTTTGAATTTCCCGCCTCAGCAGAATTGCGGTACCACTCAAGGGCTTTCGCCGCATCCTTCTCGACGCCTAGTCCGTGTTGATAGCCGTGACCGGTAAAAACCATGGCATTCACATGCCCTTTCTGCGCGGCACGCTTGTACCAAACGACCGCTTTCTTCCAATCTCTTCGGCCTTCAAGCTCATAAAGGGAATAGACGTAGTGATCGCCCATTTTATACATGCTGTGCACATCTCCCGCCTCGGCCGCCTTGCGAGTCCATTTGTAGGCCAGGCGCAGATCCTTCTTCTTTCCGCCACGGCCATACCGGTAGTCGTCGGCAAGGTTTGCCATGGTCTTTGAAGAAGGCGGATCGTTTGCGCTTTCTCGGGCTGAATCGGGATCTAGGCTCGAGCCTGTTTCGAGCTGATGAATGCGCTGGCGCGCACGATGTGCAAAGCCTCCGAACGGGTAGGTAGCGAGGTAAGCGCGGAGCAGCTCTACATTCTTGCTGTCCTTGACCGAATTCCAGAACTTGACGTCGGCATCACCGCCGCCCGCCGAAGCAGTCGGTGCGGGAATACCTAGCGCAAGCGAGGCTCCTCCAAAAACTAGCCCCGCTAATGCTGTTTTCCATCCGATGCGCATTGACCCTGCCCCTCAGTCGAGCCGCTCCAGATCCGGAAATACACTCTTACGTCTCAAAGCTTATCGACGAACCTGCGCAACAAGAGATGCATGACATGCTGCAACTGCGCGTCCTCGGTTCTGACTTGCAAACATCGGCGGATCATGCCGGCCTAATGTGCTTCATCTCCGAAGGCTGCATTCTCGGCGCTGAACGCTCTCGGTCAACCCAAAATCCCACGCCTGAATTCGAAAAGGCAGGCTTTGGGCCGTAAGCACCAACTTCCGTCCAAATCTCTGATTGAAGCTTGGTATCCTGCGGCCCGGAAGGCCGGTGGCGCACCCGATAGGATTCGAACCTATGACCTCTGCCTTCGGAGGGCAGCACTCTATCCAGCTGAGCTACGGGTGCTTGAAACAGCGCTTTTCTTAAACTATTCGGGCGGTGGCTGCAATTGCCGCCACCGCCCGTCCGCGTATCCCTCAAAGTTGTGTCGTTCCAGCCAGTTAGGCCGCCGCACGCTCGTCGTCACGCAGGGCTTGCAGGAACCGGTTGACAATGTCCGTCAGCTGGCCGGCTTCCTCAGAGAGGCTGTCGGCCGCCTTGAGAACCGCAGTACTGGACTGGCTCGTCTCGTCAATTGCGCCTGAAACGCGGCTGATGTCGTCGGAGAGACGATCGGTGCCCTGGGCCGCCGCTTGCGCACTGCGC
>JBGTSB010000003.1:0-6898 GCA_041940525.1 Hyphomicrobium sp.
GGAACATCCGCCATCAGGCGTTCAATCTGGCTGGTCGCATCCCTATGCCCGCGGGCCCGTGCGCGGCGCGCTGCGGTCCAGCCGGAGTTCAGCCGGTCTGCCGACGTAATCGCCAGCACGCCGATGTCGCGCCGGTCATTGCCGATACGGCCTGCCGCCTCAATGGCTTCCGGGGCGACGCAGCCCTGATAGGCAATCACGACTTCGCAGTTCGGGCCGGGCTCGCGCAGCCAGTAGGCGCCATCGACGACACCCTGCCGGAAGGCCTGATCGTCGCGTGCCTTCAGGCCCAGCTGCTCCAGCGGGCGTGTCGTCAGGCGGAGGTAGACCGAGCCCCCGGTCTCGTCGCGCAGCCAGGTGCGCTCGTCCGGGTCATTCTCGCCGCTGCGCTGGAGATAGTCGAAGCTCCAGTCCATGATGATGGAGAGCTCGTCGAGATAGGCCGGTTCGAAGCTGACAAGGCCGTCCTGGCTCATGCCGATCAGCTGCGAGCCGATGGACTGATGCGCCCCGCCCTCCGGCGCCAGCGAAACGCCCGACGGCGTGCCCACGATCATGAAGCGTGCGTCCTGATAACAGGCGTAGTTCAGCGCATCGAGGCCGCGCGCCACGAACGGATCATAGACCGTGCCCACCGGCATCAGCCGCGTCCCGAAATGCGGGGCGGAAAGGAGGGGTGAGATCACCTGAGCCCGGCAAGGCGGCCACTTCTAAAGGCAGTTGGCGCCAAGCGCAAGTGCCTTGGGTGAGCCGGGGAAAAAAGCCGCAAAAGACCGCCCGGCACTCAGTTTTTTGGCCAAACCGCACGCTTGAAAAGCCCGGTAGATCAGCGACAATCCGTCTACCGTATTGTGCGCGGATAGATCTAGCCCGATGGCCGTGGTGGTGCCCTCAAACCAAAGCCTCACAACTAGTGCGTCGCACGGTCGGGCAATTCCAGCACGAACTTGGCGCCGCGCTTTGTATCGGCGAGCCGCAACGTACCGCCGTGGACCTCCGATAGCTCGCGCGCGATCGCAAGGCCGAGACCAGTGCCGCCCTTGCGGGTGGAGCCCTGGAAGGCGCGGAACAGATTTTGCCGGGCAGCGGGTGGCAAGCCGGGGCCGTCGTCGGACACCTCAACGATTACTCTGCGGCCTTCGCGGCGTGCCGCGATCCGGATCTCGCCCGTTTCGTCATCCTCCTGGCTTTCGATCGCTTGCACGGCATTACGAACAAGGTTGCTCAAGATCCGGAACAACTGTTCACGATCGGCATCAATGCGCAGCGTGTCATCGATTTCGGTGACAAAGGCGATCTGCTCATCGCGCGGCAGGAACAGCGCGTCGGCAACGTCATCGACAAGCGGCTTCAACAGCATCAGTTCGCGGTGCGGCGCAGCTTCCTTGGCGCGGCCGAACTTCAAGCTGTCAGTGCAGAAGTTAATGGCCCGGTCCAGCGAAGCAATCAGCTTCGGCGCAAACCGCTGCACGGTGGGATCGGGAACGGAAGTCAAACGGTCGGAAATTAGCTGCGCGTTCGCGAGCATGTTGCGCAGGTCGTGATTGACCTTGCTGACCGCCAAGCCGAGCTGAGCGAGCCGGTTCTTTTGCAACAGCTGCTGCGAAAGCTGCCGTTGCATGGAAGCGAGCTCTCGCTCCGCGGTGCCGACCTCGTCCCGGCGCGCCGACGGCGTGATGATGCGTTCCGGGTCTTCTGGATCCTCGGAAAAATACAACATGGAGCGCGTGATGCGACGCATCGGCCGCACAAACAAGCTGTTGAGAGCCAGGTAGATGAATGCGGCGGTGATGACGGAGATGATCACGCTGATCCAGGTGATGTTCAGCGCGTGATCCACCATTGCGCGACGCAGGGGATCTTCCGGAATAACAATTTCAATGACGTCGTCGTCGCGCGGTCCAAGCGGACCGATAACGCGGATCGTGCGGTCATCGTTGGCAACAAACACGGCCAACGCGTCGCCAACGCCGCCCAGCCAGTGCGACAGCCCTTCGCTCCAAGAGGCGTCATCATTTAATGGCCGCATGTCGTAGAAGTCGTCGACCGAAAGTTCCGTCACGGGTGGCAAGACGAGCCGGCGTTGCCCGCCACGCCGCAAGGCGATGGCACGCACCAGCGCGGTCCGCAGCAACTCGTTGCGCAGCGCCGGCGGAACATCGCGCGTCGGCATGGCGTCCGCGGCGAGCGCGGCGACATACGCCGCCGTCAGCCGGTCGTTGAGCCAGCCCTGGCGGAAACTCGACATCGCCGGAAGGAAGATCAGAACTTCAGCGAGCAGCACGAACGTGATCGTCAGCAGCAGCAACTTGCCGGGCAGGTTCAAGCCTAGCCAGCGGCCCTTCAGCCGGCCTAATCCACGCCGCAGCGCCGAGGGCTCACCCCCGCCACGTGACGCGAAGTCCGAAAATTTCTCCTGCAATACCCGCAACACGGTCGTTTCGCTGCCTGCTTTCCTCCCCGGGGCCAAGTTAAAGGTTTTGGTGCTTACGGCCCCGGCGGACCTTCAAGGTCAGCCTTAATATAGGGTATTCCGCCGTAAAACAGGTAAAGAGCCGGAATTGAGGTTTCCGCGGCGCGAAAATCAGCCAAACCAGCGCTTGAGGAAGCCGCCACGCCTCACCGGCGGTTGGCCCACCGTAAAGCTGCGAAGGGCCGCCTGCCGGTGAATGCCGGCGATGGCCGGATACGGCGGCACCCAGTTGATCATGCCGGAAAGCGGAATCTCGTTGGCGAGCGCTAGCGCCCACACCTGGATCTGCTCACATGCGCCGGTACCGGTTACACCTGCTCCAAGCAGTTTGCCTTTGGCGTCAATCAACACTTTGACATGGCCGTCGGTCTCGCGGTCCGCCATCGCTTTTTCGCTTTCGCTGTATGGCCAGCGCAGTACGCGAATGTGACCCCGCCGCCGGGCCTCCTCCTCGTTCAATCCTATCCAGGCAAGTTGAGGCTCGGTAAATGTGACGCGCGGAACCAGCGCTGGCGACGCGGTGCTCTTCAGGCCGAGCAACAAGCGTTGCGCAACAACGGATGCATGGTGTTGAGCAGCAGTACCCTGGCACGTGCCTGTGACGTCACCGATGGCGTAGACGCGGGAATTGGTGGTGCGCATGGCCGCGTTCACGGAGATGCCGTTTGGGCCAGACTTAATGCCGGCCGCTTCGAGGTTCAGCTCCGACAAATTCGGCACACGGCCCGAAGCGATGAGCAGATGCGAGGCCTCTTCAAGACCACCCTCGCCATTAGCGTTCGTCACGGCGCGAATGCCGGCGGAGGAAGCCGCTAGGTTTTCGACCGTCGCGTTCTCGACAATCGTCATCCCCTCGTAGCGAAGAGCACGCTTCACAATCTCAGCCTGCTCCCGGTCGTCATCCGGCAGGGCAAGTCCCGGCGCAAGCACCGTTACCGCGGATCCAAGCCGCAACATCGATTGCGCCAGTTCAAAAGCGACTGGGCCGCCGCCAATGACCAAAAGACTGTTGATGCGCTGGGCCTGCTCGAAGATCGTTTCGTTGGTGAAGAAAGCGACGTTGTCGAGGCCGGGCAACTCAGGAATTTCCGGTGTCGACCCGGTCGCAATCACGAAGCGGCGGGCTTTGATATCGCAATCGCCCGCTTGCAGCGTCTTCTTGTCTGCGAAGCGCGCAACGGCTTTGATGACACGAATGCCAAGTGCCGCGTAGCGTTCGGCCGAATGGTTCTCGGAAGCGGATTGAATGACATCGTGAACGTGGTCACGAACAGCGCTGTAGTCGATTGCCGGATGAACCGGAGTGATGCCAAACGCTCCGGAATTGCGCAGGGCCATCGCGCGCCTGGCGGCAGCCGCGAGTGCCTTGGAGGGGAGGGCCCCATAGGCGATATCGTTGCCGCCGATTTTCTGTTTCTCGACCACAATCACGCGCTTTCCGGCCGCCGCTCCAGCGACAGCAATTTGCAAACCGCCGGCACCCGCACCAATCACACAAAGATCTGCGGCGACAGTTTCGCGGCCTTGTGGGTGCGAGGGCGGCATGGCGGTCTCCATGTTAGGCGTGTAGCCATCCGCGTGCACTTGAAGGAAGGTGCGGCGAGCGTCGGGCTATGGTCTCAGGCAGGCCTGGATGCAAAGACGTCCAGAATCAGTACTTAGTTTGGCAATCCTGAGAATGTTGAGCAACGCTGTGGCCGCGCAACACACATGGAAGAGGTGCCAGTGCTCATTTATGTCGATGCCGACGCTTCTCCGGTGAAGGATGAAGTTTTGAAGGTCGCGACGCGGCACGGCATCAAAGTCTATTTCGTCGCTAACAGCTGGATGCGCTTACCCAGTAGCCCGCTGGTGGAGCGTGTGATGGTGGACGACAGTCCCGATGCGGCCGATGACTGGATCGCGGAACGCGTATCCAAAAGCGATATTGTGATCACGAGCGACATTCCGTTGGCATCGCGATGCCTGAAACAAAACGCCCAGGCCGTTGGCCCAACAGGCAAACCGTTCACGGACGCAAGTATCGGTATGGCATTGGCGATGCGCGACTTGTCGGCTCATCTGCGCGAGACCGGGGTCAGCAAGGGCTACAACGCCAGTTTCACCGCAAAAGACCGCTCACAGTTTCTCCAGGCCCTGGAGCAGGCCGTGCAGACCGCGCTTAGGGCGCGCTGATGCAACTTATATGCGTGCCGAGTGTCATCATCGTTGACTTGGCCGGACGGGCTGACATATAACCCGCTCAACCCAATTTATTGGCGCTCCGCTGGGATCCCGCGCGAGCGCTTTGCTGCTTGTGCAGCTAGCTATTCGGAGATTGAACCGTGAAACGCACATATCAGCCCAGCCGCCTTGTTCGCAAGCGCCGCCATGGCTTCCGCAAGCGGATGCAGACGCCAGGTGGCGTCAAGGTCTTGGCTCGCCGCCGCAATAAGGGCCGCAAGCGCTTGTCGGCCTAAGGGTCAGACAGCTAATCCCCTGAAAATAATCGTAAAACGGTGGCCGCCGTGGTGCTTGAAACGATGCGGAAACGCGCTGAGTTTCTAGCAGTCCGCGGCGGATTGCGTTGGTCCGCCCCCGCATTCGTGCTGGAAACCAAAGAGCGCAGGTCCACGCCAGATGATCTGCCGTGCCCGGCTCCTGGCGCGCGCTTCGGCTTCACCATAACCAAGAAGATCGGCAACGCCGTCGTCCGCAACAAAATCCGCAGGCGTCTTAAGGCTGCCTTGGAGCCGTTGGTGGACAGATTGGCACAACCTTCCAATGACTATGTCGTGGTTGCCCGCCGGGCCGCTTTCGATATTCCGTTCGCCACGTTGCAGAAAGACCTTGAACGTGCCCTGCAACGCGTGCATCACGCGGGCGCGGGTCATCGCTCCAAGCGGCGCACGTGACGGCTGGTCCTATTTCGCTCAAGGTTTTTCTGCGGCATCAGGACGGGGCAAATCCAATCGGGGACCGGCAAGCGCGGCAACGCAGCGCCGTCCTTTAAAAATCAAGGCCATAAAGGCCCGAGATAAGCAACCAAAGTAGATCCAAGATGAAGCAGCCGGAAGATCACAACAATCTGTTCCTTGCCATCATTCTTTCGATGGCGGTGCTGTTTCTCTGGCAGTACTTCATAGCCGGGCCTCAGCAGCGCGAGCAACGCCGGGTCGCCGAACAGCAGCAGAAGGTCGAGGCCGAGAAAAAGCAGCAGGCGCCAGGAACTCAACTTCCCGCGCCAACCGAAGCGCCAGCCGCGGCGGCCCCGGTGCCCGGCCAGGTGGCCGCAACACGTGAAGCTGCGGTCAGCGAAGCACCGCGCCTCGCGATCGAAACGCCATCGCTTTCCGGTTCGGTTTCTCTCAAGGGCGGCCTGATCGATGATTTGCGGATGAGCCGCTATCACGAGACCATCGACAAATCGAGCCCGCAGGTCGTGCTCTTCTCACCTCTCACGGCGCCCAAAGCGTACTTCGCGGAGTTCGGCTGGCAGGGCTCAAAGCCGGAGGATGTACCCAACAGCGACACAGTCTGGACGGCGAAGTCTCAGGGACCGCTGACACCACAGTCACCTGCTATCCTAACCTGGGACAATGGCAACGGGCTGGTCTTCACGCGCACGATTGCCGTCGACGAAAACTATCTCTTCACGATCACCGACACCGTTGAGAACAACACGGATGGCGCCGTTTCTCTGACGCCTTATTCCCGGCTCTACCGTATCGGCACGCCGAAGATCGAAGGCTTCATAATCCAGCATGAGGGTCTCATCGGCGTTCCTGGCGAGGGGCTGACAGAGATCTCCTATGACGAAGCCGTCAAAGAAGGCGGAGAGAAATTTACCGATCGCAAGGGCGGCTGGCTCGGCATTACCGACAAGTACTGGGTCGCTTCGATCGTTCCGCCGCAAGACCAGACGTACAACGCTGCCATGCGCGGCCGCGCTGCTGCTGCGGGTGGCCGCGACCTGTATTGGGTCGACTACACGCTTCCACCTGTAACGACCGGGGCTGGTCAGACCAGCAAGGTCGAAAGCCACATGTACGCCGGTGCCAAGGAAGTGAACGTCATCGAACGCTACGAAGAAAAGCTCGGCATCTCCCAGTTCAACCTCATGGTGGACTGGGGCATGTTCTTCTTCCTCACCAAGCCGCTCTACCACCTGCTTGACTGGCTCTACGCCTTCTTCGGCAACTTCGGCCTGGCCATTTTGGCAGTCACGGTTCTGGTAAAGCTCGCGTTCTTCCCGCTCGCCAACAAGTCGTATGAGTCCATGGCGAAGATGAAGAAGCTGCAGCCGCAAATGGAAGCCCTGCGCGAACGCTTCAAGGACGACAAGGCGCGCCAGCAACAAGAGCTGATGGCGCTTTACAAGAACGAGAAGATCAATCCGCTCGCGGGCTGCTTGCCGATCCTGCTGCAGATCCCTGTCTTCTTCGC
>JBGTSB010000003.1:6908-119319 GCA_041940525.1 Hyphomicrobium sp.
GCGCCGTTCTACGGCTGGATCAACGACCTGTCGGCGATGGACCCGACGTCGCTCTTCAACCTGTTCGGCCTGCTGCCGTTCGCCGTGCCCGAGTTCCTACAGATCGGCGCATGGCCCATCATCATGGGTGTCACCATGTGGCTGCAAATGCAGCTCAACCCGCCGCAGCCTGATCCCGTCCAGCAAATGATCTTCAGCTGGATGCCGCTACTGTTCACCTTCCTGCTGGCAAGCTTCCCGGCCGGTCTGGTGATCTACTGGGCCTGGAACAACGTGCTCTCGCTCGCCCAGCAGTACTACATCTCCAAGAAACAGGGCGCGGAGATCCACCTGATGTCGAACATCAAACAGACTTTCGCTTCGGTGGGGAATCTGTTCAAATTTGGCAAGTCTACGAAGACGTAATCCCGTTGGTCAGGTCCGGCGAACCCGCCGGGCAAGAGCCAAAATGTGCGTGCATCTTAAAGGTTTATTAGAAACCTCTCAGATTCTGCGACGAATACGCCACACAGCGTTCCTGTTATAGTATTCAGAGCCGCTGAATCCTGCTTGGCGAATTGACGACTCTCTCAGCCCGCTTCTAACAATCAACCAAAGGCCATTCTGCAAGCGTGGTCGGTTGCTTGCGCATCTCTTGCGCAAGTTGGGGGAAGTACTCAAGGGGATTGAGATGACGTCAATGGTTTCACGGTTCGCGCTTGCGGCTTGTGCATTCGGATTGCTGACTGGGCCAGCATTCGCCCAGGACACCACGCCAGAAACGGAGGCTCCCGCAGCCACCGATGCTGCTCCAACACCATCGGATGATTCCGCCCCCGTTGCGGCCGAGCCTGCTGACTCGCCCGACGCGACACTGCCTGCGGTCGATATCGTTCAGCCGGAAGAAAAAGCTGCTCCCAAGGCACCCGCGCAGAAGAAGCAGGCCGCAAAGCAGCAGCCGGCACCATCTGCGCCTCCGCCATCAGAGCCGACACCTGTCGCCGCAGACGATTTCGTCGATGACGTGCCAGAGCAGACAGTCACGAACTTCCGTCCGGGAACGGGCACCGCAACCTCCGGAACGGTGAACATGGCGCCAGGCGGTGGCGACCTGCCGATCGAAAAGGTGCCAGCCAGCGTGGGCCGCGCAAGCTCAGAAGACTTCGCCCGCACCAAGGAAACCAACGTCCAGCAGGCGCTGCAAGCCACCGTGCCAGGCGTTTTTGTCAACGACTCGCAGGGCAACGTTTTCCAAGGCGGCGTCCAGTTCCGCGGCTTTGAATCTTCGCCGATCCTCGGCGCACCACAGGGCATCGCCGTTTATCAGGAAGGCACGCGAATCAATGAAGTCTTCGGCGACGTTGTAAACTGGGACTTCCTCCCGTCGAACGCCATCGACTCCATCACCGTTCTCGGCGCCAATCCAGTATACGGCTTGAACGCCGTCGGTGGCGCCATCGGCATCACCATGCGTGACGGCTTCAATTTCCAGGGCGTTGAGTTCGATACCCGCTTCGGTTCTTACGGCCGCGTCCAGGGCAGCGCCGCAATGGGTATGCAAGCTGGCAACTGGGGTATCTTTGCCGCCATCGAAGGCATCAAGGACGACGGCTATCGCGACTTCTCCGAAAGCGAAGTCAAGCGCCTCTACGCCGATCTCGGTTACCGAACCAATCGGTCTGAGTTCCACCTGAGCTTCACGGGCGCGGACAACGAGTACGGCGTCACGGCCGCTGCGCCCGAGGAACTGCTGGGCCTAGACTACTCGCGGACGTTCACCTCGCCCCAGGTCAACGAAAACGAAATGTACATGCTGCAGCTGCGCGGCGCGGTAAAGGCGACGGAACGCCTGACACTTTCCGGCCAGATGTACTACCGCCGCTTCAAGCAGGCCAAGGTCGACGGCAATCTCCTCGAGGCGGAGGATGATGCTGGAGAAGATTGCGAGGTCGACGGTGGGCCTGACGTAGATAGCGGAGATTTCGTTTGTATCGAGAGCGAGGAAGAGCCAGGCGAACTCGAAGCGCTGGAAGACTTCCCGGGCGGCAATCTTATTCCTCGCCCGCCGTTTGGTGACGCTATTTTTGGCGCCATCGACCGCGTCAACCAAGATAACGAGAGTTTCGGCGGCAGTGTCCAGGCCGTTGATCGCGGCCACTTGTTCGGTTTCCGCAACCAGTTTCTCGTAGGTGCCAGCTGGGACCACGGGCTGGTCAGCTACACGACGGCCAGCGAATTGGGCATCATGCAGCCAAAGTTTGTCGTTCAGGGCACTGGCATACAAATCGGTGGAGACGACTTCTTCCCACGCGACATTGACACGACCAGTGACTACTTCGGTCTCTACTTCTCCAACACGACGGACCTGACCAGCCGGCTCGCTTTGACCGTTGGCGGCCGATATAACTACGCACGACTAGAGCTGGACAACAATTTCGTCCCAGAAGGCGAGGAAGACAGTCTGTCCGGCGTTCACACGTTTGTCCGCTTCAATCCGTCGGCTGGTCTGACCTATCAATTGGCTCCTGGTCTCACGGCATTCGGTGGCTACTCTGAAGCAAACCGTGCTCCGACCGCAGCCGAGCTGTCATGCGCCGATCCAGAAGACCCGTGTTTGATCGAAAGCCTGCTCGTGGCCGATCCGCCATTGGATCAAGTCGTCAGCCGCACGTTTGAAGTTGGCTTGCGTGGTAACGTTGCGACTTTCGGCCGAGAGCATGCTCTGGCTTGGACCCTGTCGGCATTCCACACCCGCAACGAGGACGACATCATCTCCATTGCTGCTCCTCAATCCGGCCGTGGCTTCTTCGACAACATCGGCCAAACGCAGCGTCAAGGCATCGAGGCTTCGCTACAGTACCAGAACCAGAAGCTGTACACCTACGCCTCCTATGCGTTCACCGATGCAGAATTTAGGGAAAACCTAATCATCTCAGCGCCGGACAATCCTCTGGCGGAGGAGATCTGCCCAGACGTTGATTATACCGATCCGGAACAAGAAGCGACGTGTGTGAGGGTTACTCCTGGCAATAGCCTTCCAGGCATTCCGCGGCACAAGTTTAAAGCCGGCTTCAATTACAGCCTGACGCCGAAGTGGAAGTTCGGTGTCGATATGATCGCTGCAAGTGGACAGCGCTACTTCGGTGACGAGGGCAACGACAACAAGTTGCTGCCAGGCTTCGCCAAGTTCAACCTCCACACCTCGTACCAGGTCACCGACAACATTCAGATCTACGGCTTGGTCGACAACGTCTTTGACACTCGTTACGGACTCTTCGGCACCTACTTCAACACCGAAGCAGCAAACTACGGTGCAGGCGCTGATCCGGCTCTCGGAGACGAGTTCTTCGGCGAGGACTGCAACAGCTGCGCCCGCACCCGGGTCCCGGCTCCGCCGGTCACGGCCTACGGTGGCATAAAGGTTAAGTTCTAAGACGAACCAGACCGCCTTAGAGAACCAAAGAACGGCCGCACCGGACTTCCGGTGTGGCCGTTTCGCATTCGAGCCCTGAGGAAATCGTGAGAATCCGTTCCCAGGTATTGGCTTGAGCAATTTTCAGCGCTCTACTGATCTCTCATAAAAATCTTAAAAACGAGAGAGCTGTGATGGGAGTTGCGACGTATCGGGGACTAGTCTTTGGGACCATCGGGGCGCTTCTCATCGCATTTCCAGCGGCCGCCGAACCCGCCATTGGTCAATTCGAGCTGAAGGATCTCGAGTCTGAGCCCGGTGGTGTCGAGTTCCAAAGCCAGAACGCGCACATTGTTGGCAATCCGAAGCGCAAGATCGACGCGTCTGATCCAGACGAACCACTGTTCGACGAGAACGCGGTCCAACATCAGCGCCACGCGCTTGAGCTGGAGTTTGGGATCACCCGGTACTTGAAGACGCGTATCGGCATCGAGTTCGAGAAAGAGCGGATTGATGATCCCGATACGATCGGCGTTGCCAACGACTTCGAAGACTTCAAGCTCAGCGAAGCCGGCATCGAAGCCATCCTCATTCTAAAGCGCGTGCCGGAAAATGGCTTCGGCTTCGGCGTTGTCACGGAATACGAACGGCCCATCGAAAGCGAAGAGTCTAGCGCTATTATCGTGGGGCCGATCATTCAAGGAAAATTCGGCAAGATCTCAACGAACTTAAACCTCACCGCCGTCCATGCGTTCGGCGGAGAACAACCACGCGACGACAAATGGGACTTTGCCTACGCCGCGAAGCTGGCCTACGCGTTCAACGAAAACTGGACGCTCGCGCTGGAAGGCTACGGCACGGTTGACCGGATCGGCAATTCCGGCAGTCCCAGCGAAGACGCCGAACGATTTGGTGATCATGACCTGCATCGCCTAGGGCCGATCCTCTACTACACGTTCAACGCCGGCAAGGAACTGAGTCTGAGCCCCGCGCAGCTTTCCGGAACAGGCGATGACGCCAGCGAAGGCCCTGAGGTTTTGCTCGGCGCAGGCGTCCTGGTCGGCCTCAACGACAATACACCCGACGCCACGCTGAAGTGGACGATCGAGGTTGAATTCTAAGAACAATTCTTGTCTTGGTTACAGTGCGTTAGGCAAGCCTCATAAATATTGACTCATGTTCAATCAAAGGTTGTATCCATGGTGCTGTTAGTAAACGCAGCATAACCATGGAGGCCGACGATGCCTGCCATCCGATTGGAACGGACTGCGATCCGGGCCTTATTTCTCGGGCTGTTCGGGTTCGATCATTTGCAACTGGCCTACGATCCCATGAGCCTCGGGCGCCTGCTGCAAGATGATTGGTTCGTCGTAGAAGGCGTCCGCGACCTTGGCGGCAACGAAGCAACTCTAGGCGTCCAAGGCGCGGATGGCCGCCTCACACTATCCCGAGCCAACGCCGCTTCAGGCAGCGGTCTTACCGCGCGCATCGGGACGCCTCGGCAACGCGGGAGCACCATCATCGCGTCGGGCCAGAACGCACCAGTCGTCTGGTCAAAAATCTCGGAGCATGCACGTGAACTTCATGAACAGAATCTACCCTACATCGCTTATGCGCCCCCGGGCTCGGCCAGCCCCACCTTGAACTCCTCGTCCGTTATCGCGACCCTGCTCTACCGTGTCGGCATAAGCGTCAAAGACAACCTACCGCGAGGCATGGGCCGTGCGCCCGGCATCGAAACGTTGATCGGCACTGCGGGCAACGACCGGCTCGCAACTGGCGGGAGTGTCTCCACGCTAATCGGTGGCACTGGAGACGACAAACTAGACGCTTCGGCGGGAGCGACAGCAGCGAACGTCATCAAGCTGTACGGCGGCGATGGCGACGATACCTGCGTCTGGTCACCCGCAGTCGCGATCTGTCACGGCGGTTTGCCTGGCCGGGACAATGCGATTGACGGCGCCGACACCATCATCTTTCCAAAGTCACGTGCCGAATTGCATGCTGACGCGAATGCGCTGAGCGTCAAGATTGCTAACGTGGCGACTCGGTTGATGTCAGTCGAAACGCTGCGCTGGAGCAACGCCGACGACCACGTCGAAGTCATGCCCCCCGCCCTTAGCCTGGGATCGTCTTTCCACATCGACTTGGGCGGTGAATACCAGCCGGGAGGCAACGTACTCGATTTATCCAACCTGCATACAGGGCTGGTCGCGGGCACGGCAGGGCTCGGCCAATTGAGAATTGCACTGCGCGGCCAAGCACCAATCACGGCAAGCGGTGTTAGTATGCTCAAGACAACGGAAGGCGACGATGAAATTCGCACGCGAACCGCACTGCCCGTTATCGCGGCGGGAGGCGGCGACGATGTCATCGTGCTCGAAACCGCGCCCATAACACAAAGAGTCGATGTTGGCGGCGGTGCCAACACCGTAGTGCTGAACGTAGCGGACGACCCGAATGTTTACGCACCCGCGCCCATTGTTCTGACCGGCGGAGGGTCCGATGACCGTCTGTACGTTCGCGTTACGCCGGAACGGTGCGGCCATCAGGCCGGTCCGGCAATAACCGTAGATCTTGCTCGCGACAGGCTGCCGGAGGGCTACGCCCTTCAATACGCACCTGGTCGTGCCGGAGCCGAAGTCATTCTGGTTGCGACCTCGAACCAGCGCATTGCCGCCAAGATCATTCTCCGAACTGTCGGCGATGGACATTGGGGTTTCCGCGAGCCGGCGGTGCGGCGTTGGGCGGCCCATATATCGTCGACATGTGAGGACAGCGAGGAAGAGGACCGCGTTGTTGGCCTGCGTTCCAAAGGCATTCAAACTAGTCAGCATGCGGCGTTGGTGGCAAAAGTAGACGATGCGGCTTGGTACCAAATCATTGAACTGGATCGCGGCGGCGTCGCTCGCAGTCGCCGCTCCAGCGGTGCTTTGGGCCGCCCCCAA
This sequence comes from Hyphomicrobium sp., assembly GCA_041940525.1. Lineage (GTDB taxonomy): Bacteria > Pseudomonadota > Alphaproteobacteria > Rhizobiales > Hyphomicrobiaceae > JAKAXS01. The sequence continues at coordinate 13,248 of JBGTSB010000003.1, forward strand.
CCCACAAAAGCGCCCCACCGGAACACAAGCCGAAGCCTGCGAACTACGGGACGGCGGCACGCACACGGTAGTCGCTATCTTGGATGCCGAGACGATCCAAATCGACAATGGCAAGGACGTGCGCCTTGTCGGCGCGCTGCCGCCATTCAAGCCGTTCTTCGTCAAGCAGGACGCCAGCTGGCCACCAGAAACCAAGGCGAAGTCAGCGCTTTCGGATCTGCTCCTGGGCCGCCAGGTAGAGCTGGGAGTTTCAAAACAACGGCATGACCGATGGGGCCGCTTGCTTGCACACGTATTTTTGCTGGACGGCGGTCAACGCGAATGGGTGCAAGGGTGGATGCTAAGGCACGGCCATGCGCGCGCTGACGCGGCACCGGGCGGCACCGCTTGCCTGGCCGAAATGCTGGCGCACGAACGTGAGGCTTTGGGTGCGGGGATAGGTCTCTGGCGATACCCGCTTTACCGCGCGCAAGACGCCCATCAACCGAAAAGGCTCATGCGATTGCGCAATACATTCCAAAGAGTCGAAGGCCGCGTGAAGGATGTCGGCGTTACGCGCTCTCGCATCTATCTCAATTTCGGCGGTGATTGGCGCACGGATTTCACCGCAAGTCTGCGCGTCAGAGACAAGGCCTTCACTGAGGCAGACCTCACGCATTTGAAAAGCTTGAAGGGCCGTAAGGTTAGCGTGCGAGGCTGGATCGAACGGCGCTACGGCCCGCACATCGATTTGCTGCATCCCGCCCAAGTCGAGGTCATCGGTGACGATGAGCCCAACCGGCGCCTACCGCCAGCGATTGCTGGTAACCCAGTTGCTGGAGATGGCGTAACGGACAAGGCGGACAGCCCGGCAAAGAAAAAGCGCCCGGACCGGTTCGGTCCAGACGCTTTCGATCTTTAGCCGTCAGAAGACGTAGGCGGCGTTCAGGCAGCCTCAGCTTCCTCAGCTTCCTCTTCGGCGGCCCGGCGGCCCTTCGCGCTCTTGGAGAGCACTTCGGTGATCCGCTGCACGGCGCCACGCTCATCCAGCCGTTCCACGGCCGCCAGCTCGCGGGCCATCCGGTCGAGCGCGTCTTCGTAAAGCTGACGCTCCGAATAGGACTGCTCTGGCTGGGCATCTGAGCGGTAGAGGTCGCGAACAACCTCAGCGATCGAGATCAAGTCGCCGGAATTGATCTTGGCGATATACTCCTGAGCCCGGCGCGACCACATCGTACGCTTCACGCGGGCACGGCCCTTCAGCGTGTCCATGGCCTTCTTGACCAAACCATCTTCAGCGAGCTTGCGCATGCCAACGCTTTCCAACTTGCCCGTCGGAACGCGCAGGGTGAGCTTCTCCTTCTCGAAGTGGATCACGAACAGCTCAAGCGCCATGCCGGCGATTTCCTGTTCCTCAATGCCGATGATACGACCAACGCCGTGCGCCGGATAAACGATGTATTCGTTCGTCTTGAAGCCATGGCGCTGGTTGACCGGCTTTTTCGGAGCCGCGGGCTTGGCTGCCGCCTTGGCGGGCGCCGACAAGCGGCTTGCGCTCGCCTTGGATGCGGCTACGGCGCGTGCTGGAGCAGTGGCTTTCGCCTTGGCAGCAACAACGGCCTTCGCAGCCACGGCTGCCTTAGCCACGGTCTTCTTAGCGGCGCTTTCGGTAGCCTTAGCAACGACCTTTTTGACGGTCGCGGCCGTCTTCTTGGACGTTACTGCAGCCGTCTTCTTCACCGCGGCCTTCTTCGGCGCAGCGGCTTTCGCCTTGGCTGTCTTCGAGGTGGCCTTAGCCGCGCGCGTTACCTTGGCCGCAACCTTCTTCACCGGCTTCTTGGAAGTGCTCTTGACCGACTTTGCCGAAGCGGCACGGGCCGCAGGCTTTTTCGCTGTCCGGCTAGCGGATTTAGCGCGTGCAGTCGTCTGTGCTTTGCTCTTTGCGGCCATAAGCGTCTCACTCTTTCCAATACGAACAACAATCTGTCTGGGGCTTGGGAAAACTCGATTGCGCCACATAATCGCCACCTCCAGAGACAGAACTCTGATTGTGACAGTTCATGAGGGTCACACCCGCGTTTCGTACAGGGCATACCTGCGCCAAACGCTCAGGCCACAAAAAACCGGGCACCTGCAATGGTTGCAGAAGCCGATATATTATAGCCGTTTTTAGCTTACCTTTGCCAACACCGTCGCATATGTATCACATTTTGCGGCAAAACAGAAGGGCTCGCCCCCGCCTGTCTGGTGAGGGCGTTAAAGAAAACCATTAAATTTCAGTCAGGACTGCGACGATTTGGACCTATTGGACACGGTAGCCCAGCAGGTAATGCTCAAGTCTTAGCAAACTAATCGCCCTCGCCGGCCTCGGCAGAAAAATATTTATCGAACTTGCCGTCTTGGTCTTTGAAAGCATCGGCGTCCGGCAGTGCGTCCCGTTTGGACGTAATATTGGGCCACTTCTCGGAATATTCGCGGTTCAGCTCCAGCCACTTCTCAATATCAGGCTCGGTATCGGATTTAATCGCGTCTACTGGGCATTCTGGCTCGCAGACACCACAGTCGATGCATTCATCCGGGTGAATGACGAGCATATTCTCGCCTTCATAGAAGCAGTCGACAGGGCAAACCTCCACGCAATCAGTGTACTTACACTTAATGCATTTTTCGTTGACGATGTAAGTCATAAAGGTCCATCCGCTCGCGCGGCTCAAGCGCGCTCCTTAGTTTTGGAATGAAGCGTATAGCAAGGAGGGTAACGGAAGCCAAAGGACCAAATGCCCTAGATCTAGCGCCCTCGAAACTTGTCTATCTGCCTCCGCTCTTTCTTGGTTGGTCGGCCGCTGCCCGCCTCCCGCACAGCCGATCCCGGGCTTTGCGACAATTCCGGCCTGGCTTCGGGCGGGGGCGTCAAATCCTCATACAACTCTTGCGCTTCCGCGGCCGGTCCGCGCCGTTTGCCGATCGCCATAATCTTTAGCACGCGAACCGTACGCTGCACGCTTGATGTAATCACGTCGCCCGGCCGTACAACGGCGCTAGGCTTTTCGACCTTCTGGCGGTTTACGCGGAACTTGCCGTGGCTGATCAACGAAGCGGCCAGCGTGCGTGATTTGACGACACGCGCAAACCACAGCCATTGATCCAACCGCTGGCCGGGCGCGCTCGGTGGTGCTGGCGCGGGCCGTTCGCCCATCAGGGGCTGTTCTCGCGGGTCCGCTTCTCAAGCGCATCACGTAACGCCCCGAGTGAAGCGAACGGAGAATCCGGATCGGCACCCTTGGCCTTCTTTGGAGGAGCCGCCTGGCGAACCTGCGGGCGCTCTTCGCGCCGCCGCCGGTTGTTCCGATCGCGATCCTTGTTGAACTTGCCCTTGGCCTTGTTCGGCCGTTTAGCCTGATCCGCCTGGCGCTCTTGTTTCCTGCCGCCAGCATTGTCGGCGTTCTCGCTGGTCGCTTGACCATCGCTGGCGGTAGCAGCTGCCTCTGGACCACCAGCCTTAGCCCGCCGGCCTTGATTGCGTTCGCGGCGGCGGGAGTCACGGTCATGGCGATGCCTGCGCGGCCGCCAGACTTCCTCAAACGTTTGCGGTTGTTGTGCTGCAACGGCGTCGGTTGCCTCTGATGTTGGCGCTTCGGCGGCTGCTTCAGGCGCGGCGGCGTTGTCCGCAGCTGCGCCATGTTCATTCTCGGACTGTGCGTTGCCCGCTCCGTCGGGATCCGGCGCGGTGTTCTCGTTTGCCGCAACTGGCGCGGAAGTGTCGGTACCCGGCTCCCCTGCAACGATCACCGGTTCCGCGTTCGCCGTCGTGCCAACCTCTGATGCTGGCGAGGGAGCAACAACAACATCCGGCTCTTTCGCAGGCTCGGCTGCCTGTTCAACCGGGCGGCGTTCCATTCTGAAGCCAAGGGCACGCAACACTTGTCCAAGCTCGTCAGGCGAACAACCCAGAATGGACATCATGTCGGACGTGACGGTGAAGCCGCCATCGCCAGTGGAGCCCTTCGGCGGCAACTCAGGCGCCTCGGGCTTTGCCCGCCAAGCCAGCAGTGGCCGGATCTGGTCGGCCAGACGCTCCAGAATATCAAGGCGGACTGCGCGGGGCCCACACACGTGGAAGCCGTATGCGCGATAGAAGACTTCCGGAATCGAAGCGTCGGCCGGAACGGATGTCAGCCCGGCGCGCGGTGGTTCAGGCAGGGCATCAAGAGATAGACCGGCATCGCCCGCATGCTTTAGCGCCCACAAAGTAGCAGCCATCTCGGCCGGCGCGGGCTTTAGCAGAAGCGGCACGTAGATGTTAAAGGCACCAAACCGCACGCCATACTTGCGCAGCTGTCCGCGCGAGGCCTGATCAAGGCTCTTGATCTCTTCGGCTACGATCTCACGCTTCAATACGCCGAAATGCTCGATGATGCGGAAGGCAATGCCACGGCCAAGCCCGGTCACGTCTTCCGCGTTGCTCAAATCGACCAGCGGTTTGAGCTTGTCGGCGATCAACTCTGTCACAAGCGTCTCAAGCCGGGCCTGAACCTTTTCTTTGTCGGGTCCAGACAAATGCTCATCACTCAAAAGAGTCACGCCCGGCTTCAATGGATCAGCGCCGGCTTCCAGGCGGCCGATCGGCTCGTCGCGCCAGAGCACTTCACCCTGCCGCGTGATCTTGAAGGCGTCCGGGTTGGCGGCGGAGACCCGGCGTGCGCGCAAGGCCAGCTCTCGCGACAGGACATGGGCGGCGGCGTTTCGTGCAGCTTTGCCGTGAATGCCGGTGTCGGCATGCGTGTCGGGCGAGAATAGGAAACCCTTCAATCGCCCCACGAAGTGGTCTTCGACCTTTATCTCACCGTCTTCTGAGATCACGGCATTCAATTCCTCTTTTTCGCGCATGCCGCGCATCAGCGCACTTGTGCGCTTATCGACAAACCGCTGCGTCAGGCATGTATGCAGGGCATCGGAAAGCGCATCTTCTATCTCGCGGGTACGCGCCTGCCAATGTTCGGGATCCTTCAGCCAGCTAGGCCGGTTGGAGACAAACGTCCATGTGCGGATGTGCGCGATCCGATTGGCCAGCGTATCGATGTCACCGTCGGTCCGGTCGGCGAAGGCAACCTGCTTTGCAATCCAGTCTTCCGGCACATGGCCATCTGAACTGCGCAGATACTTGAAAATGGCACCGACAAGTTCCGCGTGGTTCTGTGTCGAGATCTTGCGGTAGTCAGGGATCTGGCACACGTCCCAAAGCATCTCGACAGCCCCGGCGCCGCGGGTCAAGCCAACAATCTCTTGATCGTTCGAAAGCGTCTCCAGCGCGATGACGTCATCGGCGAGCCGGGCCCGCGTCAGCCGTGGTTCGCGCGGCAACTCGCGCAGGCTCTCATGCAGCTTTTCAAGGCTGGAGAAGTCGATATCGCGATTGCGCCACTGAAGAACTTTGACCGGATCGAACGTGTGCGTTTCCAGCCGCTCGATCACGTCGGGATCAAGCACGTCTGCGCGCCCTGTCACCCCGAACGTGCCATCGTTCATGTAGCGGCCAGCACGCCCTGCGATCTGCCCCAACTCCGACGGATTCAAATTGCGATGGCTATGACCATCGAACTTGCGCAGCGACGAAAAGGCGATGTGATCGACATTGAGGTTCAAGCCCATGCCGACCGCATCGGTCGCCACCAAGAAGTCCACGTCGCCGGACTGGTACAGGTCCACCTGAGCGTTGCGCGTACGCGGAGACAGCGCGCCCAGCACCACGGCCGTGCCGCCACGCTGGCGCCGCACGAGTTCCGCGATGGAATAAACATCGTTTGCCGAAAACGCGATCACGGCGGTGCGCTGGGGCAATCGGGTGATCTTCTTCTCACCCGCATAGGTTAGCTTTGAGAGCCGTGGCCGGGAAATAAAGTTCGCTCCCGGGATCAGATCCATGATTGGCTCACGCATGGTCTGCGCGCCCAACAACAGCGTCTCCTTCAGGCCGCGCGCGTGCAACAGCCGGTCGGTGAACACGTGACCGCGATCGAAATCGGCGGCCAGCTGAATCTCGTCGATCGCCAGGAAATCGACGTCAACGTCGCGCGGCATCGCCTCGACCGTGCACACCCAATACCGGGCCTTCTCGGGCTTAATCTTCTCCTCGCCGGTTATGAGCGCCACTTTGGCGGCGCCAACGCGGGCGGAGATCTTGTCGTAGACCTCGCGTGCCAGCAGCCGCAGCGGCAGTCCGATCATGCCGCTGTCGTGGCCGAGCATGCGTTCTATGGCGAGATGGGTTTTGCCGGTATTCGTCGGGCCGAGCACGGCTGTGACGTGGCGGATGCGTGTTTCGAAATCGCTACTCATGTGCCCCTACGGCCTTGGCTTCCAAGCGGTTGGCATGGCATCGGCTGAAGTCTGGATCAAGTGTTTCGTGATCTGAGCGTGGCATGTCTTAAATCCTACGCCGGGACGAAGCCCGCTGCCAAACACGAATGATCCAAAGGTGAAGCGCGAACGGCCATGCCGCCAACGCCATCGGCGGTTCAGTTCGTCAGCGCGATCTGCATTTGGTTGGGGCCCTTGATCGTAACCTTGTTGGCTGAGATGACGGCTTCGCCGGCAGCAGTCGGAATTTTGACAGCGTGCGGAACCATCAAACCAGCGCTGGGAACAGGCCGGAATGTGATGAGAATGTTGTTGTTGCGGGCCAGGTCGCGCAGTTCCTGCGTCTCTCTGAAACCAGCAATCGGAACGTACTTAATCTTGCAGACGATGCCCTCCACCGGCTGGCCGGACGGTTGGCTTTCTTCAATGAGCACTTTCTTCCGGTAATAGAGCACCAGATCGAAGCGCTGCTTGCCGTCAAAGATCGAAACCTTGCGGTCACAAGGGTTGGGGCCCTTTGCCCGGACGAGGCTCAAGATCGCGCTTAGCGGATCAGAAACGTCTTTAATGTGCTGCTCAAGCAGCGGCACGGTGCCAGGCAGTGGTTGTTCGGCCGGCAAAACTGTCAGGCCCGTCACGGTGCGGTCCTTGAAGTTCATGGCGACAGAGCCGCTCTTGATGGTGCTCTCGAAGTCGAATTGATAGAGCGCGGGAGACGTCGAATTGCCGGAGAGCGCCCCCTGGGTGCGCGTTTGACCCTTCCAGCCCAGCAGCCCGGCGATCGAAAACTCCGCATTGCTCTCCAACGCATAAGTTTTCGTGCTCAAGTCCGATCGGAAGGTAAAGCTGCCGATTTCGAACCTATTCAGTTCAACGGAATAGAGTGCGTCGATCTGTACGCGATCCTGCTCGGCCGCGACAGGCAAACCGGACCCTGCGAGAAGCATCCCGGCTGCGGCAAGACCGCAGCCCAGACCACGCATGAATTGCCTATTGGTCATAACTGTCAAAAACACCCCAGAATGCGGGTCAATCACGCAATCCTCAGCGCCTAAGCGCGTTTTGCGTCATTTGTTTGTCTCCGCAACGCATCTATCTTGCACAATAAGGGGTTATAGGCCCCTCGCGCCAGTTAATCTTGGCGCCAGGCCGCTTGACGCGATACCCGGCCCGGTATAGGAAAAGCGCCAAATTTCCGCCTGATGCCCTGATTGGCCATCCGGCGGGCTCTACAGATGAGCCTTTCATCCCGGTGAGCAATTTTAATGTTTTCCACGCCTTCGGCACAATGGCTGATGGGCGCGGCGAAGGAGCATGATGTTATGACACGGCGTTGTGAGCTGACGGGCAAGCTGCCTCTTTCTGGCCAGCTGCGCTCTCACGCAGAAAACAAGACGAAGCGCAAGTTCCGCCCCAACCTGGTGAACGTGACGCTTCTCAGCGAAACTCTTCAGCGCAAGTTCAAATTGCGCATCTCGGCCAGCGCCCTGAAGACGGTGGAGCATCGCGGCGGCTTGGATGCCTTCTTGAAGAAGGCCCGCAACGAGGAACTTTCTGAAAAGTGCCTCAAGCTGAAGCGCGATATCGCCAAGGCGTCTGAGGATCAGGCGGCTGCCGCTTAAGGCAGGCCCCTGAGATCAGCTGATAGAACTAGAAAAGGCCTGGGTGCTTTCGCTCCCAGGCCTTTGCCTTGCGCACGCTCATGACTGCCCGGTGGGGCAACGGCAGGGCGCCTCAATTCTTCGCTTGCTGGCCGCGCTTTCCGTCGAGGGCAAACTGCAGCAGCAAGGTGCGCTGGAAGAAGCGGTTGAAGTTGTCGTCAGAGATCAGGGTCACAATGGTTTCGCCGGCGGCGTTGGTGTGAACGCCAAGCCCTTCCATGTTGTCGATCTCTTTCGAGATGTCGGCCTGCAGCAAAGTTTCGCCATCCATCACGGCGCCCGGCTTCAGTTTGCTCGCGGCCAGACGGCGCAAGCGGATCTTCACGCCTTCGCTCCAGCGGAACCGCCGTTCCAAGATCAGCAGATCGCCATCTGGCAGCACCGCGGCGTCCGTGATGTCAAACCCGCCAATGTCGCGCACCGAGAACGCGCTGTGCTTGCCGCCGCGCAAGAACCAAGCCGCGTGGTGGCCGTCCTTCGTCATTAACCGCTCGGCGATCGCGACGATTGAACCCTTTGCTGGCCCCTTGTTCAACACGGCAACGGCTTCGATGCCGTCCGTACTGCGCCGCTCTTTCACGACAGACGGGATATTCAGATACTGTGACGGGGCACCGAGACCTTTCTTGCCTAAGGGAAAGCGGCCAATGCGGTCGAGCTGTTCAAACGAGATCAGCAACGTGCCTTTCTCAAGCGTACCGGAAAGCAGCGTCACGCCCTCCGCATCCCGATAACGGTTGCGGCGCAGCTTCTTGCCTTTCAGCGCCAGCAGCGGTCCAAGCTTTGTGCTCTCGATGCCGGACAACACTTTGCCACGATATTCAAGCTTCCCCGTCATCCAGCTCCCGGCGTCCGATACTGCGACGAAGCTCTTGCCGTCAGGCGACAACACCAAGCCGGACCAGCCGCCGAACGCCTTCTCGGGTGACGACAAAACCAGGCCACCCCGCCACTCCAGTTTGCCGAAGCGCGTGGCGTCGCGGTCCGTTCGGTTGAAGCCAGGGATCGCCTTGCTTTGCACCACGATGGGCGCGGTGGTCATGTTTTGTGTCGCGGGCTTAGGATTGGCGAGCGCCACGCCTGCGACGGTTAAAGCCGCGGCGCCACCGGCCAGAAGCCGTTTCGGCCCGCAAGAGAGTTTACCGTGCGATCGCATCTCTGCCCCACCCTCGCATCAGGTTCAGTTCGAAAGCGGCTAGGCCCGCCGGACATCAAGTTTGGCCGCAGATCGCCGCATGCGCCGTACTTGGCGCGATTGACGACCGTCTCCGCCAGGCGGCCCGTTTTCTTCAAACAGCTCGGCAAGCTTGTCCGTCATCGCACCGGCTAGCTCACTTGGATCGTTGATCGTCACCGCACGCTGATAGTAGCGCGTTACGTCGTGCCCGATGCCGATTGCGAGCAGTTCGACAGGCGAATGCGTTTCAATTTCCTTGATGACTTGCCGCAAGTGCTGCTCCAGATAGCTTCCGGAATTCACCGAAAGCGTGGAATCGTCCACCGGTGCGCCGTCGGAAATCATCATCAAGATCCGGCGCTGCTCTGGCCGCGCCATCAACCGCGCGTGTGCCCAAGACAACGCCTCACCGTCAATGTTCTCCTTCAAGATGCCTTCACGCATCATCAAAGCCAAAGAGCGTTTGGCCCGCCGCCAAGGCGTGTCAGCGGTCTTGTAGATGATGTGGCGGATGTCGTTCAGGCGCCCGGCGTTGTTCGGCTTGCCCGCTTCCATCCAGCGTTCGCGTGATTGCCCGCCCTTCCAGGCCCGCGTCGTGAAGCCCAAGATCTCAACCTTCACGCCGCAACGTTCCAGCGTCCGTGCCAGAATTTCAGCAGCGCATGCCGCGACCATGATCGGCCGCCCGCGCATGGAACCAGAGTTGTCCAGCAGCAAAGTAACGACTGTATCGCGGAACTCCATGTCCCGCTCTTGCATGAACGAAAGCGGAAACATTGGATCGATGATAATCCGGGTCAATCGCGCGGTGTCGAGCGCGCCTTCTTCCAGATCGAAATCCCAGGCACGGTTTTGCTGGGCCAGCAGGCGGCGCTGCAAACGGTTGGCCAATCGCGCAACGACGCTAGCCAGTGCCTTCAGTTCCTTGTCCAGAAACGCGCGTAGGCGATCCAATTCTTCGGGAGAGGACAAGTCTTCAGCCAATACTTCTTCGTCGAACTCCCGCGAGAACACGCGATAGCCGAACGACTCCGGATCATCCAGAACGGAGGAGTTCGGCCGCCAGGGATCCGACGTCTCGGCCTCCTCAGGCGCCTCGCTTTCAACCTCAAAGTCTTGCGACTCGCCGGAATCCGTTACATCAGCAATGTCCGACTCTTCGCTTTGCGTGGACTCGCTGTCGCCGCGGCTCTCCTGGCCTTCATCGGTTTGCGTGCTCTCGTCGCTCTCTTCCTCGCCGCCTTCCGGCTTTTCCTCGTCATCCGACGGTTGCTCCTCAGGCTGGCTCTCGCCCGTCTGTTCCAGAAGCTCCAGCGCCGACAGCACGTCACGCATCAGCCGGCCAAATTGCTCTTGGTCGCCTGCCAACTCGTCCATGCGCTCCAAAAGGGGTGCGCAGCGTTCTTCAACCCAGGGCCGCCAGAGGTCGACAAGGGCTTGGGCGTTGTCGGGCGTCTCGATGCCAGTGAGCCGTTCGCGAACAATCATCGCCATCGCCTCGCTGAGCGGAGCCGACTGGCGGTCTTTGACATGGGCGAAGCGGCCGTGGGCGAAGTGATCATCCAGTTTGGCGCTGAGATTATCTGCCATCCCGGACATGCGATTGGTCCCGATCGATTCAACACGGGCGTTCTCGACCGCTTCGAACACTTCTCGCGCGGGGCCGGAACCAGGAGCAAGGGAATGGTGTAGCCGGTCGTCATGGCAAGCCGATCTCAGTGCCAAGCTGTCCGCCCAGCCTCGAATGACCGCGATCTCCCGGCGGGTCGGCGTGCGCGACGGCTCCGGCAAATGCATGACGCTGCCGTGTAGATCTGGCGAGCCCGCGCTGAAACCTACGGTCATATCGCGATCGGCCGATACCGCTCGCGCTGTGACGCCGATGGCGCGCTTCAGCGGGTCTGCCGGTGCTTCGCGATGTCCATTACTCATAGGCAGGCTTAGCCATGCTTAGGGTTAGCTCAGGGCCACGTTCGCGGCGCTCTCAGGGAGCTCTTCACCGAAAGAGCGCTGATAGAACTCCGCCACCAAGGGCCGTTCCAGCTCATCGCACTTATTCAAGAACGTTAGCCGGAATGCGAACCCGATATCACCGAAGATTTCGGCGTTCTCCGCCCAGGTCATCACCGTCCTCGGGCTCATCACGGTCGAAATGTCTCCGTTGATGAAAGCCTGGCGCGTAAGGTCGGCAACGCGCACCATGGCCGAGACCTGCTTGCGTTTCTCATCACCCTTGGAGAACGACTTGACCTTCGACATGATAATACGCGCTTCGTCGTCATGCGGCAGGTAGTTCAAGGTGCAGACGATGGACCAGCGGTCCATCTGGCCCTGGTTGATCTGCTGCGTGCCGTGATACAGGCCTGACGTATCACCAAGTCCGATTGTGTTTGTGGTCGCGAACAGCCGGAATGCGCTGTGCGGTCTGATAACCTTGGACTGGTCAAGCAGCGTCAGCTTGCCGGAAACTTCCAGCACGCGCTGAATAACAAACATCACGTCCGGCCGCCCGGCATCGTATTCGTCGAAGACCAGTGCCGTGTTGCTCTGCAGACAGTAGGGCAAAATGCCTTCGCGGAATTCGGTGACCTGTTTGCCATCCTTCAGAACGATGGCGTCCTTGCCAACCAAATCAATGCGGCTCACGTGACTGTCGAGGTTCACGCGAATGCATGGCCAATTCAACCGGGCCGCAACCTGCTCAATATGGGTGGACTTGCCGGTGCCGTGGTAGCCTTGGATCATGACGCGGCGGTTGTGCTTAAAGCCAGCCAGGATTGCCAAAGTTACGTCGTGGTTGAACAAATAGTCTGGATCTGTGTCAGGCACGTGCTCGTCGGCCTTCGAATAGGCGGGCACTTCCAGGTCGCTGTCGATCCCGAACACCTGGCGGACCGACACTTTCATGTCAGGGTCTCCGGCAGCGGAATTGGTCTTGGCCAGGGTTTGAGCGGGCATAAAACTCTCTGCGGGTTGTTTCTGTGCCGTACGGATAACGACGGCGGTCGGTTCGCGATTGATGGTTTAACAGCTGCTCTGGCGAATGCCAGGTCTATGCAAGTCCAGCCTGCTTCAGGAAGTTATAGGCCTGGATGACCTCACGCAACTTGTCAGCGGAGCGCGTATCGCCGCCGTTGGCGTCCGGATGATGCAGCTTAACCAGCTCTTTGTACTTGGCTTTGATGTCTTCCTTGGTCGCCTTGGCGTCCAGATGCATCGTATCCAGCGCCTTCTTCTCCAGCGGCCTCAGGCTCCGCCGCCGTGTTTCGGCTTCCTCGCGCGCTTGCTTGGCCCGCCAGGCTGCAAAATCTTGTGCGCCCCCGCCGGAGTCGCCCTTGCGGGCCTTACCATCCTCGCGCGTGCCGTGCGCCCAGGCGTTGGCGCCAACCTTCCACGTTGGACGATGTCCAACGATTGCGTCCTTCTGGAAGTTGCGCACTTCGTTATCGCTCATTCCATCGAAGTAATTGTACGCTGAATTGTATTCGCGCACGTGGTCTATACAAAACCGGAAATAGTCACCCTCGCGTCCGCGGCCCATGGGCGCGCGATAAGGCGCGGGCTTGCCGCAACCCTTCCATTGGCATGGCGGGAAGTCCGTATCGGAACGCTTGGGTTTCGCTCCGCGCTTCGAAACGCGGATCGAATCGAAGTATTTCGAGTTGAGCTTCATGCTAGGAAGTATGATCTCAAGGCTGGTCCCGCACAACAAGGCGGCGCGAAACATTCTACAAAAACCGGGCTTGCCAAATCATCAACATTGGCCAGCCAAACGGGGCATAGCAGGTAGCATCTTAAGAAGGGCAAAGCGATGGCGCCCACAGCGGCAGAAAAACGCATCCGGGAGAAATTGATGGTGGCGCTGGAGCCGATACGGCTTGACGTCGTCAATGAAAGCGAGCTTCACGCTGGACACCGCTCTTCGCCCGGCACTGGAGAAAGCCACTTTCGTGTGCTCGTGGTCTCGGAAAAATTTGCCGGGCGCTCGCGACTGGAGCGTCACCGGCTGGTCAACGAGGTGCTGAAGGAAGAAATGACCAAAATCCATGCCCTCGCTTTGTCTGCTCTGGCGCCAGGCGAACAGGTCAGATAGCTGAACGTCAGGGTAGAAATGTGAGGAAAAAGAACGCGAAATCAATTAGATAGAATGTGAGTCAATATTTAATACTTGCACCCTATTATGGCCCACGGCGCAAAAGGGCTTTTTGGGGCATGGTCACGTCTGACTTTTATGAGCAGCTAAGAAAGAGCTTAAGGGGTTGGTTCCTCAAGTGGAACCCAGCCACGCGGCTGGCTGGTGCATGCGTCCTAGCGGTTCTTGTAACCGCGTTGTTTCTAACCGCGACGGTGATCTGGTCCGCGTACAAAATCGATAATCGCGAGGTCAAACGGCAGGCCAGTATGGTCTACCACACGATCCAAGCCTACACGAAAAAGCTGGCTTACGATCAGCAAAGCGTCGTCATTTGGGATGATGCGATCGAGAACATCAAAACCGAATTCAATCGTGACTGGATAGAAAACAACATCGGCTCGTGGATGCCGGAGTATTTCCAGCACGACCGGACGTATCTCATCAGGGCCGACGGCGCTGTCCTCTACGCCAACTTCAACGGTCAAACGCAGCAGTCAATCGATCTGCCGCAAAAGATTAAGCAGCTGAGCGTCGAACTACGCAGGAAGATCGCGGCCGGCGCGCTCAAGTCATATGAGGCCGGTAAAGGCGCGTTTCCCACGCGGATCGCCTGCGCCATGCTGGACGGACAGCCCGCGATCATAAGCATCGCGCCGATTATCTCAGACACCGGCAAATCGCAACCAGCTGGCTCGGAAGCTATGATGGCCAGCGTGCGGTTCTTCGATGCCAAGCTGGTCAAGACGCTGGCGGAAAGCCATAAGCTGAAAAACGCCCGCACAATGGCATCCCCCGATGTCGGCCCCGATGAAGCGTTCGTGCCAATCATGGACGACAAGGGCCGCGTGATGACCTACCTCGCGTGGCTGCCTACGCATCCGGGCTACCACTTGATGTCAGAAATTATGGCTGTTTGGCTTGTCGGCCTGCTGGCGATTGGCATGGTCGTAACATTTCTGGCGCGCGCAATTCGTGAGGCCTATTTGCGCTTGGCGGAAAGCGAAGCGAAGGCGCAGCACGCGGCTTTGCATGATGTCATGACAGGACTGCCGAACCGCCAGTACTTCAACGAGCGCTTAGCCGGATCGCTGAAGAAGGCAAAACAGCCCGTATCGTTGCTGCTCTTGGATCTTGACCGGTTCAAGCAGGTCAACGACACCATGGGCCACCGCGCGGGCGACGAACTCATTTGTGAACTGGCTGCGCGGTTGAAGAGTTTGCTCCGCCCGGAAGACTTTCTGGCGCGTGTCGGCGGTGATGAATTCGTGGTGATTGCAGAAGGCGACGACAGTCAGGGTGAAATCGACGCACTATCCAGTGCCATATCACTGGCCGCGAACAAGCCCTTCACAATTCAACAGCGGCGCACATCGATCGGCATCAGCATTGGCATCGCAACTTCGACGAGCGCGCATGGCGACCTAGTTCAAATCACCCGCCAGGCTGACCTTGCGCTCTATCGGGCAAAAAATGCAGGCCGCAATCGCATACAGTTCTTTACTGATGAGATGGGCGACAGCTTGCGCGACCGTCACGTGTTGGAGGCGGAACTGCGTACCGCCCTGGAGACGGGCTCGCAGCTCGAAGTCTATTATCAGCCGGTTTACTGCGCCCGCACGATGCGCGCGGAAGGCGTCGAAGCGCTTGTGAGATGGAATCATCCAAGACTTGGCCAGGTCGCGCCGCTGGATTTCATCACGATCGCCGAAGAAAGCGGTCTAATCGACAAGCTTGGATATCACGTTCTTCGCACCGCCTGCCACGAGTCGCGCGGTTGGAACATAAATACAGTGGCGGTCAATGTCTCTCCGCTTCAGATATTGAAGGCGGACTTTGTCGACAATGTCCTGTCGATCCTCGAAAGCGCCAAGATGCACCCGAGCCAGCTAGAACTCGAGATCACTGAAGGAACTCTGTTGGATCAGTCTGGCTTTGCCGAAGCGATGCTGAAACGCCTGCGCGACGAAGGTGTAAAGATTGCTCTCGATGACTTCGGAACCGGCTATTCGTCGTTGAGCTACCTCGTGACCCACAAGGTGGATCGCGTGAAGATTGATCGCTCCTTCGTCCAGAAGATGGGCCGCGGCTCGCACGCTGATCCTGTCGTGCTCTCAATCGTGACTATGGCGCACTCAGTCGGTCTACAGGTGACGGCCGAGGGGGTCGAAACAGAAGAGCAGAAGAGCTTGCTCAAGATGATTGGATGCGACGTGCTGCAAGGCTATCACTTCTCGCGTCCCATCCCAGCCGAGCAAGCGGAGCTTTTGCTGAGAACGGAAGCGGCCGGGATCACTGCTCAACCGGCCTAACTTTCTCCGTCAACCGTGATGACGATGGCAGCGGCGCAACCAGATGCGGCAGCCACCGCGATAGCCACGGCAATCACGAACGTAGTGGCAGTGACGGCCACGGCGGTAACGCTTCCAGCGGCTATATCCACGGCGGCGCCAACCAGCCGTCTCGGCTAGCATCTTAGAAGCTTCAGGCTTTACTGCGTGACTTCCAGCTGCGCCCATCGGCATGGCCTGAGCGTTACCGGCGGCGAGTGCGGCAGACATCAGCACCGCGGCGGCCAAGCCGGTTTTGAACTTAAATCCCATCGCGTTTCTCCCTTTAAAGAGCCGGGCCCTTAGTCCGCCACAGGATCAAAGCCCAACGTGTCTCCAACGGCCTTAACACGAATAGCCCCAATCTTGTTACGTGATTTGCGCAGGATCTCAAAGCGATAGCCATAAAAGGTAAACACCTGTCCCGGCTCTGGGATGCTCTGGGCCTCGTGTATTACCAACCCCGCAATCGTGGTCGCCGTCTCTTCCGGCAGATCCCAGGACATATGCCGGTTCACGTCGCGCACCGGCACCGTACCGTCGACGTTTACGGTTCCATCCGCCTGATGTCGGATCTGAGCGTCGTGTGTGTCGTGCTCATCAGCGATCTGGCCGACAATTTCCTCGAGGATGTCCTCCAGCGTGATCAGGCCTTGGACCTCGCCATACTCGTCCACGACAAGCGCCATCTGCGCCTTGAGCTTGAGGAAGGCGTTAAGCTGATGCTTGAGGCTGGTCGTATCAGGCACGAACCATGGCGGTGCCGCGAAGCTCATAATGTCGAGCTTGCTCACATCCCAACCGGTCTTGCCAAGCGCGATGAGGATGTCCTTCGTGTGAACGACGCCGACGATGTTCTCTTGCTTGTCCTGCCACAGCGGGATGCGGGTAAACGGCGACCGCAAAATGTCATCCAAAATTGATTGCGGGCTATCGCCGGCGTTGATCGTTTCCATCTTTGTGCGATGGATCATCAAGTCGGCGACATGCAGCTCGCTCAAGTCTAGCTGCGTGCTCGGTGGCGGCTTGCGGCTTTCTTCCGCACCGGGCCGCTCCTGCGAGACCGTGCTGCCTCCGTTGCGGCCATCATCATGGATAGCGGCTGCGCTAGGCTGTCCAAACCCAATCCGGCAGGCTGACGCGACAAGCTCAGAAATCGGGGCCAGTACGGCGACGGCGGGTCGTAGGACCGGCGCACTCCAAAGCGTTACGGTCTCGGGAAAGGCTTGCCCGGCGGACTTCGGTAACAGCGTTGCGAACACCGCGATCGCCAGAACCATAACGACGCCGGCATAGACTGGTCCGGTTTCGCCAGCCGTCCGGAACGCGAACCAGGAGGCCAGCACGATTGCAAGAACAGTGGCCAATGTCTGCCCGAGGAAGACGGCGTTGGATGTTCGCTCTGGATTAGCCAAAAGGCGCAGCGCGTCGGCCGAACCCGTCGCACCCTTGCCGCGCGCAGCTTGCACCTGAGCAGGATCCACAGTCTTGAGCGCGGCATCGGCTGCGTTGAAGAATGCCGTGATCGCAATCAGGACGATGATTGCAACGGGCAAAAGTTCGAGCGACATGACTGAGCAAGTTTCCTATTGAGCGTCCGCGCGGCTGCCGTCGCTAGAGCCGTTATCGGCTGGCTGAGTGTTGCCTGCCGAAGTCCGTGAAACGGCGCTGACTAGCATGATCAGGATAAGCCCAACAGGCAACCCGAATATGGCGGCCCAAAGCCGGTGAATACCGAACCAGTTCGCCGCACCCGGCGTGGAATTGACGCCCTGAGCGTAGTCGAAAACGGCTTTCTCCGCAGCCGCCAATTGCTCCGGCCCGGCCGACTGCACGTCCTGGCGGAGGAACTCTATTTCCTCGTGTCCCAAAGGCCCACCGTCGGACAGCGCGCCCGTCAGATCGTAAAACGTGACCGGGGCATACTGCGTGCCAGCCAGATAGACCAGCGTAACCACCAAACCTCCAGCCATGCCGGCAACGGCGCCCGCTCGCGTCACCCACGGCCAGCGCACCGCCGTCAACATCACCGGGAACAGTCCCGCAGCCGCGATCGCGAAAGCAAGGGCCGCAAGGGTCATGGGCTCGGCATCGCAAGCCACCGCCGCGGCGGCCGCGGCAATAGCGAGAATTGGTCCGCATAGCCGCGCCCAAATTCCTACCCGGCCATCGCTCGGCTCCGCAGGGCAACGGCTGATGCAACACCCCAGCGTCTCGGCGGCGCGCCCGCCGGCCCATGCGGTGGCAAGTGCTGTGGCAAGCGCGGCAAGAATACCGCCAAGGGCGAAGATGGTCTGCCAATGCTTCGGCAACCCGCCCAACGCCAAGCCAAGAGAAGCCACGTTATGCGGTGCGACCGTGATTGAACTTTCGGTGACCTTGCCGCTCTCGTCGCCCTTGGCCGAAGCGGCGGCAGGAAGGATCCGCGTGCGCCAGGCCTGTCCAGCCAGCTGCATCGTATCGCAACCGCCTGCTTGCGCTGCCGACGTCACGGCTTGCCGCACACCATCCGGTTGCTCCGCCCATTCCAAAGCCGAAACTTTGTTGTGCAGCCGCAGCCAACGGTCAGCGTTCTCAATTTCTCTGCCACCTTTCAGCGCCGCGTTCACATCGTAACACAAGCGCGCCGAGACCCCATGAACACGAACGCCGCCTGCGTCGAAAGAGGACGGCATATCTGCCAGAGAGAGAGACTTGGAGAGCTGCTCATAAAGCGAAACTTTAGTCAGTGCCGCGTACGCGGGAACACCGGCCAAGACGACGATGGAGACTAGAACAGCCCATGCTGTTGCCATACTGGCATGCCGCGCTCCGCGCGCAGTGAACGTCTGTACGACAAGGTGAGGCAGAACCGCTGTGCCTGCCGCCAGACAAACGATCATCGCCACCATATTCGCCGGATCGGTCTGTAGGAACGGCCGCGTGTGCGGACGCAGTGTGATCGCGTTTGCGAGTTGGTCCGTGATGAGCTTCACCTCAAGCTCGCGGATGTCGGCAAGCGCTTGCCCGTAAAGAAGGTGGCCGAACGGCAAGCCATACCGGTCCAGACTCATCGCTGAAAGCGGCAGCACGTGCGCGGCGAGAATGCCGACAACAAGCGTGGCGCAGAGCCACGTCACAGCGCGCAGTCCGCCGGCGGCTAACACGAGACCAACCAACACAGCCGCGACCCCGGCAGCCATTGCAAACGGAACCGCGAAACCGGACTGGGCGAAGTTGCCGAGCATAGTCAGCTGCGCCACGAGCAGGAGGGCACAAATCACTAAAACGATGAAAGCACTGAGAAGCCGGACCGCTCTGCTGCCACCGAACCGCGCCGACAGGTAGCGGGGAATCGACCCACCAGTGTTAGCGCCATCAAACCCGGGTGCGATCAAGACACCGAGCAGCACGAGCCCAGCCGTCAACCCGATGAGCCAAGCCAAAGCATCGCTGCCTGTATAGAAAATCGCGCCTGTCAGCTCGGCGAACGGAGCCGCCGACAAGAACGCGCCTGCCAGCGCAAGGCCAGCAAACACAGCAGGGACTTGCGCGCCTGCGAAATCGTATCGCTCTTGCAGGCGCGTGAAGGCTGCCAACCCAACCAGCAAAAACAATACCGCGGTGATCAAAAGCAAAAGCAGTGTAGGAGAAACGGAGGACAAACTTTCCATCATGTCAGTCCTTGCCCTTCATGCGGGCCTGCCATCCGGCGAACAGGAAAATCAGCACGGCAAAGACGATGAGAATGCCTTGACCAGCAAGGTAGTGCCCCAAGGGAAAGCCAGCCGCGGCGACGAGGTTCAGCGGATCAATCAGAAACGGCGTTAGCAGGCCGAACAGCATCACCAAGCAGCTGATCGTCCAAGCCAGCCGCGAAAGGCGTAGCCCAGCTTGGCCGGCCTCGGTTCGCTTCAAGGCAATCCGGTAAGCGCCGCGAAGGATCAACATGGCGCCGGCGGCTGCCATCACTGCCAGAAACAATGCGCCAACAGGAAATGGGATGATGCCGTCCAAAAGTCCGGAGGCGGTCAAGGCCACGGCCAAGATGATCAGAGTGCCAAGGCCAATCTCGATCATTTGGAAGCGATGACCCCGGCTGGTTGGCCACAGGACGGACCTTGCCCTTGCCCTGGGCACGAGGCGATGCGGATTAAGCATCGCCCCGGCTTCTTCCCTAGACTTGGACCGTTCTTTGGGGCCTGACGAGCAGGCCCGTACATCAGGTGATCCTGCCTGTGCACGCGGCGACAATGTGAGGTGAAGTGCCGCATGTCAAGACGCTGACAGCGCTGACGAATGAGAAATCACGACGTGGCCAGCCTACATTCCTCGTCGGCGGGCAGCGGATCGCATTTGGTCGATTGAACGCAGGACTTCATGGCTTCCCGCGTTTCACTGGAATAGACGCCGGAGATCGTTCCGCTGTAGAGCCCGAAATTAGCCAGCCCGCATTGATAGAGCCTCACTATTCTTTCCCCACCGTAGCGGACGGCCCGCTCGTAATCGGCTAATGCACGGCTTGGCCGGCCCAACGTCTGATGGATATGAGCCCGCGTATCGTGCGCATGGGCACTGCTGGGCTGCAACTTCAAGGACCGTTCAACGTCCCTCATGCCCCGCTCGGCTTGGCCCGTCTTATAATAAGCCCAGGCACGATTGTTCAAAGCAATCGCCGAGTTCGGATCAAGCGCGATGGCCTGGTCATAGTCCGGCAAGGCGCGGTCATACTTTGATTGCAGAGAATATGCGAGCGCGCGCATGGCGTAGGCCAAGCTTTTTTCAGCTTTGGTAAGGCCTGGGATTTTCAAGAAATCAGTACAGCCAGTAATGCGGCGGTGATTGTCCTGGCTAAAGCAATCCGCGATGGTGTCGCTGCGCGCCGCCCCGCCACACACGAGCGCCGTGACAACGAGCAACACTCCAATCAACTTTGGCCGGGCATTCCACACGTTAGACCGGACCTTCTGAACGGTTCATGGCTCGGAAAAATTAACGCTTATCAGCGCTGAAAGATACGGTGATGGTTAAATGCGGCGACAAGGCGTTCTATTTCCTGCATTCCACCTCTACTATGACTAGTCAGGATCTGCTGGAAAGCGAAGGCTTATACCTTTGAAAAATCGCATCCTTCTCATCATTGGGGGCGGCATCGCCGCTTACAAGTGCCTCGACCTGATCCGCCGCCTGCGCGAGCGTTCGATCGGCGTGCGCACTGTTCTGACCGCCGCGGCCGGGCAGTTCGTCACGCCATTGTCCGTCGGCGCGTTGTCGAACGATCGCGTCTTCAGCAATTTGTTTGATCTGAACGATGAGCGCGAGATCGGCCACATCCGCTTGAGCCGTGAAGCCGACCTCATTGTCATCGCTCCCGCGACGGCCGACTTGCTCGCCAAAATGGCAGGCGGCCACGCCAACGATCTGGCGACGAGTGTGCTGCTGGCAACCGACAAACCTGTGCTGGCCGCCCCGGCAATGAATCCGCGCATGTGGCACCACCCCGCCACGCAGCGCAACGTCGCTCA
The DNA here is from genome assembly GCA_041940525.1 of Hyphomicrobium sp. Classification (GTDB taxonomy): domain Bacteria; phylum Pseudomonadota; class Alphaproteobacteria; order Rhizobiales; family Hyphomicrobiaceae; genus JAKAXS01. The sequence goes on from JBGTSB010000003.1 coordinate 34,388, forward strand.
GCTGAAGCAGGACGGCGTATCCTTTATCGGGCCAGCCAGCGGAGAAATGGCCGAAAGCAACGAAGCCGGCATGGGCAGGCTGGCCGAAGTGGCAGACCTCGTTGATGCCATCGAACAGCAATTGGCTTCAGACAAAGGTAAGTCGTCATCGACGGGAGGTGCCTTGGAAGGCCGCCACGTCCTTATCACCAGCGGCCCAACGCATGAGCCGATTGATCCCGTGCGCTATATCGCCAACCGCTCGTCTGGCAAGCAGGGGCATGCGATCGCCGCAGCCGCCGCACAAGCTGGCGCACGCGTTACGCTGGTCTCAGGCCCTGTTGCCTTGCCAGACCCAAAAGGCGTCGCCGTACTTCACGTAGAGACAGCGGCGCAGATGCTAGACGCCGTACGCGAAAGCCTTCCCGCCGACGTCGCCATCTTCACCGCCGCCGTTGCCGACTGGCGTGCCGCAGCCTCTTCTCCGTCCAAGATCAAGAAGGGGCGGGCGAAGACGCCGTCTAGCCTCGAGCTGGTCGAGAACGAAGACATCCTTAGAACGGTCGCGTCCGCGCGCCGTAAGCGCCCGGGCCTTGTCATTGGCTTTGCGGCCGAAACGGACGACGTGGTCAACTACGCGCGCAAGAAGCGTAAGGACAAAGGCGCCGACTGGATCGTTGCCAACGACGTGTCACCGTCGACGGGCATTATGGGTGGTGATCGTAATCGTGTTCATCTGCTGACGGGCTCCGGCATGGAAGAATGGCCGGAGATGTCCAAGGACGCAGTCGCCCAGCGGCTGATTGAACGCGCCGCCGGCCATATTAATCGCGAGCAGGTCAAGCCGTGAGCAAGAAAACGAAAGTCAAAGTCTCGTACCTGCCGCACGGCGAAGGCCTGCCGCTGCCTGAATATCAAACGCCCGGCGCTGCGGGGCTCGATCTGCTGGCCGCTATCGGCGGCGACAGGCCCCTCATGGTGCAGCCCGGAGAACGCGTCGCCGTCCCGGCCGGGTTCATGATGGAGCTGTCGGAAGATTTTGAAGCACAGGTCCGGCCACGCTCTGGCCTGGCGATCAAGCACGGGCTAACGGTCCTCAACGCACCTGGAACGATCGACTCCGATTATCGCGGCGAGGTGCAGGTGCTGCTGATCAATCTCGGGCAAAGCCCGGCCATGATCCAGCGCGGCGACCGCATTGCACAAATGGTGATTGCGCCGGTGATGCAGGTGAAGCTGCGCAAGACGGCAAAGCTATCGAAGACCAAGAGGGCCGGCGGCGGCTTGGGTTCAACCGGCAAGAGTTCGCCAGAAAAGAAAAACAAAGATCCAAGTAAGCAGAAAAAGAAGAACGCCATGCCCAAAAAGCGCGGAAAAAAGACAAAAGCCGCCTGAAAGCGCTAGTCTGTGACCGAAGCCTAATGCAGTGGCCGCAGATATACAGGAAACCAGGGCTTGAGAGCCGGCCCGTTTCTTGACAAGACATACGCAGCCAATGCGGCACAATCCCTGAAAGTCTGAAAAGAGGCGCCTTCCCATGAATGAAATCACAGACATAAAGACACTGAAGGCCACGACGTCTTGGGGCCGGGGCCGTGTCTACAACGACATCACCGAAACGATTGGCCATACGCCCCTGGTGAAACTGGCCAAGATCGGCAAGGAGTCCGGCGCCAAGGCTGACATCCTGCTGAAGCTCGAGTTCTTCAACCCGCTCTCCAGCGTGAAAGACCGTATCGGCGTATCCATGATTGACGTGTTGGAAGCCGAGGGCCGCATCACGCCAGGCAAGACCGTGTTGATCGAACCGACATCCGGCAACACGGGCGTCGGCCTCGCCTTCGTCTGTGCCTCGCGCGGATACAAGCTGCAACTGGTGATGCCCGAGTCGATGTCGATCGAGCGCCGCAAGATCCTGTCTCATCTCGGCGCCGAACTCGTATTGACGCCGGCCGCGGCCGGTATGCCCGGCGCTATCGAGAAAGCCAACGAGCTTCTGGCCAGCACGCCGGATGCCATCCAGCCGAGCCAGTTCGAAAACCCGGCCAACCCCGCCGTTCACGCACGCACCACGGCGGAAGAGATCTGGCGCGATACCGACGGCAAGGTCGACGCGATTGTTGTCGGCGTCGGCACGGGCGGAACGCTCACCGGCGTCGGCCGCGTCCTGAAACCGCGCAAGCCGGACCTGAAGATGATCGCCGTTGAACCGACAGGCAGCCCCGTGCTGTCCGGCGGCAATCGCGGTCCTCATAAAATTCAAGGCATCGGCGCGGGCTTCGCGCCCAAGGTCCTCGACCGGTCTCTTATCGACGAAGTCGTCACCGTCTCCAACGAGATGGCGTTCGATGTCTCCCGCCTCGTTGCTAAGACGGAAGGCATTCCCGGCGGCATTTCCACCGGTGCCAACGTCGCCGCCGCGATCTCCGTCGCGACCCGGCCAGAGTACGCCGGCAAGACGATCGTCACCTTCGCGCCGTCGTCGGCAGAGCGCTACTTCTCGTCGGAGCTGTTCCTCGAGCCGAACTAAGTCTCGAGCGTTCTGCAAAGAGTTTGAGATAGGCGGGATCTGCAGTCCCGCCTTTCCTTTTTGGAATAGCGGATGCGCTTTGAAGTCAAGCGTCACCAATCAGTCACAGAGGTCCATTCCGAATCGGACTAGCATCAAGAATGCCTGTCAACGGGAGACCTCTGATGCATTCCGAGATCTACACCGACAATGAAGGCTCATGGCGATGGCGTCTCGTCGCCGGAGCGGGCGACACGATTGCATGCTCGAATGACGGCTATGCAAATTACGCTGACTGCCTAACGGGCCTCGACCAGGTCAAGGCTTGGGGCGCATCCCACTCCAGCTCAAGACCAGCGGCCAGCGCGCTCCCCGCCGATCCCAGACGCGTCCCGGCCATGTACCAAGAACCGACCGCCGAAAACGCCGCGCTATTCGCGATGCTGGACCAGCTGCTGAACAGGTGAGGCTGCGACTTTCTGGCCAAAGGCCCACTTGTCAGCGCGACAGGTGAAGTGACAGCACCCGCTCGCCGATACCTTGAAAAACACTCACCAGCTCTTCGCCCGAGTTAGCCAAGAACGCATGCGAGGAGCTTGTCGCGCAGGTGCTCAACAGAGTCGCGGCCGATGAACTCACTTCAAAGCCGACAGTATAAACCTCGATGCCCTTGTCCTTCATGCCTGCGCACAGAGATAGAGCCTGATCCGCTGAGCTTCCGTTCGCCGCAGATTGGTAGGCCCGTGCGCCAACCCGATAGCCCTCAGGCGAAAACTGATTGTTGTAATCACCGTCGGTCATGAGGACGGCGATCTTGCGTATGGTTTTGTCACCGGGAGCAGGATAGGCGGCTGGATCGTCGGACGTGCCGTCCCAGACGTCTTTCCAGTTCGGCGATAGCGTATACCAGGCCCACGCCGTCCCAAGTTGACCGGCCGTGCCGCCCTTCGCAGACAGGCCATCAACTAAGGAGACGAGGTCATCCTTATTGTTGGTAAGCGGCATGACCGCGCTCGCAGCGCCTGGGCTGCAGCCGAACTCGACCGGCGTGCTGTCGTCGTAGCTTCGGCCTTCGCGCATGGCCGTCATCAGGTAGCTGTCGGGACCAGGGACGTCATCGGTAAATCGCAACGGGCCCGTGCGCTCGGCCACGCAAGCGGTTGGGTGGTAGTAGTAGGTCTGTGTCTTATAAACCCAGTTTCCGCCTTGCTTGACCCAACCGGTCTCGCTGTAGGTCTTCACGGCCGGCGTCGGGCCGGCGGCCACTGCGCGGGGCGCGCTGGGCAAGCGCACACCATCGGAAAACGGCACGAGCGACACGCGCACGCGCGAGCGCAGCCCTTCGGTCGCGAGCATTGTGTTGATGAGCTGCTTGGCGGCCAGCTTCATCGCATCCAGCTTCGAGCCGCTGGAGCAAGGACTATCGTGGAGGCCAGGTGCGTAGTCACACATGGAACCAGTCACGTCTAGCATGAGCGAGAGTTCAAACATGCTGTTGGTGATGGTGGCTTCACTCTCCACACGCAGTGGCAGGTCGCCAGAGCTGAAAACGTCGGAGAAGAGTGTCGAAATCCTAACTTCACCGTCAGCGACGACGGATTTGCCGCGAACTTCGAAATCGATTGTTTCTTGAGTAGCGCCGGACCAGAGGCTCTTCTGCCGGTTCAGACTGAAAATCTCCCGCGCGGCCTGAATGGCGCCTGCCGTATCGGCCTGATTAGTCTGCAGCCGCGCGGCTCCGGCCAGCACACCCGCATCAAGAGCAACCTGCAAGTCGGATTGAGCTGTAGCCCAGCGGCCCAATTCCAAGGCAGCCGTCACTGAAAAAACCAGAACAGCAATACTGGCTGCGAATATCGGAGCGACGGATCCACGGTCATCTCCTAAGCGAAGCCAGCTCCTTCGCGTCTTTTGCCCCCCCCTATAACCAACGCGCTGAACAAATATCCAAAGCATCGAAGTATTCCTATGAGGCGTTGGATACAAGCTTCGCCGCTGGCGGCAGCTACATCAAACTTAAGATATCTAATAGGAAAACGCGGAGTAAATTTAACGCGGGGTTAGCCATGTTCTTCGCGATGCGGATCAAGGCGCATCGAGCCGGTAAAGCGTTGCCAAGAGCGCCGCCGGGCGCGCGCGATAGGGTGTTTCCAGGCCGGCCGGACGCAGCCCTTCATCTACGCAAAGTGTTCCCTGCGAAACAGTCCTGTCTCAAGAAAGCAGCCAGCCTATCGGTTAGCGAACCGGTCATGTCTGCCAAAGGGAGTCGCGCCATGAACGCCTTTATGCGCTTTTTCGATTCATTCGCTTCGCCGCTATTCAGCGAAGACGCCGAAGGCCGCCAGGTATACTTCCCGAGTGGGGCATGGGGTGCCGGCTATCTTCCCAAAGACGCAGCAGCCGCGGACAAACTTCGCACCAAGGTCCGCTACAGCTTCATCGTCTTTTTCGTAGTCGTGCTGCCGGTCGTCATTCAATTCATCCCGTTGGACAACCCAGGCGACGTCCCGTTCCTGATGGGCGTAAGCATCGGCATCGGATTGATCTTCAACATCGTGTTGCGCTTCTACGCGCTTGGCCTTCAGCGTTCCGATGCGCGCATCACGTTTGGCGAAGCAAGGCAGCGCCATCTGAAAACCCTCGGCCGCGGCTGGCTGATTGCGATGATCATTCTGTCGCTCCCGCTCATCGGCCTCGGCGCCGCGATCTTAGCCATCGGCGAACCAGAAGCGGCATGGCTCGGCTGGACGCTGATCGCGATGTTCGGCGCATGCCTGGTGACATTCATCGTGAGCCTGCGCGCACACACGCGTGCGAAAGCGTGAACTCAGACCGAAGGCACGTGTCAAAATCCGGCGCAGACGTTTCGCTGAAGTGCGAGCGTTTACGCCCGTCTGCGATATTGCTACCACGATCTGAACGAGACTGAGTGGAGAGCGGTTCGTCATGAGCGTCGTGCTAGTTGCTATCGCAATCGGCCTGGTGGTGGTCACGGTGTGCGGTGGATACCTGCTGCTGTTGTCACGTGTCGATGCCTACAAAGAGGACCGGCGCTTGCGGCAGGTATGGGGGCGCGAGACCGATCGACCTCCACCGTGGGAGCAGCCCACCGTCTTTGACGATTCCGGACCGCAATGGCGCAAGGCTCAATTTTCGGTGCTCATGGATCGGCTAACGTTGGTCAAAACGAACGATCATGAAGACTATCTTTTCAGGCAGGACTATCTCCGCGATCGCGAGACGGGCCAGTTGTGGCGACTGACGACCGAGGAGCCAAATATGAGCCAGTTTCTGAGATTGACGCCCGTCGAAAAAATACCAGACGACAATTGACAGCTCGGTGCCTGCGATGACCCTAGCTGAGCCTGCCGTGATCTTGCTGCTTGTCGCCGGCTACATCGCACTGGTCGCAGGCGTGCTCGCCGGAACTTGGCTGCACTTCATGCCGCAGTGAAGGCTGCAATGCCGGACTAACCTCTAAGAGCGTAAGTCATCGAAGGCAGGCGTTGTCAGGCGGCTCGCACGGTCTGCGACGCGCTCACTAGGGCAAGCAAAGCCACGCGCCGAGGCACGTTTTCGGCGGGCCGACTTTGCAGCCGGTCTGCGAGGCGCGGCACGTCGTGGTGCCAGCCCCGTCTTTGCACGATGTCTTCACAGGGCCTCTGCCTTCACGGCCCTGGCTGGCCATGATGTTCGCAAGACCGTTCGTCGCAAAAAGCTTTGCCATGTCGTGGGTGATCGCTTCGCCGACCGATCCGACTTTCACGCAGTCGGCCTGAGCGGACGCCGCAAACGCGCACATCATCGCCGTTGCGGCCAAGCCGAGTTTCAAAGAGCGCATGAGCCCCTCCGAAATTTGAACGATGCCAAGCCGAAACGCTAGTCGAGCCCACGCCCCCCGACAATGGACTTGAGCCCGCCGAACGAGCGTTTGCGCCGCGACGCCCGAAAACCGTACCGCAATTGCCACGCTGGGCGGGGGTGGGGCCGGGAGGTGGGTGGATCACTGTACGGGTCGCGATCACGTTCATCGTGAGCCCACCCTCACTCACTGTGAGTGTTGGGCCTGACGCAGAACAATAGATAGGGCTCAGCGCCCATATGAGCTTGCCTGTCGGAATATCGCCACCGGCGATAATTTATTGTTGCCAGCGATACAGCGAATCATACATTTAGATCAACATCGTTTGGAAGACATGCGGATAGTCGTAGTCAGCTGGGACGACATGTCCTGTTGTGGTGAAGAAGGGCACCCCAAAACACAATCCGCCGTCGCAGGCCAGGGCCGCCGCGCCCGCCCGCGACGCGCGGGCGCGGTATGATGTTCAAGGTTCCAACCGTCGTTTTTCCGATCCCCAAAGTTCGCGACGACTCGCAATGACGTGGGTTGCTTTGAGGGAGACTAACATGTCGGAAAGACCAAGCGACAAACGGCGGGCGCGTCCAGGATACAAGCTTCTCTGGAAATTGATCATTTTGATCGCGAGGATGCTTGCATGGATCTTCGATCTAATCTGACGGCGCGCACCTTGTCATCTGAGCAAATTGGGAGGCTGCAAGTGCTAAATGAGAGCTTGAAGATTCTCCGGCTGTATCTCGGGCTGACCCAGTCGCAGTTGGCGAAGGATCTCGGCATATCTCAATCATATGTTTCGGAAATTGAACGCGGCGAAAAAGATGTCACGCTAGATCTTTTGCAAAAGTACAGCGACAAGCTTGAGGTGCCTTTGTCATCACTGATCTTTTTTGCAGAGAATCTTGATGGAGTTCCGCCCAAATCTCAGCGACGGATCTTTATTGCTGAGAAGGTCCTTAAGCTCCTTAAACACATGGCTCCCGGAGATGCAGAAGAAAACAAAAACTGAGATCTATCCTATGACTCGGTCGCCACTTTTCCAGCTCCCAACCCGCAGGCGGCTTGCTCAGCTATTGGGCTTCAAACTATCAACATTAGAAAAGCTCATAGAGTCTCGCGAACAGAACTACTGGTATAAGGAAGAGCTTATTGCCAACAAAGTGAGAAAGATCGCTCGCCCCTTCGGAGCAATGGACAAGACCCACGCCATTCTCGCCAACCTTTTGAATAGGGTAGAACAGCCCAATTGGCTCAGTTCGCCCAGGCGCAATATGACGACCGTCCGCAACGCTGCTAAGCACCTGGGCGCGGCAAGACTGACGTCACTCGATATCAAAAAGTTCTATCCGTCCACCACAGATGAACATGTTTTCAAGCTGTTTCATTTTGGCTTTGAGATGCCCGATGACGTGGCTGGTATGCTGACCAAGCTGGTCACAGTTCATGCCCGTGTTCCGTTTGGGTCGCCACTGAGCCCAATTCTCTGCGCGATCGTTCATCGTGAGCTGTTTGATGAGGTTGAGCAACTGTGCATCACTCACGATGCCATCGCGACCGTCTGGGTTGATGATGTCGTAGTCTCAGGCTCAGACATATCCGACAAGTTAGAGTTTCAAATTAAAGGCGCGATCAAAAAGCGCCAGTTGAACTATCACAAAGTTCACCGCCGACGTGCCAAACGTGGGTTAGTGGTGACGGGTGTGCATGTGTCGGCGAACGGATTGGCGCCAGCCAATAAGCTTCACAAAAAGATGCGAGATGGCATGGTTGAGCTGAACAATGCATCATCCTCTGATGACAAGTTGCGCCTATTACGCTCGCTAATTGGACTCAATGTGCACATGGCTAGCATATACGATGAAGGTGACGCTCGGAAGCAGAGACTCCTGAAGCAGCGGCAGTGGCTACACAATGAACGGCGCAGGACCGAGCGCCTGCTTGAAAAATGCCCAAGTCCAGAAAATTGCGAAGCGCGTCACGCGCTAGTTTCACAGAGACCACCCTTCTAGTGTGATGTTAGATTTTGGCTGGTGCTCCCCACGCCCTTGCATCCCGCACCGGCCTTGCCACATGATCGGCCATCACCGCACACCCACGCGCGGCAAGCAGCAAAGGCGGGTCAATGGCCCTCAGCCCGGAAGAAATTGAACGCTATAAGCGCCACCTGGTGCTGAAAGAGATTGGCGGCCAAGGCCAGGCCAAGCTCAAGGCCGCGCGCGTGCTCGTCATCGGCGCCGGGGGGCTGGGCTCGCCCATCATCACCTATCTCGCGGCGGCGGGCGTCGGTACGATCGGCGTCATCGATGATGACGTCGTCAGCCTCGACAATCTGCAGCGTCAGATCATTCACGCCACGGCGGACGTCGGCACGGCCAAGGTCGATAGCGCAAAGGCGGCGGTCGCGCGTCTCAATCCGAACGTCACGCTGGAAGCCATCCCCGAACGGCTGACGGCCGGGAACGCGATGGACGTGATCGGCCGTTACGATCTGGTCGCCGACGGCTCGGACAATTTCGCAACGCGCTATCTCGTCTCGGACGCCTGCTACCTCGCCGGCAAACCATTGGTGTTTGCCGCGGTCGGTCCGCTCGACGGGCATCTGACCACGCTCAAACCGCACCTGAGCGATGCCAGTGGCGCGCGTTACCCAACCTACCGCTGCATCTTCCCCGAGCCGCCGGAGCCGGGAACGGTCCCGAACTGTTCTGAAGTCGGCGTGCTGGGCGCCATCGTCGGCGTGATCGGAACGCTGGCCGCCACGGAGATCCTGAAGGAGCTCACCGGAACGGGCGAAAGCCTGGCCGGCCGGTTGCTGCTCTACGATGCCAAGGCCACGCGCTTCGAGACGATCACCCTGCAATGGGACCCGGACAACCCGCTCTCCGGCAATACCCCAACGATCCGCGATCTCTCCGCCCACGCAGGCGCCAACGGCGGCGTTTGCGCTGCATAAATCACTCTCGCGTTCGTCTGAAAATCAGCGTATCTCTGGCGCCAAGAGGCATGAGTTTGTCAGCTGGGCAAAGCTAATGACACGACGCGTCACACGTATCGCTTGGATGCTCACCGGCATCTTTCTCGCTGTGGGAGCAGCGGCCAGCCTGGTGTTGCTCTATGGCACGCCGAACCGCAGCTGGAGCCAGATCCTGGTCGAGATCTCGGCCTTCGCCGACATCATCGCGATTCTGTTCTGGCTTTTGATCTTCGCGATCTATTGGTCCCGCCGGCGCTGACGGGACCAACGATTAGTCTCAGTCGTCGCCGCACGGGAATTCAACCGTCACGAACGGCGCATCAACCCGGCACATCTTGCGCGACTTAGCCCGGCTGCGGTCTGGCACGCGAACGTAGACGTCGTCTGAAACGTCCACTTCCACTTTGGCTTCTGCCGTGCGCGTGCGGTCTGCCCGGCCGGGTTCGGATGCCCAAGCGTCAGCCTCTTCCTTCGGGCTGAGCTGCGGACGCTTCGCCAGCCGCGGCTGAGGCGCGCGCGCTTGCTTTGTCTCTTCCGGCTCGTCCACATCCACATCGCGTTCAGCGACTTCCGGCTTCGGCTCGATCTTCTTCACCGGAACCTGTTCGATGGGATCAGAAGCGGCAGCCTTCACCGGCGCCTTGGCCTCGGTAGGTTGAGGGGCCGGAGCTTCTGGCGCTGGCGTCTCTGCCGTTTCAGGTTCAGCAGGCTTGGGCTCGGCCACGGGCTCGGAAATCTCAGCCTTGGCCAGCTTCGGATTGCGGACTGGGGCAGGAATGTCTTTGGGAAGTTCAGCGACGGCCTTCTTCTCAACCGCCTTTTCCTTCGGTTTGGCTTTCGCCTCGATCACGTCGCAGCGATCCAGGTTGGCCGGCGCACGCGTCCAAATCATTTCCTTGGAGAAAAGCTTGGTGCCCATATAGCCAAGAACGACAAGGCGGTTGCGGCCGGAGGGCGTCAGCTCAACGTCAAACTTCTTGCGCTCTTCGGGATTGTAAATCCAGCCGTTGTCCCAGCTGCGTCCAACCTTGCCGACGCCGCCGATGATCTGCGTGCCACACGCCTTCTGCTTTGCGCGGTCCTTAAGCCAAACCAGCTTTCCGCACAGACGGCTGCCACAGCGCGTGATCTCAACGGCACCACGTCCGGTGTGATCGATCCAAACCCCGAGAGGTGAACCGGCGGCTGACGCTGGCAGTGGTGTTGCCGCCAATGCGGTTACGACACCTGCGATGGCGATTTTTTTTCTGGCCGTCATCACAATACCTCGCTTGAACTTTTCTAGGACCGGCGGACGAACACATGATCCTAACTCTGGGTATGACTCTGGAGTCTTAAAACGGCGTTTTAAGACAAGCGCCGGCGCGTACCATCGTCGCAGCCAACACCCTACAACGTCATTCAACACAGTAAGTTTTCGTAAATGTGGAAGATGACGGGATTTTCTTCGTAAACATTGCGCACACTGTTCAATCTCCCACGCTCCTGGATACGAATCCTGACAACGGTGAGAGACGGCGGCCAAAGTTTCCGTATACGTCTATTTTTGCAGGTGGCTGGTCGAACCTGCAAAACGAACAAACCATAGCAATATCAATGCTTGACGCGGGCGAGTTCAATCCTAAGGATGTATAAGGATCACTTAGTGATCCTATCAGATCATCTAATCCAAGAGTGCCCTCATGCCCGCACCGATTGAGCTGAGGCGGGACTACACCGCCCAGCAGTTGCGCGACTATGCAGCAGCCATTGAAGACGAATCCCACGCCAGACGCTTGCTGGCGATCGCAGCGATCCTAGAAGGTCGAAGTCGGACAAGAGCCGCCGAGATCGGTGGAATGGAACGCCAGACGCTCCGCGATTGGGTTCATCGCTTCAACGAGTCTGGCCCAGACGGCCTAAAAAGCATGCGCTCTCCCGGCCGCCCGCCCAAGCTTGACGACAAGCAGCGCAAACAACTGGCGCACCTGATCGGCAGCAAGCACGCGCCGGAGTTGAACCCCCGCTGGCGCCTGGCCGATGTTGCGCGGCTTGTGCGTGATGAGTTCGGAGTGGACCTGGACGAGGTCAGCGTCGGCCGTTTGATGCGCAGCTTTGGGTACACCTATACCGGCACGCGCTGGAGCAAAGACGACAGCGCAGACGACGACGGCGGAGATGGACCTAGTTTGAGCTTAATAATTGCGAGCTTTTCGCGCGCGGCCGCCATGCCTGTGGCGCACATGACGACCTGCTAATCTTGTGCCGACAGCGGACAATCCTAATATCAGGGTATGCTAAGACAGCACATGCCCACGGGGGCTACCCACGAAAAATGGGGCTCCGTCAATGTCTCCCGATTTCCAGCGCATCTCCTTGGCCGGCTGGATGAAGCGCTCAGCTACTTGAAGCAATCGCCAACTTTCCTGGCGTGTATGGCGCAAGTGAATGCCCGGGGCATCCCGATCTTCCTTGAACACCACCAAGCCAACACTCGCTTTTATCATCGCGACCCGCAAAACCTGCGCATCGAATGGGCACCCAACCTTGGGCTGGCGGACATGACTGGTTATCTGACACCCGCTGTTTTGTTGGCCCATGAATTCGCCCACGCGCGCTATACGCCGGAACAGCGCGAAACCATGCTGGCTCAGCCTCGGCCGCGCGGATTCGACTGCGCGGAGTATGGCGTTGAAGAAGCTTGTGTGATCCGGGAGGTCGAAGGTCCGGTCTGTGCTGAACTCAATGAGGCCCGAAAAGACCAAGGCCTGGAGCCGCTGGAAACCGCAACGCGCTTCCAGTATCGCATCGGTCGCCTGATCGAAGTCGCTGGTCCAGTCGCCCCTCATCCGGGCTTCTGGCCGAATTAACTTTCAGCGGCCGGGGCGCACAACCGCGTCAAACGATTTCGTTGACGTGGAGCAGCCATTGCCCGTACGGTCCGCCACCATGACTTGGCTTCGCAAAAACCGCCGGCGGCTATCGCTCTTCAGCGCGCTTGTTCTCGCGCTGCAGACGCTTGCCATTTTGGGCTCTGCGCAGGCCCAAGCCGCCGCAACCTCTGCGGACGGTTCGAACCTTGTCACGATCTGTACGGCCCAAGGGCTCAAGGTTTTGGACTTGAATGCGCCGGACGGTGAGCCCATGCCGGTCGACAGCCCAAACACGTGTCCGCTCTGCATTATCGGAGGCTGTCATCACGGCCCTGCCCAGGTCCTAGGTCTCACTCGCCTTCCAGCGGTGCTGATCGTCTATGAGCCGGTGCAGCTCGAACAGCCCTCCTTTGTGGAGCGGGATGAACAGCCCCGCCCGCATCAGTCCCATCGCAACCCCAGCCCCCGTGGTCCTCCAGCGCAGGTGTAGTCCACTTGCCGTTGGGCCGCGCAGCGGCCTTGAAGACCTAGTCTAACTTCGCCCTGGGGGGCCTATGTCCACACGTTCCAAATTCGTGCGAGTCACGAGCCATGCTGTTGCATCGATTGCTTTGGCGGCAAGCGCTGCGGCGCAATCCGCAACTGAGCTGCCAGCCGTTGAAGTCTCGACATCACAAGTTAAGAAGAAGCAAGCCGTCGCCAAGAAGCAACCATCTGCGCCACAAGCGGCCGCGCAACCTGTCGAGCCAGCCTTCCAGCCATCTGAGACGCCAAACGGTTCACCAGCACAAAGGTCTGGCGCGCTCACAGTGCCGAACACCGGTGAAGCCCGCGCCGAGATCCAGCGGACGCCGGGAGCCGTCTCACTTGTTCCGGCTGAAACTTACAAAACCTCTACACCTGCTGTGACGCTGAAGGACGCATTGGACTTCACGCCCGGCGTGTTCGTGCAGCCGAAGTGGGGCGAAGACACCAGGCTCTCTATCCGTGGCTCCGGCCTGTCGCGCAACTTCCACGGCCGCGGCGTCCAATTGTTGATGGATGGCGTGATCCCGATCACCACCGCTGACGGCGGCAGCGATTTCCAGGAAATCGATCCCACGGCGTACCGCTATTTGGAAGTCTTCAAGGGCGGCAACGCGTTGCGCTATGGTGCCAATCAGTTGGGCGGCGCTATCAACTTCGTGATGCCCACGGGCTATGACTCCGAAGCATTCGGTGCGCGCTTGGACATCGGCAGCTTCGGCTTCCGCAAAACTACAGTTAGCTCCGGCGGCGTCTTCGGCGCGGCGGACTATTTCATCACTGGCACCTGGCAGGAGCAGGACGGCTTCCGCGATCACTCGTCCGGCGAAAGCGTCCGCGGGGCCATGAACATCGGATACAAACTCTCCCGCAACGTCGAAACGCGATTCTACCTCAACGCCAACGACATCCAGCAGGACATCCCAGGATCTGTCACCAAACAGCAGGCGCTCAACGATCCGAAGGGGGCGTTCGTTTTGCCCGGCGAGCCGTTTGTCGGCCCATTCTTCCCCCAGAGTATCGGTAACGACAACGTTGACCGCGACTACGAACGCAACATCGAAAGCATCCGCGTCGCCAATAAGACCGCTGTACGCCTCAGCCAAGGCACGCTTCTCGAAACAGGCGGCTTTTTCCTCGACAAGGAGCTGGACCATCCGATCCTGTTCGTGATCGACAATCGTACGCGCGACTACGGCGGCTTCGCTCGCGTTACCAACGATGCGACAATCGGCGGTCACCGCAACCAGTTCGTCGCGGGCGTAACCGTCCATAACGGCGAAACGCGATCGAAGTTCTATCGGAATATCCTGGGCGAGCGCGGCGACCTGTTCTCGGACAAAGATCAAATCTCCAAGAACACAGTCGTCTATGCCGAGAACTCATTCTTCGCGCTGCCTTCCCTCGCGCTCGTTGCAGGCATCCAATATGTGGACGCCTCTCGCGAGTCGGAAGACCGGCTGGGTGCTGCTTCGGGCAAAGCCGATTTCAGCTTCTGGAACCCAAAAGCCGGGATCGTCTGGGACGTGACGCAAACCTCTCAAGTGTTCGCCAATGTCTCCAAGAGCGGCGAAGCACCGACGTTCTCAGAGATCACGATCAATCCCACGGCCACAACCAGCCTCAAGCCGCAGGAGGCCGTGACCTACGAGATTGGCACGCGCGGCCGTTCGGAAAACTTCAACTACGAGATTGCTCTCTATCGCTCAAACTTGGACAACGAGTTCCAATGCCTCAATGTTGGTCAGAGCCTTTGCCAGCAGGCCAACGCTGATAAGACAATCCATCAAGGCGTGGAGTTCGGCGTTGGTGCTGCCGTGTGGCAAGGCCTATTCGAACGTGATGCCACACCCGACAAACTCTGGCTCAACCTGGCCTATACCTTCAGCGACTTCCGCTTCGACGACGACGCCCAGTTCGGCGGCAACGAGCTGCCGGGCGCCCCGCGCCACTACCTGCGCGCCGAGCTGCTCTACAAGCATCCATCGGGCGTCTTCGCTGGCCCGAATGTTGAGTGGGTTCCACAGGCCTACTACGTCGACAACGCCAACACCCTTGAGACGGACGCCTACGCGCTGCTAGGCGCAAAGATCGGTTACGAGGGTGAGCAATTCACGGCCTACATCGAAGGCCGGAACTTGACGGACGAAACCTACATCTCCTCGGTCAGCATCGCGGGCGACGCGAACGGCGCTGATGGAAACTTCTTCGAGCCGGGCACGGGGCGCGCCGTGTATGGCGGCGTCAGCATGAAATGGTGAGAAAGATGAAAAATCAGAATCCAGAAAAATTCATTGGAGTTCTAACAGCCGTTGGCTTGACGCTTTTCGCTGGCGCGACGCTGGCGCGCGCCCATGCAGGCCTCGAGCAGAAGCAAGCTCCGGTGGGAACCGGCTATAAGATTGTCGTGAAAATCCCCCATGGATGCGAAGGCTCGGCTACGACTGCTGTTCACGTGTCGATCCCTGAAGGCGTCATCGGCGTAAAACCGATGCCCAAGCCAGGTTGGCAGCTCAGCGTCGAACGTGGCGCCTATGAACGGGCGTATCAGTTCTATCATGGCGATTTGAAAGAGGGCGTCCGCCAGGTCTCATGGAGCGGCGGCAACCTGCCAGATGCGTTCTACGATGAGTTTGTGATGTCGAGCTTCGTTGCCCGCGAACTGGAACCTGGACAAACGCTCCACTTTCCAGTGACGCAAACGTGCGAGAAGGGACAAATCGCCTGGGATCAGATCCCGCAGCAGGGACAAGATCCCCACGCCCTGGAACGCCCAGCCCCTGGCCTGATGCTTGTTGCCGCCGAAAACTCTGGGCACCACAAGCACCACCACGGCAAGGCCTCGGGTGCCAGCACCATCGAAATCGAAAAACCATGGACACGCGCGACTCCTGCGGCCGCCACAGTCGCAGCAGGTTATGTCACGCTGAAAAATGTCGGCAAGGAAGCCGACAAGCTGATCGGTGGCAGCGTCGAAGGCGCGGCGTCGGTCGAAGTCCACACCATGAGCAACGACAACGGCGTCATGAAAATGCGCCACCTGGAGGCCGGATTGGAACTGCCACCCGGCGAGACGGTAACGCTCAAGCCCGGCGGGCTGCACCTCATGATGATGGGATTGAACGCGCCGTTCCAAGAGGGCGGCACCTTGAAAGGCAAGCTCAAGTTCGAAAAGGCTGGCGATGTGGATGTCGAATTCGCGGTGCAGCCAATCGGATCAAGCGGCCCAGAAGATAGCCACGATCACCATTCGCACCATTAGTCTGAATTTCCGGGCCCTGCGCGGCAACTGGCCGGTTGCCAACGGGCCCGGATTAAACTAGAGCCGCATAGTAGGAATTACTCCAGTAGATTATTGGCTCAGCGGCGGCCGCCTCGACTGCGCGGAAGTCTGACATCTTGACATCTACAGTAATGTATAGGCGAACTCCCGGCTCAACAATTCGCAGGCTGAAGTAGGCTTATGACTGAGAAATCAAGCATCAATACCATCCGTCGGGCTCTGTCGTGGGTGCTGGCCTCAAGTCTGATCGCTGTTGCGGTCTTGCCTGCCGCCGTGTCAGCGCAAGATGTGGTTAACCCGTCAACAACGGACACCGCAGCACCAGAGCCCACCAACCCAGCGTCCAGTACGGCCGCTCCATCCGGAACTACGGCAACGGAGCCGACTGCAGAGCCAGACGCGGCTGCCGCCACGAATGGTTCGGACCAATCCGAAACCCCAGCTACGCGGTCTGCGGCACAGCCGGAGGCTCAACCTGCTGCCGGTACGATCCCCGTTGAAGATCTGCCACTCGACGGGTTGGAGGGTGTCGGCGAAACAGCTCCTCCTGCTGAAGCAGCAAGCGAGGAAGGAGCCGCGGGAACAAGCGAAACCGCGAGTGCGAATTCAAGCCTGCCGCATGACTTGTCACCCTGGGGCATGTACATGCAGGCGGACATCGTCGTGAAGGCCGTCATGATTGGTTTGGCCTTCGCCTCGGTCATCACCTGGACAGTGTGGCTGGCCAAATCTGTAGAGCTGTTCTCTGCTCGCTCGAGCGTGACACGGGGACTACGCGCCATCTCCAGCCAAAGCACGCTCGCTGGTGCTGCTCAGGCACTCGGAAACCGTAAGGGGATCGTGCGGGCGTTCATCGACGTGGCGGCCTTGGAACTGCGCATGTCTACGGAGACGCCTGACAAGGCCGGCATCAAGGAACGTGTCGCCTCCAGGTTAGAGCGCGTTGAAAGCGCCGCTGTGCGCAAGATGAACCGAGGCACTGGCGTGCTTGCCACGATTGGCTCGACAGCTCCGTTCGTCGGCCTGTTCGGTACCGTCTGGGGCATCATGAACAGCTTCATCGGTATCTCGAAATCGCAAACGACGAACCTGGCGGTCGTTGCGCCGGGCATCGCCGAAGCCTTGCTCGCAACGGCGATCGGTCTCGTCGCGGCCATTCCAGCTGTCATCATCTACAACTGGTTCTCGCGCGGCATCGGCGTATACCGCGCACACGCAGGCGACGCGTCAGCCGAAGTGATGCGTCTCGTGTCCCGGGATCTTGACCGCGTTGACAACGCCCATCGTCACGCATACGCGGCGGAGTAAACGCAATGGCTGGCGGACTGCATAACGGCGGCGACGATCTCGACGAACAACACGAGATAAACGTCACTCCCTTCATCGACGTGATGCTCGTCCTGTTGATTATCTTCATGGTGGCAGCCCCTCTGTCGACCGTCGATATCGCAGTCGACCTTCCTGTCTCGAACGCCAAGGCCAAGCCACGGCCCGACAAGCCGCTCTACCTGACAATCAAGGCCGACCGGTCTCTTGCGGTTGGCAACGATGCCATTTCGCGTCAGCAGCTGGCCAATGGGCTAGACGCACATACCGAAGGCGATCGCAACAAGCGCATTTTCCTGCGTGCGGATAAAACGATCCCATACGGCGAGTTGATGCGCGTGATGAATCTGCTGCGCCGCGCCGGATATCTTAAGATCGCGCTCGTCGGCCTTGAAGGCATCGGCGATCCGAAAGCGCCACCGGTCGCCACCACCGGAACAGCGGGGCCGTAAGGGCGGGGCCGAATAGAATGCTCGCTTCCGATGTCTTGAACACGAACAGAGACAATTGGCTCTTATGGGCCGGCTCCGGCCTGCTTGTTGTGATGCTGCATGTTGGTGGCGCCTTTTTTGATTGGAGCGAAGAAGAAGAAGTCTTCGATGACGAGGTCGCCGGCGCGATTGTCATGGAACTGGCGCCAATCACGACGACGCAGCGCGTCAAGACGCCGGATGCTGCGCTCGGACCGCAGTCAGAGGAGTCTGTCGCAACGCCGCCTGCGACTGAAAAACAAGAAGAGACGCGCCAGCTTGACATCCCTCAGTTCGAGCAGTCGCCATTAGCGCCTGATCCGGAAGTCGCGCTGCCGGTTGCTAAGCCAGTTGAAGAAGTGCCGGACGAAGAAAAGCCGGAAGAACTGGAAGAGGTGCAGCCAGAGAACTTGGCCATGGAGCAAGCTGCATCGTCCATGGCGATGTCGCCACAACAGATCGAGGCAGAGCAAGCGCCCGTCGTCAAAGCTAAGACCCTTGGCGAAGGCAAGAAGAATTCCAAGGCGATCCTGACCTATCAACGCCAGTTAATCGTCCATCAGAAGAAGTTTCGCCGCTACCCATCGAAAGCACGCCGGCGCGGCCAACAAGGCACCGCCAAAGTTGAGTTCTCTATCGACCGCTCCGGCAAGGTCATAGGCAAGAAACTCATTGGATCATCGGGATACCCCATCTTGGATGAGGCGGCGCTCGCGGCTGTGGATCGCGCCAGTCCCTATCCTGCTCCTCCCGTTGAAGTCTCCGGAGAAGTTCTCCATTACGCCGTTCCCATCCAATTCAAGATCAAGCGTTAACCTGACGGTTTGTTGATCAGACACCATCAGCATGGCCTTCCCACACCCTTTCAAAACCGGTATGTAATAAAGTTACAGAGTTAAGGTTTAAGGGTCCGATACAGTGTCACTCCGGCTAAGGCTGATCCGCAGCGTGGCAATGGTGTTGCTAGGCACATTGGCGTTCGGCGCGCTGCTGACGAATTGGCATGCGCAGCAGAAGATTGATCGCGAACTGAGCGCGGCTGTCGCCGTGGCACAAAGCACGGCACAAGTCGCGCTAGAAGACGCCGCCCGTGCCGGCATTCCCCGCGAAGGACTGCGGCGTGTGGTGCACGCCTTTGATGGCAATCGCCACGTCCGCGCAATGTTGATCGATCCTCAAAATAAAGTGGCCGACACATCCACCGTGCGCGCGCCGGAGGCCGATGAAGCCCCGCCGCAATGGTTGTCCGGCGTGCTCGATCAGCCGGCTAAGGTTGTCAACGTCACGCTTCCGGCATCGTTGATGAAGTTTGGAACGATAGTTCTGGAAAGTGACCAGCGCAGCGAAACGGCGGAAGTCTGGGAAGATATGCTGCTCAGCCTGACGACGCTTACGACGTTCTGCTTCGTTATCCTCGGCCTGATCTACTGGATGCTAGGCCGCGCACTCCAGCCGCTGTCTGCGCTTTCGCGAGGCTTTGAGCAGGTTGGCCGAGGAGACTACGCGACCAGAGTGCCGGAGCGTGGCCCCACAGAACTCGCGCACCTGTGTGCCAACTTCAACATCATGGCCGACGCACTTGGCCGATCCGAACGGCGCAACAGCAAACTCAATGAACAACTGGCGGCAGTGCAGGAAGAAGAGCGCGCCGAGCTCGCCCGCGACCTTCACGATGAAGTTAGCCCGTTGTTGTTTTCGATCGACGTCGACGCAACGGCCATCCGCAAGAGCGCGGAAAGTGACAACATCGAGTCTGAAACGACATCGCAGCACGCAAGAGCCATTTCACAGGCCGTGGGCCAGATCAAGTCTCAGGTAAAATCGATCCTCGGGCGTCTTCGCCCGGCTGTGCTGTTGGACCTCGGCCTTTCAAACGCGATTGAGAATTTAGTTGCATATTGGGAAGCACGGCGCCCGCATATAAAGTTCGAATTGGCGATCACGGAGGCGGGTTGGGGTGATCAGCTAGACGCTGCGATCCACGGGATCGTGCGCGAGGCCTTGAGCAACGCCATGCAGCATTCAAATCCGCAGAGGGTTGAAATTGCCGTGAAGGAGAAAGCTGGCATCATTGCTGTGCGTGTCACCGACGATGGTGGAGGCCTTTCAGAACCATCCGCTCAAGGCAGTTACGGTCTGTTGCACATGCGCGAACGTGTCGTCGCAAAGGGAGGGCGCTTCGTCGTGCGAAACCGAGACGACGGACTAGGTGTGATCGTCAAAGCCGAATTGCCCCTACCAAGCACGCTATCAAACAACAAACGCGCACAATCAGAAAAACAAGAGGCAGTTGCGTCATGAAGGTCTTGATCGTGGACGATCACGCGGTGGTACGGCAAGGCGTGCAACGGTTGCTGTCGTCGCTACCAGGCGCGGAGATATCAGAGGCTGGAACTCCGCACGAAGCTCTGGCGAAGTTCAAGTCCGAACGGCCAAACGTCGTTGTCTTGGACATCAATCTTGGTGCCGGCAGTGGGTTGGAACTTCTGAAGCGCTTTCAAATCGAGCACGCGCTCTCGCGCATTGTCATGTTCTCAATGCACGCCGAGCCGATCTATGCATCGCGCGCTATCAAGTCTGGGGCTTTTGGGTATGTATCAAAGAGTGCCGGCGCCGAAGAGCTTGTCACGGCGGTCTCTAAAGCAGCTGCCGGCGAACGCTACGTCGATCCCGAGACCGCGTCCAAACTCGCACTCAACCTGTATCCAACGGAAAATCCTTTGGAGAGTTTGACGAACAGAGAGGTTGAGATCCTGCGCCTGCTGGGCGACGGCAAGAGTCTGTCGGGCATCGCTGAGACGCTCGGCATCGCGTATAAGACTGTTGCCAATTCGTGCAGCCGCTTGAAGGAAAAGCTTGGCTTGGAGCGGACGGCGGATCTCATCCGCCTGTCTCTGGAAACCCGTCGCGAACACTAGCCGATCGGGAAGTTTTCCCATTTTTGTACGGCTCCCATTTTCTTAATCTTGCGCCACGCGCCAATCGAACGGCATCCCCGACCCTGCCGGACAGCGGGACCAGAGAACTGGCAAGGCGCGGGGCTTGAACGCTTGCAGCAAGTGTTCGTGCTGAGCTGGTAGGCGGCGGGCTGGCTGGCAACGGCTGGTCCGTCGTCGTTAGCCAATGCCCCGAAAAACAAAGTGCGGTGATGAGCAGGGCTCATCACCGCACCATTTGGAACCGCAACGCGGAACTGTGAAACGCGGTGCCTAACATTGGACTTTACACGCCAAGTGTTAGGAGAATGCAAACGGCCTACACCCCGCAAGTATGCGGCTTTTTCTTATTCGTCCTTATTTCTGGGCTTAAGAAGCCACCCCAGCAGTGGAACCAAACCCGGATGCGGCAATACGCGCAGAACCGGCATCCCAATAAGCGAAAGCAAGCCGGGTATGACCACCTTCTTGCCGAGCTTGAATTGCCACCAGATGGCGCTCGCCACGCGCTCCGGCGATAGGGCAGGCAGCAGATCGCGATAAAACGCCGTCTCCGCGCCCATGTCCTCGTGAAATCCGGTTTCCACCGGTCCCGGCGCTGCAACACAAATCCGAACGCCAAGGCCCGAACATTCGCAGGCGATCGCCTCAGTAAACGAGAGCACGTAGGCCTTGCTCGCGTAATAGGCCGCCTGATACGGCCCCGGCACGTAGCCTCCCAACGAGGCAACGTTGATAATCCCGCCGCGCCCACGCGCAATCATTTGCGGTAGCGCTTGCCGGGTCAGCCGGGTCACGGCGCCAACGTTCAACTGCGTGAGCCGATCGATATCTTCAACGCTATGGCCAGTCATCGCGCCGCCCAGTCCCATGCCGGCGTTGTTGATCAGAATGTCGAGATAAAGCCCATGTGCGTCGAGCGCGGCTTCGATCTGCGCGAACGCCGCCGGCTCCGTGATGTCGAGCGCTAGCGGAACTGCCGCGCTGTCGCGATAGTTCGCCTCGATGGCTTCGGCCGCTTGCTTGCAAGGCCCTAAATGGCGCGCGACGAGCACGACCGCGCGCTTGTCCTTCGCCGCCCGCCGCGCCAGTGCCAAGCCTATGCCGCGAGAAGCTCCTGTGATGACCACGGCAGGCCGTTTACCGGCAGCATCCGCGATCGCCTGCGGGTCCTGCTGCGCGCGCCGGGAAATCCAAACGTTAGCCAAGCGGGCCAGGTGGTCGATCATGACGCCTCATTGCTGACAGCGGCGCCGGGCGACCGCTGAGCCCGCAATATAGGCAACCCTACAGTGATGCACAGCCCGCCGCTGCTGCAGCCGGCCGGCTCCTTGTCGTCGTTTGGCGGGTCTTCTTGCGCTTGCCCCACCGGATCGGCTTCACCGGCGGCTCGTCAATATCGCAGTGCCAGAGGTCATGCTGAACCTGCAGGCCCAGCCAATAGCGCGCGCCTTGACCGAGTGCGATGCCCAGCCGTTGCGCCATCTTGCGGTCGACGCTGCGCCTCTCCGCCAGCAAATCGCCAAGCATACGTGCCGAGATGCCAAGGTGACGGGCGAGCGCGGCACGGGTCATCCCGAGGCACGGCAGAATGTCCTCCCGAAGAATTTCCCCCGGATGAGGCGGTTCTGGCAGATCCTCTATGAATGTCCTGTACATCGCTCCGCTTCGAGTTTTTTTGAATATGACACTATTAATACAGTGATTTGCTAAAGCAGAGGTTGAGAAGGCAGAGACAAAACACGGCAAATAGGGAGAAAAGACTGACTTGTGATTATTGAGACTCGTTCATCCGTCCACGGCGGGCCGAAATGGTTGCCGTCAAAACTGCGACAGTTCAATGACTACTCCGGCCGTATCTGCAACTGATCTATCGGCGTGAGCGGATTGAAGAGGAGCGAAAACACTACTCGGGATGGTGCCGCTTGCGTGACTTGAACACGCGACCCCCGCATTACGAATGCGGTGCTCTACCAGCTGAGCTAAAGCGGCGTTCCCTGTCTGGGAAGAAGCGCAGGGATAACCGGTGCTTTGGCCGATTGCAAGGCCTTCAATCGCCAGCCGAAACGATGAGTCACAGCCCAATTGTCAGACGGCTCAGGCCCCCGTTATCCGGCTCACCTCGAAGCCCGGAACATGGAAAAGCGGAGCACGGTGCCGGGTAACACCATGTTCCGCTTGTTGTCTTGGGCGTTGCGAGAGGCCAGCCAGCTTGCGATCTGGGTCAAGTGGATGGCTGGACCCGGCTACAGCACGGTCCCCTCAGCCGTGAGCGGCCCCGGAGCGGGCCCAGTCGAACAACTTGCGCCGCGGCATCGGCACGACAACATCGTCTTCTCTGAATTCGTGTTTGGGGAGCAATTCCCAGTCCATCTCGCGGATGGCTTTGCGGACGGTCTCGTCGGTCGTCAGGTCCCAGGCGACCCAAGAGCTTTCTTGCAGCCGGCCATTGGCCCAGCGGCGGGCGCGTAGGAAGTTGTCTTCAATTTGATATTCAACGCCAGCCTGAACCGCTGACGGCATCCAAGAGGACGACTTTTTCAAACACGCAGACATTACGAACTCCATACAATTACTACTGCGACGTTAAGAGTTTAGACTCCGTTACTCTTAACAAACCCCTAACGGTTTCGGTTTGAGCTCGAGAGGCCTACGAGATCGCTCACGCGCGCCAAGTCATCCACACGCCGTCGAACGCTGCGCGAACGTGACCGCCGCGCCCTAGACAGCGGCTCCCAGGGTGTGGCCTGTTAGCGCTGCTGGCGGCACGCGTTGGGCGCCAGCACCAGCCCACGCACCGCGGAGACCGACATGGAAGCTATCAGCCAAGCACTCTCGTCCCTGAATTCGATTGTCTGGGGTGTGCCGATGCTCGTGCTGATCTTGGGCGTTGGCCTCTATCTCACCATCGGCTTGCGATTGATGAGTATTCTCAGGCTGCCAGTCAGTTTCAAACTGCTGTGGCGCGGCCTCGCCTCGCGCGGCGCGGGTGACATCAGCCCATTCAACGCTTTGATGACATCACTGTCGGCGACGATCGGCACCGGAAACATCGCCGGTGTCGCGACAGCCATTTTCCTCGGTGGCCCGGGCGCGGTTTTCTGGATGTGGATGACGGCGCTGGTCGGCATGGCCACCAAATACGCTGAGGCCGTCTGCGCCGTGCAGTACCGCGAGACGGACGAGCGCGGCAACTTCGTCGGCGGCCCGATGTATTACATCAAGAACGGCATGGGCGAGAACTGGAAGTGGCTGGCCGTCTGCTTCGCCCTGTTTGCAGGTGTCGCGGGGTTCGGCATTGGTAACATGGTGCAGGCAAACTCTATCGCCGACGCCTTGAACGCAAACTTTGCAGTCCCCGAAGAGGTGACAGGCGGCGTGCTGGTCGTGCTCGTTGGTGCGGTTCTGCTCGGCGGCATCAAACGCATCGCGACGGTGGCTGGAAAGCTGGTGCCATTCATGGCCATTGCCTATGCCATCGGCGGTACCATCGTGTTGGCGATGAACGCAGGCGAAATCGGCAACGCGCTGTCGCTCATTTTCACGCACGCATTTAACCCGGCTGCCGCCACCGGAGGTTTCGCCGGCGCGGCCGTTTGGGCGGCCATCCGTTTTGGTGTCGCTCGCGGTGTCTTTTCCAATGAAGCCGGGCTCGGGTCCGCGCCGATCGCACACGCGGCAGCGCAAACGAGAGGCCCGGTGAGCCAAGGCCTCGTTGCAATGCTGGGCACTTTTATCGACACGATTATCGTGTGCAGCTTCACCGCGCTCGTTATTCTCGTGACCGGCGCCTGGACAAGCGGCGAAACCGGCGCTGCGCTCACCTCGAAGGCGTTTGAGCTCGCCCTTCCTGGAGCTGGCAATTACATCGTCACCTGCGCCATCGCGATCTTTGCTTTCACGACGATTCTTGGCTGGAGTTACTACTGCGAACGGGCGCTGCAATACCTGTTCGGTGTTGTGATCATCGTGCCATTTCGTATCGTCTGGTCGCTCGCCGTGCTCGCTGGCGCAACCTTGAAACTCGAGTTCGTTTGGCTTCTTGCCGATACCTTGAACGCCATGATGGCCGTGCCTAACCTGATCGCGCTCGTTGCCCTGAGCCCGGTCGTCTTCAAGATCACAAAAGCGTTCTTTGCGTCAGGCGGGCAGTCCGAGAACAACCCGCTTTAGACTGCGCGGGGGCGGCTGGCCAGTAATCAAGCGGCGAGCGGATCGCTGCGCCGCGGCACTTGCGGTACAGACGCGTGAGCCGCGCCTTGGCGGGCTTGCGCGGCGGCCTGACTTACGACTTCCAGATATTCGGAACGAAACGCGTAGAGTGTGGTGTCGATCGGCGAAAGCTGGACCCAGATCAAGTCGCGATCCAGCCATGCAACCGCTTCCATTTCCCGTGAATCACCGCGAACACGGACCGTGTCTCCGGGCTGGATGGTCATCGAAGTCCTCGCAATACAAACTAGCATTCACATGGCTGCAAATGACGCCTGGTAAACGATATCTTAATAAGCACAGACGGGTGATTATTGCGAGAGCAAGAGTTCTCAAATTACATCAAGTTGCGGAATAAGATTAATTTCGCATATGAAAAGCAAGGACTTTCGGTCGCCGCGAATTATACCGCGCGATACGGCCGCATTACAGCAGGTGCAGACTCTTCTTCATCGTCAGCACCAGGATCATCTGGTGCTCTGGGCGAAACGAAGATCGTATGTTCTTGCGTCTTTTCCGGCTTGCTCCGCCCCTTAGACGCCGAAGCTTCGGCCGGTACGTCCTTACTAGACTTGGCTCCAGTTGATGACGTGGCTTTGCGTTCTTGCTTTTGATCACTCCCGGCATCCTTCGCCGGTGTCGCCGCTGACGTCATGTTGTCTCGCTCCTCAGTTGCCACAGTCGCAACCGGCGTTTTCTCCTGCTTCTGGGATGAAGTGTCCGCCTGCTCCTGTCCCGGTCCGGCAGCGATCTTTTCGTCCTCTCCGGTTTCAGGCGGCGCAGGCGTAGGCTCGGCAGCAGGTTCTGGATTGGCTTTAACCGGCTCCACCTTAGTGGTGGCAACAGCAGGGGCAGGCGAAATATCCTTCTCCGGCTTCTCTTCTTGCGCAGGAGTTTCCGGCTCGGCCGTCAGATCGAGATCAGCGGGCTGTTCCTGTCCAAGCGCGACAAGCTCGTTCAACCGGTCATGAAGCGCAGCTTCGTCAGGCGCATCGCCAACGCGCTCGACCGGCACCTTCCAAACGAACGCATCCAGCTGTCCGGTCACGGGAGACACGGCCGCCCAGCGTTCCGCCACGACACCATCGGCCGTCCAAACCGCGTCACGCTGTGCGGTAACCGCCCGCGCCAGCCATTCGCGCACGCGCCCCTTATCTCCATGCTGCTCACCTTCGATACGCGCCATCAACGTTGCGGCGGCCTGCGTCAGCCGCGCATTGTCCAGTAGAGGCGACAAGGCATGGCGCGCTTCGTCGTACGCGTGCGCGTCAATCGCGGCTTTGGCCACGGCGATCGGGCTTTCAACGGCATGCGGCCGCATGCCAGCCAATTTCTTCACCCGGTCCAGCCGGTCCCGCGGGCTGTCGCCAATGCGCGCGTAGGCATAGGCCGTCGCCAAGTCAGGATGCGGCGCCTTCTTCCAGGTGCTCTGGAGAACCTTTGCTGCTTTCGCGGTATTGCCCTGACTAGCCAAGATCCGCCCGGCAATCGCAGCAGCCGGAATGAGATCAACCGCAAGCCGGTGTGCTTCGCTGGCCAGCGTTAGAGCCTTCGCCGGGTTGTTGTCTTCCAGCTCTTGCGCTTGTGCAGTCAGCAAGACCGCGCGGCGCCTGTCGGCCGTTGGCTTGTCGATGTGACCATTGCGTTTGGCCGTGGCGAGTGTTTCGAGCGCGCCGGCCCAATTCCCTTGGCGGCACTGCAAGTCAAACAAAGCATCAATCGGCCAGGCAAGTTTGGGATTGAGTTCCAGGGCGCGCTGCGAATAGTGCAGCGCCGGTTCAGGGGCGTTCTCGCGCTGGGCTTCAACGAACAAGCCGCGCAGGCCAAGCTGCTCTGTATCGGGTGAAGCCAACATCGACTCAAAAATCCGCCGTGCGGTGGCGCGATCGCCAGACAGTTGCGCGGCTTGCGCGCGTAGCAGCTGCGTCAACGGCTCATTCGGCAGGGACTTGCGCGCCTGGATCGCATAACGCGTTGCGTTCGCACGGTCTCCAGCACCAACGGCGATCATGCCGCTGGACAACGCATCCAGACCACGCTGCTGTCGCCTGCGATTGATGAAGCGACCGAGGATAGCCGGGCTGTCCCACATGTGCCGTATTAGCGACCACACCACTCCGAGCAACGCCATCACCGCGACGACGATAACGACCGCGTGGAAGACACTCGTTTCGATTTGTTGGTTTTCCCAATTGATGACGAGCTGCCCGGGACGGTCCGCGAGCCAGGCGAGGCCGGAGGCAACAACCAGCACTACAAGGAGAAAAGCGACAAGGCGCAACATCGTGGGTGTCCTTACGGCTGGGCTGTTTCAGGAGACGAGGGTGGAAGCGGCGCTGGCGTTTCCGGCCTGACTGAGCCAGGCGCCGGCAGCCGTTCTGCAGAGCTGTCATTCGCGGGCGAATTGCCGTCGGCGGCACCGGCTTCACTTGGCTCGCCGGGTGAATCGGACGTCAAAGACGCTTCAAGCTGATCCTCGATCTGGCCAATCGCGTCATCAACGGCATGGCGTGCTTCGACCTTTGTCAGCCAGTCTTGCGCTGGGCCGGAAGCAGCAGGAGGAATTGTCTTGGCATGTTCGAGTACTTCTCCGAGGCGCCCCTCGGTCAATGCGTTCTGCATGCGCGAGACAACAGCGCTGGCGCTCTTGTCGTCGTCGGTCGGATTGAGGTTTCGCACCCTTACGATCGATTTCGCGCCGGCAACGAGCTTGTCGATCACGCCGCCCTTCTCTGGCATTTCAGCCGCGTCGATGACGGCATTCGCGACGGGCCGGAACTCCTGGCGCAGTTCGCCAATCGTCGCCACGCCGGTACCTTGAAACCGGCCCAGTGGCGACAGGTCAAGCTTACCGCCGGCGACATCGCGAACCTTGGACAGTGCGTCGGTGTAAGGTTGCCCGCTGTCCACGAGGCGTTTCAGGTTGGCAAGCTGCAGCGACACGACGATGCGCTCTGCATTCGTGCGGCGTTCCTCTTCGCTCTTGATAACAGCCGCCAAGCCATCTTCCAGCGCTGCCAGCTTCTTGCTCAACGGGTCAATCGCTTCACCGACGCCGCCTTTCACTTGCGTTGAAACGGTGCTCTTCAACTCACTAAACTCACTAGAAAGCTTTGCAGCTTCCTCCTGAAGAACTTGCATCTTCGCGGCGTCGCGTTCGCTGTCGGCCTTCAAGGTTTCAATGCGCTGTTCAAGCCGGGCCGCTTCGGTTTTCAAACCGCTGATATCGCCGCTAAGCCGCTGCGTTCCAGCCCGTGCCGCGACGGCATCCTTGGCGGCCTCTCTAATACGAGACTCAACATTCTGCGGCATCGACCGCCGCACTTGATCGATTTCCTTGGTCAGCGAAGTCTGGACGTCTGAAAGTTTGCCCGACACGGCAACGAGCTGCGAAATGCCGCCTTCGGATGCGCCGTCTTGCGCACCCTTGGCGATCGTCGCAAGCCGTTGGTCAAGCGCATCCAGACGCTTCTCGGTCGCTTCGCTCAGCGCCGCGGAAGACGCCTCTTTCAATGCGTCCTGCGTTTCCTGCGCGATGGCTTGCTGCGTCTTGCTCAAGCTCGCGGTCTGCGTTTCCAAGTCAGCGATACGCTTGTCGACTGCGCTAAGCTCACCAGAGACAGCCTGAGTGCCATTCGACTGCTCGACTGCAGCAAGGCGGCGCTCAAGCTTCCAAGTCTGCGTTTTGAGATCCTGCGCCGGGGTGGTCACGCCAAGATATGGTGCGACCCACTCCGCCGCTGCCACGGCAAACACGCCGCCCGCGATGCCAGCCAGCACGTGACTGAAGATCCCGGCACCTGACGTCCGCGCTGGTGGTGGCGTCCCTTTTGCGCTGTCCTTACCCTCGGCTTTCGCCGTCGAGGCATCCTTGTCCTTGACGTCGGCCTTGCCCGGTTCGCTGGCCTTGGTTTGATCGGTCGGCCCGGCCGCGGCGCTAGCCTTGTCTGAACTAGCGGCCTTCTTCTCCGGTTCTTTGCCGGCAGCCGTGACGTCCTCGGCTTTCAAGTCCAAGGTCGCGTGCGGCCTTTTAGCATCGGACGGGTTGTCTTTTTTCGAGTTCGACATGAAACAGAAGTTCTCCGGACGTAAACGAAGGTGCACCGGCAAGGGGAATCGCACGCTTCGTAGCGGCAATTTGAAAGCCAAAATGTGTGTGGTTTACTAAGGCTCAATGGCGCTCAGTGCTGATTTGACGCTAACTCTCCTACTAAGGCCAGTATTTCTTCCAATGCTGGCCGTGCTGCAACATAAATCGGCTGCGAAGCATCAAAGTCCAAGCTATCGGCGACGGCCTGCGACAGACAGAAGTAGACCATGCAACCTGCCGCATCGCCAACCCCAGCGTTTTCAGCCAGCCGGACGAACAGTTTCGCGGTGCGTGGCGACATTAAGATGACGCCGCCGGCTGTGCCGGACCGGATTTGCGAAATAACCGCGTCTGGCAGCGATTGGGCCTCAACCATCGTGTAAACAATCTCGCGGCGGACCTTGAACTCATGTTCGCGCAATGCCGCCGGGAGGTCAAAGGCCATAGCGTCGCCGCTGAGGTAGAGCAAAGGCCCATCGCCGGGTCTGAAACGGCTCTGGATCACGTCAACAAGTTCGCGGGCGCCCTTTTCGCCGGAATACACCGTCGTGAATCCAACAGAGCGCGCCAGCTCTTCGCTAGCCGGCCCGGCGACGATGACGGGCAATTTAGTCGCGGCTTTCAATGACGGGGATTGCGCCAGCGCCCGCAGTGCGTTCCGGCTGGTAGCAATGATCGCCTGCGCATCTTCGGGCGGCGCTTCAACCGTTGCGAAGTCCGGTCGCAACAGCGGCGCGAGCGATACCGTGTGACCGAGGTCAAGGAGTGGCCGTGTTAGCCGTTCTGAATCCGCTTCGGGTCTGGTGACGATCAGATGCATCAGTTGATATGTGGCAAAAGGCCGGGCTTGGCGGTGGTCAGGATCGTAGCGCCGGCTTCATCACCGATGCGCTCGGCATCCTCTTTGGCGCCAAACCCCGTCGTTGCGCATTCGTCGGATCCGTCCGGCGCCAGGATGCTGCCGGAAAACTTGAGTTCCCCTTCCGAAATCTGAGCCAAGCCGGCAATCGGTGTGCGGCAAGAACCCTCAAGCCTCTCTAAAAACGCACGCTCTGCGGCGACGCAATAGGCGGTATTCTCGTGGTTTAAGGGCGCGATGGCCGTGCGGACAGTCTCGTCATCTTCGCGCATCTCAATACCGATCGCGCCTTGCGCGACAGCTGGCAACATCACGTCGACCGGCATAGCCGCTGTGATGTGCTCGGCCATTCCAAGCCGGTTCAGGCCCGCGCAGGCGAGGAAGGTCGCGTCAGCAACGCCCTCTTCGAGCTTTCGCAAACGCGTCTGCACATTGCCGCGAAAGCCGACGACCTCAAGGTCGGGACGCGCGCGTCTAACTTGCGCTGCACGCCGCAGTGATGACGTGCCAACCTTGGCACCGGCCGGAAGCGCCGCCAGCGCCGCGTAGCTGCGGCTGATGAAGGCATCCCGCACGTCCTCCCGTTCGAGAACCGCGCCAATCTTCAACCCGTCGGGCAGGACCGTTTGCACGTCTTTCATGGAATGCACGGCTATATCGATTGCCTTGCTGAAGAGAGCTTCTTCGATTTCTTTGGTAAACAGCCCCTTGCCGCCTATCTCGGCCAGCGGCCGGTCAAGCACCATATCGCCGGTCGTCTTGATGACGACGATCGGATAGTCTTCCTCTCCACCCCCGTTCACGGCTATCAGCCTCCGGCGCACCTCGTGAGCCTGAGCCAGCGCCAGGGGAGAGCCCCGTGTGCCAATGCGGATGGGTAGTCCTTGCAAGCGTTCGATCCTCAATGCTAGGCCAGCGATGAAAGACGGACTGCACGCTTTACTGCATCAGCCCCGTAAGTCAAAGCAATCGCCATGCAATCGACCAATAGTGATCCGGAAAATGCTCAGCGCGGCGGCCGCATTGCCGTCCTCGGCATCGAGACGAGCTGTGATGAAACCGCAGCCAGCGTGGTCGTGCGCAATGGCGATGGTAAAGGCGAAATCCTGTCCAACATCGTCCGATCCCAATGGCAAGAGCACGGGCCGTTTGGCGGGGTCGTTCCGGAAATTGCCGCCCGCGCCCACGCCGAGTGTCTGGATGAGATCATCAAGGAAGCCATGCTCTCGTCTGGCCTGAGTTTCGAGGATCTGGATGGTGTTGCGGCAACGGCCGGGCCTGGCTTGAATAGCGGACTGATTGTGGGGCTGATCTCGGGCAAGGCGATCGCGCTAGCGCACAGCAAACCGCTCATGGCAATCAATCATTTGGAAGCGCATGCCCTCACGGTTGGACTAACGGAACAGCTTCAGCCGCCCTATCTGCTGTTGCTGATTTCCGGCGGCCACACGCAACTTCTGGCAGTCAACGGTGTCGGCACTTACGAACGGTTAGGCACCACGATCGACGACGCCTTGGGTGAAGCGTTCGACAAGACGGCCAAGCTGCTTGGCCTTGAAATGCCAGGCGGTCCATCCGTCGAAGCCGCCGCCCGCAAAGGTAATCCTAAGCGCTTTGCATTCCCACGGCCAATGGCCGGCCGTCCCGAACTGCACTTTTCCTTTGCAGGACTGAAAACGGCTGTCCGTCAAAAGGCGACAGCGCTTCAACCTCTGAGCCATCAGGACATCGCCGACATTTGCGCGTCCTTCCAAGCAGCCGTCGCGGGAAGCCTGGCGGACCGTTTGCAAGGTGCGCTGAAACTATTGCAAGAGCGCGGCAGCGCAGCCGCTCGCCATCTTGTCGTTGCCGGTGGCGTCGCAGCCAATCAAACCCTGGCGCAGCTGATCCGAAACACGACCGAAGCACACGGCTGCAAGCTCTCGATCCCGCCGGCATCTCTATGTGGAGACAACGCCGCCATGATCGCCTGGGCTGGCGCTGAACGGCTGCGGCTTGGCCTGACGGACGGGTTGGATTTCGCCGCGAGGCCACGTTGGCCGCTCGACGAGAAAGCACCGCCCGCCAGCGGTGCCGGCGTCAAAGCCTAGCTCAGCACGATGTTGAAAGTGCCTGCCAACGCGCCCTCTTCCAGCCGGTCGGCCTCTTCCAGCTTTACAAGAACGCTGTCTCGCTCCTTTTGCGGGAGGCTGTTCAAGATTCCATCGCGAGCATTTCCGGGATCACCCGCGACATACATCTGCGTTATCAGCGTCTCACGCTCGGGTGCTTCGACCTTAAAATGGATATGTGGCGTCCGCCCAGGATACGCGACGGGCCGGATTGTGCGGAAGCTGTAGTTGCCCTGGGCATCCGTCACGTAGTGCCCACGGCTCTGGAAGCCGGGATCAACGTCACGCTTTGAAAACCAGCTGCGGTCTCGAGGGTGCCGGTAAACCCCGTTGTTGTCGCACTGCCAGATCTCAACGCGCGCATTGCGGATCGGATGACCCGACGCATCAAGCACCTGACCGGTTACGTGAGTGATCTTGCCAAGTGCTCTTGCGGCCTCTCCCCGTACCTGCACCAAGTCGTTGTCAATATCGCCAGACCAGTCGACAGGATAGAATGGTCCTTCCGTTTGCTGTGGTGTCGCCGTTAGCGCATCGTTGGCGCGTAGCAATTTATGACCAAGCGGAAGAGCTGCCGCGGTAACCAACCCGCGAACGACCGTACGGCGTCCAATCCAAGGTGTCTTGGTATTGCTCATAATGAAGCCCCTTTGCGTACGCCATGATATGAATGTCTCCTAAACGAACCAACCGGCGAAAATCCGTCTCTACATGTCTCATCCATCAGCAGCGCAAACTCACGTCGCCGGCGTCATTCTGGCCGGCGGCGGCTCGACGCGCATGGGCGGCGGCGACAAGGGTCTGATATCGCTGAACGAAAGCACCATGCTCGACCATGTGATCAGCCGGCTGAAGCCGCAAGTCAGCCAGCTGATCATAAACGCCAATGGCGAGCCAGACCGGTTTGCGCGGTTTGGCGTCCCGGTCGTTCCAGACGGAGTGCATGCTGGGCAAGGCCCGCTATCAGGCGTTCTCGCCGGGCTGGATTGGGCAAGCCGCGATCCCAGCCTGTCAGCGATTGTAACCGTGGCGTCGGACACACCCTTCTTGCCGGATGACTTGGTCGCGAGACTGCTCGAAGCTAATAAACCGTTCGCCGTCGCTGCATCGCAGGGCCGGGTCCATCCAACGATCGGGCTTTGGCCCTTGACCATGGCGGGCCCAATCGAAACGGAATTGTCGGATGGCAAGAGACAGGCGCAAGCCTTCGTGCGCGACCATGGTGCTGCCACTGTGAACTTTGGCGTAAGCAACGAGAACGGCCACCAAGTCGACCCATTCTTCAACGCCAACACGCCGGAAGATCTGGACTGGGCGCGCCGCATATTGCAAACATCGGCGCCATGACAAAACCTCCCGTCATCGGTGTCGCCGGTTGGAAAAATTCGGGCAAGACGACGCTCACCGTGAAGCTTGTAGAAGCGTTCGCAGCTCGTGGCCTCAAAGTGGCAACGATCAAACACGCACATCACAGCTTTCAAATTGACGAGGGCGAGACCGACAGCGCCCGGCACCGCCGCGCAGGCGCCAGCGAAGTGGCGATTGTATCGGGCGGGCGCTGGGCCATCGTCCATGAACTGCGTGACGAGCCAGAACCAAGCTTTAGCGATATGCTGGACCGGCTATCGCCTGTTGATCTCGTGATCGCCGAAGGCTTCAAGCGCGAGCCTATCTCGAAGGTTGAGGTGCGCCGTTCCGAAAGTAAATCAAAGGAGCCGCTTGCGGCCTCCGATCCGAACATCATCGCGATCGCTACGGATCACGAGACCGATGGCGGAACGCTACCTGTATTTGCGCTCGACGATATAGATGGCATCGCCAAACTCATCGCACAGCATTTGGGATTGCACCTCTCATGACGCCAAGAACGCCAGCGATCCTGCTGATCTTCACCATGGCCTGCTTTGCTTTCGCCGGACCCGCCACTGCGCAGGATCCCAAAGTACCACCAGCAGATGATCCCGGCGGCATCGCGATCGGACTAACCGGAGCAGGCGTCGACTACACGGACCCGGAGATCGCGACTGGGCTGGCCAGGGACGGTGAAGGCAACATCGTCGGCTGGGACTTTGTCGACAACGACATCTTTCCCTATTCGGCTGACGCCGGTTCCAACGGCCATGCCAAACTGATGCTGAGCCACGCGGGCGTTGAGGTCGTTCCATTCCGCATCGCCGAGCCGAACCATGTCGCCATGGCGGCAGCGTTCCTGTCTCAGACGCCAGCCGGCATTTTGGTTGTCACGGCTTCAAGCAAAGAACAGAAGGATTGGGAGCTGTTCGCCGCCGCTGCCAACCGGTTTCCGCATCTGTTGTTCCTCGTGCCCGCCGGCGGCAAGGACGGGGACTTTCCCGCCGCTTTCAGTTTACCCAACGTCTTGGCGGTTGCCGCCCGTCCTGCGGACACCTCAATCGCAGACCTGGCTTACATCTCACCGCAGGGCCCTGAGACGAGTGACGTAGAAGCCGCCATCGGCCTCGCAGCGGCCCTGGCGCTATCGTGCGAAGCGGGTGGAAAAACGAACGGGGCAGATCGCAAAACCAGGATCTTGGAGCAGCACACCACGCGCGAAGCCAGCCAGCGTCTGCCGGTGTTCAAGCCGTGCGGCTGACCCTCACGCTTTTGAGTGCAAGATCCGGTAGACGCCGAACCGCGATGTCAGCATGCACAACGCGGCGATCACAATGACCACGATGCCGAGCAGAATGTAGCCCGCCAGATCTAGAGATCCCGTGCCTATCAAACGCTGGATCTCCGCCAGGGTCACGGCGCCGCCGCCGACAAGACCCAAGATCGTCGGCAGCACCAAAAAGGTCAGCATCGCACAAACCGCGCCAACCAAACCGGCGCGAATACCAAGGCTGAGGAAGTGCTTTTCGAATTCGCGCGCGATGAAGCGGTCCGTCGCTCCAACGAAGTGCAACACCTCCACAATTTCGCGGTTGGAGGCCAAGGCGCTGCGTGTGGCTGAAACGATCACGGCGGTTGTCGCCGCCGCCACCAGCAACAAGATGCCCAGCCCGCCAAGCGCGAAGCCGTGCGTCACCGTGCGGATCTGCCGTTGCCAGCTGCGATGGTCGTCGAGCGTCACACCCTGGAACTGGCCATCTAGTGAAGCCCTCACGGCATCAAGATCCGGCGGCGAATAAGGATCGACCTGCAACGCGATGAGGCGCGGAACAGGAAGGCTCTTCAGAACTTCGATATCGCCAAGCCAAGGTTCGAGCAGCTTGCCGCTCTCTTTGATGCTGAGAATCCGGACTGCGGTCACGCCGCGCTCTTTCCGCAGGTAGCTCGCAACGCTGTCGATTAACGGTTGCGCGTCACCGCTATCGGGTGGCTCAACCTGAACTGTAACCTCGCTGGCAATGTCCTGGAGCCAAGCGTCCGCCGAGCGGTGGATCATGAACACCGCACCAGCCGTCAGACAGGCGAGAAAACACATGATCGAGATCACAAGCGTGAGCGAACCACCGGCAACAGAGCCGGGCGGAACGATCGCGACGTTCATCAGCTCATGGGCGGACGGCTGCTTCTTGCGCTTGCCCATACGCGATGGCGCCTGTGTCGGCTCCTCGCGAACGAAGTCACCCGTGTGGCTCAGCGGATCGAATTCCGCGCCCGGCCGGCCGGTTTGCGTCGGCGGCACGTCGAAATCCGGATAAGCCTCTGGCTCCGTGCGCAATCGAGCGCCGCGTTGGGCGGCCCAGCGTGCATCCTTGTCATACGATCCTGACATGGCCCTCGTGCAGCTCCAGCCGCGGCGCCTTGAACTGCCGCATCAATTGATGGTCATGGGTGGCGATAAGAACGGACGTTCCCAGCCGGTTAAGTTCGATGAACAGGCGCAACAGCCGCCGTGCCATCTGCGGGTCGACGTTACCGGTCGGCTCGTCGGCAAGCAGAACTTCCGGTTTGCGGATCAATGCCCGGGCAATGGCCGCGCGCTGCTTTTCACCGCCTGAGAGCACGGACGGGTAGGCATGCATCCGGTCGCCTAATCCGACCCACTGAAGAAGATCGGTCACGTCTTCTTTATCGTCATGAATGTTGGCCCGCTTGTCGACAACGCGAAGCGGCAGCGCAACGTTCTGCCAGGTCGTCAAATGATCAAGCAGACGAAAGTCTTGGAACACGATGCCGACCCGGCGCCGCAGCTGGGCGCGCTTGGCCGGAGAAATGTGGCTGACATCCTGATTAAACATGTGCAGCTGGCCGCGCGTCGGATGCATGGACATGAACAGAAGCCGCAGAAGTGACGTTTTGCCCGCGCCCGATGGTCCGGTCAAAAAGTGGAACGAACCAGGCTTGAGATGAAAATTGACATCGGAAAGAACCTCCGGTCCCCGGTCATATCTTAGTCCGACATTCGTCAAGCGGATCACGTTGGCGTTCCAATAGTTGTTACGGCGTCATGCGAGACTTGCGCTCCCGGCTTCGCGCCCGTCTCCAAGATGCCCAGTTATGCGAAAAACTTGGACGCCGATCAATCTGTTAGGATTGTGGCAGGCTCGTGTGCAAGTTCACGATGAAGCGGCTAGGATAAGCGTGGGCGTCACTAAGCCGCTAAATCAGTCTGCCAAATCACGGGCCATCCGCCAAGACGGGCTGGGAAAGAATGAGAAAGGACTGCGATGGGCAAGGACGATGTGATTGAAAATGGCGGTTTGGAAGTCATCTTCTCGGCAGAGACAATTGCGGACCGGATTCAGCAGCTTGCGGAGGAGATTAAGGCGCGCGAGGTGGAAAGGCTGCTCGTCGTGGCCGTTCTCAAGGGGAGCTTTGTATTCGCTGCCGATCTGATCCGCGCAATGCACAGAGCCGGCATGGCACCGGAAGTTGATTTCCTAACCCTGTCTAGCTATCGCCGGAGCACCGTTTCATCCGGAAAGGTCCAGATCCTACGGGATCTTGATCTCGGTGTTGAAGGCCGCAACGTCATGCTGATTGACGATGTGCTTGATTCCGGCCGCACCTTGGCGTTCGCCAAAGACTTGATTGCAGCGCGTGGCGCCGCCGAAATTTACACCTGTGTTCTGCTGGACAAAAAACTTCCGCGTGCCGTGCAAGTCGATGCGGATTTCTGTGCATTCGATTGCCCCGACGAGTTCGTCGTGGGCTACGGTATGGATGTCGCACACAGATACAGGGAACTGCCCTTCGTGGGCCGCGTCGTCTCGGGAGCTTGAAAAACCATGGCACGTATTCTTTTGGCGGATGACGACCAGACGACGCGAGACTTGGTTCAGCGTGCGCTCGAAAGCGAAGGGTTCAATGTCGATATCGCACAGGACGGTAGCGAAGCGTTGGACAGCCTAAAGGTAAATGGTTCCAATTTCGATGTGCTTGTGACCGATGTGAACATGCCGGGCATCGATGGAATTACGCTCGCCAAGCAGGCAGAAGAGATCGTGCCGGGCATTCGCGTTTTGATGATGTCGGGTTTTGCCGAGGAGTTGGAACGTGCCAAGGCGGCAGCCGGCGGCCGCGTCTCAGTATTGTCCAAGCCGTTCACGCTTGAACAAGTTCGCGGCGCGGTCCGAAGCCTAGTCGGATAATCCGCGCCGCGAAGTCTTTGCGTCAGGGCCTAGGAGAACAACGTCAGTGCTTTGACAAACGTGTTCCAGATACCCCAAGCCAGCGGCACGCCGACAAGCAGCCAGAAGGCAATCGCCTTAGGATCACGCAGCTTGCCCTTGCCGATACCGAACGAGCCGGTCTGCGCAACTTCGGACTTATGAACGAGCTTGGCCTGTTCGGCGGCAACCTCTTCATCACTCATATGCCACTTCGGGTTCACCGGCCGGATCAGCAAGTTTGCGATCAACCCGACCACGAGCAATCCGGTGAGGATATAGAAAATCGGCACGTAGACCTCACCTGGTGGAACACCTGCTGCCAGCCGCGTGTCGTGCAGGTAGTTCACCACGACGGGACCGACGATGCCGGCGGTGGCCCATGCGGTGAGCAAGCGCCCGTGGATTGCGCCGACGAACTGCGTGCCAAAGATATCGGCCAGATATGCCGGTATCGTCGCGAACCCGCCGCCATACATCGACGAGATCAGACAGAACGACAACACCAGAACGGCCAGCCATTTGTAGTCAGCTGCTTGGGCGGAAAGAACGTACAGGCCGATGCCGAGCACGAAGAAGACCGTGTAGGTCATCTTGCGGCCCAGCAAGTCAGACGATGAAGCCCAGCCGATACGGCCGAAGATGTTGAACAGCGAGATCAGTCCGACAAAGCCGGCACCAACCGCGGCGGCAGCCGTCGCCATGGATGCGTTCTGGCGCATCGCTTCATAGCCAAGCTCCGGCGCGCCGGTCAGCATGCCGCCGAACGTTTCCTGCAGCATAGGCGAAGCTGCACCGATGATACCGATCGCAGCCGAAACGTTCATGCACAGCACGGTCCAGATCAACCAGAACTGAGGTGTCTTATGCGCGTTGTGCAAATGAACATGCGTGGATGCGATCATCGCGTTGCCGTTAGCCGGGGGCGTCCAGCCATCCGGCTTCCAGCCTGCCGGCGGCAGCCGGTAGCCGAACGAACCGATCAACATGAACACGAAGTAGATTAGCCCAAGCGCGACGAACGCCTCAGCCGCGCCTGTGTACGTGTCAGTCTTGAAGTGATCCATCAACAAGGTCGCCAGCGGCGAGCCGATCATGGCACCACCGCCAAAGCCCATGATGGCCATGCCGGTCGCCATGCCGCGGCGGTCAGGAAACCACTTAATCAGAGTGGAGACCGGCGAAATGTAACCCAGGCCGAGACCTATGCCGCCGATGATGCCCGAGCCCAGCCACAGCAGCCAAAGTTGGTGGATGTAAATGCCAACGGCCGAAATCAACAGGCCGCCTGCCCAGCAAATCGCTGCCATGACGCCGGCCTTGCGCGGACCAGCCCGCTCAAGCCAGCCACCCCAGACGGCGGCAGAGATACCGAGCACGACGAAGAAGAAGGTATACATCCAGCCCAGGTCGAACTGGCTCCAGTTGCAGTCCGTTGCGAAAAGCGCTCTGGCGGTGCCAGCAGCCTTTTCGCCAAACGTCACGGCATCGCCTGAGCAGCTGGCCAGCGGTTGGCCGTCGGCACCGACGAGCGCCCGTTCCAGCGGCTTCCAGAAAACCGAGAACCCGTAGGCCATGCCGATGCACAAATGGATACACAGCGCGGCCGGAGGCACGAGCCACCGGTTAAAGCCAGGTTTGGCGATTATGCGTTCGCGATCTAGAATGCCGGGCGCAGCATCCGCACCGGCTTCACCAGCAGTGGTCATAATTCCCCCCTTTGGGACTTGCAGTGCAGGCTTTGCCTGCTTTTATGAGTTGGGGTAGGAGTAGCGGCTTGGTCCTGAAAGAACAAGCGTTTGCCAGTACGACGAGAGCGGACGACCACCGAGAAGATTAACCGCGAGCTTGCGGGAAGCAGAAATAAGCGAATGACAGAAAAAGCAGAGCCAATCATTGTTGCGCCGCAGCGAAGCGAGCCGCTGATTGATCCCTTCGGCCGTCACGTAACGTACCTGCGCGTGTCTGTGACAGACCGCTGTGACTTCCGTTGCGTCTATTGCATGTCGGAACATATGTCGTTTCTTCCCAAGCGCGACCTGCTTTCGCTTGAAGAACTCGACCGCGTTTGCTCCGCTTTCGTGGACCGAGGCGTGCGCAAACTGCGCATCACCGGTGGTGAGCCGCTCGTTCGCAAAAACATCATGTGGTTGTTTAAGTCGCTGTCACGCCATCTCGAAAGTGATCGGCTGGATGAGCTGACGGTGACGACGAATGCCAGCCAGCTGGAGAAGTTCGCACCGGACTTGGCGGCCTGTGGCGTGCGCCGTGTCAACGTTTCGATCGACAGCATTGATGAAGACAAGTTCCGCGCGATCACGCGCTGGGGTGACCTGAAGACAGTCTTGCGCGGCATCGAAGCCGCCGAGAAAGCCGGCCTGCAAATCAAGCTGAATACGGTGGCCTTGAAGGGCGTCAACGAAGACGAGCTTGAAACGCTGCTGCGCTTCGCGCACGATCGCGGTGCTGACATCACCTTCATCGAAGCCATGCCAATGGGTGACATCGGCGGCAATCGCGCCGACCAATATCTGCCCTTGTCCGTCGTGCGCGCGCGCCTGATGGAAAGCTTCACGCTGGAAGACAGCCCCTATCGCACGGGCGGCCCAGCCCGCTACGTCACGGTCAAGGAAACCGGCGGCCGGCTCGGCTTCATCACGCCAATGACGCACAACTTCTGCGAAAGCTGCAACCGTGTCCGTCTCACGTGCACTGGAACGCTCTATATGTGCCTCGGCCAGGACGATAAGGCAGACCTGCGCGAACCCCTTCGTCAGGGCGTGACTGACGAAGGCTTACAAGCCGCCATCGATCGTGCCATTGCCGCAAAGCCGAAAGGGCACGATTTCATTATCGACCGGCGCACATCAAAACCATCCGTCAGTCGCCACATGAGTGTCACCGGCGGATAGCCCGATCCATCTATGTGACGGCAATTCCGTATCGCCAGGCCTCGCAAATCGGCTAATCTGCCCACGACCAATAGCCCCCTGGCGAGGGGCCAGCACTGGAATTTCGTCCGAGCGGCAATGCAAAAGCTGATGCGAGCCTTAAAGATCCTGGCAGGCCTCACCGCTGTCGCGGTTGTGGTCGGCTTCTTCGCGTTCGCGGGGGTTGTCATGCAAGCTTCCGATTCCCTGCGGCCCGGTACCAAAGCCGACGGCATCGTTGTGTTAACGGGTGGACATACGCGCATCGCCGAGGCCGCGCGCCTTTTGACAAAAGGTCATGCCGAACGTCTGCTCATCTCTGGCGTCAATCGCAGCGCCAGCCGCAAAGACCTGATACGCATATCCAAGCTGCCGGCCGACAAGTTCAACTGCTGCGTGGATGTTGGCTACGAAGCGCTCGACACGGTCGGCAACGCCAACGAAACGCGCAGCTGGGCGGCGGAGCGTGGTTACAAAACTCTGATCGTCGTCACGTCCAGCTATCATATGCCACGTTCCATCGCCGAGCTATCGCGCGAACTGCCGGACACCGTATTGATTGCTCATCCTGTTCAATCCCCCGGCTTTACCGACGGCGCGTGGGTGTTCAAGCCTCGCACCGCGCGCGTGCTTGTCTCGGAGTATTTAAAGTTCCTGCCAGCCGCAGCCCGCCTAGCGGTTTCCCGCGTTTTCGGACAATGGCAAGACAGCGCCATCGCTGAGATGCCAGCTGGTTCAAACCCGCCTGCCAATATTTAAAGTTCTTCTCATGATCGCCGCACGCTCGCTCGCCTTCGCTATCGCCTTCTATGTGGCTACAGCGCTCTTCCTCCTCCTCGGCTCTTGGCTGCTGTTCGGTCCGCGCTCTTGGGCCATGGAAGGCCTGCGCTTGCATGGGCTCACATGCATCTGGCTATTGAAAAATATCGTTGGCACGAAGCTGGAAGTGCGCGGCCGCGAGAACTTGCCGGAAGGCCCTTGCCTGGTCGTCGCCAAGCATCAGTCGGCCTGGGACACCTTCGCGCTTGTGCCACTTTTCGCGGATCCAGCCATCGTTTTGAAGGACGAGCTGAAGTACATCCCGTTTTATGGCTGGTTCTGCGTGAAGTTTGAACACATCCTCGTCAAGCGCGACCGTGCCGCCGTGGCACTGCGCGCCATGGTCGACGATGCCAAGCAGAGGATTGGCCAAGACCGCCAGGTCGTCATATTCCCCGAGGGCACGCGCCGTCCGCCCGCTGCACCGCCATCGTACAAGCCAGGCTACGTCGCGCTTTACGAAGGCTTGAACGTCACCTGCGTTCCTCTGGCACTGAACTCCGGTCTCTATTGGCCACGCCGCAAACTCACCCGCTATCCCGGGACAATCATCGTCGAATTCCTCGAGCCGATCCCCGCGGGCATGCCGCGAAAGGCCTTCAAAGCCGAGCTGGAGCAACGTCTCGAAGCCGCCAGTACCGCTCTCATCGATGAGGCCCTAGCCTCCAATAATCCGCCGCCGGCACCGCCTGGATACCATACGAGCGGGAAGCAAGAACAAAAATAGAACATTTCGTTGACGAACTGCGTCCCGGGGCATACATTCTAGGCCAGAGAGGAGCACGCGTGACGTCAAAAACAAAGTCAAATCCGCCCTTTACCAGCGCAGTGTCAGAGCAGGTCTGGCGCGATAAGTACCGGTTCGCCGGAGACGGATCGCATGCAGGCGATCGGACTTGGGCGGACACGGTCGAGCGCGTGTCCAAGGCGGCTGCATCGGTAGAGCGCGGTGGCAAAAAGGCTCGCGCGAGCCATGCGAAAGCGTTTGCGGAAGCTATCGAAAATTTCGAGTTCCTGCCCGCCGGGCGCATCTTGGCCGGAGCTGGCACCGGCCGCGCGGTGACCCTGTTCAACTGCTTTGTTATGGGCCGCATCGAAGACGATCTTTCGGCGATCTTCGAAAATGTGCGCGAGGCCGCGCTGACAATGCAAGTCGGGGGTGGCATCGGCCACGACTTTTCAACCTTGAGGCCGAAGGGTGCGGAGGTGAAGAGCATCGGCGCCGACGCATCCGGACCGGTCAGCTTCATGGACGTGTGGGATGCCATGTGCCGCACCATCATGTCGGCTGGCGCCCGGCGCGGGGCCATGATGGCGACGTTGCGCTGCGACCACCCAGATATCGAACTTTTCATTGACGCCAAATCAGACGCTGCACGTCTGCGCAATTTCAACCTATCGGTCCTCGTGACGGACGCCTTCATGGATGCGGTCAGATCAGACGCGTCATGGGACTTGGTCTTTGAGGGTACGGTCTATCGCACCGTAAAAGCGAGTGATCTGTGGCAACGGATCATGCGCGCGACGTACGACTACGCCGAACCGGGCGTAATCTTCATTGATCGCGTCAATGCCAAGAATAATTTGAACTACTGCGAGCAGATCTACGCCACGAATCCTTGCGGCGAGCAGCCCTTGCCACCCTATGGCGCCTGCCTTTTGGGTTCGATCAATCTGGCGAACCTGATTACCAATCCGTTTCAGACAGACGCCGCGCTGGACCTGGATCGCTTGAAGCAGCGCGTGGCGACAGCCGTTCGCTTCCTCGACAACATCATCGACGTATCGAATTACCCGTTGCCGGAACAGCGGCGCGAAGCCATGGCCAAGCGGCGCATCGGCCTCGGCGTAACGGGTTTGGCAGACGCTCTGATCTACACCGGCGCGCGCTACGGATCAGACAAAGCGGCAGCTTTTGCGAAAGAATGGATGGCCGCGATCCAGAACACCGCCTATCGAACCAGCGCCGAGCTCGCGAAAGAAAAAGGCGCTTTCCCGCTCTATGATGCGGACGCGATCTTGCGGAGCCCTAACGTTCAGGCGCTTGCGCTGGACGTCCGTAAGGCGATCGCTAAGCACGGTCTGCGCAACGGATGCCTCACGTCGATTGCACCGACCGGAACGATTTCGCTGCTGGCCGGCAATGTGTCGAGCGGCATTGAACCCGTGTTCGATTTTTCCGCCCGCCGCCGCATGCTGAACGCAGATGGCACCGCGCGCGAAGAGACGGTGGAAGATCCCGCGTATGCGCTCCACCGGAAGCAGTTTGGCGCCAACTCACCATTGCCAGATGCGTTCGTTGCAACGGCCGGATTGACGCCGCGCGATCACCTGGTGATGCAGGCTGCTGTCCAGCCGTATGTCGACAGCTCGATCTCCAAGACGATCAATGTACCTGGTGCGATCAGCTTTGCCGACTTCGAGACCGTCTACCTTGAGGCTTACGCTAATGGCCTGAAAGGCTGCACGACATACCGGCCCAACGCCGTCACCGGCGCCGTGCTGCAGTCATCAGCCACTATGGAACCATCACCAGCTCAACCCGTCGCGCCATTGACCGAAGTGCCTCCACCGGCCAACGCGCCCCAACGTGGTGACGTGGTCTATATGTCGAAGCCGTTGGAACGTGAGCCCGTTCTTGAAGGCTTCACTTACAAGCTGCGCTGGCCAGAGAGCGATCACGCCATCTATGTCACGATCAACGATATTGAACGTGACGGCCGCCGCTGCCCCTTCGAAATCTTCATCAACACCCGCAACCTGGAACACTACGCCTGGACTGTCGCGCTCACTCGCATGATCAGCGCTGTCTTCCGGCGTGGTGGCGACCTCGCCTTCGTCGCTGAAGAACTGAAAGGCGTCTTCGATCCGCAAGGCGGACGCTGGATCAAAGGGCGTTACGTCCCCAGTCTGCTGGCCGCGATTGGCGAGGTCATTGAAACGCACATGGTCCGTATCGGCTTCCTGTCACCGCGCGATACACCGCTCTTTTCGAGTGACGACGATGCGCGCGAGGCCGAAGTGCGCCATGTGGCAGCCGCGCCCACGGCCTCCGCAGCATCCTCAGGTGGCCCAGTCGCAGCCAACGAGGCCGGCAGCGCGATCCCCGGGGCCCGGCATTGCCCGCGCTGTTCTTCGCGAAGCTTCATCCGGCAGGAGGGGTGCTG
Source organism: Hyphomicrobium sp. (assembly GCA_041940525.1). Classification (GTDB taxonomy): domain Bacteria; phylum Pseudomonadota; class Alphaproteobacteria; order Rhizobiales; family Hyphomicrobiaceae; genus JAKAXS01. The sequence continues at coordinate 78,862 of JBGTSB010000003.1, forward strand.
GATTTGTCAAACCTGTGGCTTTTCCCGTTGCAGCTGAGTATTAGCGGCAGCAGGTAATAGGCGGAAACATAGAGAAATAATAAGAGAAACCTGACCAAGTCCGCCGCAATCGGCCGCCAAATAATGACTGAGTTTAAGCCATATTTCCGCTAGAAAAATTTGACATGTTGCTCAGGTAACACAATTAATGCTTGGAACTAGTCGCGCGGCCAGCAGTAGAGGGATAGACATGGCCTCCCGCATTATCGACATCGCCGAAGCCCGCCGCTCGCGGTCCGCCGCCAAGGCCGTGGACAGGTACGCCGCCCCCGTGAGCGAACGCTTCCACTTCTGGTCCGGTGCCTCGGGTGAGCGCTACGTTCACTCGGTCTACAATCTGGTCGATTGCCCCGCGATTCCTTCTGCGAACTACGTGCTGGTCCGCCGCGACGCGTCCGGCGTGTGCTACGCGATGGATATCGGGCGCGTAGATGAGCGCGCTCCATCCTTGAACCTGGCGCGCATTCGCCAGCTCGGCGCGCGGCTAGGCGCCACGGAAGTTCACATCCATTTGCTGGCCAGCAACGGCCGCCAAGGCAAGTTGATCGAATTCGATCTGAAATCCGCTTTGGCCGGAGATAGCTGCAGCGCCGGCGCGCGGGTCTGCCACTAAGCTGAAAATTGGCACGGCCGCACAGCCAACCAACCTGCCCCCAGATCGCGCGGACAAGGCGACCGTCTTGTCCGCGATACGTTTGAATAGCCTCAAGACTGAAGATCATACGCCCGCGAGTACGCTGCGGTGAGCAAACCGGTTGTGCTGCTCCAAACTTTTGATGGCAACGCGAAGTAGCCGCAAGGATTGGTGTTGGCCTTTCAACGCCCGCGCCCGCGCACGATGTCCATGCACCGCGGCACCATTTGCGAAGAACATGCCCACCAAGACGAGCAGCCGCTCCAAACGCGGATCGCGAATGTTCAACATATCGAGATGTTGCAGCGTGTTGATCAGGTAATCGATGTTGGTGCCGGAGCTGCCAGCTGCGCCGCGAATGATGCGCGCCTGTTGAGGCAACGGAAGCAGCCCTGCGAAACTGGGATGACGCTGCTCAGCCACGTACGTTAAGGCGAGCACGCCTTCAAGAGGGTGGCCCTTCAGCGAAACGTTGACGAGCTTCTCCCGATAGACGCCCGTCACCTGCTCGCGCGCTCGAAGATAAGCGAGCGTTTCATCCGCGTCGGCAGCCGCGACACGATAGGCCAGCCCCTCGCACTCACCGCCGCGCTCCAGCCCCAGAACCAGCCCTGGCCGCCGCGCGGTTCCACGGTAATGTACGGAATAGAGGCAGAACCCCCGACGGTAGCCATGTAGCGTCCCGTGCACACACTCGCGGTAAGGAAAGCCGGGCCTCCACATCAACGACCCGTAAGCGAACACCCAGACATCGTCGTTCGCGTCTGGCGCGTTCGAATTGTTGTCCAGCGTTTTGTTCGGCTCAGTCGGCAAGGCCTGCAATATCCTGAGGGGATCTCCGTCGTCGCGATCAACCAAAGCTTAAATCAGACACGCCCCGGCGCAACTGGCCCAGCTGCTGAAATGGTGGGCAAAGCCTAGGTCTTCTGCCCGCCTTTGCCGCGTCCAAAGTCGGGATCGGCCGTCTCTTGCCCGGCCTGAATGATACCGCGGCGAATCTCACGAGCCTCCGAGAAGGTCTCGAACAAGCCGTCGCCATCACCAAAACGGATAGCCCGTCGTAACGACGCCAAGTCTTCCTCGAAACGGCCCAGCATCTCCAGAACCGCTTCCTTGTTCGTCATAAACACATCGCGCCACATGGTAGGGTCAGACGACGCGATACGGGTGAAGTCGCGGAAACCGCCGGCCGAATACTTGATCACTTCGCTGTCGGTCACGCGCTCCAAATGCGCGGCGGTGTTGACGATGTTGTAGGCGATTAAGTGCGGCACGTGGCTGGTAATCGCCAAGACAAGATCGTGATGCTCTGGCGTCATAATCTCAACGTTTGAGCCGAGCGCCTGCCAAAACTGGGTAAGCTTATCGACGGCCGCTTGATCCGCATCGGGCAGCGGCGTGAGAATGCACCAGCGTTTATCGAACAACTCCGCGAAACCCGCCTCTGGACCAGATTGCTCGGTTCCGGCAACCGGATGCGCCGCCACGAAGTGCGCACCATCGGGAATGTACGGGCTGACATCCTTGCACACGGACGCCTTGACCGAGCCGACGTCGGTAACAATCGCGCCCGGCTTCAACGCGCTTGAGATCTCCTCTGCGATGGGGCCGCACAAACCAACAGGCACGCAAAGCACAACGAGATCAGCATCACGAACCGCGTCGCGAGCGTTGGTGAAGCCCTCGTCGATAATGCCGAGCCGTTTTGCCGTCTCGACGGTCTTCTCCGTTCGCGCTGAACCGGTGATCGTGCCAACAAGCCCGCCTCGTCTCGCCGCATGGCTGATCGACGAGCCGATCAAGCCAATGCCGATCAGCGCCATCCGTTCAAACATCACGCTCATGATTGGCTGGCTTTCATAAACAAAGTGAGCCCCGCCACGACGGCATGGTTCTCCGCTTCCGTGCCGATGGTCAGGCGCAGACAGTTGGGAAGACCGTAGCCGCCGACTTTGCGCAGGATGATGCCCTTGCTCTTCAAGAACGCATCGCACGCTTCCGCGCTCCGCGCAGAGTTGTCCTCGGGGAAGTGGATCAGCAGAAAGTTGGCAACGCTAGGCGTCACCTTCAGTCCAGCCTTGGCGATCTCTTCACTCAACCAGCCAGCCCAAGCGCTGTTGTGGGCGACAGACGTCGCGATGTGCGTCTCATCGCCCATGGCCGCGGCACCCGCCGCGATCGCGGAACCCGTAAGGTTGAATGGCCCTCGGATGCGGTTCAAAACATCAGCGATGTCCGGCGGGCAGTAGGCCCAGCCAATGCGCAAGGCCGCCAGTCCGTGAATCTTCGAGAATGTGCGCGTCATGACGGTATTGCCCGTGCTCTTCACAAGCGCCGCTCCCGCGTCATAATCCTCTTCCGTCACGTATTCAGCGTAAGCGGCATCCAATACCAGCAAGACATGGTCGGGCAAGCCGTTGCGCAGGCGCTCGACTTCGCTGGCGGGAAGATAAGTGCCAGTCGGGTTGTTCGGATTAGCGAGGAACACGACCTTGGTTTTATCGCTGACTTTTTCGATGATGGCATCGACGTCGGCCGTGAAATCGCGTTCGGCGGCGACAACCGGCGTGGCACCGGCAGCCAAAATCGCGATACGGTAAACGAGGAAGCCGTGCTCTGTAAAAATGCCTTCGTCACCTGGCCCCAAGTAGGCCTGCGCCAAAAGGTTCAGCAATTCGTCCGAGCCCGCCCCACAGACAATCTGACCCACCTCAAGTCCGTGACGCTGAGCGATCGCCTCGCGCAGCCGGGTCGCCTGTCCATCCGGATAACGCTCCAAAGAGCCCGCACACGCGCTGTAGGCAGCGACAGCCTCCGGGCTGGGCCCGAGCGGCGTTTCGTTGGATGAAAGCTTGATCGGCTTGACCCCGCCCGGCAGATCGCTTTCGCCCGGCACGTAGGCTTCAATATCCATGATCCCCGGCTGGGGCATTACAGCGGCTGACATTGTGTTCCAAATCCGTTGACCTAAGGGCCGATAGATAACGGTCCAAGTCTGTAATTTAAAGGAAAGAAATGATTGACTTTCTCCCCTCAGCGCCTAGCTAACCGGTCGCTGGGGGGCAACTGTGTTAATCTGTTTGACCTAACGTGATTGGATGAACCCGCAACTCACCAGGATGGCAGCTAAAGTCCAATGAATACGGCGCCTGGCGAAAAGTTGAAAACGCTCGAAAGCGCGCGCCTGAGCGAAGTCCACAACCCGTCAAGCGAGGTCGTGCACTTTGCCAGCGACGCGCCGTTGCGCCTGGATTGTGAGCAGCAGCTAAGCCCGTTCTCGGTCGCCTACAAGACATACGGCGAGCTGAACGAAGCCCGCTCGAACGCCATTCTGATATGTCACGCGCTAACCGGCGACCAGCATGTTGCCAGCCCCAACCCAATTACGGGCAAGGCCGGCTGGTGGGAAAATCTCGTGGGCCCTGGCAAACCGGTCGACACGAACCGCTTCTTTGTGATTTGCGCCAACATTATTGGCGGCTGCATGGGCTCTACCGGCCCAGCCTCGATCAACCCGGCGACCGGCGAGCCTTACGGCCTGTCATTTCCGGTGATCACCATCGCCGATATGGTGCGCGCCCAAGTCCGCCTCATCGATCACTTGGGCATTGACCAGCTGTTTGCAGTAATTGGCGGCTCGATGGGCGGCATGCAGGTTTTGGAATGGGCATCCAGCCACTCAGAGCGGGTGTTCTGCGCAATCCCGATCGCCACCGCGTCCTATCACTCATCGCAAAACATTGCTTTCCACGAAGTCGGTCGTCAGGCCGTCATGGCCGACCCCGATTGGTGCGGCGGCGCTTACTACGCGCAGGAAAAGGTTCCGCGCAATGGGCTCGCCGTGGCACGCATGGCCGCGCATATCACGTACTTGTCTGAGAACGCCCTGCACAACAAGTTCGGCCGCTCGCTACAGGAAGGCGCCAAGGTCACGTTTTCTTTCCAGGCTGACTTCCAGGTCGAGAGCTATTTGCGCCACCAGGGCTCCACATTCGTGGACCGTTTTGACGCCAACAGTTACCTCTACATCACGCGCGCAATGGACTACTTCGATCTTGCAACCGAGCACGGCGGCGTTTTGGCCAATGCCTTCCGCGGAACGAAGACGCGTTTCTGCGTGGTCTCGTTCACCAGCGACTGGCTCTATCCAACGCGAGAAAGCCGCCTGGTCGTCCATGCCCTGAACGCGGTCGCAGCGAACGTCTCATTCGTTGAAATCGAAAGCGACAAAGGACACGACGCTTTCCTTCTGAAGGAGCCGGAGTTCTTCGCGACCATTCGTGGCTTCATCAACGCCGGCGCAGCCAAACGCGGCATCAGCGAGGCGTAGATCAAATGCAAAAGGCCTCAACACCTAGCGCACCCACGCGCTCCGACCATCAGCTGATCGGCGATCTCGTGACACCAGGCTCGCGCGTGCTTGATGTCGGTTGCGGCGACGGCGAGCTGTTAGAACTTTTGGCGGAAAGGCGCGGCGTCGACGGACGCGGCATCGAGTTGTCGCGAGAGAGGGTCAGCAACTGCGTGGCCAAGGGGCTTTCGGTCATACAAGGCGACGCTGACCGCGACCTGGCCCACTATCCCGATCAGGCGTTTGACTACGCGATCCTCTCTCTCACAATCCAAGCCACGCGTCAGCCGCGCGTCGTACTGGAACATCTTCTGCGCATCGGCCAGCGCGCCATCGTCTCGTTCCCGAACTTTGGCCATTGGAATATTCGCTGGCAGCTCCTGTTTTCCGGCCGCATGCCGGTCACGGAAAACTTGCCAGAAACATGGTACGCCAGCCCTAACGCGCACCTGTGTACGATCAAAGACTTTGCTGACCTCGTGAAGGTCGTTGACGCTCAAGTCGAAAACGCGGTCGCGTTCAATAGCGCCGGCACACAGCTGCCGATCAAGCGCTCGCGGTCGCTGCAAAACCTGTTGGGCGAGAAAGCGGTGTTCTTGCTTCGCCGCAGTGGCGAATGAAGCGCGCGCTTATTTATTGAGAACCAGACGTCCGCCGCCAGGCACCTGAACAAGGCCACGCAACGATTGCTTGCGCGCTGGCTTGATAATCGGCGCCGTCATTTCCTTGCGCGCTTCCACCATCATAAGCCCAGCAAATGCAGGCGAAACGGCCGAACCGAGCCGTTCCATTGCCAATGCTGATTTCAGAACAATCTTCCGGTCGAACGGAGGAATGTGCAGCGCGCCTGTCCAATCGACAGGTCTAAACATCGAATTGATAAGAAGCTTTTCCAGCTGCGAACGGCTGAACGGCCGCCCAACGCCGAACGGTGTCGTGTCGAGCCTCGCCCAAACGCCTCGCCTGTTGGGCACAATTACGAATAGGCTGCCTTCGGGAGACAGAACGCGCCAGATCTCGCGCATCATCACTTCTGCGCGTGTCGCCACTTCCAGACAATGCACGAGCAACATCCGGTCGACGCTGTTGTCAGGCAAAGGCAAGCAGTCTTCTTCAACGAGAACGGCGCGAACAGGTCCATCACTTGGCCATACCAGCGCGCCCTGCCCTTCTGGCATCAGCGCGCCAACGCGCGTCGACTCTGAAACAAACGTTTTTAGATACGGCGAAGCAAACCCAAGGCCCATCACGACGCTGTCGGGCTTCGGCCGCCAGCGTGCACGAATACGATGGCCGACGATCCGGCGGACGGTCAAGCCCAGTCCGGTTTTATAAAAGTCACGCAGCTCGGCAACATCAATTAGCATCGCGCCTCACGGGATCGTCGTCTCCAAGCAACCTAGCACAACAATACTTTCAAAGGCAGGTTTCACCATGTTGAAATGCCAGTGCGTGAGGGCTAGGCTCGCGCCAACAACAACTGGCCAGAAAAAATGACCGACCTCGACATCCATATTTTTCCCTGCCGCAAAGACAACTATGGCGTATTGATCCGCGATGCGGGCAAGGACGTCACAGCGTCCATTGATGCTCCGGACGCTGAGGCTGTAAGCCAAGCGCTGGACGCCAAAGGCTGGCTGCTCACGCACATCTTCACAACGCATCATCACAACGATCACACCGGCGGCAACCTGGCTCTGCAAGAGCAGACGGGCTGCAAGATCATCGGCCCGAAGGCCGAAGCCGCGCGCATTCCGGGGCTGGATCAAGCGGTGGGCGAAGGTGACGAATTCCAGTTCGGCGACTTCAAGGTGCACGTCATAGATACGCCAGGCCATACGCTTGGCCACATCAGCTATCATGTGCCGAAAGCAAGCGTGGCGTTCGTTGGCGACACGCTTTTCACATTGGGTTGCGGCCGTGTCTTTGAGGGCAGCCACGAGATGATGTGGACGTCGCTTAAAAAGCTGTCGCGCTTGCCGCATGACACAATGATCTATTCCGGACACGAATACACGCTATCGAATGCGAAGTTTGCGCTCTCGGTTGATCCAGAGAACGTCACCCTTCAACGCCGCGTCAAGGAGTTCGAGCGTGCTCTGCAGAACGGCAAGTTCACGGTACCCTCATTGCTGTCGGATGAATTGGAAACGAATCCATTTCTGCGCTGGCATGCAGCCGCCATCCGCCAGCACCTAGGGCTCGCCTCGGCACCGGATTGGAAAGTGTTCGCCGAACTGCGCGAGCGCAAGGACAAGGCTTAAGTGAAGCGGTGAACGGTTTGACGGCAGACGAAGTCATCCGCACTCTGAACCTGCGGCCGCATCCCGAAGGGGGGCATTATCGCGAAACCTTCCGGGACGGCCCGTCACCGCAGGGACGCGCCCACTCCACGGCGATCTATTTCCTGCTGCGTGAAGGCGAAGTTTCGCGCTGGCACAGGGTCGACGCCGCCGAGGGCTGGCACTGGTACGGCGGCGCCGCGCTGCAGCTCGAAATCATGGACGAAGGACGCCAAAGCAAAGCTGTCACCCTCGGCCCAGACCTGAAAAACGGCGAGCGCCCGCAGGCGGTCGTGCCGGCCATGCACTGGCAGCGCGCCTTTTCCAAGGGGGCCTGGACACTTGTGGGCTGTACGGTCGCGCCCGGCTTTGAGTTCTCGGGCTTTTATTTGGCCCCTGAGGGTCTGGAACCGTCCAATCTTTGAGGCACGAGCCCGGCTTCATCTGCGCCCGAAATTGTTTTCCACCATATTCTAGTCCGGGCAAGGCCCGTAGACACTTGAAAAACAGACCCTTTTTAGAAAGTTCGTCTAGTGCGTATGTCAAGCGCTTGTGGCGCTGCGCCGACTCGTGAACACATAGCATTCAATGTGAAAAAGTGCGGCTAGCGGGGGTTTGCCGAATATGCAGGGCCAGTCTACTGGACCGACGTTAAGCGTCGTCTTTGTCGATTACGACAACATCTATCTATCTTTGAAGCGCAAGAACGAAGAGGCAGCGCGCCGTTTCGCCAAGGATGCTGGCGGATGGCTGCGAGGCATCGAGAACGGGCGCCTCATCACTGCGACGCAGGGCGCGAACTTGGACGGTCCACGCAGGATCGTGTTGAACCGCTGTTACGGCAATCCGTCGCCACGTCGCAATCCGTCCGACAACTCCACGGACATGAACTCGTTCCCGTTTGTGCGCCACCAGTTCTTGCGGGCCGGTTTCGAAGTTGTGGATTGCCCGCCGCTCACGGCCCAGCTGAAGAATTCCGCAGACATCAAGATGGTCATGGACGTGCTCGATTTCTTGAAGCACCAGACCTACTTTGATGAGTTCGTGCTGCTCTCCGGCGATGCCGACTTCACGCCGGTTCTGCACCGCCTGCGCGCGCATGCACGCCGCACGATTATCTATTCCTGCGACAACACCGCCGTACCATATACCGCGATCAGCGATGGCGAGATCCGCCAGTCCGATCTGATCACGCTTTTGATGGAAGGCCGTGTGGGCAGTGAAGGCGCCGAACAGCCTTTGTTGACCAAGGAGCCACGGCTTGACGCCGCGCAGATCGAGCAAGCCGCATCCCGCATTGTCGCCGAAGTGGCTGGCACTGTGCAGTCCGCAGGCCAGCCTGTACCGCTCGAAGCGCTGGCCGATCGCGCCATTCGCGTCCTCGGGCACGACACAACGGTCGCCACCAACTGGGGCGGCGCCGGATCATTCCGCGATTTGCTGTCACGCAAGCTTCCCGGCGACCTGCGCCTGAGCGAGCAACCGCCGTACTACGTGTTCGACGCCAGCCGTCAGCTGGCGACTGAGCCTGCCAGCGAAGCGCGCCGCATTGAGGCACGTGAACCGCTTCGGGCCCAACCCCAGCCCAAGGCGGTTGCTCCCGCGCCGCGCGCACCCGCTCCTCACCGTCCGGAAGCGCGCATCGAACCGCAACTGGAGCCGCAAGCTCCGGCTGCACGTGGGCGCAGGATGAGTGAACCGTTGATGCCGCAAGACCAGTTGTCGGCCTACATGGGCGCACCGGCCCCGGCGCCCGCGCCATCTCGGCCTGCTGCTCACCAGCGCGCCCCGATGGGCCCAGCCGAACCATCTCTGCCAGCCGGCCGTCCCCAGTCTGCCGCGGCCGCACAACCAGACCCCGCGATGGAGACGCCGACACAGATCCAACAGTCCATCGCCAAGATCCACAACGCTTGTCAGGCGCCGCCGCTGTCGCCGCCCGACTACCGCGCATTGTTCGACGCGATGGCCGAGGAAATTACAAGCAACGGCTTGATGGGCGGCCAGACGATCACCAACATCGCGCAGCGCGTTGCACGAGCTCACGGTGTCGAGATCTATCCGGACGACATTCGCTTCGTAATGGAAGTTGTCAGCGAGCCGGACCCCTGGTTCGAGCAGGGCGCATCGTCCATCCTGTTGGCAAATCGTTTCCGCAACTACGTGATTGCGCAGTGTCGTCGTCAGCATATGAGCCTGTCGGCAACGGAGATCGACCTGATTGAGATGTGGTTTACCGGCAGCGCCACCCCACAGGCGGCGCCGGGACACGTCCCAGCGACAGCCCCGCCGCAGGCTCGTGCTGCGGCACCGGCACCGCGTGCGCCAGAACCGCAAGCGCCGGCACCACAGCCTCAGCATCATCACCATCCAGCTGCCGCTGCACCTGGGTACGGCGGCCCGGCACCGCGTCACGCGCCGCCCAAACAGGAGCGTTCGGATCGCTGGTGGCACTTTGATACGGCCGGGCCAGGCGAAGGCCTGGATGAGGGCGAGGACGACTTCCCCCGCATCATCCGCCCCAGGGCTCGCGGATAAAAAACAAGAACGCCGCTCCTCACCGGGCGGCGTTTTTAGTTTGCGCTTTTGCCTAGGAAACTTTTACCGACAGCGGCATATGCCAGATCGCGCTCTTCAGGTCTAAGAAGCGCCAGGCGACGAGATAGTTGGCCACTGCCGCAATACTGAATGATAGAGCCGTCGCCGCTGCCGCGCCGGCCATGCCGTAGATCGGCACCAGCCAAATATTCAGAACGACGTTAAGCGTGGCGCAACAGATCAAGACAACGGCGCAGGCCCGCTGCTGGCCGAGCATATTGAGCAAAAATTCGATCGGCCCCATAGCTGAGCGGAACAAGAAGCCCACCACCATGATCAGCATGACAAGATAGCCGCGGACAAATTCCTCTCCAAACAAACTGAGCAACGGCTTGCCGAACACCAGGATGCCGGCGGCCGCGACGAGTGACGGCCAAAACGTCCAGCTAACGCCACTGCGAACGAGCGCTTCTAGTCCTTCCCGATCACCGCGCGCATCAAGGCTGGCGAACCGGTTGGCGACGGCACTGCCGACGGCATAATGCACAAACAGGATCAGGCTCATCGTCTTCGCTGAAGCGTAGTAAATCCCGGCGTCTTCGGGTGTCAGGTAGGTCGAAATGACCAAGATATCGGTGTTCTGGAATACGATCTCGCAGAAGGCCGTGATCGCCAGTGGTAGCGAGTAGACCAGCCAAGAGCCGAATTGGTATTGCCGCTCCACCGGGGCGAAGACGGTCTGCACCTTGCGCCGGATCAACATCGCCTGCACGAGCGCACTAACCCACGTCGCGGCGATGGCCGCGCCCGCCGCCGTCGCGGCCTCCATCGCCAGCCCGGCCTGATGCGCCAGCAGCATGCCAGCCAGAACAAGCGTCGGCCGTAACACGTAAGGCGGCAGCAGCGCCGTGGCGATCCAGCCGCGCGAACGGCCGATCCCATCCTGCACATCGCTGACGGCTGCCATCGGAATGCAGACGAGGCCGAGGAAAATCGGAAGGACATAGGCGCTGGAGACGATGTCCGGAACCGCCCAAAGAACGCAGAACGCGATTGCCGCCACGACGCTGGCGGAAGTCATCACCACCAGGCGGCTGCCGCGCAGCAGACCACGAGCAAGTCCATGTTCGCCTAATGCCTCATAACGGGACAGCAGGCGGATCACAGCGGTATTCAAACCAAGATGGGACAATCCGCTCAGCACGAGCACGAGCGTCCAAACGAAAACGTAGATGCCGTATTCGCTGCCCCCCATCAGGCGCGCCAGTGTCACCTGCGAAAGGTAAAGCACACCAGCACTGGCCACCCGCACGCCGAAGGCAAACGCCGCCTCGCGCTGTGCCTTGCCGTTATCGCTGTTGGCGAAAACCTGGCGCAGAACGGTGGCAACCATTGATGTCCCGGAGCCTTCAACAGAGGCCGAAGAGGGCGGACTAGCGTGCGTCATGGCTCGGTTCCAGCAGCGCGTGAAACGCCCCCTAGTGGCACTCCATCCGGATCTGTTCGCGCTTGCGCACCAGAGCCGCAACGCCTGCCCAGGCCCACGAGCGCCCGGCATCTCCATTGACCTGATGCATGCACGAGAAGAACTCAGCGACATCAGCAGCGAACTGCCCGTGCTGCCCCTCTAAAACCTCCACCATTGATGATACATCCCGGGCCGACGCCGGCGTAGGATCATCACAACCATTTATATTCATCACACTGACCTCAAAGATGCGTAAACATCCCTTTTGGCTGCAAGAACCTGGCCAGAACAGCGAATTTGCCGAAGCGCGAATGACGCAGGCAGGCCCAACAGCCATGGCGTGCGCCGGCCGCAAACAGACAACAAAACGGAAAACTGGGTAGCCCTGACTAGGGCGATTTACCGCTTGCGGCCGCACGCTGCTTGGCCCGGCGCTCCGCCGCCGCCTTGGCGCGCTTTTCCTTGCGCGCCTTGATCCGTTTCTTCGCCAGCGCACTTTTTACACGCGACTTACAGCCATAAGCAGGAACGGTCTCGCGAATGCTCACCACGTCTTTAGGGTTGTCAGCGACTGGCAGCTTGTCGAGCGTCGGCGCGTTGAAAAGCGTCTTCCACTCGTAATTCACAAATCCATACTCAAGCAGAAGGGCCGCCCGCCGGTTGCGGTCGCGCGCTGTCGGCAAGCCGAGTACGACAGCCATGAGCCGCCGCCCATCCCGCGTCGCGCTGGCCACGACATTGAAACCGCTGTCGCAGATAAACCCGGTCTTCATGCCGTCCGCGCCTTCAAACGTACGGAGCAACCGGTTGTGCGAGCCGAGCCGGATCTTGCCCAGCCGCATCATGGGCGACTTCCACATCTCTGCGTATTCCGGATACTCTTCCACGACCGCACGCGTCAGCTTTGCCAGGTCACGCGCCGTTGTCACCTGTTCGTCGGCCGGCAAGCCGTTAGGATTGACGAAATTCGTCCGCGTCATGCCCAGCCGCTTGGCCGTCGCGTTCATCTTGCGCACGAACGCCTCTTCGGTGCCGCCGACGGCTTCAGCCAGCATCACCGCGACATCATTCGCCGACTTGATGATGAGCGCCTTCAGCCCGGTCTCGACGCTCAACTCGGCGCCGATCGGAAGGCCGATCTTGCTCGGCTGTTGCTTGTGAGCCTTTTCACTGCAGATGATCTTGTCATCCAGCCTCAAGTCCCCGGCCTTGATGGCCTCGAACACCAGATACGCCGTCATCATCTTGGTGACGGACGCCGGATGCCACTGATTGTCGATGTCCTCGGCGTAGAGAACCTTGCCGTCCTCGACATCGAAAAGCAGGGTCGGCGTAGCCAAAGCGGACCCCGCAAGGCTAACGGTAAAAACAAGCCCAGCTATCGCAGCCAGCCAATCGCGCATGATGCCCCCTTAACGCGGCAGCGCATTGCTTGGCTGCCATTTGCACATCGTGTGGGAAACGGACTTATCATAGCCCGGAATTTGGCGGCAATCCGCAAGCGCGGCCATTTCCCCCAACAGTGTGTGAGATTGGCCGCAAACCCGGCTGATGGGCCTAGAAACTGGCGCGCTGTGGCCTCTTGTCAGCGGCTTATTTTGCTGCGTTGACGCGGAAGGGTTGCTGAGTATAGTGCCGCCTTCTCGCATGAGAATGCCTCTGTGGCGGAATTGGTAGACGCGGCAGACTCAAAATCTGTTGTCAGCAATGACGTGCCCGTTCGACTCGGGCCAGAGGCACCATTTTTTCGCTCGCGCCAGATATCGCTTCGCTCATTGGCTCCGCAGGGGCGGGCTGTTCGCCCGGCGTCGCAGTCGCGTCGCGTAACAAGCTCAATTTTTCTCCTGGCACCATCAGCGCCCGTACAAATGAAGAGCCGCCCCGGCTTAGGGCGGCTCTTGTTGGTTCTCGTCCTGCCACCTAAGCGGCGCGCACGCCATTCAGGAACTCCGCCACCTTGGCGCGTAGCTGATCCGCCTGACCGTTTAGGATCTCGGCAACCTTCGTGACGTTGCCAGCCGCCTTGCCGGTCTCTGCTGCATTCGTTGAAACATCAACGATGTTTGATGTCACCTCGGTCGCGCCCTTCGACGCTTCGTTGACGCTGCGGGCGATCTCGTCGGTCGCAGAGGCCTGCTCCTCGATCGCCGTTGCGATGCTCGTGGCAATCTGGCTCATCGTGTCGATGGTCGACCCGATGGACCGCATCGCATTCGCAGACGTGTGCGTTTCGGACTGGATGGCCGAGATGTGCTCGGTGATCTCTCCCGTCGCCTTGCCTGTCTGCTCGGCTAGCTTCTTCACTTCCGCGGCAACAACCGCGAAGCCCCGGCCAGCTTCGCCGGCGCGCGCCGCTTCGATCGTGGCGTTGAGCGCCAGCAAGTTCGTTTGCTGGGCGATTTCCGAGATCAAGTTGACAACCTCACCAACACGATCGGCTGCGGTCTCTAGCCCCTGGAACTGCTTGCTTGTGTTTTCGGCCTCGCCGACCGCCTGGGAGCTGATGTTCAAGGATTGCTGCACCTGATTGCGGATTTCAGCGATCGAGGCCGTGAGTTCCTCTGCCGCGGTTGCAACCGTCTGGACGTTGACCGAAGCCTCTTCGGCGGCAGCTGCCACAGCCGTGGCACGTTCATTCGTGCCATCAGCCGTACGCGACATCGACGAGGCCATGGACTCCATCTCCTGCGAAGAAGACGCCACGGTCGCGAGAACTTCGGAGACCTGCTTATCGAACTCCTCGGTCATCTCACGCAGCCGTTGTGCACGCTCTTCACGCTTCTTCTGTTGGATTGCCTGCTCTTCCAGCGAATCCACCTGCAGCATGCTGTCTTTGAAGACTTCTACTGCTTCGGCCATCTTGCCGATCTCGTCCTTGTGCTCCTGGCACGGCACCACCGTTGATTTGTCGCCCGAAGCCAGCTTCGACATGGCTGACGTGATCGAAGCAATTGGCCGTGAGATGCCGGTGCCGATGAAGTATGCGGCTGCGATGCCGAACACGAGGCCAACAGTAAGTAGCGAGAGAGAGACAATCTCGGCCAGAATCATGCTCGCCGTTGCCGTTGGGCCGACCACATCCTGCTCTGCCTTGATGTCGTACTTCAGCTTTTCCACATCGGCCGATACCTTGGGACCGATCGCGTCCAGTGTGCCGGTGATGAGCGCATTGCGCTTGTTGATCGCTTCAAAGGCTTTTGTCAGCGTCGCGACATAGTCCTTATGTTGGCTGATCACTTTTTTAGCGAGGTTACGCCGAGACAGATCCTGGAGATTGTACAGAAGCTTGTTTTCATGAGAGGTCATCGACTCAGCCGCTTGCAGCGCATTCTTGTAGTCGGCCTCCTTGTTTGAGATTAAGAACTTCGAGGCGCTGAGCCGCATCAAGAGTAGGTCGCGCATCACCAACCCGGCCTCGTAAGCGGCCGTAGTATTGCTGTTCTTGGCAGCACCATCCATGATGTCAGAGAGTTCCTGCGCCATTTCAGGACCGATCTTATCCAGCGTTCCCCGAACCAGAGTGTCACGTTCTTTCTGCAGCTTAGTCACCTCGGCAAAAGCGCTGATGTAGCGGCGAATGTCTTGGCTGGCCGTTGCGGAGATCTCCTTCTTCGCCGGAGTCTCCATCATGGCGTCGAGCGTTTCGTTGAGCTCCAGCGTTTTCTTGGCGTACTTGTCGACAGACGCGATGGCTTTGTCCGTAGCGTCCAGCCTGAACTTCTTGGCTTCGATTTGCGTCTCAAGCAGGTATGCCTGCACACGGCCCGCTTCGACACTCTGTTTGGCAATCTCTTGGTAGCGTTCGAAATGATTGCTGCCCGAGTACAAGGCGTATGCCCCGACACCGCCAACGATCAGAAGCAGCGTCAACACGACGCCAAAACCACCAAAAACCTTGGTTGCGATTGGTATGTTCTTCAAAAAGCCCATGGTAAATCCCACGCTAAAAACGCGTCTCCTATCTGGTAAATTCAATTAAAGGATTACCACGAACTAGGTTAATAAAAGCCAATGAGTCATTGATTTCAAAAGAAAATATAGAATAAGTAAGATTATCAACAACTTGCGACAATGTGCAAAATAACCGTCATGAAACTACAAAATCACCATCGCGATAGATTCGATTATTTCGCCTATGGCTCAAACATGCTCCCGCAGTGGCTAGCGAATCGCTGCCCTAGCAGCGAAGTAACGGGTCCAGCCTGTATCGAGGGCTATCAACTGACGTTCTCCAAACCGAGCGTCGATGGCTCAGGCAAGGCGACCCTTGAGGCCCGCCAAGGTGGATTAGTTCACGGCGTGCTTTACACAATTGCCATGAAGGATAGGGACAGCCTTGATCGTGCCGAGGGCGGTTACGACAGGCGGGACGACATCGCCGTACTAACGCCAGCAGGCAGGCGAATTTCGGTCTCGACCTACTTCGCTCAAAAGCGCGATCCAGCACTCGTGCCATACGACTGGTATGTCGGCCTGATACAAGCTGGTGCTATGCAACATGACTTGCCCGAAGCGTACCGTTCGAAGCTGGATCGGGTGGGCAGCCTAGCGGACCTAGGCCGCACAAAAAGCGCGCGGCTAACAGCAATACAGGCGCTGATGGATGCCGGCTTTTCTGATATCGCCGGACGGTGCCGCTAGCCGGACTTGCGCCATACGGCAAGCTCGTAGCCATCCGGATCGCGAAAGTGAAACCGCTGCCCGCCGGGAAAGTCGAAGATGGGTTTGACGATCGTGCCGCCCGCGGCCTTCACTTTGCCGATCAGCGCTTCAAGATCATCGCCATAGAGAATGACAAGCGGGCCGCCGGATGAAGGCGCAGACAGCGTCGTGAAGCCGCCCGTCAGACGTCCATCATTGAACTCGCAATAGTTTGGGCCGTAATCGGTGAAGGTCCAGCCAAACGCCGAACCGTAGAACGCCTTTGACCGCGCGATGTCGGAGACACCGAATTCCACGTAGTCAATCTGGCGGTCGTTTGGGCTGCTCATCGTCAAGCTCCGCTCAAACCCGCATTACTTACTTCCAAGTGAACGTCGTACGCCCGCTGCCGTGGACATGCTCCACGACCTGGATGCGTTCTCCAACGGTTGGAGCATCCTTCTTCATGACCAGGACGTGCGCCTCACGGCCATCGTCCAGCTTCACGTCAACGGCGAGTCCGTTCATCACACCTTGGTTGTTTGTACCGTTGTAAGGCCCGACCTTTTCGATCACGCCCGCAACGGTCCGGTTTTCGACCGAGGCATCAAGACCCGTCAGATACAACACCGCGCCAATCGCTACGGCGAGCCCCAGACCCGCGCCTGCGATCTTGACCTTCCGCATGAAAAGAACGCGATCGAGCTGCTTCTTCGTTTCTGAGCGCATGGCGGTGTTCTCCGCTTTCGGTCGGCCCGCTGTGCTTCAGTCGCCTTTGATGGCTGGGCCGTACCGGTGAAGATCCATCCCGTAGATCTGAAGCCACTTCCGTGCCTCATCCATGTCAGGCATGGTTTTGCGCACGAGTGCCCAGAACTTCGGGCCGTGGTTCATCTGGGAGAGATGAGCCACTTCATGAGCGGCCACATAATCCAGAACATGGCGCGGTGCAAGGATCAGGCGCCAGGAGAACGATAGAGCCCCGGTGCTGGAGCATGAACCCCAGCGGCTGGACTGGTCCCGAACGCTGATGCGGGTACACCTCACACCCAGGCGCTGCGCATGCCAGCGAACACGCGCGTCCAAGTCCTTTCGCGCTTCGGCCGTCAGCCAGTCTGTCAGCCTGCGCGGCGCATGCTCCGGATCGCCCGTTACGTGCAACATGGAAAACGGCGTGCCTTCCAAGCGTTCCACCACGCCCCGGCCCCGGCTGCGGCCAGCAAACGCAATGCGGTGAGTTTCACCGCGCAGCGGCATGAAGGCGCCGTCACGAAATGGCACCGGTGCGGGAAGCTTGTCCAGGCGGTCGCGAACCCATTGCAGATTTCGGTGCAGGAATTGTCCGGCTTCATCGAGATCGCATTGCGTCGGCAGCGTCACGATCACGGCGCGCCGCGTTCGGCTGACACGCAATGTCAAGCGCCGGGCGCCAGGGTGACGGCGCACTTCAACCGGCGCATTCAATGCACCAAAGGATGGGTCGGTCAAAGGTTCGGCGACACACGAAAGTTTTCGCGGCATCAACGTCCTCAGTTTGGCGCAACGCGCACTCAAACACGGAAAGTGCAAACCAGTCGGATAACCGTAACGCTGAAAGCGGGCGGCCAACGCCACAACGATGTTTGCTATACGCGAAGTTCTAGCAACACAGTTGGGCACGCGGCCATACCAAAAAATCAAATCTGTAGACAACCAGCCTACGACGTGTGGCCGCATGGTCCTATTGACAGTGCGAGCCAAATTTTTCAGCCGCGTGCGAGGCGCGGGCTGGATTTATTTCCAAGCAATACGCGATTCGGATATCGCGGATGTGAACACCTGCGGTGCAAACGGATCTTGAGGAACGCGACGGCCGCTGCGCGCCGATGGAGAAGACCCCGGTATTGCTGCTGCGCTGCGTGCGCCATCGTGCGTGCGCATGAACTGCGCGATACGCGGCAATATCTGAGACTTGAAGCGCGAGCCGTTGAAGACACCGTAGTGCCCGACACCTTCGGCCTCATAGTGAAACTTGCAGGCACTGGGCAGCCCGGTAGCGAGATCCAAAGCAGCGCGGCATTGTCCAAGCCCCGTAATATCATCCTTCTCGCCTTCAATCGTCATCAAAGGCATGCGCCGGATCTCGGACAGATCGGCCACGATGCCGCGATGCGAAAACTCACCCTTCGGCAGAAGATGACGGACGAATACGGAGTCGATCGTTTGCAAATAGAACTCAGCCGTTAGGTCCATCACCGCAAGGTATTCGTCATAGAACGTGCGATGTTTTTCGGCGTTGTCGCCATCGCCTAACACCAGGCTGTCAAACAGCGACTTGTGCGCGTTCGCATGCCTGTCCAGGTTCATGGACATGAAGCCGGTGAGTTGCAGGAAGCCGGGATAAACGCTGCGGCCCGAGCCTGGCTGCGTCCATGGCACGGACGTCACCACGTTGTGGGCGAACCAGTCCGTTCCCTTTTCGCAAGCCACGTCGTTCACTGCCGTTGGGCTGATGCGTGTATCGACCGGTCCCCCGGCCAACACAAGGCTGCGCGGCACGTTTGGGTCGTCGTTGGCTTCCATCAGAGCTGTCGCCGCCAAAACGGGGACGGCCGGCTGGCACACCGCAAACACGTGCACGTCGCCATCGAAGTACGCCAGCATGTCCCGTATGTAGTCGATGTAGTCGTCTAGATCGAAACCACCTTTTGCGAACGGCACCATCCGTGCGTCCTGCCAGTCGGTGATATACACCTCGTGATCTGGCAAAAAGGCCTCGACGGTACCGCGCAGCAGCGTGGCGAAATGGCCCGACATGGGCGCGACAAGCAGAACGCGCGGGTCCTGCGCACGCCGTTCATTTGGAATATCGCGCTGAAAGTGAATGAGGTCGCAGAACGGCGCCCGCCAGACAGTTTCTTCGCGAACCGCGGCGGCTTGCCCATCGACACGCGTCGTCCTTAGCCCGAACGATGGCTTACGATAGCGCCGGGTCGTGCGTTCAAACAATTCCAAAGCCGCCGACGCGTGGCGCCCGGCCGGAGTGAACGTGAACGGGTTCCAAGGATTGTCCAGGACAGACCGGGCCGACCCGGCAGCTGCCCGTGCCGGGACCATGGCGGCATGGCCCAGCTCATACCAATGATAGAGCACGATGATGTTTCCCTTAAGCCGAACGCACGAGCACCGGGTACGCATCTCGACTTTGCACCTGCGCGCATTGCGATCTTTGGCCGCGCGCGGAGTGCTTTGACATCACCTTCGCTGATTCTCTCCGATTCGCAAAGTTGCCAAGCCGCTACAACAGTTTGCCTAGCTTGTCCGCCAGCTCGTCGACGGTGATCGGATAGGGAAAGTGCGCGATGTACTCGCCTTGTTCGTCCATCAGATACATGATCGACGAATGGTCGATGTTGTACGTTTGCGGATCGCTGCCTTTCACTTTTTTGTAGTACACGCGATACGCCTTGGCCGCCGCCGCGATCTCGTCCGGCGTTCCCGAAAGGCCAACCAGCTTTTCGCTGAAGCTTTGCGTGTAGGCGCCAACCTTCTCCGGAGTGTCACGCTCCGGATCAACCGTGATGAAGATCGGGACGAGATTGTCCGCCTTGCTGCCCAGCTTATCGATGGCGCTGGCGATCACCTGCAATCCACCAGGGCAAATGTCCGGGCAAGAGGTAAAGCCAAAGAACACGAGCATTTTTTTGCCGTTGTACGTGGCCTGCGTTACGCGCTGCCCGCTCGCGTCCACTAAGCTGAACGGCCCGCCGATCAGAGCTTTGCCGGAGGTGGTTGTGCGCTGCACTGGTGCTTGCACCATAAACCATGCGCCCACGGCTCCAAAGGCTAGTCCGATGCAGATGATCGCGATCACTCTCAAAGGCATAGTATAAATTACTCCAGACTTTTTGGCATTTCGCGTCTGTTTATTGGAACTGCGGACGCCAGGATGCAAGCGTGCTACCAATGGACCAATAGGCGCAGCACGAAGAATGCCGAAGAACATTGGCGGCTCGACATGAAATTCACTACCTTTGATGACTTCCGTTCCGCTGGACACGCCAGCAGCACCCTGAGGCTGAACACGATAGTCCGCTTGCGCTGGCTCGCGGTCGTCGGCCAGGTTCTCGCCATCGGTGCGGTGTCGCTCGTCATGAAGTTCGCCTTGCCGATCGGTCTCTGCCTGGCGCTGATCGCCGCTTCGGCTTGGCTCAATGTCTTCCTATCGATCCGCTATCCGGCGCGTTATAGGCTGTCTGTGCGCTTGGCCACTGCCTTGCTGGGGTATGACATTCTTCAGCTTGCCGGCCTGCTCTATTTAACTGGCGGCATCGAAAACCCATTCACTATGTTGATCGTGGCGCCTGTCACCGTGTCAGCGGCAACGCTGCCGCCACGCAACACGCTGATGCTTGGGCTCGCGGCGGTCTTCGCGACAGTCCTAATCACAATCGATGCTTGGCCATTGCCCTGGTTCGCCGGACAAACGCTGGAGCAACCACTGTTCTATCGGCTCGGCGTGTTGGCGGCCGTGATCATCTCAATGCTCTTCATCGCGCTCTATGCCTGGCGCATGGCCAACGAAAGCCGCCAGATGTCCGCGGCCCTCGCCGCCACCGAGATGGTGCTGGCGCGCGAGCAAAAAC
The DNA here is from genome assembly GCA_041940525.1 of Hyphomicrobium sp. GTDB lineage: Bacteria > Pseudomonadota > Alphaproteobacteria > Rhizobiales > Hyphomicrobiaceae > JAKAXS01. The sequence goes on from JBGTSB010000003.1 coordinate 99,440, forward strand.
TTCATGCCCTTGATGGTCTGGCCGCCGCGGCCGCGCACGAGCTCGGAACACCGCTCTCCACCATTGCTCTCGTTGCCGCCGAACTCCAACGGCAGGTGCCGAACGATAACCCGGTGCTACTGGAAGACGCGCAGCTGTTGCGGTCTCAGGCCCTCCGATGCCGCGAAATCCTACAAAAGCTGACACGCCAGCCTGCCGAGCAAGACCCGCTTCACTCCAGTATGGCGGTACGCGAGCTCTTCGATGAAGCCGCCGCACCCTACCACAATGCCCGCGTGCCTATCGTCGTCGCCGCCCGCACGTCCGAGCCGGAGGGGTCGCCCGCCGCGCTGGAACCGAAGGGGACTCGCCAGCCTGGCGTCATCTATGGACTGGGCAATTTCATCGAGAACGCGATCGACTTCGCCGAGACACGCGTTGACCTGCTGGCGGAGTGGAACGCGGCAACAGTCGTCCTCACCATCAGCGATGATGGGCAGGGCTTCAAGCCTGAAATCATTGACAATCTTGGCGAACCCTACGTCACGAGCCGGCCGGCTCAGTCACGCAAGAAGTATGGTAAAATTTCAGGCCTAGGCCTCGGTTTCTTCATTGCCAAGACGCTCTTGGAGCGCTCTGGAGCGCGTGTCGAACTTCAAAACAAGCCTCACCCCGGGCACGGCGCGATCGTGCGCGTGACGTGGCCCAGAAGCGTGTTTTCCACTCAGTCATCTGAACAATTGCCTGCGCCCCAAATTGAAGACAAGGAGCAGCTGCAAGTATTCGCCCCCGATCTGCGGTAACCAGCAAATCGTGTTTTGCGATAACAAGGGCTTGGCGAAATGCTCCGTAAAGATATACTCGGGGCGTCGGGAGGAATAAACGTGAACGAAGACCTATCATTTAAGCCAGATGAACTGCCAGAAGACCGCTCCCTCATCATCGTAGATGACGACAAGCCGTTCCTGCAGCGTTTGGCTCGAGCCATGGAAATTCGTGGATTTGAGGTTCGCAGCGCCCACTCCATTACTGAGGGCGTGGACCTTATCCGTGCGAAAGCTCCCGCGTTTGCCGTCGTCGACATGCGCCTGGAAGACGGCAACGGCCTCGACGTGATCGCCGAGCTCACGAAGCTTCGGCCAGAGTCGCGCATCATTGTCTTGACGGGTTACGGCAACATCGCCACGGCGGTGTCCGCAGTGAAGCTCGGCGCGGTCGATTACTTGGCCAAACCTGCTGATGCCGATGAGGTGACTGACGCATTGCTGGCTCCGGCCAACACCAAAGCGCCGCCACCTGAAAACCCCATGTCCGCGGACCGGGTTCGCTGGGAGCACATCCAGCGCGTTTATGAGCTGTGCAATCGCAATGTCTCTGAGACAGCGCGCCGCCTCAACATGCACCGCCGGACGCTTCAGCGCATTCTAGCAAAACGCGCGCCGAAATAATTCAGCGCGCGTTCCGCAAACTCAGAAGAATTTCCCTGACGCTTATGGCGTGGTTGCCGGCGTCTCTGGCTCGGTTGTCGTTTCTGGTGCTGCCGGTGCTTCCGGCTCTGCCGGCGTTTCAGGAGCGGCTGGAGCTTCAGGTGCAGGCGTAGCTTCTTCTGCAGGTGCCGCCTCTGGCTCGGCGGCCGGTTCCGGAGCCGTCTCAGTCGCTGTCGGCGTGGTGTCAGCCGTATCCGGGGTCACCGTCGTCGATGGGCTGAGCATGAAGTAAGCAAGTATTAGCACGAGTGCCAACACCGCCAGCAATATCATTCTATTGTTCATAGAAGTCCTCCTTCACCTTTTGCTTCTCTCTGCAATCGGCGCAAGAGCAACACACTTCACGCCGGTGGGGCATCAAACTTCCATGCAATAACGGTGATGTCACGCCCCTTCTTTCAGCAATGTTGAAAGGCCGGGATCAATCGCTAGGCTGAGACGCAGCGCTGCTGCACGTGCGAACCGCATCGTAACGGCCTTCCGCCGCGAGCCAGACATCTTAATTTCCGGTGAGTCCCGAATGACTTCCGCGCCATAACGATCAGCGAATATCAGCCCGCAGTCTTCGGGCAGAACGTCCGCAGGAAAGTCGGGCTTCACTGCGAAATAGAGCCGGTCGCAATACTCCAGATATTCATGCCATTTATGATCGGCCCTGAAGTCTTCTAGCGATGACTTGATCTCAACCATGGAAATTTCGCCGCGCTGCCCCAGGGCGACAACGTCTGCGCGCCGTCCGTTGGCAAGGCTGAGTTCGCAAACGCACGAAAATCCCAAGCCAATGAAAAGACGCTGGACGCCGCGGCAAATATCGAGGGCAGCCTGCGATTGCCGCAGATCTGGCTTGATCGTCAGCCCCGCGCCTGCTGGCTCCGGGTTTGCCTGGATTTCTTCTGTCATATCCGCACAGAATTCCGTGGGAAAGGGCTCATGGTCAAGCCAAGGGCGCAATGCTGTGCCTTTGTGCCGTACTTGCGCCGCCTTTTGGCGGTTGCACATCTGCGCTAAACCAGCTGAGACACGAACGAAACACGTAGGGTTTTGATGTTTTTCAAGCGCGCAAAGAGGCCTTCGGAAGCAACGGTCCCGGCAGAGGTGGCGCCCAAGGCCGCCGCCAGCAAGCCAGCCAGATCCGAGACATCCAAGATCGCCCCACTCGATCCGGAAACCCTGCGCCGCCCGGCGGTCGCGGCCAAGCTGGGTTTCAAGACATCCGAGGAGATTGCTTCCGGCCCGCTTGAGCCATTCGACGCCAAGAAGGTCTGGGACGCGCTGCGCTATGCGATCGCGACTCCCGCCGGCAAGCCCGGCGCGAATTTGGCGGTTAGCGCGCCTCCCGGCTGTCCGGCGCTTGAAGCGGTCAAGGCACATTTGGAAGGTCTGCCCAAGGCAATCGATACCGGCGCCTCCGATTGGATCATCGTCAGCATGGACAATGCCGACGATGAAAAAGCCATCTCGGTCCCAGCCGGCCAGGGCAAGCGCCTACAGGCAGGCATCGATGCCGTAGTCGAAAACCTGCGCGCCACGCTTCCCTATCTCTTGGCGTCCGAAGACCTGGCCATTCGCCGCGACACCATCCAGTCCGGCTTCGCCGCTGTGCGCGATGATGCCTTCGGCCGCCTGCGCGCCATGGCTCAGACGCAGAACGTCGCCGTGCTCTCCACGCCCATGGGTTTCGCCGTCGCTCCGATGCACGAAGGCAAGGTCGTCAAGCCGGAAGTCTTGGCCCGCCTGCCTCAGGCTATGCGCGATGAGGTGCGCCGCAAGGTTGAGAGTGTCGAGAACGAATTGCAGACCTTACTGGCTGACGTTCCCTCGGAAGCCTCAAGCCAGGTCAAGGAGCTGACGGAAGTTACGTCGGACTATGTCCGGCCCGCGGTATCGGAAGCATTCGAGGGCCTTTTGAAAGAGTTCTCTGATATCGGCCCGGCCAAGGAATTTCTCGACTTCGTTCAAAGCGACATTCTACAGCGCGCATGCCGCGAGGGCGCCCGCTTGCGGCTTCCCAGCTACTGCCGACACGCGGTGCCGGGTGGCGGTAAATCACTCGCTTCGATTACGGGCACACCAAGTGTCCGGCAAGTGGTGGAAACCATCATCTCTGCCGGCTCCGGTGCCGTGATGGTTGACCAGAACGCCCTGGCCAGACAGCCAGGCGTCGCGGAGGTCGTGCAATCCGCGCTGTCGACACAAACTGTGCGACTGCCGGATCTGCCGGAACAGGCGTTGCCGGTCTCATCTAAGATCATCATCGTGACGAGTGGCGAAAGTCCATCGCATGAACACACGGCACTCGCACGTGCCGGCTTCGCCGCCAGCGTTGCCCGCAACGAAGATAGCGAAAAGACGCTCGCTCGGATGATTGCTGCTGCAGCAAGCCAGCGCGGGTTGTTGCCACTGGAGGCCGCTGCTGTAGCCGAGTTGATCAATCAGTCGGCCCGCGCGGCCGGGCGGCCAGACCGGCTATCGGGTGATCTATCCGTCGCACTCGATTTGGCAGCGGTGGCCAACCGCACCGCCACGTTGGCAGACCGCAAAGCGATCTCTCTGGGCGACATCAACACCGCGCTTTCTGAACGCACGGCAGTAACGCACGTGGCACCACTATTCGCATCGGAATCATCCGGTGCCGCTGGCCGTGTTGTTGCTATCGGCATGGCCGAAGAGCCGGTCGAGGTTTGGGCAACGGTCCGAGCTGGTTATGGCCGCACTGGCGCGATTGCCTGCGCCACAACAAACGGTCCTTCGGAGGCACGGTCCGCGCACTTGTGGAGCGCTCTAGCCAGACGCTTCGTGCCCTCATCGGACATGTCACTTTCCGCTGCCATCGTGCACGAACCGCCAGTGGTGTTGGAAGACGCTGGCCGCGTTGCGGCGGCGGAAGTGTTCGCGCTGTTCGTTGCACTGGCGGACAAGCCCGTCGAAGGATCGCACGCAGTGGCGGGCTGGGTGTCACCCTCAGGCGCTCTTCTAGCCTGCGCAGACGTCAATACCGCCATTGAGACAGCATTTGACCATCACGGCGGAGGCAATGCCTCGAACGCATTGAAGGTTGTCATTCCTCGCGCGAACGAGCCGGACCTGATGCTGCGCGAAGACGTTGTCGAAGCAGCGCGCAAAGACAAGATTCAGATCTTTACCGCCGCCAATATCGAAGACGGGATCGCGGCACTCACTGGACAAAAAACTGGCGCGCGCGGCGACGAGCCAAGCTCAGGTAGCCTCTACGCCGCGATTGAAGATCGCCTGTCCCAGTTCGCGCAAGGAAAAGTATCCGGCAGCGCACCTGCCACGCGGACGATTGCGACCAAGGCGATAGCCTCATGATCGCGCACGTCGCTGAGGCCGGCGAGGGAAGCGGCCGCGTCGTTCTGCAAATGGGCCCGCAACTGTCTGACGTCGCTGTTCAAGCGGCAATGCAGGTGGCACGCAGTTTCCGCTCCGAAGTCGAAGGCTTCTATACAGACGGCGACATGCTGATCGACTTGGCGGCTTTCTCATTCGCACGCGAAATCTCTATCGGCGGCGCGATCAAGGGGCCGCTCGATACGACCGCGCTGCTGCGGCGCCAGCACCGCGCCGCCGCTGCAATCGCGCGCCGCGCCGCCGCCGTGGCTCATGCGGCGGGCGTGCCATTCAAGTCCAATGTTCGCCAGCAGGATTCAGCCGCGGTTCTCGCCGAAGCCTGCGCGCAGAACGGTCCATGGAACATGGTCGCGCTGGGTGAGCCATTCTATGCGCACGACGCGGTGAAGCTGCGCGAGATGTTCGCCAGCGTTTGGGGCACCACGGGGTTCGTGGTGACCGGACCGAAGGCACGGTCCATCTCCGGCCCGGTTGTTGCCGTGATAGAGGACGCCGAGCGGTTCGCCCCTATGCTGCGCACCGCCGACCATTTGGCGAAGGCGATCGGAACATCGACGCGGGTCGTCCTGGTTGCACAAGGTGCCGACCAGGTCGTCGAGTTGGAGTCGCACGCGCGCATCATCTTGAAGGACGAAGGCTACGCCAATTTGCCGATGGTAACGGTCTCGCACGGCGGCGCACCCGCAATCGGCAAGGCGCTGAGAGCCGCACACGCAGGCTTCGTCGTTGCCCACTACGATGGCCTCGCAGTACCCTCGGAGGGAGATGAGACCTTGCTGGGCGAGAACCTGGAAGGCCCACTGCTTCTGGTGCGCTGATAGTCGCGCCAGCAATGATCTAAGGCGTCGTGCGTGAATGCCAGAGCTTCCTGAAGTCGAAACAATAAGACGTGGCCTAGAGCCACACCTGGTCGGCCAGACGATTTCGCGTGTGGATCAGCGCAGGCCCGACCTCCGCTTCCCGTTTCCCGAAAACTTCGCCGCGCGTCTCGAAGGCCAAACAGTCCAATCGTTGAGCCGCCGCTCCAAGTACCTGCTTCTGCGCACGAGCAGGCCAGAGACGCTGCTGATTCATCTAGGCATGACCGGCCGCTTCTCAATCCGCAAACCACACGATGACAAAACTATCCCAGGCGTGTTTGTTCACGAAGCCGGCGGCATTGCAAAGCACGACCATGTCGTGTTTTCGCTCAAAGGTAACACCACGATCACGTACAACGACGTGCGCCGCTTCGGCTTCATGGTCATCGTACCCGACGGTGAAATCGAAACGCATCCGCTGCTAGCCAACCTCGGTGTCGAGCCCCTCGGCAACGCCTTCAACGCAGCCTACATCGCAAAGCGCGCGCAAACAAAGTCCGTTGATCTTAAAACCTTCCTGATGGACCAGCGTGTCATCGCCGGGCTGGGCAACATCTACGTGTGCGAAGCGCTCTACCGTGCGGGCCTAAGCCCGGCACGTCCGGCAGCGACACTTGCCACAAAACGCGGCACGCCGACGCAACGCTGCGAACGCCTGGCTGCCGCCATTACTGACGTGTTGCGCGACGCCCTCGCGGCTGGTGGCTCCACCTTGCGAGACTATCGCCAGGCCGGCGGCGAGCAGGGCTATTTCCAACACACGTTCTTTGTTTATGGCCGCACAGGCGAGGCATGCCGCCGCCCCGGCTGCAAAGGAAGCGTCCAGCGCGCCGTCACCGCCGGACGATCAACGTTCTTCTGCAAATCCTGCCAAAGATAAGCATGCCAGCTGGTCTCACCAGCGCATCGCCTCGGACGGTGCCGCAAGGCGCTGAAACGTAAGCCCGTTGAAGTCTGCAACTAACTCTGCCTCTTCCAGGAAGCGGCTGGGCTCGATCGCTTTCCAGCCGTGCAGCCGGTAGATCCGCCCATCACACGAAAACAAGAGCTGCCTGGCCGAGAGCTCGTGCATCCAGTCGAGCCACTGAACCCCGCGTTCGCGCAGGCCTTCCCAGTAGGGGCCCTGTCGAAGATCCACGCCAAGTGAAGGATAGGCTGCCGATGGCCGGAGTTTCTTGAACACGGCCGGTAGAAGGCCATGCGCTGAGTGAAAGTGATAGCGGACGGGAATAGGCACGCGCTCAATCGGCGCCATGCGATCTTCAGGTTCGCCAATGTAGGCACCCGTGTCCGACGAAAAGAAGCCGCCGCCCGTCCAGGTGCCGAACGCCGGCCAGACCGCAAGCGCCGTGAAGAACGGTGGTGTCGAAATCGCGGTCCAAGTGTCGTGGTACTCCGTGTGATGTCTTGGCGGCATCCTCTGGCGCACGTAGCGCGGTACCTTCCGGCCCTTACGCTGGCGCGGAAGTTCAGTCATCACAAGCGGATCAAACGGCGGCGGATCCGGCCGGTGAGGCGCGTGATATTGGGCGGCGAAGTAGAGCAGCTTCTTGCCGTTCGGTGAGAGATCGCACAGAGAGATCGAGCCCTTCATCCACTGCCCGTGGACGAACGTGTCTTTTCTCAAGTCCCAGGTGATGAGATGCCAGTGCCGCTTCGGCCCACGGCGCAAGATGACCGCGGTCGGCGCGTTAGAAGCAAACAGAACGCTCAGCCTTGTGCGGTATTGTTTCGTGGCTGGTTCGGTTCGGTCCGTCACGGCGATTGATCCGCAAGCTTGTTAAGCCTTCAGCTTGGCATTTGTGACAGCGGAAAATGCGCAAAGCGCGGCAATCGAAACGCCGCCTGCGAGAAACACCAGGTTGGCGGCCCAGTCCGGCCGGTCGGCCCAAAGTTTGCCGCTAGCGAGAAAAACAACCGTCGCAGTAGCGGCCGCGCCCCCGTGGACGAGGTTCAAGATCTTGGAACGCGATACCCACTCAGCGCTCGCCAGCCGCCCACCGGGGCGGGACTCGCGATGCCACCAGATAAACAATGCCGCGAAGGCTGCCATGCCGATCGCATACTGCAACCCATGCTGCCAGTAGAGATCCGTGAGTTTGTACATCACGAACATCGACAACCCGCCCCAGGCATAGATGATCGCCGCAAGCAGCGCATTTGTCCGAATGGCCGCCAATGGCTCGCCGTCACGTTGGGCTTTCCAAAAGCTACGATTCACTAGGAACGACGTAACGACGGCGAAAGCGGCAAACGCTGCCGCGCTCCACACGGTCCCGGGATAGTTCTGGCCGCTCACGCCGAACCACATAAGCGCCGCGCTGGCCAACGCGGCTGTCACTAGCGGACCGGTGAGAAGAGCCGGTGTCATGCCAGCCACACGAACAAGCGCATTAGCGCCGCTCTTTCCACAAGGCATAGGCGGACAGAATACCCAGTCCAGCCGCGCCAAACAGGAAGATGCTGTTGGCGGCCCAGTCTTCCCAGCCTTCGCGAATGGTCAGGAACCGCTTATCGGGATCGACCAGCAAGCCTATTACGGTCGCGATCATACCGACGAGCTGAACCCAGCCGAGTTTGCGCGCCAGCCCCAACATCGTCGCGTCTTCCTTGCCGGCATTGGCGTCCTTGCGCAGCATCATCGAGAAGCCGAGGCTGATTGCGCCGACGGCGATGAAAGCTACCGCGAAGTGCCACCACTCGCGCCAGGTCAAATGCGCGGCGTAGATGATGAAGACAGACAGCCCGCCCCACAGCCAGATCAGCGACATGGACGAGGCATTGTTGCTGGCAACTGCGCTGCGTGAAATCCCGGCGGCCTCTCCGGCGCGATGCACGAGAATGCCGCGCACCGCAAGGATCAGCCCGATCAGGGCCGCGATGCCCAGGTGTACGACTGGATCATTGGCGAGAGCGGTCGTGATGACGGCCCCAAGTCCCAATGCCAGAGAAAATACCCAACCGATTTGCGATGTAATCATGTCTCAAGCACCGTCATTGCATTCGCGTTGTTTCACTCGCCGTCAAAGAAGCCGGGGCCGGAGCCCACTATCTTCGCGTCCGGCTTGCCGATCGCCTTCCAGTCTCGGCCCTTATAATCGATCGAAGACAGGATCGTCCGGATCACTTCCAGCCGGCCGCGTTTTTGATCATTGAAGCGCACGGCTGTCCAGGGGGCGGCTGACGTATGCGTGAAGCGGAACAGGTCTTCCTGTGCTTCGGTGTAGGCGTCCCATTTCCCGATCGCCGCACGGTCGATGTCGGTCAGCTTCCACTGCTTCAACGGATCGTGCCGCCGCTCGTGGAAACGAAGCAGCTGAGTTTCCTGGCCAATCGTCAGGAAAAACTTGAACATCCGGATGCCGTCGCGAACCAAGGTGCCCTCGAATTGGGGCGCCTCGCGCAGAAAGGCGGCGACCTGGTCTGAGTCCGCAAACCCCATGACGCGCTCAACGCCGGCGCGATTGTACCAGGAACGGTCGAACAGAACCATGTTGCCCCGAGTAGGGAGTTCGGCGGCGTAGCGCTGGAAGTACCATTGCCCTTGTTCGGTCTCCGTCGGCTTACTAAGAGCGACGGCGCGTGCATGACGGGGGTTGAGATGCTGCATAATGGCCTTGATCGTACCGCCTTTGCCTGCGGTATCACGGCCCTCAAAGACCATCACAAGGCGCTCGCCCTCCTTCTGAATATGCGCCTGCAACTTCAGGAGTTCTATTTGCAGAGGTTTCAGCTCCTTAGCGTAAGCCTTCTTCTTAATTTTCTTATCGTAGGGGAAGCCATTCGCTGAAAGCGCATTCTCCCTAATCTCGTCTGGCAGATCGGGATGGTCGACATCAAAGTCGTTGTAGGACTTGGAGGTGCCTTTGTCCGCCTTGCTCATTGAGCCGGGTCCTTTCGTCCAGTTGTCATGCTTCTGTTTAACACTGCACTGGCTGTTCGACGCAATGCTCTGCCTTGAACATTTGTGCAAAGCGACAAGCCATTGCGCGACGGCGATATTTTCATCATCCTAGGGGCTCTGGCTTTCATGCGGCAGCAAAGGCAACAATGGTGGTTGGCCCGGCAGAAAAAGCGGTGGATCGCACCGCTTGGATTAGGAGCTGTGTTAGCAGCGTCCGTTCCGCTTCTGCCAGGGGTATCTCCATGCTGGCCTCCCGCGGCGGGCGGATCTTCCTGGTCTTCATCGTCTTCGCCACCTTGGTCCTTCTCGACGCCCTTGCGCTGGGATGGGCTGTGCTGGCCTTTCTATTTTCGGCAGGGATCATGATCGCATCATCTTCGGATGGGGAAGCCGTGGCTTTTGGCAGCTCAGGGCAATCGGGTGGCGCGTCCTCGTCGCCATCAAATCGCGGAAAGGAGGGCTGGCGTGCTCTCATCGACGCCCTCCCGGAACCGGCCGTCACGCTTGATGCGGCTGGCCACGTAACACATTACAACGCCCTCATTCGCGACTTGTTTCCAAACATTCGGATACGCCGGCCGTTCACGCACGTCTCGCGCGACCCTGAACTCATGGAAGCGATCGACCGCGCTGCGCATTCCAACGAGCCTGCAATCGTCGACCTTTATGAGCGCGTACCGGTGGAGCGCCGCGTCTCGGCCACGATCACGCGCGTTGCCGAGCATCCCGGCATGCGCAACCTGCCTGCGGTTCTGATCACCTTCCGCGATCAAACAAGCAACGACAAGTTGGCGCAAATGCGTGCTGACTTCATCGCCAACGCCAGTCACGAACTCCGAACACCACTGGCGTCGCTGCGCGGTTTCGTGGAAACGTTGCAAGGCCCCGCGCGCGACGACCCGGCAGCGCGCGAAAAGTTCTTGAACATTATGGCCAGTCAAGCGTCCCGCATGACGCGGCTGATCGATGACCTGCTGTCACTCAGTCGCGTCGAAATGCGGGTTCACTTACGGCCCACCACGATTGTCGACCTGAACAAGATCGCAAGCTACGTTGCGCAAACACTGGAGCCGTTGGCGGAGGGCTCACAATCCGTCATCGCCCTGCAAAAAATGGATGACGGTCCAGCGCGGATCTATGGCGACCGGGAAGAGCTGGTGCAGGTGCTGCAGAACCTCGTCCACAACGCCTTGAAGTATGGCCGCGACGGCGGACGAGTCGACATCAGAATATCCCGGCGCAAGGGACCAACCGGCCGCATTATCGTGTCTGTCAGCGACGACGGCCCGGGCATCTCGCCAGAGCATTTGCCTCGTTTGACCGAACGGTTTTATCGGGGCGGCTCATCAAGCAATGGTGACAAGAGCGGCACGGGCTTGGGTTTGGCTATCGTTAAGCATATCGTGAACCGCCACCGTGGCGAGCTGCGTATTGCTTCGCTGGTCGGGCACGGCTCCACGTTCACGGTGGAGTTCGACGAGGCGTAGGCCACGTGCCATTGGCACATGGCCCTTGCCGCTCTATGACTGCTGGTCATGAACATCCTGGCATTTGACACATGCATGGGCGCTTGTTCCGTCGCAGTCGGCGTCGATGCGGGAACAGCGCTAGAAAAAATCGAAGTGCTGTTCGAAGTCATGAAGACTGGGCAGGCTGAACGTCTCATGCCCATGATCGATGAGGCGATGGCCGCGGCTGGTTTGAGCTTCGCCAAACTGGATCGCATCGCCGTAACCGTGGGGCCGGGTACATTCACCGGAACAAGGATCAGCATCGCCTCCGCTCGTGCCCTGGGGCTGGCTACAGGCGCACACCTTGTCGGCCTGCCGACTCTGGAGTTGATGGCGCGGGAAGCCGTCCACCTGTTGCCGGACCATGACCCGAACCGCCCTTTCGCCGTCACCGTTGATGCCTACCGCGGCCAAGTCTATTGCCAGGTCTTTTCCGGGTCGGACGCAACGGCGCTGGGCGCACCGGAAGTGCTGGACATCGGCGAGGCCGCCAGCCGGGCCGGCTGCTTCGTTGGCTCAGGAGCGGCCCTCGTTGCCGAGCACGCAAGCCAGTCCGGCAAGGAAGCGCAAGCCGCGCTCGAAACTCTGCAGCCGAACGCGGCCTTTCTCATCCTGCACGCTCAACAAGCCGAACCTGTCAGCCGGACTGAGCTCAAGCCGCTCTACCTGCGCCCGCCGGATGCCAAGCCGCAATCCGGCAAGGCGCTGCAACGTCAGACGTCATGAGCAAGGCCGACAAGCACGGTGGCCTCGAACTCGCCCTTGCGCGCGATGAGCTTGATGCGTCGGCTATCGCGGACCTGCACGCGGAACTGATCGACCCGCCGTGGGATGCAGCCTCGGTATCCGGCCTGCTGTGTCAGCCGGCGTTCTCAGGCATGCTGCTGAAGGTCTCCGGAGAACCAGCCGGCTTTGCCGTCATCCAGACAGTTACCGGAGAAGCTGAAATCCTCGCAGTCGGTATCGCAAAGCCGCATCAGCGCAATGGCCTGGGCGCAAAGCTCATGCAGGCCATGATTGATCAGCTGAGAGCTGCGAATGTCGGCAAGGTCTTCCTGGAAGTCTCAGTCGCCAATACCGCCGCCCGCCGTCTCTATGAAAAGCTGGGCTTCAAGGAAGCAGGCCGCCGCAAGGGCTATTACCAGCGCAGCGGCAGGAAGGCGGAAGACGCCATCAATCTCGCTCTGGTGATCTAACGCGTCCTTGCCTATAAACACCGCTTGGACGCAACAATATCCTGCTTCTCAAATGGGCCGTACCCGCGCGACGCTGATCTTGGCGGCATTCCTCGTCCTAACCGTTCCGCTTATGCCGTTGCAGGCCCTGTTCGTCCGGGTTTGGCCGGGAGCGGCGCGGCGCTTTCCCAATTGGTATCACCGGCAGGTCTGCCGCCTTCTCGGCATCCGGCTGAAGATAGACGGCAAAGTGGCACCCAACCGTCCTGTCCTGCTTGTCGCCAACCATACCTCCTGGCTGGACATCCCCGTTCTTTCCGCCATGGCGCCGGTTTCTTTTGTGGCCAAGCGCGAAGTCGGCACCTGGCCATTCGTCTCGTCACTGGCACGGCTGCAAAGAACCGTTTTCGTTGATCGCGACCGCAAATCGGCGACGGGCCAATCGGCCAACGAGATCGCCGAACGCTTAGGACAGGGTGACACAGTAGTCTTATTCGCTGAGGGCACGTCGAGTGACGGCAATCGGGTTCTGCCGTTCCTCACGTCGTTGTTCGGCGCCGCCAAACCGCCAGCCGCCAGTCCGGTCCGCCCGCCTGCCGATGCGGTCATCCAGCCGTTGTCGATCGTTTACACCAAACTACACGGCATCCCGCTGGGCTTTTCTGACCGGCCGCACGTCGGCTGGTATGGCGATATGGAGATGACGTCCCACGCCTGGGAGCTTCTGCAAGCGGGGCCCCTTGATGTCTCCATTCATATCGGGCAACCCATACCCCTGGAGGATTTCAAGGACCGCAAGGACCTTGCCCGCCATAGCGAAGAGGAAGTCCGCCGCAACGTCGTCAGGCTGCTGCGGCACTTGCCGGAAGACACCCCCGTGCCGGTTGCGACCCGAGCCGCCGCGCCGGCTCCCAGACGCAAAACGTCATCGGCCGAGGCCGGCAAGTGGCGCTAGGTGTTTGGAACCACGTCGTAAATAGTCTATAGCCAGCCTCCGGCTGGACAGCAGCCCGCGCGAATGCTGCAATGCAAAAACACGCACCCGATCAGAAGGGCGCGGACAAATAGGATAGGCCGTGAGCGAGCCCGCGACGAAAAATCAGGATCCATCCGCCAAGCCGGACGCCGCCGCGCCCGGTAAGAAGGTGTACGTGAAGACCTTCGGCTGCCAGATGAATGTCTACGACAGCGAGCGCATGGCGGAGCTGATGAGCCCGCACGGCTATTCCGAAACGCAAGATCCCGCCGACGCTGATCTGGTGATCCTCAATACGTGTCACATCAGAGAAAAGGCCGTCGAGAAGGTCTACTCAGATCTAGGCCGCATTCGCCAACTCAAGGAAGACCGCCGTCAAGCTGGTAAAGACACCACGGTGGCGGTCGCTGGTTGCGTGGCTCAGGCCGAGGGCGGCGAGATCGCTCGCCGGGCACCCGTCGTGGATCTGGTTGTCGGTCCGCAAAGCTACCAGACTTTGCCGGAGCTCATCGCCAAGGCAAAGTCGGGTGGCCGTAGCATCGTCGAAACCGATTTTCCCGATGACGACAAGTTTGCGAAGCTTCCGCAAGTGCGGCGCGCCAGAACGGCGACTGCCTTTCTGACGGTGCAAGAAGGTTGCGACAAGTTCTGTACGTTCTGCGTCGTGCCTTACACCCGCGGCGCTGAAGTTTCGCGCAATGTGGACGCCATTGTCGCCGAAGCGCGCTCGCTTGCGGCGCAAGGCGTTCGCGAAATCACCCTGCTTGGCCAGAATGTGAACGCCTGGGGCGCGACGCCCCCGGCTGGCGTTTCCGGCGATCAATGGGGGCTTGGCGATCTGTGCCGGCATCTTGCGAAAATCGACGGGATCGAGCGCATCCGCTTCACCACCTCCCATCCGCGCGACATGGATGACGGGCTCATCGCGGCCTTTGCCGAGGAAGAGAAACTGATGCCTTATCTGCACCTTCCCGTGCAGGCGGGCTCGGATAAGATCCTGAAGGCGATGAATCGCGGCCATACCGCCGAGCACTACATCAAATTGATCGAACGGATCCGCGCCGCGCGGCCCGATATCGCCCTTTCCGGCGACTTTATCGTCGGTTTCCCCGGCGAAACGAGTGAGGATTTTGAAGCCACATTAGCCCTTGTGGAGACAGTCGGCTACGCCTCGGCCTATTCCTTCAAATATTCCCGCCGTCCCGGAACCCCGGGCGCCGCCATGGCCAAACAGGTGGCCGAAGACGAAAAGGATGGCCGCCTCGCGCGTCTGCAAAGCCTTCTCGAGACCCAGCGTCAGGCCTTTAATCAGGCGCAGATCGGCGCCGAACTCCCGGTTCTTTTTGAAAAGCCCGGCCGTCATGAAGGCCAGCTCATTGGCCGCTCCCCCTATTTGCAAAGCGTTCACGTTGAGGCGCCACAATCTTGTCTCGGAACAATTGCTAAGGTGAAGATCGAAGGCGTGACGCCGAACGCCCTTGCAGGCGTGTTGTTGAAAATGGAAGAGGCCGCCGCTTGAGCGAACAGAAATCTTCAGGCGAGATCGAACATATCGACTTTGACGACAACCGTCTGGTTGCGGCCCTTTCCGGCGAACATGACGCCCATCTCTCCATTCTCGAAGACGCCCTTGATGTGCGCATCAATCCGCGCGGCAACCGCTTTGCCGTGTCGGGCGCGCAAGGGGCCCGGTCACGCGCGATCGCCGCGCTTTCCTCTCTTTACGCCCGGCTTGCGCGCGGCGAGGCGGTGGCCGCCGGCGATGTGCGCGCCGCGGCGAAACTTTCCGAAGCGCCGGTCGAAGTTCATTCCATGAGCCCCGGCATCAAGACGCCAAAGCGGCTGATTACGGCGCGGACCCCTAATCAGGCGGCGTATCTGCGCGCGCTCTCTGAAAACGATCTGACTTTCGGCGTCGGTCCGGCGGGCACAGGCAAGACTTATCTCGCTGTCGCTCATGCGGTGGGGCTTTTGCTGTCGGGCCAGGTGGAGCGGATCATTCTTTCGCGCCCGGCGCTGGAGGCCGGTGAACGCATTGGCTTCCTGCCGGGCGAAATGCGCGAGAAGCTCGATCCTTATATGCGCCCGCTTTATGATGCGCTCTATGATATGATGCATACGGATTATGTGGAGCGACGCATTGCGGCGAACGAGATTGAAATCGCGCCGATCGCTTTTATGCGCGGGCGCACGCTTGCGCGCGCCGCCGTTATTCTTGATGAGGCGCAGAACGCGACGCCCGCCCAGATGAAGATGTTCCTGACCCGTCTCGGCGAAGGCGCTCATATGGCGATCACCGGCGATCCGACCCAGACGGACCTTCCGTCGGGCGAGGTTTCCGGCCTCGCCGATGCGCTTGGCATTCTCACCGGCGTCAAGGGCGTCGCCGAAGTGCGCTTCGAGGCGTCAGACGTTGTCCGCCATCCGCTCGTGGCGCGCATCATCGCCGCCTATGACAAACGCGGCGCCCGGAAATGATCCCCAGACGATGATCGAGGCGGTGATCGAGGATGAAGGCTGGAGCGAGCTCCTGCCGGATGCGGCGGCGCTGGCCGGGGCGTGCCAGACCCATGCGGCGGCGGTCGAGGCGGAAATCGGGCGTGAGATCGCCCTTCTGTTCTGCGATGACGCCGCCATGGCGGACCTCAATTCCCGGTTTCGGAGCAAGGACGGGCCGACCAATGTTCTGTCTTTTCCTTCCGGGGAAGCGGAGGGGTTTCTGGGCGACATCGCCCTGGCGCGCCAGACCTGCGCTACGGAAGCCGCCGGAAAAGGGATTTCATTGCGCGATCACGCGGCCCATCTCATTATCCATGGCATGCTCCACCTGATCGGCTATGATCACGAGACGGAAAGCGAAGCGCTCCAGATGGAGCGGCGCGAGACGGAGATCCTGTCAGCCATGGGGATTGAAGATCCTTATGGCCCTAAAGATGATGCATGAGCGGACGGACGAGATGAACGGCGAAGCCAATGACGACTGAAGAGAGCGGCGACGAAAACGGATTTGGCGACAGTATTCTGGCGCGGCTGCGTTCCATGATTGGAAAGCCCGGCCGCGCTGATGACATCGCCGCCGCTATCGAGAATGGCGACAATACTGTCACGCGGGTATTCGATCAGGCCCGCCGCGAAATGATCGAGCGGGTCATCGCCTTCGACGAAAAGAAAGTCTTCGATGTGATGGCGCCGCGCGCGGATATTTCCGCCGTGGATATCGATACGCCGTTGCAGGAGTTGATCCGCCTGTTCTCCGAGGCGGGCCATTCGCGCATGCCGGTTTATCGCAACGATCTCGACGATCCGGTGGGGATGGTCCACATCAAGGATGTGATCGGCCTCATCGCTGATGACGCCAAGCCCTTGCCGGCTTCGGGCCCGATCTTGAAGACGCTTCGGCGCGATGTTCTTTACGTTCCGCCCTCCATGCACGTCACCGACCTTCTCCTCAGAATGCAGGCGTCGCGCATCCATATGGCGCTTGTTATCGACGAATATGGCGGCACCGACGGCCTCGTTACAATTGAAGACCTCGTTGAAGAAATTGTCGGCGAAATCAATGACGAGCATGACGATGAAGATGAGCTTGTCATCACCGCCCTGCCCAGCGGCGGCTGGGAGGTGGACGCCCGTGTTGAGCTGGCGGATTTCGAAGAAGAAACAGGGCTTCATCTCGATACGGAGGATGATGAGATCGACACGGTCGGCGGCTTCGCGGTTTCGCTGGCGGGCCGCGTGCCTCAGCGCGGGGAAGTCCTGTCCGCGCCGAACGGCTTCGATTTCGAAGTGACCGAAGGCGATGCGCGCAAAGTCCGCAAGTTGCGCATCCGCCCGTCCGCTGCGAATGCGCCGGGCAAGGCTGCGGAGTAGGCGTTTGCAAGGCGTCTTGTCTCGATTTTCAGAAATGTTGACGCGCGGCGCTGAAAGGGTCCGTTCGGCGTCGGGCTGGCGGCGCTGGTTCATGGCCTTTGCGGCGGGGCTTGGCTCTGCAACCGCGCTGGCGCCGCTTTATCTTTTGCCGATGATGGCGGTGGGTCTGACCGTGCTGGTTCTGCTGATCGACGGCGCCGCGGCGAAAGAAAAGCCAAAGCGCAGCGCCTTCGTCGCCGGATGGTTCTGGGGCTTCGGTTATTTTCTCGCCGGCGTTTACTGGATGGCCTTGTCGTTTTTTGTGCAGGCCGATCAGTTCGCCTGGATGGCGCCTTTCGCCGTCACTGGCATGCCAGCTTTCCTTGCGCTCTTTACCGGCGCGGCGGCGGCTTGTTGCGCCGCCTTTCCCAGAACCGGCTGGGCGCGCATTCTTTTCTTCACTGGGGTTTTCGCGGCTGTCGAATATGCGCGCGGTCATATTCTGACCGGGCTGCCGTGGAATTTGACCGGGCAGGTGTTTGCGGGCGGCGCCGTCGGATCGCAGACGGCGGCCTGGTATGGCGCATACGGATTAAGCCTCGTTGCGATCTTCCTTGCAGCCGCCCCGGCGGCGGGCCTTGAGGCGCGTGAAAACGCGAAGCCGCTTTCCGGCTTCATGGTCATGTTTGGCGGCGCGGCGCTTTTGTTCGCCGCCGGCGCTCTGAGGCTCGCCCTGCCGGAGCCGCAAGGCGACGCCCGCCAGCTCGTAAGGATTGTCCAGCCGAATATTCCTCAGCGGGAAAAAATCCAGTGGAGTTACTGGGCGAAAAATTTCGAACGCCAGATGGAGCATTCCCGTGGGGCTGTGCCGCCGGACGCCCGGCTTTTCATCATCTGGCCGGAAAACGGCGCGCCCCTTCTCAACGAATCGCCGTCGGCGCTTGAGTTTTTGTCGGAGGACCTGCCGGAAAAGTCCGTGCTGATCGCCGGGACCGTGCGGCGCGAGCAGAGTGAAGATGGAGAGGAGCGCTGGTATAATTCCATTGCCGTGGTGGAGCAGGATGAAGGCCGGCGACGGATTACGGGCCACTATGACAAGCATCATCTGGTGCCCATCGGGGAATATCTGCCCTTCTACGATGTTTTGAAGCGGATCGGCGTCGCCTCGCTGACACCTTATCAGGATCGCGGATTTTTCTCAGGGCGGGGTCCGGAGACCCTCTCCGCGGGCGGCGCCTCTTTCTCCCCCATGATCTGCTACGAGGCGATTTTTCCGGGCGCCTCTTATTCGAAAGGCGACCGCCCTGACTGGCTTGTCGTCGTGACCAATGACGCCTGGTTCGGCGACAGTTCCGGTCCGCGCCAGCATCTCGACATGGCGCGACTGCGCGCTGTGGAGACGGGCCTTCCCATGGCTCGCTCGGCGAATACCGGCGTCTCGGCGCTGATTGACGCAAAAGGACGCATCCTGGCGCGTATCCCGCTCTACGAGGCGGGCCGGATTGATGCGCCTTTGCCGCCGAAATTGCCGCAAACGCTGTACGATCGCGTCGGAGACTGGCCTTTTTTGCTGTTTGTGCTGATTTTCCTGATACTGCCTTTTCAGCGAAAGCTGCTTGCAACTGCATGATTTTACTGACGCCGCCTTTGCGCGTTTATAGGCAGTGGCTTATAAGCGGCGGCTTGGTACCCGGGGCCAGAAGGCCCCGTTAGTAAGGCATTGGGAAGAACTATGGCGAAACCGCAGAAAGCGGCGGAAACAACTTCGGGGGAAGGGGGCAAGCGTAGCGGGCCGCATCCGATCGATGTGCATGTGGGTTCACGCGTCAAACTGCGCAGAATGATCCTGGGCATGAGCCAGGAAACGCTCGGGAAGTCGCTCGGGCTGACCTTCCAGCAGATCCAGAAATACGAAAAAGGCGTGAACCGCATCGGCGCGAGCCGGATGTATGAGCTCTCGCGCCTTCTCGAAGTGCCGGTGCAGTTCTTTTATGACGATTATGGCGATCGGCCGGCCGCTATCGGTTTTGCCGAAGGCGAGCCCGGCGAGCGGGTTATGGCGCTGGTGAACTCCCCTGAAGGGGTTCAGCTTTGCCGCTATTTTTCGGAAATCAAAGACCCCCAGGTCCGTAAACGGGTGCTCGATCTGGTGAAATCCATCGCCGAAACCGAAGGCGTGGTTCCCTCATAGGGGCCGAAATACCCCTTTGCATCTTTTCACACGCCATTCGCGCCGCCTCTGGAAAAACTGTTCCCTTTCGGTTGGACAGAGCGGCGTGGTTTCTGTATAGCCGGGCATATAAAGTTTTCCTTATATGTGAGGTCTAGCATTTCCATGGCTCGTCAGTCCTATCTTTTTACCAGTGAAAGCGTTTCAGAAGGCCACCCTGACAAGGTTTGCGACCGCATTTCCGATGAGATCGTCGATCTGATTTACCGGGAGGCTGCGTCCTCCGACATGAATCCCTGGGATGTGCGGGTCGCCTGCGAAACGCTCACCACCACCAACAAGGTTGTAATCGCCGGCGAAGTTCGCGCGCCTGAAGCGCTGATGGACGGCAAGGGCGGGGTGAAACCCGAGGCCTTTGTTGAGGCCGCCCGCGGCGCCATCAAGGCCATTGGCTACGAACAGGACGGCTTCCACTGGAAGACGGCTGACATCGACGTCCTTCTCCATGGCCAGTCGGCCGATATCGCCCAGGGAGTCGACAAGGCGGCGGACGCCAACGCCGAGGGCGCGGGCGACCAGGGCATCATGTTCGGCTATGCC
>JBGTSB010000004.1:0-100767 GCA_041940525.1 Hyphomicrobium sp.
GCGCCGTTCTCGGTAGACGCCAACCTGTTGCACTCCTCGTCCGAAGGCAAAGTTCTGGAGGACCCGGACCAAAAGGCACCGGAATACGTCTATCAGCGCACCGTTTCGCCAATGGACGCGCCGGACAAGGTGACGACGATCAAGATCGCCTTCGACAAGGGTGATGCTATTTCGATCAACGGCGAAGCGCTGTCTCCGGCAACGCTCTTGAAGAAGCTGAATGATCTTGGCCGTGACAACGGTATCGGTCGCATCGACCTGGTTGAGAACCGTTTCGTCGGCATGAAGTCCCGCGGTGTTTATGAAACGCCGGGCGGCACCATTCTGCTGGCCGCGCACCGGGCGATGGAAAGCCTGACGCTGGATCGTGGCGCGGCGCATCTGAAAGACGAGCTGATGCCGCGTTATGCGGAGCTGATTTACAACGGCATGTGGTTCTCGCCTGAGCGCGAGATGCTGCAGGCAGCGATCGACAAGAGCCAGGAGCATGTCGAGGGCGAGGTGACGCTGGAGCTTTACAAGGGCAACGTCATCACCACCGGCCGCAAGAGTGCCAAGTCGCTTTACTCACCGACGCTGGTGACGTTCGAGGATGACAAGGGTGCCTACGACCAAAAGGACGCGGAGGGCTTCATCAAGCTCAACGCCCTGCGCCTGCGCACGCTTGAAGCTCGGAACCGCGGCAAGCTTTGAGTTTTTCGGCTTCTGCACTGAAAAGAGAAAAGCGCCCGCGTGAATTTCGTGGGCGCTTTTCATTTGGTCAGAATTTGTAGGTCAGGCCCGTGATGATGGTGCGGGCTTGGCCGATTGCGCAGTCGCCGCGCAGCACGGTGCAGGACTGGACATAGTACTCGTCCTCTAGGTTCTGCGCGGTGAGCGACCAGCGCCAGTCCTCCGTCTCGTAGGAAACCATTGCATCGAAGAGCGTGTAAGACGGGTTCTTGATCGTCTGCATTTGCGGGTTGCCAAAGACAACGGAGAGAAGGTCTGGGCTCGTATCGGTGTAGCTTCCGAGGTATCGGACGCCGGCGCCGAACGAGAGCCCGCGCAGGAAGCCTTCGTTGACCGTGTAGATCCCCCACAGTGCGGCGGTGTGTTTGGGGATGCCGCCGACGGCCGTTCCCTTTTTCAATCCGAACGGGTCTGGAAACTCGGTGTACTTGGCGTCCGTGTAGGCATAGGAGGCAATGGCCTTGATGTTCGACGTGACCTGGCCGATCGCCTCGATTTCGAAGCCCTTCACTTCTATTGCGCTGCCTTGCAGATCCGTCGCGATCGTGTCCGGGCTTTCAACGCGATTGGTTTCTTCCAACTTGTAGACCGACGCATTGATCATCCACGGTGCGCCATTCGGTTGGAACTTGAAGCCAACTTCGATCTGCTCACCTTCGACCGGTGTGGCCGGACGTGTTGGCGGGTTTGCCGCAGTAAATGTCGCCAGATCGTTTTGCGTGATGACTGGCCGGCCCGGCTGTGGCGTGAAGGATTCCGTGTAGCTGACGTAGGGCGTGAGACCGAAGCCGAACTCATACATCAAGCCGGCGCGGCCGGTCGTGGCGGTTTCATAGGCGTCAGGGGAGCCTTCGGATTCGATCCTCAGCCAGTCGTGGCGCAAGCCGACGACACCGATCCAGCGGCCAACACGAATTTGGTCTTGGATATAGATGCCGTTTTGAATCTGCGCTTCGTCCGGTTCCGGTGACCGCATAGGATCTGTTGTGGCAGCAAAAGTTGCGAAGTCGAGGTAGGCTGGGACTTGGCCGTAGTTTGGATTGTAAATGTCGAAGCCTGAGCCAAAGGCGCCGCCGAAAAATCCTGCGCCGAGGTTTGTGACGAGTCCTCCGGTCCGGTTGACCTCAAGCTGATATGTCGTGTGGTCATAGCCGCCGGTCACTTTGTGGTGGAGCGGGCCGGTAGAAAAGGTGCCCGTGAGGCTCGTGTCTGAGTTGAAGACTTTCGTTTGCTGGTCAATCCCGGTGTAGAGCCGGATCACCTCAGTCTGCTCGGGATTAATGTATCCATTGAATTGGGGAATGCCCAACGAGAATGAGCGGAAGGGTGTGAGGATCGCAGGCAGGTGCGAGGTGTAGTCGTTGTCGTAGACTGCGAAGCGTGATGCGTGGTGCATCTCCAGATCCGGCGAGAACTTGTGATCGACAATCAATGTACCCGACTGCGAGCTCGTGTCGTACTTGTCCCCCGGCTCGCCGAGGAAGTTGCTGCGAGATACCCTTTGTCCATTGATGTTTGGAAACTGAGTGCCTGTGGCAGGCGCAAACTGTTGCACAGTTCCGGCTTGATCCTTGCGGAAGTGACCGATGACCGTGATACTTGTGTCGCGCTGCGGCCGGAACGTTAGAGACGGCTGGATCATCAGGCGATCGTTTTCAACAAAATCGACCTGTGTGTCGGCGTCGCGAGCAAGGCCCGTTACGCGGTAGAGCCAGCGCTTATCGGAAGTTAGCGGGCCAGTGAAATCAAACTTGACCTGTTTGAAGTCGAAGGAGCCGAACTCGGTGGTGATTTCACCGTAGGGCGTGTCCATGGGCCGTTTGGATATGCCGTTGATGATGCCGCCGGTGGACCCTTGGCCGTAGAGCATTGAAGCCGGGCCACGAAGAACCTCGACGCGTTCGAGCGAGTATGGCTCCATGGGGATTGAGTTGTAATAGGTTCCGAAGCCACGCCGCAGTCCGTCGAGATAGTAGTCCGCAGGAACGCCGCGAATGATCGAGTAGTCGCCGCGATTGTCAAAGCCGAAGCCATCGGCGAGGACGCCGGGCGTGTAGCGCAGCGCCTCGTTCAGGTTCTGCACGCCTTGGTCGCGGATTTGCTCCTTGCCGACAACGGAGATGGATTGCGGTGTTTCGCGCAGCGGTGTGTCCGTCTTGGTTCCTGCCGCTGACACGCCTGCAACGTAGTTTTCAACCGGGCTTGTGCTGGTTTCAACGGCACGGCTGCCAGAGTCCGATGGTTCCGGGGCGGGAGCAGGCGCTGATGCCTGCACTGGCGCAGACTGCTTGGGCGCTTGCTTTTGCACGGCCTGCTTTTTCTTCGGCGTGTTCTTTTTGGTAACAACTTCGACGGCGGGCAGCTCTTGCGCAGCTGGTTCAGCGGCCTGTTGTGCGAGAGCAATTGTCGATGAAAGATGAGCCAGCATCGCGAACGCGAGCGGCCAGGCTAAAACGCGGCCAAGCATTGATCCCCCCAGGAGTGATGTCGATCGATCTGACCGGGAGGCCGTGGCTGCTCTGCCGATTGGAGTGGCTGGGCGAGTTCGCCGGTACTAACTGCAGGGATTAGTGCATGGACGGTTCTATATGTCTACTAATGTAGTAAAGAAATAAATAGTCAGCATAAAGAAGTGAAACATAGTTGCAACACGGCTCCTAGGTGGCGGTCAAAGGGGCCAGAAGAAAACGATCAGCGGAGTTCCGACTAGCAGGATGGTGAGTGACAACGGAGCGCCGAGGCGGGCGTAGTCGGAGAAGCGATAGCCGCCTGGGCCCATCACCAAAAGGTTGTTCTGATGGCCTATGGGGGTGAGGAAGTCGCAGGCGCAGCCGAGGGCAACCGCCATCAGGAATGGGTCTGCGTTGTAGCCAAGCGATTTCGCAACGATGGCCGCGACCGGGCCAAGCATGAGCACGGCGGCGGCGTTGTTCAAGAACGGCGTCAGGATCATGGCCGAGGCGAGCATCATACCGACGGCGACGGTGCCGGGAACTTGACTGCCGAGAGACGCGAGGTGCTGACCGATGATGTCGGAGACGCCGGTGCTTTGCAGGGTCTGCGCGACCGGTATCAGGCAGGCGAGCAGCACGATGACCGGGCCTTCGATCGCCTCATAGGCGTCTTTGAGTGGAATTTGCTTTGCTAGAAGCACGATCGCGGCGGCGGCGAAGAAACCGACGGCCACGGTGACGAGCTTCAAGGTGATCAGAACCATCGCGACGGCGAGAACCGCGAAGGAAATGAGCCCCGGACTGGTTCCGCCGAAACCGATGCTGCGTTCAGCGAGCGGCAACAAGCCCATGTCCGCTTGCGTTTGTTGAAGGCCCTTGGCCCAACCCTGCAAGACGATCACGTCGCCAACATTGAACCTGTGAGATTGCAGGCGGGCGGAGCGGCGCGACCCGGCGCGCGAGACGGCGAGCAGGTTTACATCGTAGCGCTGCCGCATGGCGATGCTGCGCGGTGTGTGGCCGACAATCGGACTGTCAGCGGTCACGATGACTTCGACGGTGCTGAGTTCGTCCTTCTCGTCTTCATCGGCCTTGGCGAGCTCGCGCACGTTGGCCATTTCGAGCTTGGTCTCTTCAACGAGCTCTTTGATCGTCGCTGGCTCGGCCTGGAGCATGATGATGTCACCGGCGAACAGTGGCCAGGTGGAATTCGGAATGTAGTTGTGGCCGCCTTCGCGCATCACCGCCAGAACGACGGCTTCACCGCCTCCCACCTTTTCAAGGTCGCCGATGGTCTTGCCGACGAGTGATGACTCGGGGCTGACAATGAGCTCGGTGGTGTAGTCCTCGATCGAAAACTTATCATCCGCCGACGCCGTGCCTTCGCGGTGTGGCAGCAGGCGCCAGGTGATCATGAGTATGACGACGCAGATCAGCGTGAGTGGCAGACCGACCCAGGCAAAGTCAAAGACACTGAAGGGCTCGCCTGTCAGGTCTTGCCGGACGGTGGCGATCAAAAGGTTTGGCGACGTTCCGATCTGCGTGATGGTGCCGCCGATCAGGGAGGCGAATGCCAGCGGCATGAGATAGATCGACGGGGACTGCTTGGAGCGGCGGGCGATCTGGATCGCGATGGGCATAAAGATGCCGAGCGTGCCGACGTTTTTTACGAACGCAGACAGCAGGCCGACAGCACCGGACAGCAGGCCGATCTGGGCGGAGGGCGATTCCACGCCGGTCAGAAGCTTGCGCACGAAACGATCAAGCACGCCGGACCGGGCGATTGCCTTGCTGACAACAAGTACGGAGGCCATGACGACGACGACCTGGTCGGAAAAGCCGACGAAAGCATTCTCTTGGGGAACGATGCCAACGATCAGCCCGGCCAGCAGTGCGCCCATGGCGACGACGTCGTAGCGCCATTTGTCCCAGATGAAGACCGCGAGCATGATGACGACGATGGCGATGGCCGCCGTCTGATCCATAGTGAGTCCAAACATTGGGTTCCCTTGCGGTTCGCGCGATCGTCCTATAAGGAGCAAGCGGCTGCGTGAAGGTGCTCGTCCGGTGCCGATGTGGCTTTTTAGGGGACCACCGTTGGTGGCCGCTCGAGGGGGGTGGCGTCAAGGCCAAAGTCTCGCGATGACACGTACCAGTCTCAATAAGACGCTCCGGTATCTGTATATTTTCCTGGGCGCCATGTTGGTTTTGTCGCTGGCGGCAAAGTTCAAAGATTACATTCCAGGGCTTGAGGCCATTGGCCTAGATGCGCCGCTGGCAGATGTTTACGAGTATCTGCGGGATATGTCGTTGCTGATCGCCACAGGCGGCGTGGCCTATCTGACCAATGTCTTCCAGCAACGGTCGAGCTTTACTTCCAGCCTAGAGGAAGAGTGGCGCGGCATCGTGCGCACCAAGGCGCTTCTCTACACGTATTGCGAAAAGCCGTACCCTTCGACGGAAGACTACCTGGCTGCGTTCTCGGCGATCTCGTGCACGATCGACAACATGCGGATCGTCTACCGGAACGTGGGGGAGACGGACAGCCTGATCGGGCTGTACCCTTATGCGCCATTGCATGACATGCGCCGGGCCCTGCAGACGATTGACCCGCGCAAGCGCCAATCGATTGCCGATGATGAACGCAAGCTGGTGCGCGATGCGATCTTGCAGGCGTTCTACGCCTTGCGGGAAACGTTCCTGGAAGAGTTGGATCTAGAGGAGCCCAGTCACGCCATCGTGGCTGCGGCATCGCGCCGGTCGAAAATCGATGGTGCCACGCGGCGGGCTTTGCGGATGCAAGACAAGCAGGCGAGCGAGGCTCAGGCCAACCAAGGGGCCGGCGCGCGTCCCGATATTGATCAATTCCTCAGGGATTTGAGGAACGCGGAGAAGGCGGCCGGGCAGAAGCGATAGTGGGGCTGGTTACGCGGCGGATGCTTCGCGGACAAAGTGTTTGCCGTGGAGGCTGGCGTAGGCTGCGTTAACGCGACGGGCCATTCCGGCCAGGTAGACGCTGACTTCGTCCGGCAACTCGGCGTTGGCGTAGCGGTCGGGGTGATAGAGCATCGCCAGTTTGTGGTAGGCCTTTTTGACATCCTTGAATGCCGATCCGCGAGGGACGCCTAGAACGTCATATGGATCAACGCTTTCGTTGGTCTGGTGGAGGCGGACGTTAACGTCAGAGGGCTTCGGCACGTTGGTTGGTTCGAGGGTCTGAATTGAGGATTTTGCCAGGAAGGTCGCTTCGCCGCCGTAGGGGTGGAATTCGATAAAGGCTACTTCGGAGTTTAGAACGTCGTCCAAAGTGGTTTGTAAGGGCAACACGACACGGCCCCGAAGCGTGGTCCCGTCCACTTTTTGGAGTGTGACTGGCATCGCTGTTTGGACCGCTTCTGGTTGATAACGCCGGAACATCGTCTGCCCTCATCTCATTTTGATACACAAGCGCCAAAATTGGCTTCGATGGGAAGATACTTTGCAAGCGCCGTGCTAGCGACTGGCGGAAGCTGCAGTAGTGTGATACCCCGCGCTAAATTTTGCGCCGCACAATGCGGGTAACCCTTAAAGTTCAGAGAGTCAGATGGACCTTCGCAATATTGCGATCATCGCCCACGTCGACCACGGCAAGACCACGCTGGTTGACGAACTGCTGAAGCAGTCCGGCGCCTTTCGCGACAATCAACGGATCGCCGAGCGTGCGATGGACTCCAACGACCTGGAGCGGGAGCGTGGGATTACGATCCTGGCCAAGTGCACCTCGGTTGTCTGGAAAGATACGCGCATCAACATCGTCGACACGCCAGGCCACGCCGACTTCGGCGGGGAAGTCGAACGTATTCTCAATATGGTCGATGGCGTGGTTGTCCTGTGTGACGCGTCCGAGGGGCCGTTGCCGCAGACGAAGTTTGTTGTCTCGAAGGCGTTGAAGCGCGGCTTGCGCCCAATCGTTGCGATCAACAAGATCGACCGGCCGGATGAGCGTCACCAGGATGTGTTGAACGAGATCTTCGATTTGTTCGCAAACCTGGATGCCACGGACGAGCAGTTGGACTTCCCGATCCTTTATGGGTCAGGCCGCGATGGCTGGATGGCTTTGGATCCGGCCGGGCCGCAGGAAAATCTTGCGCCAATGTTCGATCTGATCGTTTCGCACGTGCCGCCGCCTCACGTCGAGGACGGCCCGTTCCAAATGCTGGCGACGACGCTTGAAGCTGACCCATATCTCGGGCGTATCCTCACAGGGCGCATCACGTCTGGATCTGTGAAGCCGAACCAGCAATTGAGGGCGTTGAGCCGCGAGGGCGATGTCGTCGAGACGTTTCGCTGCCAGAAGGTTCTGGCGTTTCGCGGGTTGGAGCGCAGCCCGGTTGAGGTCGGACAAGCGGGCGACATCGTCGCGCTAGCCGGCATGAGCGACGCCAACGTGGCCGATACGCTTTGTGATCCCGAGGTTTCCGAGCCTCTGGAAGCGCAGCCGGTTGATCCGCCGACGCTATCCATGACGTTCCGGATCAATGATGGACCGTTTGCCGGGCAGGAAGGTGACAAGGTGCAAAGCCGTGTCATCCGCGACCGGTTGTTCAAGGAAGCGGAGCGCAACATCGCCGTCCGGGTCTCGGACTCGGATGATAAGGACGCATTTGATGTTGCTGGCCGGGGCGAGCTTCAGCTGGCGATCTTGATTGAGAACATGCGCCGCGAAGGGTTCGAGCTGACCGTCTCGCGTCCCAAGGTCGTGTTCTTGACAGGTGAGGACGGCACGCGGCTGGAGCCCATCGAAGAGGTCATCATCGACGTTGATGACGGGCATACTGGTGTCGTCGTGCAAAAGCTCTCCGAGCGCAAAGGCGACATGCTGGAAATGAAGCCTTCCGGAGGCGGGCGTACGCGCATGGTGTTTCATGTTCCAACGCGTGGGCTGCTTGGCTACCAAAGTGAGTTGCTGTCGGACACGCGCGGCACGGCCGTGATGAACCGGATCTTTCACGACTACGCGCCATATAAGGGCGAGATCCAGGGGCGGCGCACTGGCGTTTTGATCTCGAACAGCGATGGCGAGGCCGCTGGCTATGCGTTGTTCAACTTGGAAGATCGCGGGCCGTTGATGATTGGGCCGCAGGCGCGTGTTTACATCGGTATGATCGTTGGTGAGCACAGCCGCGAGAATGATCTGGAAGTCAACGTCATCAAAGGCAAGAAGCTCACCAACGTGCGCGCCTCGGGCAAGGACGAGAACGTCAATCTGACGCCGCCGATGAAGCTCAGCCTGGAAAAGGCGATGTCTTACATCACGGATGAAGAGCTTGTTGAGGTGACACCGGAACAAATTCGCTTGCGTAAGCGTTGGCTTGATCCGAACGAGCGCAAGAAGAAAGAGCGTGAGCGCGCCGCGAATGCGGCTGCGTGACGCACTCATGCGACTGAACTCATTGAGAAAATTCTCATAGATCGTTATAGCTATAACATTGCGGTCACGCTATCGTTTGCATGCAAGCAAGGCACTTTTATCCCATCAGGAGGATTATTATGAAGAGACTGATCATCGTTGCCGCCGCATTTGCATTTGCGGCTCCGGCTTTTGCGGACGAGAAGGTCTCCGAAGAGGAGGCGAAAGCCTTGACGGCGGCCGCCGCGGCTTATGGCTGCTCTGGCGGTGAAATGGAAAAAGAGAGCGAAGGCACTGGCGTATTTGAAATTGATGACGCCAAGTGCAAGGACGGTCAGTTCGATATGAAGTTTGACACTGAGTATAAGCTCATCGACATGGATCGCGACTAAGGTTTAGCCGCTCTAGATTGGAGAATGCCGGTTGCGCTTCGCGCAGCCGGCATTTTCTATGGGCCAGTGGCCGCAAAATGGCTTGGTAAAGCGAACCAGCTTTTTGTTTGGACAAGTCACTGCCACATGAATGCGCGCTTTGACCTGCGAGCCATGCTTGGCCATGGTGCCCTTGTCGAATCTGCTTGGGGGGCAGTTTGCATAGCGTCTCAAATTCGAGCGTCGCGATCGCCAAAGACTGGCCCGGTGGCGTCACGCCAACACCAGAGTATCACCTTGCTTTGGATCACATCCGTGACGAGGCCGGGCACTTGTTTGTCACTGGACGGGCGGGTACGGGCAAATCGACCTTGTTGCGAGCGCTTCGGGACATGCTGGCCGAAGAACTCGTCGTGGTGGCGCCTACCGGCTTGGCTGCGGTCAATGTGGGCGGACAGACGATCCATTCGTTCTTCGGGTTTCCGCCGCGGCTGGTGAAGTCAGATGACATTCGCCGGAGCCGCAACGGTCAGCTTATGCGGCGGATGAAGTACCTCGTCATTGACGAGGTTTCCATGGTTCGTTCCGACTTGATGTGGGCGATCGATCAATCGCTTCGCGTCAATCGCGGGCGCCCGCGTGAGAGCTTCGGTGGTGTGCGGCTGATCATGTTTGGGGATCTGCATCAGCTGCCGCCGGTGGTTCAAGAAGCAGAAGTGGCCGAACATCTTGAGAGTGCGTTCGGCGGTCCGTTCTTCTTTTCCGTTCCGGCATTGCAGGAAGGCGCCGGCACCGTGCGTCTTGAGCTGTCACATGTATTCCGCCAAAGCGATGAATCCTTGATCTGGGTCTTGAATAAGATCCGCGACGGCGAGGCGGATCACGAGACGCTGGAGCTGTTGAATGAGCGCGTTAATCCCGTGCGTACGCTGGGCGAGGGCGATCCGTACGTCATTCTAACGCCGACGAATGCCGCGGCTCAGCGTATCAACATGGCCTACTTGGATGCACTGGAAGGGTCGGCCCATAGCTATGACGCGGGCATCAACGGCGAGTTCAACGCGGCTGCCCAGCCGACGGACGCCCGCTTGCTGCTGAAGCCGGGTGCGAAAGTCATTATGCTGCGCAACGATCCGGACAGGCGCTGGGTCAACGGGTCAGTGGCCCGGATATCGCGTCTCGAGGAGACACGCGTTTTTGTTTTGATCGACGGCGAGGAGCATGAGGTTGAGCAGGCGTCCTGGGAAAACCGGCGCTATGCGTTCGACCGGAGCGAAGAGAAGATCGTCGAAACCGTCGCGGGAACGTTTAAACAATTTCCGTTGCGGTTGGCGTGGGCACTGACGATTCACAAGGCGCAAGGACTGACGCTGGACAAGGTTTACATCGACCTGGGCCGGGGGACGTTCGCGCACGGACAAGCCTATGTCGCTTTGTCGCGGTGCCGGAGTTTGGAGGGTTTAGCCCTCGCGCGGCCTCTTGTTCCGCGGGATATCCTGTTTGATCCGTCTGCGACGGGATATCGTGATTTGTTCCCGTCCCTCACGTAAACCGTTCAAATTCTCTACCATTTCGCAGTTGCGAGAATTCTGGCGTTCATACGCGTCCGCCGCATCATCAGCGCATTAAGTAAAAATAGGACGATTACGCAGCAAAACGCGTGTTTGTCGCACTGCCGCAAACGTTATGTTGCAATGCACAAATGGATGCGCTATACACTCGGTGACGCAGCGACAACGTCGATGACATTTTACTTTCCACCGGAGCCTTACAGAAATGAACCAGCAATTCTCCCCACAGGACTTTTTCTCTGCAGCCAAGGATGCCCGTATTCCGGAGAACTTCCAGGCCTTCGCTGAAGACAGCGTCGCGAAGACCAAAGAAGTCTATGAGAAGTTCCAGTCGGCAACCAAAGAAAACGTTGCTGCAATGGAAGACGTATTTGTTACCAGCCACGCCGGCATGAAATCTATCGGCGAGAAGGTTCTTCGCAATACTGAGACGAACACTGAAGCTGCTTTCGCTGCCGCTCAGTCGATCGCAAGCGCGAAGACGCTTCCGGAAGCCGCCCGTCTGCAGGCTAGCTACGTGCAAGAGCAGATGACTACGGCTGGCGCTCAGACGAAGGAACTTTTCGAGCTTTCCGCCAAGGTCGCTCAGGAAACGTTTCAGCTGATGAGCTCGGCTGCCACGAAGACTTTCGAAAACTTCAAGCAGAAGTAATCACGCCTAGTTGAGCGCGGCCCTCATCCTCCAATGGCCGCGACATGAGCGACGCCCTGGCCAATGCCAGGGCGTTTTCTTTTCCGCCACAGGGTTTGCGCGTTTCGCAAACTTCAGGCACAACTCCGGCGCGGATCATCACAATTACGGACTATATCCGGCGTCCAGTCTCATGGGCGCCAAGGTGGACGAATGAAATTCACGCTGAGCTGGCTCAAGGAACACCTAAAAACGAAGGCGAGTGCCCAAGAGATTGCCGACACGCTGTCGGCGATTGGCTTGGAGGTGGAGGAGGTCTCCGACCCGGCGGCCGCTCTAGGCGCCTTTACCGTCGCGCGCATTGTGGAGGCCAAAAAGCATCCGAACGCCGACCGGCTTCGCGTTGTTCAAGTCGAGATTGAAAAGGGCAAGCCTCCCGTCGAAGTCGTCTGCGGAGCGCCGAATGCGCGAGAAGGTCTGGTCGGCGTGTTCGCGCCGCTAGGCACTTATGTTCCCGGCGCAGGCATCACTTTGCAGGAGCGGCCCGTGCGTGGTGTCGTTTCGAATGGGATGATGTGTTCGGATGCGGAGCTAGAGCTTTCTGACGAGAGCGACGGCATTATCGACTTGCCGGAGGACATGGCGGCGCGGGTCGGCGAACGCTACATCGACGTGATGGGACTTAACGATCCGGTGTTTGACGTCAGCCTGACGCCGAACCGGCCGGACTGCACTGGTGTGCGCGGTATTGCCCGCGATCTAGCGGCGGCGGGTTTGGGTACGCTGAAGTCCGAGCCACGCATTCAAGGCGTCGAAGGTGCATTCGATTGCCCGGTCGAGGTGACGCTGGAGTTCAACAAGGACACGGCCGATGCCTGCCCGGTGTTCGCGGCGCGCTATATAAAGGGCGTTGAAAACGGGCCGTCGCCTGCCTGGATGCAGCAGCGGCTGAAGGCTGTTGGTTTGCGTCCGATCAACGCGCTTGTCGACGTCACCAACTACATCAGCCAGGATCGCGGACGGCCGCTGCATGTCTACGATGCGGACAAGCTGACAGGCGGCGTGCGGGCGCGCCTGGGCAAATCCGGTGAGAGCTTTCTTGCCTTGGATGGCAAGGACTACGACGTCGACGACACGATGTGCGTGATCGCGGATGACAAAGGGCCGCTTGGGCTTGGTGGTGTGATCGGCGGCGAGGATAGCGGCAGCACGGATGCTACTGTGAACGTCCTCATTGAGAGCGCCTACTTTGACCCGACGCGGACGGCGACCACTGGCCGCAAGACTGGGCTGATCACGGACGCGCGCTATCGTTTCGAGCGCGGGATTGATCCTCAGTCGGTTATGCTTGGGTTGGACCTGGCCACTCAGATGATCTTGAAGATGTGCGGCGGGTCGCCTTCCAAGGCGACAGTTGCGGGCAAGGTTCCGGAGACCCGGATTGGGATCGCGTTTGATCCTGACCGCGTGGAGCGCTTGTCCGGCATCAAGCTGGAAAAATCGCGCATCAAGGAAATCTTGAACGATCTTGGTTTTGAGATCAGCGGATCAAAGTCGAAGTGGCAGGTTGTCGTGCCGTCGTGGAGGCCGGACGTGCATGGGCCGGCTGATCTTGTCGAGGAAGTCGTACGCATTGCGGGGCTCGATAAGATCCCCCTGACGCCGTTGCCGAGAGCATCAGGCGTTGCGCAGTCTGTCTTGACCCCGGGTCAAAAGCGCGCCCGGCGTGTGCGGCGTGCGTTAGCGGGACGCGGCTTGGTCGAGGCCGTCACGTGGTCGTTCATCCCGCGGGCCGAGGCCGAACGCTTTGGTGGTGGTGCTCAGGCTTTGCAGTTGGACAATCCGATTTCGACAGAGATGTCGTCTATGCGGCCCAGCTTGCTGCCTGGATTGCTGGCCGCTGCCGGCCGCAACAGTAACCGTGGCATGAGCGATGCGGCGTTGTTCGAAGTCGGTCAGGTTTACGAGGGCGTCGAGCCCAAGGATCAAAAGCTTGTGGCGGCTGGCGTGCGGGCTGGGCAGGCGACTGTGAATGGTGGCGGGCGTCACTGGGACGGCAAGGGTAGCGATGCCTCAGTGTTCGACGCCAAGGCTGATGTGTTCGCCGTGTTGGGCGCCGCAGGCTTTGATGCGGAGAAGGCGCAGATCACGCGTGATACGCCCGCTTGGTATCATCCGGGCCGTTCCGGAACGCTGAGATTGGGACCCAAGGTCGTGCTTGCTCACTTCGGTGAGATGCATCCTGCCGCGTTGGCGGCATTGGATTTGTCCGGGCCGCACAGTGTGTTTGAAATATTCTTGGATGCCGTGCCGCCGGAGAAGCGAAAATCTCGCGCAAGGGCTCCTTTCGATGTCAGTGATCTGATGCCGGTCCGGCGCGATTTTGCGTTTGTGGTCGATGCCGGTGTTGCCGCCGCGGATGTCGTTCGGGCCGCAAAGAGCGCGGACAAGGCGCTGATCACGCAGGTCAACGTGTTCGACGTGTTCGAAGGCGGTTCGCTGGCGGATGAGGGCAAGAAATCTCTGGCGATTGAAGTGACGCTGCAGCCGTCGAGCGAGACGCTGACCGATAAGGCGATCGAGGCCGTTACGGAGAAGGTGATCGCTGGCGTGAAGAAGGCAACGGGCGGTGAGGTTCGTGGCTGATTAAGCGGTTCCGCTTGGCAGTTTAGGCTGGTGGCGCAACCATAACTGCGCGGGCGTCCGGCGGGGACGCGTAGTCGGGAGCAAAGACATGACAGATAGCACTCAGGACTCCATCGTTGTTCCAAAGGGCTCGCGTCATCACGTTATCGTTGTTGGCGGCGGCGCTGGAGGATTGGAGCTTGCATCGCGTCTGGGAAGAAAACTAGGCAAGCGCAAGAAGATTGATGTCACGTTGATCGAGCGCGCGCGTACGCATTTGTGGAAGCCTCTCTTGCATGAAATCGCCGCGGGCAGCATGGATCCGGACCGGCATGAGTTGGACTATCTGGCGCAAGGGTTTTGGACTGGGTTTCAGTATCGCTACGGTGAGATGATCGGTTTGGACCGGGCGAAGAAGCAGGTTCGGACGGCTGCCACATACGATGAGGAAAACCGCCAGATCACGCCAGGCCGGACATTCACTTACGACACGCTGGTTATCGCGATCGGTAGCGTTGGCAACGCGTTTGGAACGCCGGGAGTCGCAGAGCATGCGATCATGCTCGATACGCCCGAACAGGCCGAACGTTTCAACAGGCGTCTCGTGAACGCTTGCATCCGCGCTAACGCGCAGGAAACACCAGTGCGTCCGGGCCAGTTGCACGTGGCGATCATCGGCGCTGGTGCGACCGGAACAGAATTGTCGGCTGAGCTGCATCGCACCGCACGCGGTGTCGTAGCCTTTGGCATGGACCGGATCGATCCGGACAAGGACATCAAGATCAGCGTCATTGAAGCTGCCGATCGCATCTTGCCGGCGTTGCCCAAGCGCATTTCGGAGGCGACTGCAAAAATTCTCGGCGACCTCGATGTCGACATCAAAGCAAACTCACGTGTGACGCGTGTTCGTGCGGATGGTGTCGAGCTGTCCAACGGGGAGTTCGTTCCATCTGAGCTTGTTGTTTGGGCGGCCGGCGTTAAAGGGCCAGACGTCTTGTCGAATCTGGATGGGCTGGAAGTCAGCCGGTCAAATCAGCTCGTGGTCCGGCAGACGCTGCAGACGACCAAAGACGACGACATCTTTGCGCTGGGCGATTGCACGTATCTCGTGCCCGAGGGTGAGAGCGCTCCGATTCCGCCTCGGGCGCAGGCGGCGCATCAGGAAGCCTCTCATGTGTTCAATCAAATAAAGGCGCGCCTGTCAGGCGGCGAGCTTAAGCCGTTCAAGTATCGCGACTTTGGTTCGCTGGTGTCACTGGGGCATTACTCTACCGTCGGTAATCTGATGGGCTTCATCTCGGGAAAGAGCCTGTTAATCGAGGGCTTTTTCGCAAAGATGATGTATCGCTCCCTTTACAAAATGCA
This sequence comes from Hyphomicrobium sp., assembly GCA_041940525.1. Classification (GTDB taxonomy): domain Bacteria; phylum Pseudomonadota; class Alphaproteobacteria; order Rhizobiales; family Hyphomicrobiaceae; genus JAKAXS01. The sequence continues at coordinate 15,138 of JBGTSB010000004.1, forward strand.
TCAGGTGGCGCTGTTTGGTTTTGTGAAAGTTGCGCTCGACTCACTCTCACGTGCCCTTACACGCCGCACCGAGCCCAAGGTGAAGTTGCACTAAGCGGCGTGCACTGCTGAAATTCCCGCTAAGAGTGTATTGACGGTAATTCGCGGGCTTCGGTAGTAATAGGTAAGGGTAGGCGGGAATTGGACGGTTTGTGATGGACCGGCACAGGGCAGAAGTCATCATCCATGCGTGCCATGAGGCATGGAGTGCGGGCGATCTCGATCGCATGTTCGCGCACTACAATCCCGACGTCGTTTACACCTGCAATACGATCGTTGGAGACGGATTTCCTCAACAGATTTCCGGCCGAGACGGCATGCGTGAATTTCTAATGCCAATGCTGGATCAGCTTGAGTGCCTCACGGTTGTGGAAGCGTTTCACTACTCCGGTGACACCGCCCGCGCGATGGTCGCGGTCTGGCTCAAACATTTTTCAACCGGGATTGAGCTGAGCGGGCAGTTCCGCCAAGTCTACCGGTTTGACGAGAACTACAAGATCGTGAGTCTCGAGGAATTCCACGATGCCGCGAAGTTGCGTGCGTTTTGGCAGCTGGTTCATCAGACCGAGGCGGCCGCGCGCAGCGGCGAAGCTTGAACTAGTTCTCCGCAGCTCTGGTTAGCGGCGCCGGCGCAGCTCAGACAGAAGCTCCGGCGTTGGATAACTGTCCGCTGGCAAGCCAAACTTCAGCTGTACTTGTTTGACGGCCGCGCGCGTCATTGCGCCAACTTTGCCGTCGACCTCGCCAACATCGTAGCCCATCGATACAAGGCGCCGCTGTAGTTCGCGTGTGTCCGGGTCGTTCAAGACTGGGATATTGCCGCGACCTTTGTTCATTGGCGGTGCGCCGTCGATGCGGGTTGCCAGGTAGGCGGCGGTGATTGCGTAGTTGAGCGACTGATTCCACTTCAGATACACGTCGAAGTTTTCGTAGGCTAAGAACACCGGTCCGTGGCGGCCCATCGGCAATAGCAGGGACGCTTTGAGATCGCCCTCGGCAACGGGAAGCGCCTTGCCGCCGCGCAGCTTGACGCCCCATTTCGCCCACTGCGACAGCGGGTGCTTGATGGCAAGATCGGCCTCGCGCCAAGGCAATTGTGTTGTCAATTGCGCTTCTTGCAACCAAGGCCGGCCCTTCTGCCAGCCAAGATGGTTCATGTAGTTGGCGGTTGAGCCGATGATGTCCGTATCATTGCTGAAAAGGTTCGCCTTACCGTCGCCGTCATAGTCGATCGCGTGTTCGAGATACCGCGTTGGCAGAAACTGTGTCTGCCCGAGCTCGCCGGCCCACGAGCCAATCATCTCGTCTGGTCCCATGTCTCCACGATCAATAATTTGCAAGGCGGCCATAAGCTCGGCACGGAACATCGGGCCGCGGCGGCAGTCATACGCCAGCGTGGCCAATGAAGGCAGCACGCGCAAATCGCCCATTCCGGCTCCAAAGTCGCTCTCCAGGGCCCAGAAGCCGGTGATCACGGACGGGGCTACGCCGAATTCGCGTTTCGCGCGGTCGAACGTGCGCTGATTGCGTTGGATTTGGCGGCGCCCGGCCTTTACTCGCGAAAGTGTGGCGAGCTTTTTGACGAAGGCCTGGAAGCTGATCGAGAAAATGCCCTGGCGGCGGTCGCGACTGATGACCTTTCTGTTCAGCCAAACGCCATCCAAGGCGCGATTGATTGTGCGGCGAGAGACGCCGTTTGCGGCGGCTTCGCGCTTGAAAGCTGCCAGCCAAGTGCTGAATTTCCCGGTGTTTTTGCAGTTGGCCGGTGCGGGCGGAGGAGGCAGCTCAGACGTGCTCGTTGGTTTTTTGGACGTCGGCGTTGCGCGCGCGGTCGACGATGGCGGCGGGCTAGGCGGATCGGCTTGCTCGTTGCGGGGGGCAGGAGGCAACTCCTCGATCGCGGCGCTTTCCTCGGCTGGCGGAGGAGGAGGTGGTGGCTTGCGCACGCGCTTGCGGCTCGGTCTGGGCTCGTCCACTGGGCCGAATGTGAATTGGGCCGATGCTGTTGGAACTTCGGCCAAAATCGGCACGAGTAGAAAAGACAACAGGAGAATGGTGACGCGCATGAGTTGGCCTTGTCCTTCAGTTTCCGGCGCTAAACTGCCTTGTTATCGCGCGCCGTCAAGGCTGAACGGTGACAAATTTGGCGGGTGGTGCGGGCTGGTTGCCACAGTGGTACGATTTTGGCGGAGCAGGCGGTATTCAGCTTGTCGCCTTGGTCCGCTAGGATTGACTGGTGCCGCCGTTCGTGGCGGGTATTGCTTTCAAATTTTGACCCGTGTTGGATTGATCGCATGACTGAAGCTGGACGCGCCGCGGCATTGGCTGCGCTTTTCCCCCTTGTAATCCTTGGATTGATTTTTGGCCGGGAACTCTTGGCGCCGATTGATACGGCCACGCGGGTGTCGCTAGCGGTGATTATCGTGGCTGGCGCGATCATCACTTATCTGGTTACGCGGATCTTGTGGGGCCGCTATCTATCTCCGCGTCCGAAGAAGGCCTACTGGCGAACGGCGTTCGTGGGTGTGCTTGCGGTTCTGCTCTCGTCGCTGCTGACCTCCGTGGTGATTGGTCTGGCGTTGAGCGTCCAGCCGAGCGAGGTGCCGCTGGGTGAGCGGATGCTCAAGCTCATATGGCTGGCCGTAATTATCGCGACGTCGCTCTTGCCGTTTCTGGCGCCGCTCGGAGCGCTTGCCGCTGTTGTCATCCGCCGCTTCCAGCGCGGATGAGTGTGCTGGAGCATAGTTTCCGGAGAACGAGTTTTACGCGGACGTGGCACTTGCGTTTAGAGGGCGACACGCTCTCTTGTTCGGGCCGTCGCGACATCGACTTGAGGGATGTCGAGCGTGTATCCCTGCTTGAAAGCCCGGTCTATGGCCAGGCCTCGCTCATGCACCGGCAGTGCAAATTGAAAGTTTCGGGCCGGCAGCGCGGCGTCTACATCCAGTCCCTTTATCCGGATGGGATCGGCGAGTTTGAAGACCGCAGTAACACTTATGGTCCGCTAGTCGCTGCGCTGTGCAGGCGTATTGCGCGTGCCAATCCCAAGGCGGAGTTTGTGCGGGGCAGCAGTGGGTACAAGCTGATGTTCTATGGGATTGCGCTCTTCTCCGGCTTCTTCGGAACGCTCATGATGATTGGCGGTGTTGTCGAAAACGACGCCGAACCGATTGTCTCCGCGGCTGTCTTGTTGCTCGCGGCCTACATCACGTTTTCGATCGGCCGAACGTTAACGCGGGAGACGTTCGATCCTAACGATCCGCCAGACCTTGGACCGTTCGCATCAGCGGGAACTGAATGACTTGATGATTGGGACGTTGGTTCTGCTGATACCAGAACCAACGTCTCACGGCTGGTTAGAACTTGCTCGTGATGGTGGCAAAAAATGCCCGCGGTGAGCCTGGTGTGATGTTTTCGTTGTTGTGCGCAGTCGAATAGTAGTCGGTTCCGAGTACGTTCTCGACGTTGAGCTGTGCCTTTAGGTTCTCATTGATATCCCAAAAGAGTGCTGCATCAAGGCGAGCGAAGCCAGGCAGGGTTATTTGGTTGTCAAGTTCGGCAAACGCTTCGCTGCGGCTGACGACGCCTAGTCCCGCAGCCCAGTTCGGCAGGAATCTGTACTTGTTCCAAAGCGAGAACGTGTGGTGGGGAACGAGCGCGATTTCCTGCCCCTTGTTTGGACCTACTTTGACTTCGGCGACCTGATATCCGTAGCCGGCGACGACTTCCCAATCATCCGTCAGATTTCCCGTCAGCGTTAGCTCGCCGCCTTCGGTGCGCGTTCGTCCGATTTGGGCACTTGTTCCTGGGCCAGTCGAGACGACTTGGTTTTCGCGATCAAGCATGAAAAGCGCGCCCGTGAAGGCCAAACGGGGTGCGATGTCCCACTTAAAGCCGACTTCGCGGTTGATGAACTCTTCGGGTGCGAGGTTGGCATTTGCTGCGCTGAGCGTTGCAAACTGTTCTCCGGAGAATGGCAAGAATGTTTCTGCGTAGCTCGCGTAGAACGACAGCTGCTCAGTTGGCTTGAAAACGACACCAACACGCGGTGACCAAACGTCGTCAACACGACCACGGGAGTCTCCGGTCGAGCTGGTGTAGTCAAGATCGAAGCGATCGAACCGGATTCCGCCGATGATTTCGATGTGGCGGCCGATCTCAATTTGATCTTGGACATAGACGCCGGCCAGCGTCAGTTCGGTGCGATTGACGGGGCCTTTCGGAACGCCGAGAGATGCAAATGTATCGGAGCACAGGGTGTTGGAGAGGGTCGCTACACAAGCGTTGACTCTGCCCGACCCTGGCATGCGCTGATTGTCTGTTTCTTGGTAGCCGAATTCCGTGCCTGCCAATATCGTGTGGCGGATGCCATGCCCCATGTTCAAGCGCAGGCTGACATCTGTTTGATTGAAGATGTTCTGCCGATCGGTTTGGTTGCCATAGGCGCCAAGTTGCAAAGTGCCATCGGCTTGGACCGTCTCGTTAGCCGTGATGTTTTGGTAGTACTTGTCGTAGTCGCCGTATTGCGTGTGGTTCTTGAAATAGATGCCGTTGTCGAACTTGTGCTCGATCACCGCTGTGGCGACGTGAGAATCGAACGTCGTGTAGCTATCATTCGGGTTGCCAAAGTAGGTGCTCTCATCGACCTTCGCGGGTTTTCCTGTCCGGCTGTCGCCAGGGATGCCACGATCGACCGTGCCGTCGTTATGATAGTACTCGTAGGCCAAGTAGACTTTCGTGTTGTCGTCCGGCCGGAACATGATTTTGGGGTTGATGCCGTAGCGCTCCAGATCCGTGAAATCACGGTAGCTGCCGGAGTCTTCGTACATGCCGAGTATCCGGAAAGCGAAGTCGTTGGTGATAGCCTGGCCAGCGTCAATTTCTGTTCGTTTGGTATCGAAAGAGCCATACGTGGTCGTGAGTTCGTAAAGGCGTTCGCCTTCGGCTTTTTTCGTTACGCGGTTGATGACTCCGCCGCCGCCGCCGCGACCGAAAATCATCGCGTTCGGCCCTTTCAGGACTTCCACGCGGTCGATGTTGTAAAGATCCCGGAAGTATTGGACGTCGTCGCGCACGCCATCGGTAAAGAAGTCGGCTGTCGTGCTTACGCCTCGAATTGTGGGAGCGTCGCGGTGGCCTTCACCCTGACCAACGACAACGCCTGGAATGTAGGATAATGCTTTGCGCAGGTCGCGCGTGCCCTGGTCTTTCGCCAACTCTTTTGGAACAACCTGAATAGACTGCGGCACGTTCTTCAACGGCGTATCGGTCTTAGTTGCGGTGGCGGAACGGGTTGCCCGGTATCCGTCGACGCCGCCGCTAGACGATAAATCGCCAAGCGGATCAATATCGCTCTCGGGGGGCGCTGATACTGGCTGCGGTTCAACCGGTTCTGGGGCGGACGGTGGAGGCGTGGTCTTCTTTTTTGCTGAGGACGTTTTTTTCTTTTGCTGTGCGGTGACTTCGACCGGCGGCAGTTCAGCCGGTTCCGCGTCTTGTGCAATGGCGGGAAGGCTGGTCAGAAGGTAACATGCCGCCGTGGTTGTAAATAATGGTATGGAAATGCGAAAGGAATCGCGACGCATCAATAAATCCTCGTACTTTGATGATTAATCATATCTCTGGTCGTCAGCATTTTCGTTTTCATTACTATCAAGGAGGGCTGGTTTGCATTAGCTAAGGTCGGCCGCCCTTGGGAAATAGGATGTAGTGTGACAGAACGGTCACAAATCGCTTTGGTGTCTAAAATTGAGACGTTGCCGGCCCGTGTTGAAGCGCAGCGCGACCGGGTCGCTGTGATCGCTAAGAGCTATCAGTTGTTGTCTGGCAAGGCGCTTGTTTCAGCTGATGAGGGCTCTATCGCCGACGCGCTATGGCATGCTCCGATGGCGATCGTCGCGCATGGCACGGAGGCCGATCCGATTTTCTTTTTTGGAAATCGTACTGCGCTTTCTCTCTTTGAGATGGATTTTGCGTCGTTCACGCGATTGCCGTCGCGGCTTTCTGCTGAACCGTTGCAGCGGGAAGAGCGTGCTCGACTGCTCGCGCGTGTTGGCAAGGCCGGTATCGTAAATGACTATGAGGGAGTGCGCATTTCGGCGGAGGGCAAGCGCTTTCGTATTTGGAACGCCTCTGTCTGGAATCTGACCGATGCCGACGGCCGTCCCGCCGGGCAAGCCGCTGCGTTTTCGCAGTGGGCGAATCTGGAATGAAGGTGTTGGATGCGTCGATTGAAGCCATTGCTCTGTTTGTGAGCAAAAGGTAACTCTCGCAAAAGCAACGACTTATCAGCCGGGTGGTGTGCCTGGCTAAGAGCTCTGGCTGTTCGTTCGCCGGACAATCCCAACAGATGAAACGAGTAAGAGGCCGCTGGTTGGAACCGCCTGCTGGTCGAGGATGATGACGTGCCTATAATCTCTTTCTCTCAATATAAGCATCAGTGGCTGCACAACGTTCGCGGAGATTTGCTTTCCGGGCTGGTGGTGGCGTTGGCGCTTATTCCCGAGGCCATCGCGTTCTCGATCATTGCCGGGGTTGACCCAAAGATCGGGCTTTATGCGTCGTTCTCCATCGCGGTCATTCTGGCGATCACGGGCGGGCGGCCTGGCATGATTTCGGCGGCGACCGCGGCGACTGCGGTTTTGATGGTTACGCTCGTGCGCGATCATGGGCTGCAGTATCTGCTTGCAGCCACTATTCTCGCCGGCTTGCTGCAGATTGGAGCCGGGTTGTTGAAACTCGGCTATGTCATGCGGTTTGTGTCCCGGTCGGTGATGACGGGCTTCGTCAACGCGCTCGCGATCCTGATCTTCATGGCGCAGTTGCCGGAGCTTGACCCTTCGAAAGTGCCGCTGCTGACGTATCCGCTCGTGGCCGCGGGCCTGGCGATTATTTACTTGTTTCCGCGACTGACCAAGGCGGTTCCGTCGCCACTGGTCACGATCATTGTGTTGACGATTCTGACTGTGGCCATGGGCTGGGATGTGCGCACGGTAGGCGACATGGGTAAGCTGCCCGACACGCTGCCGGTCTTCTTGATCCCGGACATCCCACTCACGTATGAGACGTTGTCGATCATCTTTCCCTATTCTGTTGCTGTTGCGGTGGTCGGGCTGTTGGAAAGCCTCATGACTCAGCAGATCGTTGATGACCTCACCGACACCACTTCGGACCGCAATCAGGAGTGCATCGGACAAGGCATCGCCAACACGGCCACGGGCTTTATCGGGGGTATGGCGGGTTGCGCGATGATCGGCCAGTCTATGATCAATGTGAAGTCCGGCGGGCGCGGGCGGCTTTCGTGTTTTGCAGCCGGTGTGTTTTTGCTGATCATGGTGGTGGCCCTTGGCGATATCGTTGGCATGATCCCGATGGCGGCTCTCGTCGCGATCATGATCATGGTGTCGATCGGTACGTTCTCGTGGTCTTCGATCAAGAACTTGCGCGAGCACCCGAAGTCTACCTCCATCGTCATGCTGGCGACGGTGTTCTTCGTGGTCTACACGCATAACCTCGCGATTGGTGTTTTGGTTGGCGTATTGTTGTCAGGTATTTTCTTTGCCTGGAAAATTGCGCAGCTGTTCCGCGTTACGTCCGAGATTACGCCCGACGGCAGCCACCGCACCTATCTCATCGAAGGGCAGCTGTTCTTCGCCTCTTCGGAAGATTTCATGAAGGCTTTTGACTTCAAGGAAGCGCTGCAAAAGGTGACCATCAATCTCAGTCACGCGCACATTTGGGATGTCTCATCGGTGGCAGCGCTGGACATGGCGGTGCTGAAGTTTCGCCGTGAAGGAGCCGAGGTTGAACTCATCGGGCTGAACGAGGCGTCCGAAACGATCGTCGACAGGCTTGCGATCCATGACAAGCCGGGCGCAATGGATAAGCTGTTCGGGCACTGAGGGAGGAACACCAATGGCCAAAGACGCTCTGATTGCCCTTGTGGATGGCTCGATCTATGCGGAAAGCGTGTGCCGTCATGCGGCGTGGATCGCCGGGAAGAATAACTGGAAGGTCAAGATCTACCACGTGATGGGCCGCCGCGATGCCGTGGGCGACCAGGACTTGAGCGGGGCGATCCGGCTGGGCGCGCGAACGGCTTTGCTGGAGCAGTTAGCCGAGCTTGATGCGGCGCAGGCGAAGCTGGCGCAGGAGCATGGCCGCGCCATTCTGGAGGACGCGAAAGCTATCATCGAAGGCCAGGACGGCGTCTGTGCGGTGGAGACGCGTTTGCGCCGGGGCGACTTGGTGGAAACGGTTACGGCTCAGGAAGAGCAAGGCGATATGATCGTGGTCGGCAAGCGCGGCGAGGCGGCAAGCCACGCGATGGCGCATCTCGGGTCGAATCTGGAACGCATCGTGCGCGCTAGCCACAAGCCCGTGTTCATCGCAAATCGCGCCTTTAAGCCGGTCACGAAAGTTCTGGTGGCTTTTGATGGCGGCGCGTCGTCGTCGAAAGCAATCGAATACATTGCGGGCAGCCCGCTGTTGAAGGGCCTCAAGGTCTCCCTCGTCTACGCCGGCAAGGAGAGCCCTGAGATACGGGGCTCGCTCGAAGCCGCCGTGACGGCGCTGAAAGCCGCAAACTTCGAGGTGGACATTTTGGTGCGCGACGGCGAGCCGGAAACGGTATTGGCCGAGCTATCGGATGCGGACGGCCACGACTTGCTTGTGATGGGCGCTTACGGCCACTCGCGCGTGCGCTCGCTTATCATTGGCTCGACGACGACGGCTATGATCCGCTCATGCCGCGTGCCGGTTTTGATCATGCGGTGATGCTGTCGAAGCCTCGCCGATTCTCTCTACCGCTGGGCAGTTGGAATGCTTTTCTGGAAGACCAATTGGTCGACGTACATAGACCAGAGGCCGGCTTCTTACTTTGGCTTAATCATGGGTCTGGTGAGAACAGGTAGTCTCGCTCGGTAAGCTGGTCAACTACTTGGTATTTAACGCTTGTCAGAAAGGCCCTGAGTCTGTCGATGTCCCTGCATTCTACAAGCATGTACTTGAACCGGTATTTATTAAAATCGATGCCTTGGAGGACTTCGAGTTCGGCGCCTTCAACATCCAGGGACAACAGGTCGATTTTTCTGGGAGCTTGGCTTTCGTCCAAAATCTTAGTCAGAGTTTTTGCGACAGCGCCGAACGTAAACGTCGTTTGTCCCGCGGGCATGTGAGCCTGAGCGGCGGCGATGTGCGCGTCAACATTTTCCAGGTCTGTTGATGTCCCTTTGCCCACCGACATGAGATTGGCGTAGACCATCTCTACGAACTGCTCGCTGTAGTCAAAGCTCACGCATGCATTGCAGTGAACCGCGTTGTTCTTCGCTCGCAAATTTTGGCAAGTTAGAAAGTTGTGGGGCGCTGGTTCAATTAGAACGCCTTTCCAGCCACGGTTCAATTCGTAGTACAATGTGTTGGATTGGGAGAACCCATCGTTCGCCCCGAGTTCGACGTAGAAACCGTTGTCATAGTCTAGATATTTTTCAAGCTTTTGGTCGAGCGCGGAGAGGCCGAAGTAGGTATTCTTACGCTTAGATTGATCGCGCATGTGGAACTTGAGCGCGATGAACTGCCCAAATTCTTGTCCAAACGTTTTGGCAAGGATTGCAATGACCAGATTGCGGGCCTTAATTTCTTCATCGTTCATGCGGTTTCAATGCCTGGTGTTGGGAGAAATTGACTAACTAACTGTTTCAGCGTTGAGGGTTGATGTGACCCCGCCAGATACAGGGCTAAGCCCATGGCATGAGACTTCTTCCACGCAGACACCAGAACAGAAATCAGATAACTGAGTATATCAATGATTCGGGGCTTTGAATGAGTGTCCGAATTGCAATCTTCGATTTTCTAAGTGTCATCGCTGGTTTCTGGAATTCAATGTGCGGTTTGGCACGGCTGGGCTTGCGCTCCAGGTCCGGACAAGATCGGTGAGTCATCTGAAATGTCAGTGTACGAATCAGCGGTCTTTTGAGGAGTGAGTTCGGGGAAAATTTGTTTCCAAGCGGGGCGAACAACAATGACATTCAATAAGAGCTCGAAGATTGCCAGTGCGATTGTGATTGTTGGTGTTTTGATTATGACCGGCACGTCACTCTACGCGCTGAACACGCTTAAGATCGGCAGCAACCTCTACCGGCAGATTGTCCTTGGGAAGGACATGCTCGCCGACATCCTGCCTCCTCCGGAATACATTATAGAACCATACCTTGAGGCGACCTTGGCACTGCAAGATCCAGCGGGCGTCGCGGGGCACAAGGGCCGCTTGGTGGAGCTGCGCAAAGCCTATGACGAACGGCATGACTATTGGGTGGCCGAGCCGTTCGACGAAGAGCTTGGTAACCTTATCACTAAAGCGTCGCATGAGCCGGCGTTGAAGTTCTGGGGTGTTCTCAACGAAGACTTCCTTCCGGCCTTATCGCGCGGAGATATTCCGGCGGCCGAGCTGGCCTACAAATCCCTGTCGTCGTCCTATGCCTCGCATCGTGCCGAGATCGACAAAATCGTGGTCAAAGCAAATGCTTTCGTAACGGAGACCGAAGCGCGCTCTCGCGCGCTGAACTCCTGGTTGATGACTGCGGTCTTTGGCTTGTCCGGCTTGGTCGTTCTACTGATCTGCGCGAGTGCTGCTGGGCTTACCTATCGGCTCGTCAAGCCGCTGACCCGGCTCACCCAGTCTATGGAAGAGCTGGCTCAGGGCAACTTTGATATCGTTCTGCCAGGGCTCGGCCGGAAAGATGAGATCGGTGCGATCGCCGGCGCGGTGGAGACGTTCAAGACCGCGTCGATTGAAAAGGCAGCTGGTGAATCACAATTTAGAGAGCAGGAGAACGCGCGTCAGGCCGCCAAGCGCAAGGCAGAACTGGAACAGCTGGCCGATCAGTTCCAAGAAGCGGTCGGAAAGACCGTCGAGAAGGTCTCAGCTGCGGCAACCGAACTTCAGACCATGGCGGGCGAGATGACTGAGCGGTCGGAGGCAACGCAGGACCTGTCAACGCGTGTTGCGAAGGCGTCGGAAGAGACATCGTCCAATGTCCAGAGCATCGCCGCTTCGACGAGCCAGTTTTCGTCGACCGTGGAAGAGATTAGCCGTCAGGTTCAAGACAGTAGCAATTTGGCCAAGTCGGCCGTTGACCAGGCGACGGTAACCAACACTCAAGTGAGCGACCTTTCGCAATCGGCCGAAAAGATTGGCGATGTGATTGAGCTGATCAACGACATCGCCAGCCAAACGAACCTTCTGGCACTGAACGCCACGATCGAAGCCGCGCGTGCCGGGGAAGCTGGACGCGGGTTCGCCGTTGTCGCGCAGGACGTCAAGAAACTAGCGGCGCAAACCGAGAAAGCCACTGGTGACATAGCCGAACAGGTCACCGCGATGCAGACCGTTACCGCGGGGGCGGTTGAATCTATTCAATCAATCACTTCGATCGTTGAGCAGCTGTCGGAGTATGCGTCGGGTATCGCGGCTGCCGTTGAACAACAGGGCGCCACGACCAAGGAAATCGGCCGCAATGTCTCAGGTGCCGCTGAGGCGACCTCCGGCATGGCCGGCAGCATTTCGGAGGTCCAAAAGCGAGCCTCGGAAACCGGAGAAGCCTCCGCCAATGTTCTGGCACTGTGCAAGTCTTTCGCCGAAGACAGCGGCCTGCTGATGGACGAGGTTACAAAGTTCGTCCGCACGGTCCGCTCGGCTTGACCTGCCTTAGCAGCGTACTTTGACAAGTGCCGCTTTGTCTTTTTTAGGAGTGTCTTCGGCTGGTACCCAGCTGCTTTCGCGCTTCTGTCACTGCGGCAGAGATCTCAAGGACCCGCTGGGGATCGAGATCCTGCTCGGTCATGAGTTTGCGATAGCGGTCATGGACCTCCGCGAAATCGGGATCTTCATCCACTGCAAACCCGAGAATTGTGCGCCAGTCGGCCACGGCGTGATCCGTAGAATTGGTAGAGTTCGTCGCGAAATATAATGCATCCGCGCCGGGTTGGCGACACTCTCGTGGTTCCAGCTTTAGAAGCTTTCCCCTTCTTTCTTTAGTTCTCGCGGGCCTCTGTTGCCTCGACTGACGGTGATCCCGCCTGATCCGTGCAATCAGCGATCCGTATTCAGACACTCAAGCTAGATCAAGCGGGCGAGGGAACACCGGAACTGCTTTTGCCCAAGCAGCTCTGGAGGTAAATCAGGGGCTGCTCGATGGGTACTATACCTTCCTGCTTTACGCCCCTTAAGGGGGGCTTATTCCGCCGGTTGCCGTTCGCTAGTGGACGAAGACCATTTCCGGGAGAACAGATCTCCGAGCCATCGGCAAATTACGTAGAACACGGGCGTAAAGATTAGGCCGAATACCGTCACGCCGATCATGCCCGAGAACACCGCTGTGCCGAGCGCCTGCCGCAGTTCCGCTCCTGCACCGGATGCCCAGACCAAAGGGACGACGCCTAGGATGAAGGCCAGGGACGTCATGACGATGGGGCGCATTCTCAGGCGAGCCGCTTCAACCGCCGCCTCCCACCTTGACCGGCCCTCTCGTTCCAACTGCTCGGCGAATTCGACGATCAGGATTGCGTTTTTCGCAGCCAGACCTATGAGAACGATAAATCCGACCTGCGTCAGGATGTTGTTATCCATGCCGCGCACGATGACGCCGGTTATCGATGCAATGAGCGACATCGGAACGATAAGGATGATCGCTAGTGGCAGCGTCAGACTTTCAAACTGTGCCGCCAGAACGAGGAACACAAACGCGACACCGAGTGCGAACGCAAAGGCCGCGGTGTCGCCAGCTCTGATCTGCTGATAGGCCAGTTCAGTCCACTCGTAGCTGAACCCTGGTGGAAGTGTTTCGGCGGCCACCTCTTGCATGGCGGCGATCGCCTGCCCTTGCGAGTAACCAGGCGCTGCCGCTCCGTCCAGTTCTGCTGCCGGATAAAGATTGTAGCGTGGCGCGCGCGCAGGCCCCGAAACATCACGGACAGTTGTGAACGTCCCTAAGGGAACAGTATCGCCGCTTGAGTTGCGAACACGTATTTTCAGAACGTCCTTTGCATTGAGCCTGTAGCCGGAATCGGCTTGCGCTGTGACGCGGTAGGTTCGTCCCAACATGTTAAAGTCATTGACGTAAGCGGAGCCCAGATACGTCTGAAGAGATGTAAAGACGTCGGACACATTGACACCAAGCATCTGCGCCTTCACGCGATCGATGTCGAGATAGAGCTGGGGTGTTGCGTTCTCGAACAACGAAAAGACCTGACGCAGCTCGGGCCGTTGGTTGGCTTTTGCCATCATCGCGCCAACTGCTGACTGGAGCGCCGCCGAGCCATTGCCGCCTCGATCCTGGACCATCATGCGAAAGCCGCCGGCATTGCCAATGCCGCGGACTGGCGGAGGCGCGACGACCAACACCATGGCATCTTGGATGCTCGAAAACCGCTTCAACAGCTCGCCTTGGATCGCTTTGGCAGAAAGTGCGGGATCGCCGGCGCGTTCCTCGAACGGCTTCAGCACCACGAACACCGCACCGGCGTTTGATGAATTTGTACGGGTTGCACCTGAGAAGCCTACGAGATTGACCGCGTGGGCAACACCGGGAACTTCCAATGCCAGTTCAACAGCGCGACGGTTGACTTCGTCAGTGCGCGATAGCGAAGCCGCGGGTGGCAACTGCGTGACCGTTATCAAGTAGCCGGCATCGACGCCGGGAATGAAGCCAATGGGCGTCTTTCGAAACTCGTTGACACCAAAGCCGATGAGCCCAGCGTAAAGGACCAGCATCACTGCACCGATGCGAACGGTTCGTCCAACAAACCAAGCGTAGCCTCCTGACAGCTTGTCGAAGCTCCAGTTGAACACGCGGAAGAACGCATGGATCGGCCGCATCGCCAGACTTGGCTTTTGACCAGCCGAATGAGGTTTCAGCAAGAGTGCGCACAGTGCAGGCGATAGCGTCAGCGAAACCACGAGAGAAATTACGGTTGCGCCTGCGATTGTCAGGGCGAACTGCTGATAGAACTGGCCGGAGATTCCCGTGATGAAAGCCGATGGGACAAAGACCGCCGTCAAGACGAGTGCGATGGCAATCAACGCGGTTCCAACTTCGTTCATCGTCTTGTAGGCAGCGTCGCGTGGCGACATGCCAAGGGCCATGTTCCGTTCGACGTTCTCTACAACAACGATGGCGTCATCGACCACGATACCAATTGCTAGGACAAGCCCGAACAAGGAGAGATTGTTCAGCGAAAACCCAAAGGTTGCCATCAGGAAGAACGTCCCGATAAGCGAAACAGGAATTGCAATGATCGGGATGATGGCTGCGCGCCATGTCTGAAGAAACAGAATGACGACCAGGACAACTAGGACAACGGCTTCCAGAATCGTGTGAACCACGGCGTCGATCGACTGCTGGATGAATTCCGTGGGGTTATAAATGATGTCGTACTTGATGCCCGCAGGAAACGATTGCGAGGCCTTCTCCATCGCTGCTTTGATCTTCTCAGCCGTTTCAATCGCGTTAGAGCCGGGCAACTGAAAGATGCCCATGCCAACAGCTGGGCTTTTGTCGAGATAGGAGTTCACGCCATAGTCTTGAGCAGCAAGCTCTACGCGCGCCACGTCCTTCACGCGAACCGTCGCATTGCCGTTTTGCTTGACAACAATGTCTCCGAACTGGTCCGGGTCGATCAGGCGTCCTTGCGTTTGGACAGAGATTTGAAACGCGCCCGGCTGCTTGACAGGCGGCTGGTTCAACACGCCGGCGGCGACTTGCACGTTTTGCCTTTGCAAGGCCGAGACAACATCATTTGTCGTCAAGGAAAGCGATTGCATGCGATCCGGGTCGAGCCAAACACGCATCGAATAGTCCCGGCCGCCGAACACCGTAATCGAGCCCACACCTTCGATGCGGCTCAAGACATCAACAACATTGATGTTGGCGTAGTTAGAGATAAAGAGAGTGTCGCGCGATTGGTCTGGCGAAAGCATGTGCACGACCATCATCAGGTCTGGCGACGCCTTCGCCACTGTGACACCAATATTGCGTACATCGGCGGGCAGCCTTGGCGATGCCGTTGCCACGCGATTTTGCACTTGGACTTGTGCGGTGTCCAAGTCCGTCCCCAAGTCGAACGTCACCGAAATTGAGAACCGGCCATCACCCGTCGAGTTAGACGAGATGTAGAGCATGCGCTCGACGCCGTTGATCTGTTGCTCCAGCGGCGCGACCACGGTGTTGGCGACGACTTCGGCGCTGGCGCCCGGATACTGACCCGTAATGTTGACCACGGGAGGCGCAATCTGTGGGTACTGAGCGATCGGCAACCGCTCCAGAGACACGGCCCCTAGGATAATGAACACGATCGATATGACCGCCGCGAAGATCGGACGATCGATAAAAAAGTGCGACAACCGCATGGGCGCGCTCCTTGATTTAGTTGGCTTGCGAGGCTTCGCGTTCTGGCTCAGTTGCGTTCAACGCAGTCTTGGCGGCCGGAGCCATTTGTGGGGCAACCTTCGTGCCGGGGCGGATTCGCATCAGGCCCTTGACGACGACTTTATCGTCTTCATCAAGTCCCGCGGTTACAACACGCATGTCGCCGACGACCTGTCCCAGGGTTACGTATTTCGGCTGGGCAACATTTTCCTTGTCGAGCGTGTAGACGAACTTGCGAACCTGTTCCGTGCCAATGGCAGTATCGGGAACTAACAGTGCTTCGGCGGGCGGCGCGGCTGCGAGACGAATGCGGCCAAACATGCCAGGCGTTAGCCGTCCAGTGGGGTTAGGAAATTCCGCCCTGCCTCGGATCGTGCCTGTGGATTGATCAATGACGTTATCGACGAAGTCGACTTGGCCTTCGTGTGCGAACTGGTCTTCATCGATCAATTTCAGCTCGACAGGAATTTTTAGCCCCCGATTTGAGGTTTGCGTTGCTGTCGTTGTGACGGAGCGGCTGTATTTGAGGTAGCTCGCTTCGTCCATCGTGAACTCGAATCTGATTGGGTCCACCGACGCGATGGTAGCGAGCATTGTTTCGTTGGCGCGCACGAGATTGCCGGGAGCCACACGGCGATCACCGATTCTGCCGGATACCGCCGCCCTCAATTCTGTGTATTGCAGGTCAAGTTCGGCCGAACGCTTGGCAGCCTTTCGCGCAGACAAGCTGGCCGTCGCGACGCGGTCGGCCTGAAGTCTCTGGTCCAGTGTCTGCTCGCTGATGACTGTACCGCGCCGCAGCGACTGACCGCGCTGCAAGTTGCTTGAGGCAAACGACAAATCAGCCTCGGCTTGTTGGACAGAGGCCTTGCTCTGATCGAGCGCAGCTTGGAACGGTCGCGGGTCAATCGTGAAAAGCAAGTCGCCTTTTTTGACCAGCTGGCCATCCTGGAAATGGATGTCTTGCAGGTAACCGGCGACACGTGCCCGGACTTCCACGAAGTCTACAGCGACGAAACGGCCAACGTACTCGTCGTGATCGCTGACCAGCTTTTTGGTGGGCTTTGCGACAGTGACTTGCGGCGCCGGAGGGGGAGCAGCAGCCTGAGCGCTCTCCTGCCCTTCATCGCATCCTGACAAACTTGATCCAAGGACGAAGAGTGCAGCAAATAGCATGGCGCCGCGGGACAATGACAACATCGGACCTCCGTTACTTTCCTGGATCGTGACCGGGCTTGCCGGAAGCCGGTGACAAGTTTTGCATTGCGTTGCAGTGCGAGATGAGGTCAGTGACAATCGTGACGTGCCATGATATTACTGACCGGTAACACCCCCATAGGTACCGATCGGTAACATCCTTTGTCAAGAGGTGAAGATTTTAAGGTGGCGAATTCGAAGGACAAAATTGCCGCAGGCATAAATATTGATACGGACGATTTGAGTAAGATGGCGCCGCGAGATCGTATTATGGCAGCGGCCCGGGGGCTGTTTTATCAGCAGGGCATTCACCCCGTTGGCGTTGAAGCGATCGCTGAAGCCGCGCTTTCCAACAAGATGACGCTCTATCGGCACTTCAAATCGAAAGACGATTTGATTGTAGAATACTGCTCCGAGCTCGCTCGTGAGGGTGACGAGGTGTGGGAGCGTATCAACAGCGCCCATCCCGATGCTCCCGAACAGCGACTGGCGGCTTGGGTCGATCATGTCGAGGACGTTCTCACGCATAGCGGTGAGCGAGGCTGCGCATTAGCCAACGCTGCCGTCGAGCTTGCTCCACAGCACCCTGCGCGGGCTGTTATCGACGCGTACAAGGCGCGAAAGCGGGCGCATTTGGTGCGGCTGTTCAAGGCAGCGAACTATCAACGGCCCGAAATGCTCGCGGATGAGGTGTTCCTACTGTTCGAAGGAGCGCGGATAACAATGCAGTGTGGCGGCAAGCCAATGTCTCTCAGGGTCGTCAAAATGCTGCGCAATTTGCTCGCCAGTTCGCCGCGAAAAACCTGCTAGCTCTTGATTTGGTCATTTGGGTTTAGGCCGGATGTCTCAGGTTGGTTCGCGATACCATTTGCGGGAGGATGACTGGGGCAAAGGCGGATATCGGCTAGTCTCTTCACGATAACAATAAATTACCCGAGTTTTCAAAGCTGCTCTAACGAGTTGGAACAGGTTAAGTCTTTCCGCTTTCGGTGTGCACCTCCTCGACTGGGCTGCCTTCGTAGAGGCCCGGCGGAACGTGCATGGACTTCAGCACCATGGATAGGGGGCGTAAGGCCGTCTTCGGGGCCACGTTAGCACCGCTCATCACCGTTGCGCCGAAAGCCACCGAGGAGCCGTCGCCGATGTGGGCTTCCTTCACCTTGAGGATCATGTTCTCGAAGGTGTGGAATTGCAGAAAGCCTCCGACGACACAGTCGCTGCCAAAGCGTACCGCGTTCCAGTCGGAACATTGCATTGGCTCAATAACAATTGTGCCCTGGCCGACCTGGCAACCGAGCCAGCGCAGGATTGGATTGGCCAGAACGGTGCCCGACAACACGCCGATGGGGCCGCGGCACCAGGCGAAGAAGCAGTCTTGTGCGAAGAAGTAGGTGAAGTGGCGCCACGACCAGAACGGCGTTCTGTGGTCGGTGCCCCAGCTGTTGCCAATAAGGCCTTGCTTGACCGCGACGGTGAGCCCGATCAGGGCAGCCTCCGCAAGGACCAGAGCCACGACGGCGCCTAGGATCGCGTTGATCTCCAACCGCAACAGACTGATGTAGAAAAGTGTGAATACCAGCGCTTCGACTGCTCTGAGCATGCCGATGCTGACCACGTCGTTGAGCAGCATCCGCCCGAGGAACAGCGGGAATCCGGGCGGTTTGTGCTGCCGGTTTTCTTCCTCGAAGGAGGCGCTCGCAAATTGAAGCGGCGGATTGCCGGCGACGGTAACCGGTGAGCCGGAACGCGTACGCATCTGCCGGCGGTAAAGGATATCGCTGCAAGGGGTCGAGACGCCCAGTAGGAAGTTGTCCGGCAGCGCGCCAGCCTCCGCGACGCAATTGTTGCCGCTGAAGAAGTTGCGCGGCATCTCGATGCGGCGCAACGAGATGTGCGTGGCGCCATAGTCGAGCACGTTGGTGAAGCTGCCGTTAGACCAGAACACCTGCGAGTCGACGCCAGTGACTTCGGGTACGAGATTGAACATGATATCGCACTCGGACGCGCCTTGCCGTGGAAAGCGCAATCCGGCGATGGCACGCAGGTATTGTCCCGTGATCGTCCACGTCCACAGTCCTTGGATGCCGTTGAGCATGCTCATGCGGTACATGAGCAACGAAGCCTTGAGCCCCCGTGATCCGTAGACGCCGGGGGACGTGGCAGTGAAGCGGATGAACAAGCTTCCCAGAACAGACGTTACGACGGTGACAAGCCACATCGTCGCAAAAGCATAGACCGCGAGCTGCCCGAAGATGATGTGCAGGGGCGTGGTCGTGAAATAGTCCGGAGGCACCTGGCCAGCCGCGCTGGTGGCCCCTTGTGCGCCGGTATTCGGCGGAACCGTGGCGCCGGCCGATCCGGGAGCCGCGGGCTGCGCCGGTGTGTCGGGTGTGACGAACGTCGTGAAGGACGTTCCCGACAGTTCGGCTTCTCCCACCGGGATAAACTGGCGCGCACCCCATAAGATCAGTGCGGTCGGCACGACCGTCAACGCGAAGTAGACCGCAATCTGCATGAGCACATTGAGGCTCTCAAGCAACCAGACTGGAAGCGCATACTGGGACACCGCGGACGCGCGCTTCAGGTTGAGATGGCGGCCTGTTGCCCTTGCAGGAGCGCCCTCCCACAACTCTCCAGGGCCGACATCCGAGAGCACGGGTGTGAAGGGCGTGATCCAGGCGCCTTGTCCTACAGTCACACCGTTGGAAACGCCCGCGCGCATGCCAATTTTGCAGCCATCTTCCAAATGGATCGGGCCGACATGGAGGTTCGCGCCTTCCCATCGGGCGGTGTGCAGGTAGGCTCCGGTCTGGATCGCAACATCATCTCCGAAGGAGATGAGGTCCAGCGGACCGTAGAAGTTCGCGTCCTGGGCGCACTGAAGGTTCTTACCGGACTTAGCACCGAGCTGGCTCAGTGCGAACGCCATCAGCGGCGCGCTCCTGTACATCGCACCGAGAGGTAAGAGGACCGTGTTCTGCAGCCGGCCAATGCACCAGATGCGCAAATGCATCCAGCTCCATTTTGGGTAGATCCCGGGCGTAACGTGGGTGCGGTGGATGTGTCCACTCATCAGGAGTTTGACGAACATGGCCCAGAGCAGGGTTGCGAAAGGCACGGACAAGCCAAACAAGTAAAGGCCAAACCCGACAATGATGAACGCCCAAATATCCGCCGTAGCGAAGAATGTGCCGATTTCCAGAAACCCGAACACGCTCAAGAAGGCGAGAAAGGCCGGAGAGTAGAGAAACAGCGAGAAGAGGATTTGCAGCGTGGTAAAGGCTCTGATCGAAAGCACCTTCGCCGCCGCTTCGTCGCGGGGATGACTGGAGCCGCTGCCGAGTTGTTCAGCTGGAATGATCTCCAGCTTCGCTGGCTGCGCGCGCGGGCGTTCGACAATTTTGCGCGCCGTGTTGCAATCGCTGAGCAGCGCCCTTACGGGCACACTCCAACCGGCCGCGTGAAGACGCTGCGCCAGCCGCGCGATGACAATCGAATGACCGCCGGCGTCTACGAAACGGTCATCCCAGCCGATTGGCGTTCCAAAGACTGTGCGGCAAATCTCGAGCACTTCATCCGAACCCGGCGGCATGGTCGCGTCTGCTTCGACGTGCGGGCGTTCCAGCACAGCTGCCGCCGCGCCGCTTTCCTGTCGAGCCAAGTCAGCTTCGGGTTCCGGGGCGGTTTCAGCTTGTAAGGTAAGCGAAGAGAGCTGCGGAAGCTGCTTCCGGTCGATCTTGCCGGAGACCGGCTTCATCACGAATTTTTCGACGAGGAAGATGCGTGACGGCACCGACGTTTCAGGAAGCTGCCGGGAGAGAACCGAAGTTACGCGAGCCGTCCAGTCCCCAGGAGCTGCGGCTGCAACGTGTACCGGCCCGTCCGCAACGCTCGGCGCTGAAACAAACGCGACGAGTTCTTCGTTTTGATAGTCGAGAACAGCGGCGTCGATCTCACCAAACTGCGCTTGCAAAATATCTTCGACCGCTTGGGCCTCGACCCGGTGCCCGCGCACCTTGAGCTGCGCGTCGATCCGGCCCATGAAATGTATGCGGTTCGTCTCGGGATCAATCCGGCATTTGTCGCCTGTCCGGTAAAGGCGGCCGAACGTTGGGTGCGCGATGAATTTTTTCGCGGTCTGCTCGGGAAGGTTCCTGTAACCGCGCGCCAGGTGTACGCCGCCGATGCAAAGCTCGCCTTCCGCACCATGTGGCAGTGGCGCCAGTCCATCGACGTCCAGAATAACGTACGTGACGTTAGGGAAGGGGGAGCCGATGGTGATCGGCTCACCCGGCCGCAGGCTCTGCCGGCTGGTGTCCGTGCTTGCTTCGGTGGGGCCGTAGGTGTTGATGATCTGCCGGCGACCCCGGGTCCATGGCTCGACCAGGGCATTTGGAAAGGCTTCCCCGGCTGGCACGATGTAGCGGCACAGTGGATAAGGCAGATCGATTTCCGGTGTCGTCGTGAGCGTTGTCAGCAGAACGGGCGGGCAGAACAGAACGGTGACTTCCGCGTTGTGCAAAATGGGCAGGAGATCTGGGCCGGAGCGCACCTCTTCCTTGGTCAGCAGCACGACAGAACACCCTGACACCCAGGCGCTGTACATCTCCGAGATGCTTCCGTCATAGCCCAGCGACGAAGTCAGCGACGTGGCGTCATACCCGGGCAGCAGATCGAAGTAGTCGGCATAGGTTTGCGCTAGATTGACGTAACCAGCGTGTGGGCATTCAACCCCTTTCGGCATTCCGGTGGTGCCGCTGGTATAGAAAATCGTGGCTAGGCGTTCAGCAGGATCGTCCAACCAGGCCGGTCGTGCGGGCTCGGGGTCCGATACCGTTTCTGGTACAGTCAGAACGTCGATCGTTGGCAGATCTCGAAACCGCGCTTCGCCACGGGTCAGAATGACAACGGGCTTGGCGTCATTGAGCATATGCTCAATGAGCGCCTCGGGCAGCGTGGTGTCCAGGAACATCAGCGTCCCGCCGGCTTTCAATATTCCGAGGTGGGACGCAACGATCTGCCAGTTGTCCTGTGACATCGCAACGGCGACGACCTGATCCGGCCCGTCGAGATAGGGCGCGATGGCCGCCGCGATCGCCCTGGCCCGCTGATCCAATTCGGAATACGTCAGGCTCTCGCCTGTGTGCGGCACCTGAAGAGCTGTCAGATGCGGGAAGCGCGCAGCCGACCGGCTGAAGATGTCGGTCAGCCAGCGCGCGTCTCTCTGGTGCGGTGCCCCGGTTAGGCTGTGAGGGCCGAACCGGTCCGTCAGACTATAGGGGCAAGTATCAAACGCGTCCGCCTCGCTTGGTTGAGACGCCCACAAGTAGCGCCGCCAGGCGGCATAAATCACTGCCACCAAGACCAGGAAAACCGCGCCTGCGATAATTGCTGCCAAGCTCTTTGCTCACTATTTATCGCGCGCGATTGGCCGTTTTGGCTCTCAGGCGGGACGCTTTGCCGGGGTCAGTCGAAATACCGGTCGAGGGTTCCGCGTCTGCGAACGTCCAGCGTCACGCAGTGGAAACCGCCACCCAGCATCTTTGAATGACGCAGTTTGATCGGAATGACATCAAGACCATGCTTTTCCAGCAGCTTGATCAGCGCTGTCTGATCCTTGTCGACGACAACGAGGTTCGGACTGATGCTGAAGGCATTCATGTCGATCCAATCGCTGCCGATGCACTTAGCGAGGTAGTCTTCGCTGTAGCGTCCGGTGTTCTCCATCGGCGGGCTGTAGATGACCTCCCACTGCTTGAAGAGCTCGGGAAGCGTATCGTCATTGATGCGCGCGGGATTGCATAAGATAAGGCCCGGCCTCAACGCCACGAAGGTCGAGTCGATGTGGCTGCCGTAGTAGACGTCTTTCAGATAATGAATGCGGAATTTGTCGCCCAGAACCGACTGAAGCCACTGTCCGCCCATCTCGTTGCCGGTTGCGCTGACGAGGTAGAGTAAGTCGGAACCAAAGCGCAGAATATTGGCGGCGTCGAAGGCCGGCTCATCGTTGCGTGGCATTGGCTTAGACATGTCAACATCGAATAGAGAGTCCAGCAGCTGGGGCTTGGGCGCACTGATCCACTTCGCACCAGACTTCATGTAATCGATGAGCATCTCGCGGTAGCTGAACGTCTCTTGCGAACGTCCGCGTATGACGTTGGGCGTTTCGATGATTTGATTACCCATCACCAGCATGATGTCGCGCGGGCAGTAGTTATAGTAGCCCTCGGTTTCCCATTCGATCGTTGAGAATGTCTTGTCGTGTGGCCAGGTCTGCGGGCGCTTGACCGTCACGCCTTGCTTTTCGAGCGCGCTGATAAACTCCTGAAGATCCTCTTCCGCCTCCTCGACAATTTTTTGCGGAAAGGGTCCGCGCGGGATGTCCTCTAGAGCACGGTCTGGATATTCGGCGAGCTGCGTACTCTTGTCCGGGAAGGGGAAGCGTGCGTTCAGCGGGTTGCCGACGATAACTTCTTCCAGAGGATCCCATTCATTCCAGCTCCAAACGCGGGGCGTTTGCTCGCGCCGCGCCGGCGGTTCGCTGAGCTCGACCGCTTTGGTCTTACCCTCGAATTCGGTTCCGTCCATTTTGCAATCTCCTAAACTTATGTGGAACTGGGAACGGCATCGCTTTCATAGGCACCTGTCCGTGATGCGCTAGGTGCTGGTTGCGCGCTGCTGTCCGCGGTTTGATTTTCTGCCGTGCTACCACCTCGCCGCAGTGCTGAAGAACTCAGGCATAGCTAAGGTCTCGCCGCTTGCGATCGCCTCGTTAAGCACAAGGTTGGCAACGCCAATGTCGAGAACGCCAAGGCCGAATGGAGAAAAGATCACCGTTCGCTTTGGGTCGATTTTCGCACGGCCTTCCATGACGTCGACAAGCGTTCCCGCGATGAAGTCACGGTTTCCGGTTTCCATTTCCGCCAGGTGCACGGAGGTGCGGGCCTTGAGGCAATGTTCGACGTCGTCAACCACGTTTTGCGAGGCCAGGATGACGTTTACCGTTATGTCTCGCAAAGACAGATGCAGTACTGTTGGCGCATGGGCGAACAGCGCCGGATCGTCGAGATGAGGCTCAAGCGCCGTCGTGGCGAAGAGAATGAGCGATGCTTCACGCACGGCGTCCGGCAGGCTGTCCTTAATCTCGACGCGCAGCCCATACGTTGTCTCGAGCCAGTCAGCAAACCTCTTTGCTTCATCGGCGTTCGTATCAAACAGCGTCACCTTATCGAATTTCCATTCGCGGAATTGCAGCCACTCGACCGTCGTCCTGGAAATCACGCCCGTTCCGACGACACAAAGTGTGCCTTGCCGCGGTGTTGGCGACAGCGTCTCGGCAGCAAGGGCAGCTGATGCGGCGGTACGCGTCGCGCTAATCAGCGACGCCTCCATGCAAGCCACAGGATAGCCGGTGTTCGCATCATTGAGAATTTGAAGTGCCGAGGCCCTGGCTAGGTTGGCCTTGGTGTTTTCCGGGAAGCTCGCGATCCACTTGATCCCGCTTTTTTGAACATCACCCCCGAGATGGGCAGGCAATGCAATGATACGGTCTCGTGGCTTGTCGGGATATCGCAGGAAATAGCTGTCGGGATTTACCGACTGCTTGTTGGCGTGCAGCCGGTAGGCGCCCTCGACTGCGTCGAAGACGTCTTTGCGGCGCTTATTGATGAACTTCTCAACCGTCGAACCGGGAACGACATGGAAAGTCGGAGCTTTAGTCAAAACGTGCGTTCCCTCAAGTGTCCGCCAGGACTCTGCTGGTCCGGTTGACGTGCTTTTCCACCCATTCGTCGTCGTAGACGGTGTCGAAATACTTTTCGCCAAGATCGGCCGAAATCGCCACGACCGTTTCTCCCGGAGCGATTTCGTGCTGCATTTGCTTGATCGCCGCCAACACCGTGCCCGTGCTTCCACCTACCAGCAGGTGATGGTCAAGGGCGAACTTGCGGCAAGCTTCCACGGTCTTTGTCTCGTCAATCGCCAAGACCTTGTCGGGATGCGAGTAGTCGGCAATTTTTGGCCTCACGCTCGTGCCGATACCGGGGATGTTCCTGAGACCCGGCGCACCGCCGAAGGTAACGGAGCCCTTGGGTTCAACAGCAACGATTTTAATGTCAGGGAAGACCTGGCGGAGCTTTCTTGAAACGCCGCCGAGCGTGCCCGTCGTGCCCGCGCCGATGAAGATCCAATCGACCTTCTGGAATTGCTGCGCGATTTCGTTCGCCGTCTGCTCAGCGTGGACTTCCACGTTGGCGGGGTTGTCGTACTGGTTGAGCCAGATCGAATTTGGGTTCTCTTCCAGCAGAGTGTTGATCGTGCTGAAACGGTTTTCCAGAAAACCGCCGCCGGGGTCACGTTCCCGAACAACGATCACTTCTGCACCGTAAAGTTCCATGGCGCGAATGTTTGCGCGCGTCGCGTTGGCGTCAGTCACGCAGATGAACTTGTAGCCCTTGATGCCACACACCATGCTGAGCGCGACGCCCAAGTTTCCCGAGGATGACTCGATGATCACGGTCTCGTGCGGCTTAGCCAGTCCTTGACGCTCCAGGTCTTCGATCAAGCCGATTGCCGTCTTGACCTTAATCGAACCGGTGACGTTGAACCCTTCCAGTTTGAGAAAGAGGTCTTCGCCTCCAGCGTATCCACGCACGCGATAAAACAGATCACGGAATATGAATTCCATGGGTGAATCAACAATCATAACGTGGACCTCCCTGGCACCAACTGCCGCTGTCGGACATGACGGCAATGCCTTTGCATGTTGGCCGAAGCCCGCCCTAAAGCACGGGCGCAACGGTTTGTTGGTTACTAGCCTTTGTCATCATTCAACGAGAGCACCGCAACTTTCGGACACGCGTCCTCAGGCCCTCCTTTGAGCAGAAATACTATGAACCTAGGATGACAGCGCAGTTCCCCACGTTACTTTTCTTCAGTCTTGCGTACCTCAATTTTGATGGAGCTGAAAGCTTCGGTTAGTACGCGCTACCACGGATGCTTCCACAACAAAGTCCGACGAACGTTTGCCCGTTTACGGCAATCGCAATCAAAAGCAGGAAGTGCGCAATGGATCTGCAAACGGAGCAAGCGCGCTTTGATCGCAGCGCAACATTCTCGCCGACGTCATCGGCAAGATCGATCACCGGGATTAACCTTCGCCGGCTAGTAAAGAATTCGATAGTGAACGGAAGCGCCACGAAACAGATTGTGACCGCCGCCGCGGCGTTCGTCGTTTTATCTTCGGCGGCGCACGCGGGCTGACGACTTACAACTAATCCTGCTCGTGAAGCTCTCGAGGAGAAGATGCAAGCTGCGGAAGGTCCACCGGCCGGGTCGTGAGAAAAGTCTCAACTGGCCAGTATGGTCAGTCCGTGCTGTCCGGTCCTGCCTTAGTGAGGACTTGATAGGGCGCGGGGGGCGGGGTCTGAGGTTGCCGGTTACGGATACCTAAAAGGCCCGTCCAGGCGAAGTGGAGGGCGTCGTAATCGCTTTTGCTGCCTTCCTTAATCCAGCTGCCTCCATTGTCGCGGAAAGCCTTGACAAGGATGCGTGTCCCATCCCGCACTTGGATGTCGTTCTCCGGCGTGCAGCCGTATTGGCGCAGAGTGTCAACGAAAGATGCGAACACGTCGAGGTCGCCGCCCTCACTGGCTGCATAGAAGTTCTCGCGATGAAACCGGTATAGTTCGGGCGCATCATCAACGCGAAGCCCGAACCGGTGAACACCCGTTGGGATGTGCAGGATATGACTGGCGAGATCTGCCAATGAAACGAAGTCTTCGTTGGCACTTCTTCCGGGAAAGCGGCCGGCATCGGGAAAGGCCAGGGTTCTAAAAAAGCGCCATGCCTGTTTGGGTAACGCTTCGGCACCAGCGGGAAGCTCGATGTCGGGATACAATTGTGCCTCGGTGAACCAAAGGCTCCACAAGTGCAGATCGAAGAGACGCTCCACGTCCGCCTCGAGAAGGTCATGGGGCTCCATGGCCTCACGAACACTGAAGCCAATCGCGTCTTCAAGAGACCTACATTCCCGCAGTGCTGCATTGCTGCGTTCGATCACCTGCTGCGCTCGCGGATCGTCATCTGGCAAGAGCCGCTTTGCGAAAATCGCCACGGGCAGATAGGTCTCGAAGTCTTCGCACGATGCTTCGCCATTGCGTTGCGCAACGTTGGAAATTAACTGATCGAGATTTGCGACCGCAGCCCGGCGAATGTCTTCATCCAGTTCAGGCCTGTTGACGCTGGCGTGCGTGCTTTGGATGAGCGGCTCGATCGAATCGTCCCAGAGCGTTGGAATGGCGCTCGGCTTGCGCTTGAAGAAGGCGATCAACTCACGGATGCCGGTTTCGAACGCGGCAGCGGTTTCCTTGCCTTCGGTTTCGGACCATGGGGCGGGCGACAGTCGTCCGGCGAGTTGCGCAGGAGCCTTCCAGGCATCCGGCAGCTGCGCGCGATCATCGATACACACCATATCTGAGGCCTCTACGCTGACGCTGGAGCTCAGCCCCAAGGCGGCCATGGAAACCAGGCACAGCTGAATACGCTTCATCAATCGACTACAACTAAGACTATCAGGCCGTATTGCGGTCTATTAGGCTGACGACGCGCCGTGTCGCCAGCTGAGCCACTCATGACACATGACCACTGTGGCCTTCTTCGCTCATATCCTTAAACAGTGACAGGATGTCGTCGAGCTCGGTGTCGGTGTTCGCTAGAATGACAAAACCCGTTTTGGTCTTGCGGTTAAACCACATTTCGCTGGTGGACCCGGGATCCGAACCATCGTGTCCCCAAAACTCCTTTTTGCGAAACCAGCCGAGTCCGCGCCCTTTCGCCGGCAGCATCTCGGCGACGGTTTCCGGTTCAAGGATGCGGGCACTTCCTATTGCGCCCCCGTTCATGATCGCCGTCAGAAAACGGGCCAGCTGCTCCGCGCTAGTCCGGATCATCCCGTCGGCCAGCGTTGGATAGCTGTAAAGCGCATGCTCGTTGAAACCTGGCTTGGGATGGACCCCGGCAGGAAGAAGATTTCCATCCCCATCGCCCGGACACAACTCCCGCTTGGCCCTCTTGGCAAAGGTATAGGGCCGGGCCAACCGGTCAGCAGAGAGCTTGCCGATATAGAACGATGTCTCGTTCATACCCAGGGGATCAAATATGCTCTTGCGCAGATAGTCCTCCAGCGGCATGTCCGAGATGCGTTCGGCTAGGTAGCCTAGCAGCGCAAAGCCGAGGTTGGAGTATGCTTCGCTGTCGCCTGGCCGCTTCTTACGAAAATTCTTGCGGCTCCAAAGGTCGCCGGAACGCGAAAAATAAGCTGTCACGATCTCTTCCAAGGACAGCTTTGGGTCGCCAGCACAGTAGAGCCCGTAGGTCGCGTCGTGGTCTTTGATCGATGCCGTATGTGTGAGCAGATGGCGAAACGTGATCGGCTCATCTGGCCAGTGCGGCGATCTCACTTCGAAGCCAAGGAAGGCATTGATATCATCGTCTAGGCCAAGCTTGCGCTCCTGATACAATTTCATGATCGCGACTGCGGTGATGGCTTTGGTAATCGATGCGATATGAAACAGGGAGTCGTTCGGCGAAGCAGGCACTTGCCTCGTCAAGTCGGCAAAGCCAAGTCCAAATGAACGAGTGACTTCCTCTCCGCGCACGACACAAGCCGCCAGCCCAGGGACGTTCTTCTTCTTCATCCATTTTTCGATGCGCGACTTCATAAGCTAGCTCGTAAGTCTTGCGACACGGACTGTTTATTGGTCCGATAGAAATCGTGGGGAGGGAAATCTATCCGAACTCTGTGCAACGTTCAGAGTGCAACGTCCCAGCTGGAAACAAGCAGAACCGACTTGTGGCTCTTAGCATGGAGAAAGCTGTCATTCAAAGTTCGCGTAAGCCTTCAAACATCGACTTTGGCGTGTCGATGGCACCCTCAAGCTAGGCCAGATCAAAAGACCCTCGGAAAATTGTCTCTGAAGTTTGGCGGAGAGGGAGTCCGTCGAATCAACCTCCCAAATCAATGAAATTGATGAATAATTTTTTTATTTTAAATTTTCACCCCACACACTGGCCCACATTAGCAAATAGCTTCCCAATCGCAGGCTCAATTATTGTTCAGCGTTGTGGACCGAAGTCGAGCCGCCGACATTTAGCCTCTGCCAGAGGGTAACATCCCAAATCTCACCTCCGGCACGGCGCTGTCCCAATGGCGGCCTGACACAGGCATAACCTTTCCGGCTTCCGCGACCGTCTTTAACGATGCTCAGCCCATCGCGACCGTTTTTGACCTCGGCCTGACGACTGCTCCTAACGGAACCAACGCTGTAATGCGGCTGCGACCCAGGGTAAGTAAGCACGGGAGGATGGACCAAGAACCCTGGGATTTTTCTTTTGAGGCTGCTGTGAAGAAAAAGAAGAAGAGGTTTACGGCAACAGGCGAGGCTTTGGCGTACTACGAGTCCAAAGTTGGGATGGAGTGGTACAAGCGTCGTTTGGCTATAGCCAAGGAAGAGGCGACAAATGCTTCCCCTGTCAAAATGCCTATTTATCCAGGACCTCTGCCCAAGGGCTTGTTCGCGCCAGTTAGCGCAGAGGGGGTTAAGAAGCTCGCTGTACCTGTGCCGAATGAGAAGGTAATCCCGGACGATGTAAGCTACCAGTCTCGGCCTGGCCAACGAGAGTTCCGCGCCGCCATCATCGCAGCATATGGAAAATGTGCTGTGAGCGGGACAGCTCTTGCAGATGCATTGGAAGCCGCGCACATCATTCCTTACGTCGATGCGCGGTCGCACATCATCTCCAACGGACTGTGTCTGAGAGCCGACCTGCACCGGCTCTACGACCGGAGCCTCATGCGGATCGGAGCGGACCTCGTCATCCATCTTGCTCCTGAGCTGCTGAAGACTGGGTATGCGAAATTACAAGGGAGAACCATACGCAAGCCAGCGGATGAGAAGCTCTGGCCTGACACTGCGCTGCTCGCGATACGACATCGCTTTATCGCCTACCCTAGGCCAACACGCTCATGAGCAGCTTGCGAGATTAGGTTTGGAGCTCGCGTTTCAGTTTGGCTACGGTCCCGGTGCCCATGCCGAACTGCCTGGCGACCTTCAAGATGCCGGTGCCAGCCCTCAGCGCGTCTTTTGCTAGTTCAACGGATTTTGGGTCCGCTCCCGGTCGACCAAGCTTCTTCCCCTGCGCCCGCGCTCTAGCTAGTCCGGCGTTTACACGGGACACAATCATTTCGCGTTCGAACTCGCTAAATACAGCGAGCATGCCAAACATGGCGCGACCCGCGGGAGTCGTCGTATCGAGGGCTTGGGTGTGGATGTACAGGCCTGTGCCGGTGTCACGGATTGTCTGCAATACATCGATCAGGTTCTGAAGGCTGCGCCCTAAGCGATCTGACGACCAAACGGCGAGCACGTCAAATTCGCGTCTAACCGCAGCCTTTAGCATGGCGTCAAAACCCGGCCTCTTGTCGCGACCTTTGGATCCAGAGATGCCCGCGTCGGAGAATACCTCGACCACCGAATGACCTGCGCGCCGCGCCCATCCCTGCAGCTCGCGCAGCTGATTTTCGCTAGTTTGCTTATCGGTGCTGACGCGCGTGTAGATCGCAACTAGTGCCATGGCGTATTCCTGAATCTGCTCTGAAGCTTGGAACACTAAACTAGCATGAGCTCATACTATAACAACTGTTTTAGTATACTATTTTGTTGTGGTCGGCTGGGGCCGAATGTCGGGGAGATCACAGCTAACTTTTCAGGGGGGATTTAGTATAGGGCAGCCCGAGTGGAAGAACTGGCCGCTTTGCAGAGAAAGCGGACATCTGAATAAAAACGAAGCCTGCGCTGTGACGATCGTGGGAAAGTCTGCATTGCCTCGAAGCACAGACTTCGATTGTCTGACGACATCGGGACGTCGCTTCCAAACTTCAAATTTTGCTAGGCAGACAGTTGAGCGGAAAGAGCGCTCGGTTAATGCAAGCGCTCTCCTCCATCTTGAGGTCTGTGGAATTCCGCCTAATCAAGGCGAAGAGGTAACGTAAGAGGCCTCGCGAGCGGCCGTATCGATAACATTAGCCACAGCTTCGGGCTGGGTCAGGAACGGTACGTGGCTTGCTTCAACCTCGGTGATCTTCGCACCAATGCGCTTGGCCTGCTTTCGCAGCAATCGCGGCTCGATTGCTCGATCCTGAGTGGCAATGACCGCCCAACTCCGCCTAGTCCGCCAAGCCGCTTGTGTTAGCTTCGTATTAAATATCGACATGTTGATTGGAACTTGCGAGTCACGGAGAAAAGCCGCGTCGGCGTCGCTGGTATCCCCAGCGAAGCCAGCTTTAAACAGCTTCATATTGACGAACCCAAATCCGTCTTTATCGGGCTCAATTACAAATTCTGGAGGCGCTGGGATCTCGGCGAACTGATCACCCGTACTTTCATTTATGTCCGGCGCTAAGGCCGACACGTAAACAAGACCTTTGACGTTCTTGTGTGTTCCGGCCTCTGTAATCACTGATCCGCCATAGGAATGGCCGACAAGAAGGGTTGGGCCAACCTGGCGAACCAGTATTCTGCGCGTCGCATCCACGTCATCGTTAAAAGATGTCAGAGGGTTTTGTACGATGGTTACGCGATAACCGCGCGATGTGAGGATGTCGTAGACCCCGCGCCAACCGGAGCCATCTGCAAAAGCTCCATGAACAAGCACGACATTTCGTATCGATTGTTCTTCCGGAATACGAGGTCCAGGATTGGCCTGTGCTGCGGAGACGATAGCGGTCGCGGCGAGGGTGGCCAGGGCGCGACGAACCGGTGACTTCATAGTCTATTCCTTTCATTAAGAGTAAAGGTTATTGCGATAACTATTATCGAGACGCCATTTAGTGTCCGCGAAAAAACTTGTCAATATAAAAATTATCGCGATATATGATTCTGCGGCAGGTAGCGGGGGTCCGCGCCGGAGACAGGAGGAGAGCTTTGACCAGACGAAAGAAAAACGACGGACCTGTGCCGCTCGAGGACCAGCTCTGCTACTCCATCTACTCTGCAAGCATGGCCATCCAGCGCTTGTATAAGCCGATGCTTGATGAGCTCGGTTTGACCTACCCGCAGTACCTCGTACTTAACATTCTTTGGCGCGATGACGCCGTGAGCGTAGGTAATATCGCTGAACAGCTCGGACTTGAGTCCAGTACACTCACCCCTGTCTTGAAACGTTTGGAAGCAGCAGGTCATGTAAGCCGAGTCCGGAACCCTACAAACGAACGGCAGGTTTTGGTCAGGCTCACGAGCAAAGGAACTGCGGTGAGAACTCACGCCGGTTGCTTGGGCGAAGCACTCATCGCGTCGTCAGGGGATACACTTAAACATTTGGCTTCCCTGAATGACGACGTGCGAAGTCTGCGAGACGCGATCTACGAAAACATCGGTGGCTGGAACCTCACGCACGACAAGAAGACAGATTGATCATGTTGTTTCCCTACGCGGTCGGAACCGTACCGCCATCGATTAGGTAGTCAGCGCCGGTAATGCTGGCCGCTCGGTCGGAAGCCAAAAAGGCGATCAGACTCGCCACTTCTTCGGGCTTAGACGGTCGACCGATGGGAATGCCCCCTAGCGAGTCCATGATGATTTTCTTGCCGCGCTCCAGATTGACGCCGGCGTCACTCGCGAGCCTTGCTGCGAGCTGAAGCGCTGCTTCGGTCTCAATCCAACCCGGCGACACGCGCATAACACGGACGCCCTTCGGTGATACTTCCTTGGAAAGGCTCTTGCTGTATGTCGACAGAGCGGCTTTCGCAGCAGCATAGGCGGTCGTTGCTTCCGGTAACGGCAGAATATGTTGGATCGACGAGACATGGATAACAACGCCGCGCCGCTGATCAGTCATGCTCGGGACTATCGCGCGGTCGAGCCGCACAGCAGGCATTAGGTTGAGATTGAGTTCGTTTGCCCATTCAGAATCGCCCAGAGCGGCAAAGCCACCGCTTGGTGCTGATGAGCCTCCGAGCATGTGTACCAAAATATCGATCCTACCCAGCCGTTCATGGGCCGCATCGGCTACGTTTGCGCAGCCCTCGGCTGTGGTAAGATCTGCGGCAATGAACATGTCCTGGTGCATTTCCTCAGGCCGCGCCCGCGCGATCGTGAGTACTCGAGCGCCTAACTCGCGAAAGAGTTCGACCGTTGCGGCGCCCGCTCCACGTGTCCCCGAGGTTATCAGAGCATGTTTGCCTCGAAGCTGGAGAAAGTCATTCATGCGCCGATCTCCAATTCTGAGATCCGATTGTTTTTCAGTTGGAATGAGAAATTGAGGATCGCCGGGCTGCCCGGAAAATTTCCAGTAACCACCGCCTTCACGATCGTATGCCCGTTCTTTTCATGGGCTTCACGTGGCTGCGTAGAGTGCTGGTTTGCTGCTTTTGCCGTTCGCCACCACGACTCGATGGCGCTGTGCCCGACGTATGTCTTGTTCTCATCCTTCACGATAGCATCAGGCTCAAATGCGCTAATTGGAGGTGCGCCGTCCGTATCTTGGTCAGCGTTGAAAAACGTCTGTATTTGTGTTGGCAGTTTCATGGCTGTTCCGTTCTGCGAATTATCTTTGTTGCAATATAGCGGTGGACGTGTGTCCCGATAACGGGGATAATTCGACATGAGGAATTGCGGAAAATAAAACAATGTACCAGCCCGGGATCCACGATCTTGACGCGGTTATCGCGATCGCGCGTGAGCGCTCGTTCCGGGCGGCAGCCTCAATGCTGGGCATGTCGACCACGGCGATCAGTAACGCAGTAGCGAAGCTCGAAGCGGACCTCGGGGTTCGGCTATTCAACCGGACGACGCGCAGTGTATCTCTGACAGATGCCGGGCAAACGTTCGTTAGTTTGGTAGGGCCAGCACTCTTGGATATTCATTCGGCGATCGATGTTGTCCGCTCGCAGCAATCCGTTCCGTCCGGAACATTGAGGATTAATGCGTTTGCGGCGGCTGCTCGCGAAATTCTTTCACCGCTCGTCTTACAGTTCCTTCGCCTCCATCCCGATGTGCAGGTCGATTTGGTTACAGAGGGACGGTTGGTAGATATCGTTGCCGATGGCTTCGACCTTGGCGTTCGTCGGTCAGATCTGGTGCCCGGCGACATGATCGCCTTACCATTAGGTCGGCCTCAGCGCTCTGTCGTCGTGGGATCCGCGGCCTATTTCGAGAGGAATGGAACGCCGCGGACTCCTACAGATCTAATGAGACATCACTGTATCCGCGTTCGTTTACCGAACGGAGCGCTGTTGCGGTGGCACTTTGAGAAGCGAGGCAGAACCATCCAGATCGATGCCAAAGGGCCGCTCACGCTAGACGAAGGTACCTTGGTTCGAACGGCCGTTTTGGAAGGCATGGGAGTTGGTTATTTATTTGAGCAGGATGTGCGCGAACAACTGGAGAGCGGCCGCCTCGTTCAGGTTTTGAAAGATTGGACACCGCCGGTATCTGACATCAGTCTCTACTATCCCAATCGCCGCAATCCCTCCGCAGCCTTAAAAGCGTTCGTGGGGCTAGCACGCAGCCTCAATAGGCAGGCCTAGCTGGCGGCGTCTAAGAGTGACCGCCGCGTCATCGAAGGTGTCTAAGTGCCCGACGCATAAACGCCGTGGCGCATGCAGAGGTAAACCAAGTCAATGTCAGAACTTACGCCCAGCTTTGATTTTATCGAGTAGTGGTAGTTGTTGACGGTTTTAGTACTTAGGCTCAACGATGCAGCGATCTGGTCGGAGCTCATTGCATCGATGATCATCCGTAGAATTTCGAATTCTCTGGGTGATAAGAGCTCCAAGGCATGGTCGTCGCCGGAAATATGCCGCGCTGCGAGGCTCTCACTTATTTCTGGGCATATAGCTGGGCTTCCGGCAGCGACGTCAGATATGGCTTTGATCAACACCTCTGGTTCACTACTCTTCGTGACAAATCCCAACGCACCAGCTCGAAAAGCCTGCAGCGCAAACGTCGTCGAGGCGTGCATTGAGAAAATTAGTATCCTGGCATTGCGATCCCATTGACGGATTTGCCTGGTCGTATCAATCCCGCCGCGGCCCGGCATTGAAATATCCATTACAGTGACGTCAGGCTGCTCTGCCTTGTAACGAACATACGCTTCACCGGCATCGCTTGCTTCCGCTACAACTCGGAGGTTATCTGTTTGCTCGATAAGTCGGCGAAATCCTGCGCGGACTATCGCATGGTCGTCAACAAGTAAGACCCTAACAGCCATTTACGCAGCTCCTGCCGGAAGCCGGAACTGAATGCGAAGCGCCGCGCCGCCCAAGCTTGAGTTTCGTATAACGAGCTCACCCCCTAACGCGCTCACTCTCTCGCGCATGCCGATTAGTCCCAGCCGACCGTCTTTATCCGCTGCGATGGGTGGCGACCAACCGTTGCCATTGTCTTCAATGTCCAACTCTATCAGTTCACCCAACGTGGCTTGCCCGGCAGGTTCTCGTCCCTTTCTAAGGCGGACAGAGACTCTACTAGCACCGGAGTGGCGAGAGGCATTGTTAAGGCCCTCTTGAACGATCCGGTATACGTGACCTGCGGCATCAGGACCTAACCCTCCGATTTCGTCCTCCCGTCTAAACTCAAATTTGATATTGCCGCCGGCTTTGCGATTGTGATCGGAGACAAGGCCCTCCAAACTTGCTGTCAATCCGACTTCATCGATTTCCGCCGCACGCAGTGACGTCATCGTATCTCGCAGAGACCTCATCGCCTTTCTTGCACTGGCTGCGAGATCTTGAGCGGACGTTTCTAAATGACTTTCATCTTCCTTCAGTGAGGCTTGGAGAACCGAGGCAAGGCTGCTGATCGCTGCAAGTTGTTGCGCGACATCGTCGTGCAGATCTCGTGCAATGTTAGTCCTCTCGGTCTCCTGAGCATCGACCAGACGCCTTGCGAATTCGCTACGCTCTTGCGTTGTGACTTCGAGCTTCTCCGCAAGAGAATTAAAGCCGTAGGATATCCTATCGAGTTCGCGCAATTGATACTGCGACAGTCGTGTGCTCAGGTCGCCGTGCTCCAAACGCGTTAGTCCGTTCAGGATTTGCTCGGTCGGTCTAAGAGCTCGATCGACGACTACATAGACTAACCCACACATGATCACGAGCAGCGCAGCGGACAGCTGGAGCATGTCGGAAACGGAAGACCATGCTTTATTTGCAACTGTGGCTTGGGCTGTAGTAATTTTGACCGTGCCAACAGTGTTGTCTTGGTTCGAGTATGGAATTTCCACGTCGATGCTCTTCGAGAACCAATCGAAGAGCCACATAAACCAGCCAGGCAGAAGAGCCGTTTCTCTTTCAGAGCCAACACAGCGTGAACGAGTCATGCCGTCTGGTTGCGTGAACTTAGCGCATTGGCCGGTAGCAAGGCTGAAGTCAACAACCGTTGACCAGTCAGGAAACCGTTGAGGCAAACCAGGAGCGGTGTCATTTCTGACCCTTTGCAGCAAGAGGTTCGAAACGACCATCTTTGCAGCTGCTTCATTCTTAGAACGAGCATCCGTTGCTACGTTTATTAATACAATCGCGGCGCCAACGAAAACGCATACGGCCGTCGCTAGCATGATGCGTCGAAGGAGAACCCATTTCAGATCATAGGACTTCGAGATCGAAGACGATCGATGTTTGGCGAACACGTGCGTAACTCCGACGGAGGCGACGCTATTCTAACTCCTGGTCCTTATATCCCGCCAGAAGAAACTATTGGGCAAAATGCCTAACTGTCGTCGGGTGAATGCCACTGGATCAAAATTGATTATTCCCACATGAACCACCGTAGCGCGCTCTCCGCGAGTCCCCATGCGGGCGAGAACATGATTGGGACCTGTTTACGATTAATAGCGACAGCTCTGATACTCCTGCCGCCAGTAGCTCTGGCTGCCGACCTAACCGTCCGCGAGCTCGTCAAAAAACTATTTGAGTTGCCGCCTGGCGATAGGTCGGACTTTTCAGGCTACGACCTTTCTGGCCTCGACTTGTCAGGTACGAATTTCAAAGGTGCACTGCTCAATAACACCAATCTCTTTGGCGCAGACCTGACTGGAGCCAATCTCAGCAGCGCTTCATTAAAGGGCGCCAGTTTGGACAGGAGTACGCTCATCAAAGCGGACTTCGCAATGGCCGATCTGTCTGGCGCGACTATTAGGTCGCCAGCAGCCTTCCGTTCGCCGGGCAATGCTAGATTAGAAGTGCCATCATTTTCGGGAGCAAATCTGCAGAGAGGCAGACTCGTAGGAGACTACTTGTTTGCTAACTTCCGCGGAGCCAACCTATCAGGCGTCGACGTAAGCCCATCCTCAAAGGATTTTGCGCTTAGGCCCAGCGTGAATGATAAACGCTCAAAATTTGAACTCTGCGACTTCTCACGTAGCACGCTGGTACAAGCGGATCTCGCACACGCTTCGTTTCGCTATTCGCGTTTCGAAGGAGCAGATTTGCGCGGCGCGAACTTGAGTTACGCCGACTTTTCAGGGGCCAGCTTGAAGGATGCAAACCTATCCGGGGCCAATAACAGTCACACAAGCTTTGACGGTGCCGACCTGGACGGGGTCATAGGGATTTCTGCCGATGGCCGCTGAGCCAGCGCTGGGCAGCCGCTCGGGCAAATTGCCCAAAGTTCGGCAGGCATTCCGCTCTAACGGTGAAGTGATGACCGGGCGACAATGATATCGTCAAGCTCGGGGGTACCCATCAAAATGTCTCTCCACTCAGCAACGAAAACAGCGCTTCAGTCTTTTCGTTTAATGGGCGGCATCGCAGTCTTGGGGTCCGTGCTGTTGATTACTCTTGCAGCACTTGTTTGGTCCTCGCCGTCTCTCGAAGCAGCCTTCGATTCGGACGTAGCTCAACCCCAGAGTTTCGAAATTGGGCCAATCTGCTCATCTCGCGATCAGCCGGCTCCCAAAACGAAACGAACATCAAGTCAGTAAAATCACGGAGACGTCCATGAAGACGATTTCGACAATAGCACTTTCGCTACTACTCGCTTTCCCTGTGTTAGCAGCCGACAAGAACCATGATGGTATGGAGTTAGCGCCTGGTGACATAGTCTACAAGCCGGACCCTGCCTTTCCTGGTGAGACCAGGACATCGGTCGTTTATGGCGACCCGTCTAAGCCTGGGCTTTTCATTTTGCGCATCAAGTTTCCTCCAAACTTTATCGTACCACCTCACACGCACCCGGTTTTTGAATCTGTCACCGTGCTTAGTGGTTCCATGGGGAGCGGAATGGGTAAGACCGTCGATAAGTCCAGCGGAAAGATCCTTCAGGCTGGGGGCATTCTACTGCTGCCGGCAGATCACGCGCACTACGTTTGGACCGAGGACGAAGAGACAGTCATACAAGTCACGGCCAACGGGCCTTTTGACCTGATCTACATCGACCCCAAGCAGGACCCGAGGAATCAGAACAAGCAATAATGCGCTTAGCGATCCTCCCTTTCGCGATGCGTCGAACTGGAGTGCTCTGGAACATATTAGAGCACTCCGGTGCTTCGGACTTTACTATCGTGCGAGTCAATCAATATCCGCACAACAAAGACGTTTGTGCTTGAGCAAAGGAAGTCCTCGTCACTTGATTGTGGTCAGGCATTTCATCACCGCATTCTAGATGCTGTCTTAAACAGCGACAGAGAGAGTGCTAAGGAGCGACAGCCGTTCTCGGACCAGGATGCGATTGATATCGTTGGGTCGATAGGTAACCAACGACCATGAACGTGAGCAAGACGGCCGCCTGGACCACGACAAATGGTAGCTCAGATTGCGTTGGGGCCAGCCGCCGAAGCGCTTCGAGTTTTTGGAATGCCTGAACGACAGCAACAAAGACGTTGAGATAAAATGCAGTGATGCTAGCGGTCAAGAATATCAACCGCCACACACCGGACAGCCGAAAGACGTAGAGCGACGACATAGCAACGATTAGGACGACTGCCGATAGGATGCCTACCCCAATGGCAGGCGTAAACTTAGTGATGGGAAACATAAACCCAGTGAGGGTTGTTAGCACCGTTGTAATGACGAAGGCATTCGTCCAGCCCGAAAACCTTCGGCCAGCCATCCAACCAATCACGACCACAAGGCCAGCGGCGATCGCAATGAGACTGATGACGACATGAAGCAGAGTGAACGTTTCGACTGACATTCCGACGATCATAACGCCTCTCCTAATAAAAAGCCGTTTCAGAAATTACTACCGAACCGACGCCACCGCCATCGCATTCTTGAGTGACGCAGACGCCGCGTTCGGCCGATTTGCACCAGAAAGACAGTCCGCAGTCAGGCCAATTGGCCAGTCAGGAGAACGAGATGACCACGATCAAGACGCCGGACGGCGTCACGATTTACTATAAGGACTGGGGCCCTAAAGATGCCCAACCCATCGTCTTCCACCATGGCTGGCCCCTGTCAGCTGATGACTGGGATACTCAAATGATGTTCTTTCTCGAGCAGGGTTATCGTGTCATCGCTCACGATCGGCGGGGACACGGACGGTCGACCCAGACGTGGACGGGCAATGAGATGGACACGTACGCTGCCGATGTCATTGCTCTAACAGACGCGCTTGATCTTAAGGATGCCATCCATGTCGGTCATTCCACGGGAGGGGGTGAAGTTGCCCGCTATGTCGCCAGGTCAAAGCCAGGCCGCGTCGCGAAAGCTGTGCTGATTGGTGCCGTTCCGCCCGTCATGGTCAAATCCGAGAGTAACTCTGGCGGCTTACCAATTGAAGTGTTCGATGAGTTCCGGGCTGCCCTTGTGGCCAATCGCGCTCAGTTTTTTCTAGATGTGCCCACCGGGCCGTTCTATGGCTTCAATCGTGCCGGGAGTAAGGCTAGCCAAGGCGTGATTTACAATTGGTGGCGGCAAGGCATGATGGGTGGCGCGAAAGCGCATTACGATTGTATCAAAGCGTTTTCTGAAACCGACTTCACCGAAGATCTCAGAACGATCCAAGTCCCAACACTAGTGATGCATGGAGACGACGATCAGGTAGTACCCTACGAAGATTCAGCTCCGCTCTCGGTCAAGTTATTGAAGAACGGATCGCTAAAGACATACGCCGGATTGCCTCACGGCATGTGCACGACACATCCCGAGATCATCAACCCGGACCTTCTAGAATTTTTCAAGAGCTGAGTTCAAGCTAGCTTCGCGAAATCGCAAGGCCCGGCCGGGAGGACCGGGCCGCAAGTGTTCAGCGGTACGATGTAGCGTTCCATCGGCGTTCGACCATAGTATTTCAAGCCACCGCATTGCCATGCGCAGGTTGAGCTAGGAACGGCCTTTCCGCTTCGGGGACAGGCAGTTCGACACGAGACATCTGAGCCGGACACAGTCGGCGACGCTCCACCTGTCGCCGATAGCACGAAGGCGGTGCTGATATATCGCCGAACCGGCAATCTGCGCGCAGTGCAGCTTCTGCTGGGCCATTCGAAAATCGAAAGTACGGTTCGATATCTCGGCATCGAAGTCGACGATGCGATCGAGATCGCAGAGAAAATCGAAATACGATCCTATAACGCGATACCCCTGAAAGCAGACACGGTCGGCGGCGCTTACTACGTCGCCGACTTCTGTGGTGCCAATGACCGCTTCTGGGATTTTCCTGCTAGGCGCGATGCAAAGGGCTGTCTGCACGAGGCGTTTGAACCTCCCTCCGCTGAGTCCGCTATTCACTCAGAAGCCGACGTCTCCTGATCGGCCGCCTCGGGCCAAGAGCGGAAGGTCAAGCACCAATCGCGTGCCGTGACCCTCGTTTGACCGACAACGTCCGCGCCCTTGCGTGCTTCCTGGGGACGTGGTCTTTCGGCTTCGCCCCTTTTTTTTCCGCATCAATCAACCGACGAAGCCGCCGAACCGCACGGGTGATGTTTTCTTTGCTGACGGATGAGTAACCCAGCAATATCACGTTGTCCTGAGATCGCTCTGTTAGATCGATCGCGGCCCCACTTCTTAACGAGTAGATTCCAATGCTGCTCTCCCGCGCCACGATCTGAATCCGGCTGGCTGGGGGAAAGTCCTTCGGCAGTATCCAGACGAAATGTAGCCCGGCTTCGTGGCCGCAGATCGTCGTTTCAGGAAAATGGTGCTGGAGGCATTGGACCAAGTGGTCACGACGCTCCTTGTAGATCTTTCGAACGCGGCGAAGGTGGCGGTCGAACGCACCACTTCTCAAGAATTCCGCCAGCACGACTTGTTC
Organism: Hyphomicrobium sp.; assembly: GCA_041940525.1. Taxonomy (GTDB): domain Bacteria; phylum Pseudomonadota; class Alphaproteobacteria; order Rhizobiales; family Hyphomicrobiaceae; genus JAKAXS01. The sequence continues at coordinate 56,044 of JBGTSB010000004.1, forward strand.
CAGCCAGGGTTGCCCATTGTTCATGAAGGCCTTTGTCTGACGCGTCGCATTGCAATACGTGTTTGGAACAACGGTGTATCCGAGGCGAAGCCCCGCGCCGAGCGATTTTGAGAAGGTCCCAAGGTAAAAAACGCGGCTGCTATCTAGTCCAGCGAGGGCCGTGAGCGGCGGGCCGTCGTAGCGGAAGTCGCTATCATAGTCGTCCTCAATGATAAGGCTGTCGCTCGCCTCCGCCCACTTCAGTAGTTGGATACGGCGCTCCAGCGCCAACGTCACGCCGGTGGGAAATTGGTGCGAAGGTGTAACAAACACGAGACTCGACTTGGTACGGGGGAGCTCGTCGACATTGAGGCCGGAGGCGTCGACCGGAATGGGGACTACATTGACCCCAAGACTTTGGAAGAGCAGCGCGGCACCCTGATAACAAGGGTTCTCGACAAAAATCGTGTCGTAGCTCCCCTGCAGAAGTCGATGAATGAGATTTAGGCCGTCTTGCGAACCGCTTGTGACGACAATCTGTTCAGCATCGACGGCCATGCCCCTGGACCGAGCGAGGTGGTCGGCAATCGCCTGGCGCAAATCCACGAGCCCTACCGGATCGCTGTAGTCCGCAATTTGAATGTCCTGCGAGCTTAGAGTTTGCGTGAGCAATTTGCGCCACGTGCGCACGGGAAAGGACTCTGCCGCCGAGCGGCCAACCCAGAAATCAATATCTGGTCGGCCAGAGGACCCAGTTCCTCCCGGCGAACCGGCAAAGCACAGGACCGGGTCGGACTGGCCTTCTTCGGTCGCCTGAGGCAACCTGGGTGGCCATCCTGAGACCCGCAACAAATCATCCGGCAGAGAAGAGCTGACGAACGTTCCTGCCGTACCACGAGATTCGATATAGCCTTCGGCGGTCAGTCGCTCATAGCCAAGAAGAATGGTATTGCGCGATATGCAGAGGCTGCCGGCCAGCTCGCGGCTCGACGGTAGCGGCTGGCCAGGGCGCAATCTGCCGTTCAGGATTAGCTTTCGCACCTGTTCGAAAACTTGCGCGTGCAGGGGTTCATGACCATTGGCATCAAGAGCTAACGTCAATTCCATGAGCACTCCTTGCCAGTAGTACGACGCGCTTGCTGTAAGCACGTAATTGGAGCTTGCCGGAGCCCCTGAAACACTCGGTTGGCTCCCCCCAATTTTCTCGAATTGGACCTTTCAACACCGTCATTTTACGAACAAATTGCAACCAGTGCAACGCTGGCGAACCCGCATGAGACTGGCGAAGCTTATGAGATCACTGGAGGATGTCTATGAACACGCACCCCCAACGCACTGAGTTCTTCGGAGGTTGTCCGCACGACTGTCCCGATACCTGCTCCATGATTTTCGAGATTGAGAATGGTCTCGTTAAGAGTGTTCGCGGAAATCCCGACCATCCGATGACCCGCGGTGGACTGTGCGTGAAGCTCAAGGATTACGAAAAGCGCCACTATCACCCCGACCGCGTGCTCTATCCGCTACGTCGCACCGGTCCGAAAGGGACCAAGCAATTTGAGCGCATCACCTGGGACGAAGCGCTGGATGAAATCGTTGATCGTTGGCAATCCATCATTGCCGAGCACGGGCCCGAGGCCATCATTCCCTACAGCTACCTTGGGAACCAGGGCTTGGTGCATGGGCTCAACGGAGGCGATGCGTTCTTCAATCGCCTCGGCGCCACAGTGTGCGAACGCACGTTCTGCGGCGAGGGCTCGTGCACGGCCTGGCTGCTTACGCTCGGACCAACCGCCGGTCTCGATCCCGAGAGCTACATTCACTCCAAGTATATCGTGATCTGGGCTTGTAACAGCGTAAGCACCAACCTGCACCACTGGGCAATCGTCAGGGAGGCCCAAAGCAAGGGCGCCAAGGTTGTCGTGATCGACGCTTACAAATCGCGCACCGCGAAGGCCGCCGACTGGCACATCTGCCCCAAACCCGGCACCGATGGAGCCCTCGCCATGGCCCTCATCAATTCCATTATCGATCAGGGGCTGGTCGATATGGACTACGTCGAGAAATATACCGAAGGGTTCGATGCACTGAAGGAGCGCGCGAGCACCAGGACTCCGGAATGGGCCGCAGAGATCACAGGTGTCCCTGCCGACGACATCCGCAAGCTCGCGCGTGAGCTTGCAACTCAGCAGCCAGCAGCGATCCGCATGGGCGTCGCCTTGGAACGCCACCACGGTGGTGGCCAGACGATCCGCGCCGTCACAAGCATCCCGGCGCTGACCGGCGCTTGGCGTCATGTCGGCGGTGGGATCACTCAGTTCCCGGTTTGGGAGCATCCTTACAAGTTCGACGTCATTTGCCGCCCGGATCTCATTCCTGAAGGCACGCAGGTCGTCAATAACCTGCAGATCGGGCGCGCTCTATTGGGACAGATGGAGCTCAAGGTACCGATCCGGTCGATGATGTGCTGGAATTCGAATCCCGTGACGCAGGCGCCGGAGACCGACAAAATCGTCGAGGGCCTAAAGCGTGAGGACCTGTTCCTCGTCTCGGCAGAGCACTTCATTTCCGATACCGCCTCTTATGCCGATATCGTTCTGCCAGCGACGATGGGGGCCGAGCATGAAGACATGATCCTGTCCTGGGGCCACCTCTATCTGACGTATAATGCTAAATCGGCTAACTCGCCAGGCGAGGCTATCCCTAATAACGAGATCTTCCGCCGCCTAGCTATGCGTCTCGGCTTTGAGGAAGAAAACTTTAAGTGGTCGGACTCGGAATGTCTTGAGCATTACGTCGATTGGGATGCGCCGGCCTGCGAGGGTATCGACCTGGAGTATCTGCGCAAGCACGGCTTTGCACGCCTCAAGGTCGGCACCCCAGATGACCGCGTGCCGCACAAGGAAGGGAACTTCCCTACCGAAACGGGCAAATGCATGCTGGCTGTCCCAGGCGCGAAGAACTTCGTCGCTGGTCCGTTTCGCCAGATGTACGAAGGGTTCCAGCCAGGCGAGGATCTCGATCCTCTCCCCGACTACACGCCGCCGCGGGAATCGCCGGCGAGCAACCCAATACTGGCGGAAAAATTCCCGCTCAATATCGTGTCACCGAAGAGCCATGGCTTCCTAAACTCTTGCTACGCCAACATGGAGCAAAAGATCAAAGGCCAGGGCGAACAGTTCGTGCTGATCAACATCGCCGACGCCGAAAGACGCGGCATCGTGGATGGCGACCGGGTACAGGTGACGAACGAGCGGGGTGCGTTCAAAGCGGTTGCCCGCATCACGGACGACGTGAATCAGGGCATTGTCGTTGCCTCACTCGGGTATTGGCGGCAGCTGAACGACGGCACCGTTAACTCGATTAGCTCTGCCGAGTTCACCGACATGGGCCACGCACCGTCGTTTTCCGACAACCTCGTCGAGGTGATGCGTTGCAACTGATCGCTTTCGTATGAGCGATTAATATGGTTTGGGGCGCCCTACAGGGGGTAGAACTTTCACTTTTGGGCGCCCCATCACAAACGGTTACCTGCGCGGCCGGAATCCTGCAGGGCGCTGGGCAAGTGAGCTACGGGAGTGTGCAAGTGCCCCATATAGTTACCGACAACTGTGAAGGCTGCCGTTTCACTGATTGCATCGAGCAATGTCCGGTCGAATGCTTTCACGCGGATGCCGAGCGGCTCTATATTGATCCCGACGTCTGCGTCGATTGCGGCGCCTGCATTCCGGCCTGTCCGGTCAACGCGATCTACGACGTGATCGACATGCCGGCCGACAAAGAGGCGTGGATCGTGACGAACGCGGAGCGCTCAAAATTGCTGCCCGTCGTCACGGCCAGGCAGCCCCCACTAGGAACGGCCAAGTCCCGCCGCGCTCAACTGGGATTCTAGGCTCGGCAATGATTACGAAATGACCCACGCAGACGGTCCTCAAGACGTGCTTCACATCGCGATTGTTGGTAGCGGCCCCAGCGGCTTTTACGCCGCCGAAGCGCTTTTACGGTCCGGGCAAAACGTTCGGGTGGATATGATTGAGCGGCTGCCCACGCCTTTCGGGCTCGTGCGTAGCGGCGTGGCACCAGATCATCCGAAGCTCAAGCAATCGACTCTCGTCTTCGACCGAATTTCGCGCCAAGTAGGGTTCAATTTTATAGGTAACGTTATGGTCGGCCGCGACTGTTCCCTGGCCGAGCTTCAATCGACGCACCACGCAGTGATCCTCGCCTGCGGCGCACACAGCGACCGCCGCATGGGTATCCCGGGTGAAGACCTCTACGGCAGTCATACCGCAACGGAGTTCGTAGGCTGGTACAATGGTCATCCGGACTTTCGCGACAGGGTTTTTGATTTCAGTCAAGAGGTCGCCGTCATTATCGGGCACGGCAATGTCGCGGCCGACGTGTGCCGGATATTGGCAAAGCCGGTTGACGAGTTGCAATCAACTGACATTTCCGATCACGCTCTTCAGGCTCTCTCCGAAAGCCAGATAAAGGAGATTTATTTGGTCGGCCGCCGCGGACCTGCGCAGGCGAAGTTCACGCCAAAGGAACTGCGCGAGCTAGGTGAAATAAAGGGCTCTGTCGCGAGGCTCGATGCGCAGGAATGCCATATCGGCGCGCAATGCCAGGTCGAGTTAGCGAGCCCGGCCAACACCTTCGCGGCGAAGAACGTGGAGCTTTTTCGCAGCTATGCTTTGAGTGAGTCCTCAGGGGCATCGCGGACGATCAAGTTCAGGTTCTGTCTCAGCCCGGCGGCGGTTCACGGCGACACGCAAGTGGAGGCCATAACACTTGAGCGCAATGCCCTTGACGGACCCGCATTCGCGCAGGTGGCCCGGCCAACCGGCGCGTGCGAGGAGCTATCCTGCGGTCTCGTTTTCTGCAGCATCGGCTACCGCAGCGAGGCGATCAAAGGCGCACCATTCGAGCCACACCGCGGCGTCGTTCCCAACGACCATGGCCGCGTTCGTAATGGCGACCAGCACGTCCCCGGCCTGTACGTCACCGGCTGGCAGAAGCGCGGCCCAAGCGGGATCATTGGTACCAATCGAGCCGACAGCATCGAGACGGTCGAGGCGCTCTTGTCGGATTTTGCTTCGTCCTCCGGCCCGCCGAGATCGGGAGCTGAAGCGTTGAATGACCTGTTGGAAAGGCGCGGCGTTCGAATCGTTAATATCGAGGATTGGCAAAAGATAGATGCGGCTGAGACCGAGCGCGGCAGAGCGAAGGGAAAACCGCGCGAGAAGTTCACACGGATCAATGAAATGCTCTCCGTGCTCGAGTCCCAGGAGCCGAGGACGATTGACGATATTGCGGCCGGGCAAGGACAGGTGTCGCGGCCTTGAAGGTTCTCGGCATCATTGGCAAGAGCGGCTTTGACAAGACGGCGCTCATCGCCCGTCTGATTGGCGAGCTATCGGAGCGGCACTTCTCGGTCTAGACGCTCAAATACGCAAAGGACGGTGTCGATCTCGACGAACCCGGCAAGGACAGCTACGAGCATTACGCCTAGCCGGTGGGCGCTTCTTTATAACGCCGCGGCTCGGTGGCGTTCCCTCCCGTCGCAGATTTGATCGCCGCAATGTCTTCGGTTGTCGTCCTCTTGATCGAGAGGCTCCAGGAGACCGAATTCGATTGCATCGAGATCCAACGCGAGGGGAGGCAAGGCTTAGAGCACGACCACCCACGCAGGATTGCGATCGTGCCCGACAAGCGAGACGCCATGTCCACGGTGCCAAACCTCGACATAAACGCGCCCAGGGAGATTTGTGAGTTCCTGCTTCGTCACTGGAATATGGGCGAAACCACCTACCCTCGCGTTTGATATCCCGCACAGCGCAAATGCATGGTATCAGGCACTTCTGCGCGTGTCGGGAGCTGACGATACAGCGGGCCCGCCGGCATCCCGACTATCAAGTGCTAAGGCTGGCCACATGCCGCGTGACGGTTGACGACGGCCTTAGCCAGAAGATCGCTACGCTCGCCGGCGTCGGGATCTCCATGAACTCAATCTGGAGCGTGCACCGGGAGAATGCCGATGGAGAGCTTGTTCGCGTGCTTCCCGATTACGAGATCAACGATCGCGCCGCTCTCTGGCTAGTGTACCCCAAGTCTAAACTGCTAACCGCAAAGGTCAGGGCGTTCATCGACTTTCTGATCGACAGAGTAGGCAGATCACCAGCGTGGCAATAGGTGACGGGTCTGCCGCGCATCAAAAGGCGAAGCGAATGTTATCGATACTAATGTCGGCTTCGGGTCAACAGTGCCCACGAGGTGACCCGCGACTTTGGCCGTTCCAACGCTAAGAGCGGACCTAATCAGCAGTAGCAACCACCATCTCGATAGCAGGGCACCCGATGTCCGTTTGTGGGATTTTGCGGACCTGCCGATTCTTCTCCGAACCACATCAGCAACGAATCCCAAAAGCCTTTGCAAACTTTGCATGTAATGCGCCACCTTTGTTGTTAGCCAGAGAGTGACCTTCTCGCCAAGCCTGCGAAACCGTGCAAAAACTTGTCAAAAATCGTTTAAAGGTATTGCGCGAAACTCCAAGTATTATCGCTGCCTGCGCTTCCGTTAGTCGACACTTTCCCAAATTATATACTACAGCTACTGTGGTTCTATCTGGACATAAACTTGGAGGACGACCAGCACTTACTTCGCTGTTGGGTGATGTATTTTCGGCTGAGATCCGGGATCTCCCGATTTTCCTGGTTTGGTTTGCCACTGTCTATTCTCCGTCTCGCTTCAGCGTCCCCAGTTTCTTTTGACGGTAGTAAGTCGAGCGTGAGATCCCAAGCCGTTGCCAAGGCCTAGTAGTCGAGTCAGCGATGTGGCCGCGCCATCGGGCAACCATTCCTTTTTTGCCAAGCCAAGACTGACGTGCCCTGAAACCATCGTCGCTGAAGTGTCGCCAAATCCACTTGCTGACGGATCGGGTAATCGCCCAGATTTCGGCCGGCCCCAATGCACTAACGAAGTGCTGATTGATACTTTGTCCAATCGCATGCAAGGCGCTTTGAAATCTTTCGAACGGCTCTCCGGTGCGGATGAACCGACGAAAGTTCCGGTAGCCCCATCGCCTCATTTCTTCGAAGCAGAACACATTCCTAGATGTACCAAAGCTGTCAGATGACCTGGCCGCGGGCACCATGTCACGCTTGAAGAGCCAATCTGAGAGTTCGTCGAGGGAGTAAGGTTCTTCACGTCGCCATTCGACGTCCCAACCAGGGTATAGGGCATTCTTGGCCAGTAATCCCGAATACGAGAAATCAGCACCTAGTCTCCTCGCAAAACCCCGCTCAATTGCTGCGTAATAAGCGAGAGGCTTTCTACGAGCTGCTGAATGACGCGCCACGGGAGACTCTAACAAAACTGCGGAATGGGCGTGTCTATTCTTTCGGTTGATCATGATGACGTTCGGAGGTGGCAAATTTGAGTCTCTGTGTGCGAGAGCAGCGCCGCCGAAGTCGAGATCGTGAATTAGCCATCGAAGACGATAAGGCTCGTTGTACTGCACGTGCATTTTCGTCAAGCTCTGTTCGCGTGAGCGTATGCAGATGCCGGCATTGAACTCGTCGGCACAGTACGGCTTTCGCGGTAGCAGACCTGAAAATGATGTGCGGTTGCAGAGTGGAGTGAACGAGAGATTCTCTCGGCTATTATCTGATAAGGTTATAGTCTCACCGGATCGAGCGTTGATGGCACTAACTTGAGCCAGTCTTGCCTCAACCCATGATTGACCCTCTGACACCGTCGGCCAATTTGAAAGCTCAAAGTATTCGCTCTGACTAGGACAGAATGTCGTTATTTTGATCGCCTTCATTGAAGTGTACCTTTGATTAGACGTACCTCTCCCGTCCCCTGGCTTACGCAGCCAAGAGTGAAAGTCGTGCGCTTGAGATTGATGGATTAGATGAGCCAGCTGCTTCCGGTCGGCTGCTTATCTGGCTCCACTCGCAGTCATCGGCTTTGCTGCAGGCGGTACACCCATTGGCGTGTCCCTGTCCCCTTGCGATATCGCGTGATACCCGCAGCTCTTAGCTGCCGGAATAACTTCCCATCGCTGAGCGGAACCGCGCCAACGTACATGGCAAACTCGTTGTAAAGCGCAAGAAGATGAAAAGCGGTAAGATCGTGCAGTTCGCCCACGTCTGCTAGCCACGCTGCGAAATCATAAGCAGTGACAGCGGCCTCGTCAGCAGCCTTCCAGACGGTTCTCTGCATGAGCTTTTTTTTGGGCAGACGGACATTGCTCATTTGCGCAAGCCTCCAAACATTAAGGTCGTCCTAGGACGCGTCCTAGGACTAGAACTCGGATGACCGAACACGGCGCAGATCAACAGCCGGACGTGCTGCGATCCAGCGATCGATCTCGCTTTCGCGCCAACCGACGCGGCCTTTGCTGAGTTGGACGGGGCTTGGAAACCGACCGTCGCGGATCATTTCATAAATCAGCGACTTGCCGAGGTTCACTTTCTCGCGGCTTACGACGCCTATGCCGATGATGCGATCGCGGGTCGGGGCTTGGCAGTCCACAGCGGTATGACCGTTCATTTGTGCTCTCATTTGTTGCCATCCACATGAGCGTGGACAAGTGAGAGATGCCGCATGTTCGCGCTGTCGGCCACCAAGTAGCGCCCAGGAGTATCAACTAAGTTTCGTGAACTTCTGGGCGGAAATCGATTGACGCTAGATGCTCCAGTAGGTCTTTGACAAACGAATCACTTGCTCAGCCTGGCTCTTAGAGGCAGGTTGATCGCAAACTCTCATAAGGTAAGAGACGCCAGTCTCAAGCTCGTCTGGTGCAAGATCGGCGATCATCCGTTTAAGAAGTTTGCTTAGGTTCGTCCGACGCCGCGCTTTTTCCGACGGGTCAAGAATCTGCTCGAAGATTTCTCCGAACATTTCGTCGATCACGGCACTCTCGCGTGGAACATTCACTCGAGGGTACAAGTGCCCGATCGCGAACAGAAGCATCCATTTCAGTTCATCGCGAATTGTATCGTTCACATGACGAGATAATCCATCGACGAATGATTTTGAACCTTTCGTCTTGCCTTCTTTGGTCGTTCTGCTTTCGGCAGGCATCAACTCCCAAACTAGTTCCAAGAAAAGTCTGAAATTCCCCCTTATCCTCGCCACATCGCCACTTCGAGCGCGAATGAAATGGTGATACAGGTGGTAGGCAAGCTGGCGCCTGTTAGGGTCTGGCTCCGGGCCCATTTTTGGAGGCGTTTTGGAGAGGGAATTTAGTTCGAGCTTGCTCAGCTCCACCAAAGATTCCACTAGGTCGTGCAGCTCGTTGGCGGGATTCGACGGTATGCCATCGATCTGGCTTCGGATGAAATCTGCCTTGTTCCGCGCGAAGCTCCTTCGATAGTGGAAGTCGTAATACCTATCCGACCAATTGAACCCACTTTCATTTCTTCTCGACAGTAGTTGTTCCAAGCTGGTCGCCGCATTCGAGATTATTTCACACTCTTTTTTGAAGGCCTCACGGTTGACCCGATTGGAGGCTTTCCGGCTAGTGTGCCAAGCGGCCAGCAAATCAAGCAGCTCTCGGCGATAGTCAGACGTCATAGCCACCCCAGCTCGTCGCTCCATCTCCGAGAAAATCGCGTCGACATCTCTCTGCTTGTTTTTGCTCATCCTTGACCCGAGCAAAAGGTTTCCCACGCTGCCATGAGCGCCTTACGCTTCTCCAGCAACTTCCCACGGCGGTAAGCAGCTTCAACTTTGTTCTTAACAGCGTGAGCGAGAGCCATTTCCGCAACCTCGCTCGGGAAGCTCGTTTCCTCGCTGCACCAATCGCGAAACGCGCTTCGAAAGCCGTGAGCCGTTGCGTCAATGGTCATTCGCCTGAGCAGCATCGTGAACGCCATGTCAGAGAGTGGTTTGGTAGGATCGCGCGACGGGAACACCAGTGCTACCTGCGGCGATAGAGATATGCTCTGCTGAACGATTTCGATCGCTCTTGGCGTCATCGGAACGACGTGTTCTCGACGTGACTTCATTCGCTCTGGCGGTATGATCCAAAGTTTGGTGTCGAGATCAAATTCAGACCTAAGCGCATTTCTAACCTCGCCAGATCTGGTGCCTGTCAGGATAAGCAACTCAAAAGCTAACTTTACTACAGGGTCTGCTGTGCTTGATCTAAGCCTGATGATGAAGTTTGGAACCTCCGAGTAAGGAAGCGCTGCGAAGTGAATCACTTCGCGACTTTGTTTAGGCAGTCCGATGACCGCGATCCGACATGGGTTCTCACCACTTCGATGTCCGGCGGCGGTGGCGTGGTCGATAATAAGGCTTATTCGTTGCAGAACTCGTCTGGCAGTTTCCGCCTTTGTTGTCCAAATTCGACTGAGCACCCTGAGGATATCACTAGCTTCAATCTTGTTGACTGAGCGGTCTCCAAAATCGGGAAACACGTGAGCTTCGAGTGTGCGCAGCCACTGCTGCGTGTGCTTTCCGTTGCTCCAAGTGTCGAGGTATGCCGCGTGCACGCTTCGTGCGACTGCTTCGAACGACGGCACGCCTTCTCGCTCTCCTCGTCGGACTGCTACCGGATCATGTCCTTGGCGCGCTTTCTTTCGAATCTCATGCGCAAGTTCTCGTGCTTCCGCGAGACTGACGAGCGATGCACTGCCTAAACCAACATCCCGTCTGCGCTTATTCGTCTGGATGCGTAATACCCACCTAGATGCACCTGACGAATCAACCAGAAGATAGAGCCCGTTAGCGTCATAATATTTGCCTGGTTGCTTTACTTGCCTGACAAATGTAGCGCTCAGGCCGCGCGGAGCTTTGGCCATGCATTCTCCCTCGCCCCCCACAACGTCCCACACTTGCTCGTGGATGGAACCGATAGGGCATGGATCAAAATAGCAGAATGCGGAATAGACTAAAAGGTTGTGTTTGATGAAGTTTTCGGGATATCCGACTTGCATCGGATGCGTCCGGACCAATCTGGAGAGCGGTGTTTGGCGGAGAGGGAGGGATTCGAACCCCCGATACAGTTGCCCGTATGCCGCATTTCGAGTGCGGTGCTTTCGACCACTCAGCCACCTCTCCTGGCCGTGAGACTTTTGTGAAACCGCGCCAAGTGTGTGCATTGGCTGCCGGCTTCAGCGGCATCGCATTCGTGCCGCGTTTCAGGTCGAGACGTCAGCCGTGACTGGGCTGGAGTGTCGTCTTGGAACCTTGAGTGGAATGACGTGCTCATAAGACAAACCGGCTTGGGTGGCAAGTGTCCGTTCGGCTCTAGGCCCGGACATACATGCTGCTGTTGTTCAGATGTGCTCCCTGTCTCAGTTGCGACGCAATGGAACGAAATTCTGTCCGTCCCGTTTTTGCTGCAGGGCTGGGGCAGCTAGGGGTATCCAGAGTATGATTTACGACACTCTCTCAGCCGAACTCGAAGGTGAGTTCGATATCCGTTCCGAGGAATTATCTCCAGAATTACAATTGTGTGTCGACCGTATCGACATGTTGCGTAAAAAGGACCACCGGCCTTGGAATACCCAGCTGGCGGCTCCGGCCGGGGACTATCCGATCGAGTTCTCGGTCGCGCACACCGCAAAACAATACAATGAGATCTTTCAGCTGCGGCGGCTGGCGTTCGCCGAGGCTGGCTGGATCGACCCGGAGACCGATAGCGTCACTGACCCCTTGGATGATCTTCCGACGAGTGTGCTGGTTTCGGCCAGGGCTGATGGGCGCTTGGTTGGCAGTTTGCGGGTAAGCATAGGCCCGGCGGGCTCGCGTGTACCGTCTCTGCCGTGTGAAATTGAGTTTCCGCAGGAATTACGCGAGGTGCGTGCGCGCTATCAACGGCCGGCGGAATTCTGCCGGGTGGCTATCGATCCAGAGCTGTCCAACCGGTCATTCCGGACAACGCTTTACGGCAATCTCGTGCGCTCGGCGATGCTCGTGGCCCAGGCCGCGCGTGTCGATTTTGCGTTGGCGGCGGTGCATTCGAAGTTATCTTTGTTCTACCAGCATATGATTGGGTTCAAGCCTTTGGCCAAGTCTGACGGCTATGGTGTGATCCAGCAGCCGACGCATTTGTTGGGCGGCCGCTTTGTTGATCTTGTTGAGCGTAGCAGGCGCCGGAACAAGTTTTTCCATGTCGGCGAGGCTGAGTGTTTGGCTGCGCGCCAGGTGCTGAAGCTGACGCATCCGCGGCTCTAATTGACCTGTTTATTTGGTGTCAGGCAGAAGTCTCAACGCGTCTTCAATGATGGTGCGGTGATCGAACGCGAGGTCCAAATTGGAGATGTCGCTGACCCACTCGATCGCCGCTGCGTCGTCGCCGGCAGTGGCCGTAACATCCCCGGCTTTGGTTAGGTAGGCAATCGATACGACATGGCCGCGCGGGTCGCGATTCGGATCGCTATAGACGCCGATGAGATTCAGCGCACCGGCTTCTACGCCGGTTTCTTCACGCAGCTCGCGGCGGCAGCCCTCTTCGACGGTCTCGCCAACATCGACAAATCCGCCGGGTAAGGCCAGCTTGCCTTTGAATGGCGGGTTGCCTCGACGGATCATGAGGATCTTGTTGTTGGCGTCGACAACGACGCAGTCCGATACGATCGGAGGTGTTGTTGGCATTGGCATGCTGATACTGCCTGATCAGTGCATTCTGGTGTTACCCTTTGAAGTCATGGGGTGCGCCAGAGTTCCGATTATAGGTCGCGTGTTTTAGCTGGCGCAGTGGCAATTGCCGCGCGTGCACCCGCAGTTGCCGCAGTACTTTTCAGAGCCAGCATACGGAATGCCGGTTTCAGGACCGGCCTCAACGGCGTCGGGCCGAAACTCAAACCCGCAGACGCGGCAAAAGTTTTCGCGCTGGGCTTCATAGCGATCGCACGCTTTACATCTCTTCTGGGCCGGCATGATCACTCGCTTGTTCTTCTACCTTAGCGCGATCATATGGGTGTGCGGAGTGGATGCCAATTGTTTGCGTTAGATAGGGTCAACGTCGCGGAAGACCGCGCGTTGTTCGATCAGCTTGCCTAGCCAGCGATGGCGCAGGGATAGGCCGAAAACAAAGCTCCCGTCACTCAGCTGTTCATGCGTGATTGTCATTTTGCCTGGCGCCATCGCATCGGGTACAGCGATGCGGATCGGGCCGGCTTGAAAGAGGTATCGGCTGGAGTGGAATTCGAGCACTCCGGTATCGGACACACTCAGGTTAAGCTGCATGGACAGGCCGAGGCCGACGTACTCTTCTAAACCGGTCTCGCCACGGAAGCGTTTTGTCGATTGGATCATCTGCGGCCGGCGGCCTGGGCGCTCGTAGATGCGTGTCCAACGCTGGCCGCCCAGGTTGGGGTCGTTTGTGACAGCGACCAGCGCGGGGCCGGTCGCGTTCGGCGCTGTGGGCAGGGGCGAGCCTAGCGGCATAACGAGATATGCTAGCGCGCGGCCTGCCCAGGACAACTGAGTGTCTGTAACTTGTCCGCGATAGAGCGTCATACTGCCTGGCTGGACACTCTTGGAGAAGCGTTTTTGGACTGTCGGCGGCAACCTGGCCCACGCCTCTTCGCCAATGAGCGCGCGGTAGCGCAGGTCGAGAAGGCTTGGCGTTTCGCTTGGGGCGCGGGTTTGCGCCGGCGCCGCTGCGGACTGGGTGGCCATTTCATGTTTCCTTCTTACGCGGCTGCGGGGCGACAAGGCGCGCGATCGCGCCACCCATGCGGATGAGGCGGGACAAGAGTGGGGACGGCAGTTTGATGATCTCGTCGAAGCTGCTGTCGACACGCTCCATGATGTCGAGCATCTGTTTGAAGCGCGCCTTAGCTGTCGGCGAAATGGATTTGTCGCGGCTGGAGTCGCTTACGCATTGGCGCAACACTTCCAGAGCCGGGTCGAGTTCCCTCGCTTTGCGGCCGATGGCGATGCGTCGGATCATTTCCAGCATGTCGGCTTCGGCTTCGAAGAAATCACGCCGTTCGCCCAGCACGGAGGTGCGGCGTACCAGCCCCCAGTTCAGGAGTTCACGCAGGGACGTTGAAACGTTTGAGCGGGCGATGGATAGCGCTGCTGCGATATCGTCTGCTGATAGCGGCTTGCCTGTGACGTAAAGCAGCGCGTGGATCTGGCTGACCGAGCGGTTGACGCCCCAGCGTTCGCCCATCTCGCCCCAGTGAAGGATAAACCGTTCAACTGCGGGTGCGAGCTGAGTGCTTTTTTCAGATATTTCTGTCATGACAGAAATATCTGAAACGCCGCGCCGTTCGTCAAGTGCCCGGTCTAGATTATTTTGGCCACTTGCCGGTCTATGGCGGCGTAAAGCAGGTCAAGGTCTTGCGGGCGCGACATGCGATGTTCGCCGTCGGGCACTTCGATGAATTCTGCCCAATCCCGTTCAATGAGAGAATTCAGCTCCTTGGCGTGGGCGAGCGGAACAGCGGTATCTTTTGCCCCTTGGAGGATCGTAATGGGCCTGCCGGGGTTGAATGGGTTGCGGCCAATCAAGTGGTTGCGGCCGTCTTCGATGAATTTCCGGGTGATCTTGAATGGTTCGTCATATTCGGACGGTAGCAGCGTGAAGCCCTGCTCCATCACCTCCCGCTTGGCTTCGTCGGAGAAAACATTCCACATCAGCTCTTCCGTGAGATCCCAAGCCGGGGCGATTAAGACCAACCCACGAAGGCGAGCGGCTTCGCGTTCGTCGTTTTGCAGAAGGTGGCGCAACAACAGCAGGGCAACGTGGCCGCCGGTGCTTGAGCCGACAACAATCTGCGCGCCTGTCGTCAGTTCAGAGAAGACCGTCTTGGCTTCTTCTAGCCAGTCGCCGACCGTGGCGTTTTCGAATTGACCCTCGGACTGGCCATGGCCGGAATAGTCGAAGCGTGTGTAGTCGAGGTTCCGGTCGTTGGCGAAGTGTGATAGCGCTTCGGCCTTCGTGCTGACCATGTCGGATTTCAAACCGGCCAGCCACATGATCCCGGGTTTCGCTGGATCCCCAGCCTGCGTGAGGTATGCGATGCGCCGAGTTTTTGGTGAAACGCCTGCTTCGACAAATTGAACTTGTGGTCCGCTCATCTTAAAAAGGCACCCTTCAGGTCCATTGGAAATTCGTTTTGAAGCGCCCGACCATACTGCAGATCATCCCTGAACTCGACACTGGCGGGGCTGAAATGTCGGCGATCGAGGTTGCTGGGGCTGTTGCTTCGGCTGGCGGCCGCGCGCTGGTTATGAGTGAAGGCGGCCGTATGGTTGCCCGGTTGGAGAAGGCCGGCGGAGAGTTCGTGCCGTTTGCCGCCGCCAGCAAGAATCCGTTGCGCATTCTTTGGAACGCGGGGGCGATTGCAAAGTTCGCCAAGAGCGAAGATGTCGATCTCATTCACGCCCGCAGCCGTGCGCCTGCCTGGAGTGGCTTCATTGGTGCGCGGCGTGCGGGTGTGCCGTTTCTGACCACGTATCACGGGGCATACAATGAGCGCGGGCCGGTCAAGCGGGCATATAACCGGGTGATGGTGCGCGGCGAACTCGTGATCGCCAATTCCGAATTTACAAGCGCGCTTATTCAAGAACGGTATGGAACGCCTGCCGATAAGATCCGGGTCATCCATCGTGGGGTGGATGGGCGCGTGTATAGCCCGAGTGCAGTGACGTCAGGTCAGGTCGCAAGTATGCGGCGGGGTTGGGGCGTGGAAGAGGGCGACGAGATTTTGCTGATGCCTGCGCGGCTCACGCATTGGAAGGGGCAAGGCGTAGTTGTCGAGGCGATGCGTGCCTTGAAGGAACGCGGGGCGCTGGGCCGGATCGTGGCCATCCTCGCGGGGGACGATCAGGGCCGGTCTGAGTATCGCATGCAACTGGAGCGCGGCATTGAGGCCGGCGGCTTGGCCGGGCATGTCCGGCTTGTAGGGCATGTCTCTGATATGCCGACGGCGTATGCGGCTTCCCAGTTGGTTGTTGTGGCCTCAACGGAGCCGGAGGCGTTCGGCCGGGTGGCGACCGAGGCCCAGATTATGGGTGTCCCGGTAATCGCCACGGCGATCGGAGCGCCTCAAGAGACTGTGCTGGCCCCTCCTCGGGCGCCGGACGCCAGCCGTACCGGTTGGCTGGTGCCGCCGGGGGACCACCAGGCGCTGGCGGATGCAATCAGTGCGCTGTCGCAGCTCTCGCAAGAAGACAAGTCCGAGCTATCCAGCCGGTCTCGTGAGCACGTTTTGGCAAGCTTTTCCTTGGCTGAAATGTGCCGCAAGACGCTGGCCGTCTATGATGAAATCCTGTCGTCGGACCTGGAACAGCGGTTCCAGCCGCTCTAGGGGCTTGGCTAGCTGCTGTTGCCTGGGCATAACCCCGCGCTTGACTTGAAACCCGATTTTATCGATTCTATTTGTCGCATCCAGACGATGTCTTTCTCCTTGGCCACGCCAATTGGAGGATTTTGTCGTATGTGCTTGATGTTCGACATCGATACATAAGTCTAAGAAGCTACAATAGGAGACTGCACCATCCGCAGACCAATGCGCAGCGCACCAGAGCGCGAACCGCAGGGACCACGCACCAATGATGCGATTAGAGCCCGCGAAGTCCGATTGATTGATGAGACTGGCCAGAATGTCGGGGTGGTAGAGCGCGCCGATGCCCTTGAACGGGCGAGCGAGGCCGGACTGGACTTGGTCGAAGTTTCTCCTGATGCGCAGCCGCCGGTCTGTAAGATTTTGGACTACGGCAAATATAAATATCAGGAGCAAAAGAAGGCTGCCGAGGCCCGCAAGAACCAGAAGACGGTCGAGATCAAAGAAATCAAGATGCGGCCGGGCATTGATGATCACGACTATGACGTCAAGATGCGTGCCATCCGCCGGTTCTTTGAAGAGGGCGACAAGGTCAAGGTGACGTTGCGCTTCCGTGGCCGCGAAATGGCGCATCAGGAACTTGGGATGAAGGTTCTTCAGCGTGTGAAGGCCGACGTCGAAGAGATTTCGAAGGTTGAGAGCGAGCCACGGTTCGAGGGACGCCAGATGATTATGGTGTTGGCGCCGAGGTAGGCTACCGCACAACCTGACATGAGGCGGCCGCGTTTGCGGCCGTTTTTGTTGGGCGATGGCTGTCAAGCAGGCCGGACGTGGTGATTGAGGGCCATAGTGGCTGGAAAACCCGCCCCCGTGGGCATGCCGCCACATTGCCGCCAACTAGCACCGGCGTAACCTGATCACTAGATTTGCTGGTCACAAGGATGACGTTGACAGAGCAAGCGACGGAAGAAAAGGCGGGATTTGATCTCGTTGCGGCCGTCAGGGCTGCGACGCCGGAGGCGGCCGACCGCCGCTTTTGGGCGACGCTGGCGGCTGCCACGATCCTGCATTTGATGTTGTTGCTGGGATTTTTGTACGCGCCTAGAGAACGCCTGGGTGACCCCAATGCCGCGCCAAACGCCGTGGCCGTTTCTTTCGTTACCGAAGCAGAACTGTTGGATGCCTCGGCCGGGGCAGACGGGGCGCCGCCACCGTCATTGGCTCAACCTGCTGCGCAGCCGCCGCCGGAGCCGCAGGCGGAACAGCAGCAAGAGCAGGAGGCGCAAGAAGCGCCGAAGCTGAGGCCGTCTCAAGCCGAGAAGGCGGAAGAGACCAAGGAAGCCAAGCCGGTTGAGAAAGCCGACGAGGCCGCGCTGCCGGAACCTGCGCCGGACGAGGAAGCTGCCGTATTGGCGCAACCGAAAGCGGAGGCCGAGAAGCAGCAGGAAAAGCAAGAAGAGAAGAAGAACGAAGAGGCAAAAGACGAACAGGACAAGGCGAAAGAGGACGAGGCTTCGGAACTCAAGAAGGAGATTGCTGAGGCCAGACCGGATCTTTTGGAAGTTCCTGATCTCATGCCTCAGCCAAGGCGGCCACCCGCGCGCAAACAGCAGCAGGCGCGGCGGCAGCCAAGTATGGCGTTGCCGCAGCAGACGATCTCAACGCCGTCGTTGGATGGGCGGGCGGCGAGCGTCTCGCGGCCGGCCGGTATCACACGGTCTGGCGCCAATGATGATTTTGCTAGGGGTGTGATCAGCGCCTTGCGTCAGACGATGCCACAAATGAATGTTCTGGGCAGGGTGACGGTGAAGATCTTGATCAACATGAACGGCAATCTGGAAACCGTCACGATGCTTTCGCGCTCGCAAGACACGGTTTTGAACCGAAGCGTTGTGTTTTCGACGAAGCAGGCGAGCTTCCCGTTTCCGCCGAGCGGGGCGACGCTGGCCGACCGGACGTTCACGATAACTTACATCTATCACTAGCCGCTCTAGGTGTGGCGGAGATCAGAAGATGCCGATCGGGAAGTATCGGTTGACGATTTCTTCGAACCGTCCGGAACGACGAATGTTCTTCAGAGCGCCGTTAATTTGGGCCCTTAGCAGCGGATCGTTGCGGCTGACGGCTATCGCCAACCCGTCTCCAAAGTATTTTGGCTCGAGAAAGGCGCCGCCTTTGAACTCGCAGCAGCCGCGCGACAAGGTTCCCTTGAGCCAGAAGGACAAACTGATCGCGTCGTCGAACAGTAGATCGACCTTTCCTTGTTGGAGGGAGTCGCGCGCCAGCTCAACGTTCTGGAATATTTCGATGCGGCTCTCGCGGAAGAAGGCACGCAAGAACGCTTCGTGTGTCGTGCCTTTGGCGACGCCGATCGTCTTCCCGTAGAGCGCATCTGGATTGATGGCGGCAAATTCGTTTGTCTTTTGGCCGGCGAAGCGACCGGGTGTTTGGAAGTAGCGGTCGGAGAATTCGATGTCTGCGACCCGCTGCGCGCCGACGATATGCGCGGCGATAACGGCGTCGGCTTCGCCGCGGCGAACCGCTAGAAACAGCTCTTTCCAAGGGCGAACCTTAATGTCGCAAGCGGCGCCGATGTCCAAACAGATGGCGCGGGCGAGGTCGACGTTCAGCCCGGTCAGGATGCCTTCGTCGTCATAATAGTTGAAGGGCGGGAAGTCGTCCGCCGTGACAAAGCGGATAAGCACGCGGCGCTGCGGGGCTTCGTTCTCCAAACTGGTTTGGCCGGGCTGGCCGTCATTTGGAGCCTGAGCCTGAGCGATCATCCAGAAAAGGCTTGAAAGCAACACCCCAAGGCAGAGTGCCGTGAGCTGTCCGATGAGGGTTCCACTGAAGCAGGTGCGCATATTATGATGTGTACGTATCATATAACGGTTTTGTTTCTGTATCTCGTTCGCCGTACTCATGCTGCACCACGTATCACAGCTAGACCTGCTCACCGATCGGTCCGGGGCGCCGGCCACCTCATCGCTTTCTGATAGCCTGACTTCCCGGCGTCTCCAAGGCGCGACGGAGGGGTTGCGTGCGCGTTATCCCGCGTTTTCGGCGGTGGAAGGGCTTTGGCCACGGCAGAGTCTTGCGATTGGCGCTCTGGCCGTGGCCTTGGGATGCCTGGTGCTCGCTGGAGTGGATGGCTGGGCTCTCGTTGCGGTGATGACGACATTGCCGTTTGCGTGTGTGCTGGCGCTGCGATGCTTGGCGCTTTGGAACTTGGTCTGGCCGGCCGGAAGTGATGCTGGGTTTGTCGGACGGATCGCGGACGAGGATCTGCCTGTCTACACTGTATTGGTGGCAATGTTTCGCGAGCGGGAGGTGGCTCACCAGCTCGTCCAGAGCCTTCATGCCTTGGACTATCCGCAAGACAAGCTGGACGTGCTGTTCATCACGGAGGAGTGCGATGCTGGCACACGCCTGGCGTTGCGCGCCGCGGGGCTGCATCCCAACATGCGGGTCATTTCGGTTCCGCCGGGGAAGCCGCAGACGAAGCCGCGTGCGTTGAATTTCGCACTTAGTGATGCGCGCGGTGAATTCGTTGTCGTGTTTGATGCCGAGGACGAGCCGGATCCGGATCAGTTGCGAAAGGCTGTTGCGGCGTTTCGCGAGGCTGGGCCAGAGCTGGCTTGTGTGCAGGCGCAGCTTAAAATTCACAATGCAAATGCTGGCTGGCTCACGCGGCAATTCGCGATTGAGTATGCGGCGTTGTTCGATTTGATCCTGCCGGCGCTGGCGCGTTGTGGATTGCCACTGACACTTGGCGGTACGTCGAACCACTTCCGCCGGAGTACGCTGGAGCAGGCTGGCGGCTGGGATGCATATAACGTGACGGAGGACGCGGATCTCGGTATTCGCTTGGCGCGGCTTGGCTGGCGGGTTGATACGTTGCGATCGGCAACGTGGGAAGAAGCGCCGGATGCGTTTCCGGCATGGCGGCGCCAACGCCAGCGCTGGCTGAAGGGCTGGCTGCAGACTGCGATCGTGCTCTGGCGCCAACCGCTGCGTCTTTGGCGGGAGCTGGGTGCGAAGCGGTGCTTGGCGCTGCATGCGTTGTTGGCCGGCATATTAGTGTCGGCGTTCGTGCACCCGATATCGCTCGGCGTCTTGGCTTATTCGCTAGTGGCTTCGCGGCCCGCGGATTCGTTCGGCGAAGGTGTTTGGTGGGCCGGGCTTGCCGTCTTTGTTTTGGGATATCTGTTTAGCATTGTTCTGGCGGTGGCCGCGGCCTTGCGCAGCGATCACCCGGGCTTGGCCTGGCATGGGATTTTTCTGCCTGCCTACTGGTTGTTGATTTCGCTGGCTGCACTGGGTGCCGCGTTCGATCTGGTCTGGCGGCCGTTTCATTGGCACAAGACACCGCATGCGGGCAGAACCACCAAATGCCGTGGCGCCAGGGTGTTGGCGGCGAAGCCGCCCCTACAGTTTCCAGGTTAGGAAATTGCCGATCAATTTCAGGCCGAGCCGCTGGCTTTTTTCCGGGTGGAATTGGGTGCCCACGAGATTGTCGCGCGCGACGATGGCGGTAACCGGCCCGCCGTAGTCCGTTGTGGCGATCACGTTGTCGTCGTTCTCGGCGACCAAATGGAATGAATGGACGAAGTAGGCGTGCTGGCCGTCTGGCCCGGTTGCGATTCCGTCGAGCAGAGCGTGTGGCTTGTTGAGCTCCAGAATGTTCCAACCCATGTGTGGGATTTTCAAGTTTGGGTCGCCGGGCTCTATGGCGCGGACTTCGCCGGGGATCCAGCCGAAGCCTTCCGTCGAGCCAAACTCAAGGCCACGTGTTGCCATGAGCTGCATGCCGACGCAGATGCCGAGGAAGGGCCTGGCTTTTTCCTCAACGCTCACGTGGATCGCGTCGAGCAGGCCGGGAACATTTTCCAGGCCTGCTTTGCAGTCGGCATAGGCGCCGACGCCAGGCAGGACGATCCGGTCAGCGGTCTCGACGGTTTTGGGATCGGATGAGACGACGATCTTGCAGCCGGCTTCTGTTTCACGCGCGGCGCGCTCGAAAGCCTTTGCTGCCGAGTGAAGGTTGCCCGATCCATAATCGATGATAGCGACGGTTTGCATATGAGTATTAGGGGCCGGATGCAAAGAGACGGCGGAGGGTGCTGTGCGACCCTGCGATGTTTGGTGGTGTCCCGTCTGCGCTGGCGGTCGAGGTTGCAGTTTCGGGCTGTGGTGCGGAATGTTCGGTTAGCCAGGCATCGTAAAAACGGCGGTAGCACTCTCCTTCATCCGCACCTGACACGACGGCGACCTCTTGCCAGCCTTTGAAGCCCAGCTCCAAGCGCTGCAGGGCCGGCGTTTCAAAGGCAAACAGGATGTTGATCGCAATCACGGCGATCAAGCTCCAAACCTGCGGGATCGCCATGATGTCCAGAGACGTCAGGATGAGCGCGGTTAACAAGAAATAGGTGGCCAACGGCAGCCAGGCCGCGCGCGCGAGCAGAGCAAACGGTGCGAACAAGGCGATGAGCCAAGAAAAGTTTTCATGCAGGAAGACCATTTCGTCGGCGCGAACACTCGGGTCCGCCGCGTGGTCAGGTGCCTCGTGCACGCTGTACACGACTGCGCCCCGCATGTTTGTGATCAGCCCGATCATACGGCCAGCATGCCCTTCGTCGAGGGCACTCGCCCAGCCTGACGCTCGTCGATCGAAAGGGCAGCGCGCAAGGCGCGCGCCAATCCCTTGAAGCACGTTTCGGCGATGTGGTGATTGTTTTCGCCGTAGAGATTTTCAACATGCAGCGTCAGCCCAGCATTCTGCGCGAAAGCTTGGAACCACTCGCGGAACAGTTCGGTATCCATCTCGCCGAGCTTGTCGCGTGTAAACTCAACCTTCCAAACGAGGTAGGGGCGCCCTGATACGTCGATGGCGACGCGCGTCAGCGTCTCATCCATCGGCAGGTGCACGTCGGCGTAGCGGGTGATGCCCTGCTTGTCGCCGAGTGCCTTTGCCAGAGCTTGGCCGAGCACGATGCCGGTGTCTTCGGTCGTGTGGTGGAAATCGATGTGGAGGTCACCTTCGGCCTTCAGCGTGATATCGATCAGGGAGTGCCGGGCCAGCTGTTCCAACATGTGGTCCAGGAAGCCGATCCCGGTCGATACATCGTATTCGCCGGTGCCATCCAAGTTGATGGCGGCCGTGATCCCGGTTTCTTTGGTTTTCCGGGTGATTTTCGCCTGACGGTTCACGATTGCCTCTTTGTGCGCAAGGTCTTAACGTGCCTGGGCTGGTGTGCTTGCACGCTCTATGACAAGCGTTTATCAGCTTGCTGGCCAGGGTTAAAGAGCGCAGCTCCGTGATCCTGTATCTTGATTTACGAGGACTTCCATCCCTATCTCCGGGCTTATGACTTTACCAACCGATAATCCGGCCTCTCACGAGAGCTGGCATGCCACCACCATTTTGACTGTCCGCAAAGGCGGCCGTGTCGTCATCGCGGGTGATGGGCAGGTCAGCCTGGGCGCAACGATCATCAAGGGAAACGCGCGCAAGGTGCGCAAGATCGGCAAGGACGGCGAGGTCATCGGCGGCTTCGCTGGCGCCACGGCGGACGCGTTCACGCTGTTTTCCAGGCTGGAAAGCAAGCTTGAGCAGTATCCCCGGCAGCTGATGCGGGCCTGCGTGGAACTGGCTAAGGATTGGCGTACGGACCGGTATCTGCGCCGGTTGGAAGCGATGATGATCGTTGCCGACGAAGGCACGACGCTCGTTTTGACCGGTACCGGAGATGTTTTGGAGCCGGAAGCGCACGTGATGGGTATCGGGTCGGGCGGCAACTACGCGCTGGCAGCTGCACGGGCGCTTTTGGATAGCGACCTGGATGCGGAAGCAATTGCCCGCAAAGCCATGACAATCGCGTCGGAGATCTGCGTCTACACCAACGACAACTTTGTCGTCGAAACGCTGTCGTCCAACTCTTGACCGGGGATCTAGGCGGGTACCATGGCTTGGATATATCTGCTGCTGGCAGGGTTGTTGGAAGTTGGTTTCACAACGTCGATGCGGTTCACCGATGGGTTTACGCGCTTGGGGCCAACTGTGGCCTTTGCAGTGTGCGTTGCCGGCAGCTTGTACTTCCTCGAACGGGCCGCATCGCTTGGCATTCCCATGGGCACTGCATATGCCATTTGGACTGGAATAGGGGTTGTCGGCACCGTGCTTGTCGGTATTGCGGCCTTCCAAGAGCCCGTCGAAGGAATACGGCTAGCGCTGCTTGGCGTTTTGATCGCCAGCATCATTGGTCTGAAAGTTGTTTCGCCTCATTGATGGAGCAGTGGCGGACAGCTTTGCATTTGAGCCTGGACGTATCGTCCACTTGCCCTTCGCCGGGCGTCACTTCAACATCGAGCCATGACGAACTTCTCACCGCGTGAAATTGTATCCGAGCTTGACCGCTATATCGTCGGTCAGAATGACGCCAAGCGAGCTGTCTCGATTGCCTTGCGCAATCGCTGGCGGCGGCAGCAGTTGGAGGGTGATCTCCGGGATGAGGTTTTGCCGAAAAACATCCTGATGATCGGCCCCACGGGCGTCGGTAAGACGGAGATCTCCCGGCGCTTGGCGAAGCTGGCCGGTGCGCCGTTCATTAAGGTGGAGGCGACGAAGTTCACCGAGGTGGGTTACGTCGGCCGGGATGTTGAGAGCATCATCCGGGATCTTGTCGAGGTCGGAATTTCGCTGGTTAAAGAGGTCAAGAGGCGTGACGTGCGCGCGAAGGCGGAGAAGGCCGCTGAAGAGCGCGTGCTTGATGCGCTTGTCGGGCCGACGGCGTCTGCTGCCACCCGAGAAAGCTTCCGCAAACGTCTGCGCGACAACGAGATGAACGACAAGGAGATCGAAGTCGAGGTCGCTGATATGGCGCCTGGTGTGCCGATGTTCGACATTCCGGGGATGCCCGGAAGCTCGGTGGGCGCGATCAATCTGGGCGACATGCTGGGTAAGGCATTTGGCGGGCGCACGAAGACACGGCGTGTGACCGTGGCCGATAGTTACAGTGTGCTAATTGCCGAGGAAAGCGACAAGCTGATCGACTCCGACCAAATCACAGCCGAGGCCATCAAGGCGGTGGAAGCTAACGGGATCGTGTTCCTGGATGAGATCGACAAGATCTGCTCGCGCAGCGAGGGCGGCCGCGGTGGCGTGGACGTTTCGCGCGAAGGTGTGCAGCGTGACTTGCTGCCGCTGATCGAAGGCACGAGCGTTGCCACTAAACACGGCACTGTCAAAACGGATCATATCTTGTTCATTGCTTCAGGTGCGTTCCACGTGTCAAAGCCGTCGGACCTGTTGCCTGAGCTTCAGGGGCGGTTGCCAATCCGGGTCGAACTGCAGGCGCTCAAGCGGGACGATTTCCGCCGCATTCTCACCGAACCGGAAGCGAGCCTGATTAAGCAATACGTGGCCCTGATGGCGACCGAAGGCGTGACACTGGTGTTTGATGACAGCGCTATCGATGCACTTGCCGACACCGCAGTGCTCGTTAATTCCACTGTTGAGAATATTGGTGCCAGGCGCCTGCAAACCGTGATGGAAAGGGTGTTGGACGAAATCTCGTTCACCGCGTCCGATAGAAGCGGGGAAACCATTACAATCGACGAGGCGTATGTGAATGAGCGGGTTGGCGAGCTATCGCAAAATGCCGACCTGTCAAAATTCATTCTATAAAGACTGCGATCTTCACTTGCGCTGAATACGCGACAATGAAATGCTGAGATTTGCGTGGTGCTTGTCTGTGGTTCTCGTATAGTGGTCGTATGTTAGAGAGTAGAGCTTCAGTTAAGGTTCGGAGTGGTCGGCTTGGGGATGCCAAAGCCATCGCCGGCGTTTTCAAGGAAGCTTGGCTGCAGGCCTACCGGGGAATTATCCCGCACGCACATCTAGACGCCATGATCGCCCGGCGCGGTCCCACATGGTGGCGCAGCGTTGTTCGGGCCGGAGACGCTCTCCTTATCGTCGAATGGGACAATCAGGTTGTCGGCTATGCAACGCTAGGCACGTCCCGTACGAAGGGCCACCATCAGGGTGAGATCTACGAAATTTACATGCTCCCAGCCTATCAAGGCCTCGGCTTTGGCGAGCATCTGTTTGAGGCGGCGCGAGCTGATCTAGATCATCGTGGCCTGAAAGGCCTGATCGTTTGGGCTTTGCGCGACAATCAGGCAGCGATGCAGTTCTATTGGCAGCGCGGCGGACGCCCATTCTCTCAGGCGGAGGAATGCCTTGGAGGGGCGTGGCTGCCAAAAGTCGCGTTCGGCTGGCCGTAAGATTTATCAGTGTTTTAAGCACAGTTAGCTGTTCTGCGGCCCGGTTGCGGCTGGGCGGGTTCGACGCATTTTGCCGTTTACTGTCTCGTTCTAAATCAGGGGGTGAAATCGCTGGCGATCTGTAGGAATGTCGGCGCCAATTCACGGACCGTCTGGGGCAGGAGAAAGACTTATGCGCATCGAAGCCATTCCGACTGGCAAGAATCCGCCGAACGATGTCAACGTCGTGATCGAGGTGCCGGTTGGCGGTGAGCCGATCAAGTATGAAATGGATAAGGCTTCGGGCACGTTGTTCGTCGACCGCTTTTTGTACACACCGATGCGCTATCCGGGGAACTATGGTTTCGTTCCTCACACGCTTTCAGCGGACGGCGATCCCATCGATGTGCTGGTGTGCAACACGCGCGCAATCTTCCCAGGAGCGGTGATCAATTGTCGTCCAATCGGCGTACTGGTGATGGAAGATGATGGTGGCGGAGACGAGAAAATCATCGCGGTTCCGAGCACGAAGTTGACGCAACGCTACGACAAGGTCCAAACCGTTGCCGATCTGCCGGACATCACCCTCAACCAAATTGAGCATTTCTTCGCGCACTATAAGGACCTTGAACCCAATAAGTGGGTTAAGATCAAGGAAATAGGCGATGTGAACCTAGCCAAAACTTTGATCGGCGACTCTATCATCCGTGCGCGGGATGCGGCTAAACAGAAATCATAAGGCTGGGGCCGTGGCTGCTCTTTCCGTAGGCTGCGGGGGTTGCTATACCCGCGCCATTAGCGGGAGGACTATGGCGTGAGCGACGTAAAAATCGCCGTGATGGGCGCGGCAGGGCGCATGGGGCAGGCACTTGTGCGGGCCGTCGTCGCGGAATCCGGATGTGTACTTGCGGGCGGAGTTGAGCCTCAAGGTTCCAAAGCCATCGGGCAGGACCTGGGACAGCTGGCCGGTTTAGGGCCTCTCGGCGTTACCGTTTCCGATGACGCTCTGGACCTTATCGCCCGCTCTGACGCGATCCTGGATTTCACATCTCCGGCCGCGACCGTGGAGTTTGCGGGGTTAGCGGCTAACGCCCGCAACGTTCATGTCATCGGTACGACGGGTCTGAGCGACAGCGACGAGGCCGCGATCGCCGCAGCCGGGCGTCACGCAACGATCGTGAAGGCTGGGAACATGAGTCTGGGTGTCAATCTTCTGGCCGCGCTGACGCGAAAAGTCGCTGAAGCTTTGGACGAAGACTTCGACATCGAGATCGTCGAAATGCACCACAAGCACAAGGTCGATGCGCCTTCGGGCACGGCTTTGATGCTCGGCAACGCCGCCGCGGCAGGGCGTGGCGTTAATCTCAAGGACCGGACCATTCCCGCGCGTGGCGGCCATACTGGGTCGCGTCGCGCCGGCGACATCGGTTTTGCCTCATTGCGCGGCGGTGACGTCGTGGGTGACCATACGGTTATCTTCGCAGGGCCGGGTGAACGGGTCGAGTTAACCCATCGCGCCAGCGACCGGTCGATTTTCGCGCGAGGTGCGGTAAAGGCTGCCATGTGGGGAAAAGGAAAAGGCCCCGGCGTTTTCGCGATGACCGACGTTCTTGGACTATAAATGACGATAATGGAGAGCCCTCGCCGCATGGAAGTATTGACGAACAGCCTCGTGCTTGTCCGCCACGGCGAGAGTGAGTGGAACAAAAAGAACCTGTTCACGGGGTGGAAGAATCCCGACCTTACGGAGAAAGGCGTGATTGAGGCACGCTGGGCCGGCAGGGTGCTGCGCAACGAAGGGCTGCGGTTCGACATCGCGTTCACAAGCGCCTTAAAGCGGGCTCAGCACACCTTGGAAATCATGCTGGACGAAAGCGATCAATCGAATGTGGAGACCATACGCGACGAAGCGTTGAACGAGCGCAGCTATGGCGACCTATCGGGGCTTAACAAGGATGAGGCGCGTGAGCGCTGGGGCGACGAGCAGGTGATGTTGTGGCGCCGGTCGTTTGATATTCCGCCGCCAGGAGGCGAGAGCCTGAAAGATACTGCAGCGCGCGTTTTGCCGTACTGGGAGAAGGCGATCTGGCCGCGTGTGCTGGCGGGCGAGACGGTGATTGTTGTGGCTCACGGCAACTCGCTGCGGGCCTTGATCATGCATCTGGAAGACTTGACCGGCGAAGAGATCATCGCGCGAGAGCTGGCGACGGCTGCGCCGATCGTCTACCGGCTGAATACATCCGGTAAGGCCGCGGAATGCAATGAGCTGGTGCCGTCCAAGGGCCGCGATCACAGCCTGGGCTAGGAGCTGCGCTGCCGGGCGGGCCTTAATGCGACAAAATGGTCGTCGGCGCCATTGCGCCGTTGCCGCCCATTCATCATCGGCGCGCTAAACTCAACCCATGATGAAGGTGTGTGGTGACAAGCTCAGCCGGGCGCGTGACCCGTTTCCGGCACCAAGGCCCCAAACAGGCTCATGGGGGCAGGGTTCCTACCTGCTTGAACGGCAGAAACAATATCCCATATCTTATGCATCAGTCCGGCGCCCGAATGGGGCTGGACAGGCGCAGGGCGACGGCAGCCGGCTGCGTAACTGGAAAACTAGAGGTCGCTTTAGGACAAGGGCTTCAGACATGTCACGACTATCGCTTTTATCGAACCCAATGCTTTTGGGGTTCGAAGAAATTGAACGCCTGATTGATCGCGCTAATAAGGGCGGCGGCGACGGGTATCCTCCGTACAATATTGAGCGCCTCGGCAACTCCAACGGAGCGGCAGAGACCCTGCGTATCACGCTTGCGGTCGCTGGATTTAAGCGCGACGAACTTGATGTCAGCGTGGAAGACAACCAGCTCACCGTGCGTGGCAAGCAGGAAGACGACAAGTCCAGAGACTTTCTCTACCGCGGTATCGCCGCACGGCAGTTTTCAAGAACGTTCGTTCTGGCGGACGGGATCGAGGTCTCGAGCGCAGATCTAAACAACGGGTTACTTGCGATTGATCTGCAACGTCATGAACCAGAGCGCCTCATTAAGAAGATAGACATCGGAGGTGCGAAAAAATCGGGGTAGAGGCCAGTCGGCTACAGCCAAGGTCCGCGAATCGGACGACGATCATGGTGATCGAAGCGCGGTGCGCCGTGCTCGACCATGACGGCACTAGGATACCTCGAACGCGAGAGGAGTTGCGTCATGACTGAAACGACCGAGAAGTACATCGATGCGGACTTCGAGCCGCTCATGACCGAGTTGGAACTCGCGCGGTTGGGAGGCGGGCACGTCGCCTACATCAAGGTTTTGTCTCCGGATGAGGCGCGCGAGATGTTTCCCTCAATTGAGGGGCTGCCAACCGGCATTGACCTTTACGCACTTCATGCAGCAGACGGCACGCCGATCGCGTTGACTGATACGCGGCAAGCGGCTTTGTCTCACGCGATGGATGGCGAGTTGTCGGTAGCCAGCGTTCACTAACGCTGCGCGGCAAGCAATGATAGGTGGGCTCTGGCCGGTTTTCCGCCAGGGCCCTTATTTGTTTTTCGCGCAGGGATCGTTCGTGCCGTGGTGCCGCTAGCTGTTGCGATAGCTGGCGTATTGTCCGCGCGGTTTGAACCGCTCCAGATATGACGGCACGATCGAGGCCGTGGATTCCGGGTGGTCTATTCCGAATGCCGCGATCGTGCGGCCCTGGGCGCGGGCTTCTTCCGAGACAACATTGTCTTTTTGCAGCAAGCGAACCTGATCGACGGTGACCGGACGCAGGCTATTGGGCATGGGCCATGTCAGCAGTGCTTGGATCTTGGCCAGCCAGAACGGCAGGGAGATGTAGCCGCGGCTTCGGCCAGCCCATTGCTGCGTGCGATCCAACAGCTCTCGAAACGTCAGCACCTCGGGCCCGCCGAGCTCATACGTGGTTGAAGCGGCTCCTGTGCCGCTTGCTGCAGCGGCCGCCGCTGAGGCCAGATCAGCTACGTAAACCGGTTGGAAGCGTGTTTTGCCGCCACCGATCAACGGCAGCACGGGCGACATCCGCGCCATGGAGGCGAAACGGTTGAAGAACTCATCTTCCGGCCCGAACACGATGGATGGCCGCAGGATGATGGCTTGCGGAAATTCTTCCAGGACAGCGTGTTCGCCGGCCGCCTTCGTGCGGGCGTACTCAGAATTTGATTCAGTATCGGCGCCGATTGCCGAAATGTGGATGAAGCGGGTTGCTCCGGCTTCGCGGGCGGCAGCAGCGGCCGCGCGAGCGCCGTCAACATGAATGGCGCTGAAGGTTTGCTTGCCAACGGATGCGAGCACGCCGACAGCGTTGATCACGCAGTCCGCTCCTTCGAGCGCCTGCTTGAGACTGTCGGGAAAGCGCAAATTGGTCTGCACAGGGTGGATCTGGCCGACACGGCCCATCGGCTGGAGGAATCCCGCCAAATCCGGACGCCGGCATGCGGCCCGCACGCGCCAGCCGTCCAATGCCAGGGCGCGGACGATATAGCGGCCGACAAAGCCGGAGCCGCCAATAACTGTTGCCAGACCGTCGTTTGGAATTTTGACCATGCCCTCACCTCCCGCAGCGGTGTGCACTCACTATACGGTTTGGGGTGCCAGGATAAAAGGACTGGTGCAAGCGGCATGTTAGCATTTGCACCCCGCTTTTAGATCAGGTATGACGCTGATCCTTAGCGGTGGCCGGGAAAATTTGTTCCGCCACCTGCGTGCGAGCGTGGCGGAATTGGTAGACGCACTGGCTTCAGGTGCCAGCGCTGCAAGGCGTGGAGGTTCGAGTCCTCTCGCTCGCACCACGAACCATCCCGTAGATTTGCTAAGCGGTGCGTGTCACAAGGTCTACCCGAACGATAGCGCGCGGTTTAATAGGCTTGGCAAGGGATCCGATGACGAAGAAAAAAATCCATCTCCACAAAGGTGATCTGCCTGAGGGCCTGAATTTTGGTTCGGTGGTTGCTGTCGATTCCGAAACGATGGGGTTGAGACCGCATCGCGATCGGCTTTGTCTGGTTCAGCTTTCGGCTGGCGATGGCGAGGCGCATCTGGTGCAGATCGCTGCCGGGCAGACGAGCGCGCCGCGGCTTAAGGCCTTGCTGGAAGATGAGAGCGTTACGAAAATCTTCCATTTCGCCCGGTTCGATGTTGCGGTGCTGGAGCACTATCTGGGCGCGGTGACGTCGCCGATTTATTGTACCAAGATCGTCTCGAAGCTCGTTCGTACCTACACCGACCGGCACGGGCTGAAGGAATTGGCGCTGGAGCTTGCTGGGATTGAAATGTCGAAGCAACAGCAAAGCTCCGACTGGGGCGCCGAGACATTGACGGAGCAGCAGCTTGCTTATGCCGCGGCGGACGTATTGTACTTGCATGCCTTTAAGGACAAGCTGGACGCCATGCTCGATCGGACTGGGCGGCGCGCTTTCGCCGAGGCGGCATTCGAGTTCTTGCCAACGCGCGCGCGGATGGACCTGGCGGGCTTTGACGAGAAGGACGATCTGTTCGCTCATTGATGCTGCCGACAGCTGTCACGGGCATTGAGCTGGTCCCAAATGCGACGCAATTTCCCTGTCTTTTGCGGGACTTTGACAGCCTAATGGAAGGGTGTTGCCACCGGAATGGTTGCTGCATCAGACATCAGCCAGCACGAGACCGGTCAGGGTCTTGAAGCACGACTGCGCGGCATGCGCGCGGCGCAGCGTCATAGCCGCGTCGTGCGTTTTTTGCGGAAAGCCTTTCCTGTCTGCTGCGGGTTGATCGTCGTTGCTTACGGCTTAAGCGTTTTGTCGCGTAGCGGTGTGGATACGGGGCTTCCCGAGCTGAACATCGGGCGTATCACGTCGACCGACCTGAAAATGTCCAACCCGAAGTACAGCGGGTTCGGGGAAGACGGCAGCTCCTATAAGTTCACCGCCAAGACGGCCAGTCAGGATTTGCTGAAGCCTGGCGTCGTGACGCTGGATGAGATTTCCGGAACGCTTATCCAGGCAGACAAGACCAAGACCGACGTTTCTGCGAAGACCGGTCTCTATAATAGCGACAGCGAGGTGCTCGATCTCGATAACGGCATTCGTGTTGTCTCTGAAAATGGCATGACGGTTTCTCTACCGCGGGCCAGACTGCTGACGAAAGAAAGTCTTTTGACCTCCGAGGACCCTGTGGAGGTTTCGTTTCCAGCCGGGACGATCAATGCCAAGGGGCTGACCCTGCGCCAGAAGGCAAAGGAAGTGACGTTCCGTAGTAATGTCGTGGCGAACCTGAAGCCAGCCTCCGCAGGACCGCCGAAGCCAGATCGGCCCACGGGGGATGTGAGCATGTTTGGCCAATCAGACGCGCCGCTTGATATCACCTCGCGTCGTTTGGACATCAAGGACCAGCACAAGGTTGCGATCTTTTCTGGTGATGTGCGTGCCGTGCAAGGCGACAGCGTGATGGAAACGCCGCAGCTGACGGTCGGATATGCCAATGATGGTTCCGGTGGCGCAGGAGAGCAGGCAGGCGGTGCGGGGCCCATGTCCGCGGCGTCCGGCAAGATCAAGGATATCTTTGCCAAGGGCCCAGTGGTCATGACGCGCGGTGAGGGCGATCGCGTGACGAGTGATCAGGCTCAGTTCGACGCGCAGAACGAAACGGGTGTTCTGACCGGCAACGTCGTCATGCGGTCGGGTTCCGAGCGGACGGCGACTGGCGACCGTGTGGACCTTGACCAGCGCAACGAGCGCATCGTGCTCAGCGGGCGCAACATTCTCGTCAAGCAAGGCAAGAACGAGTTGCGCGGCGAACGCTTGTTCGTTGATCAAAAGGCAGCGATCACGCGGTTGACCGCGCCAAGCAAGGGTCGCATCACGGCGCATCTGGTTCAAAGCGGGAAGCCAAAGAAGCGCGCTAACAACGCAGCCGAAGCTTCCGTGCCAAAGGGCGGAAACCGGATCGCAGGACAGTTCAAGACGGATCCGAACGCGCCGGTTGAGATTGAATCCAACCGGCTCGACGTCAACGACAAGGCCAAGCAAGCCACATTCAGCGGAGCCGTGGTGGCCAAGCAGGGCGACTTTGTTATGAAGACGCCAGTGATGGTTGCGACGTACACCGGCTCGGCGGGTATCGCGGACATCGCGGCAACGGGGCCGCAGGCGAACGCGCCGGCGGCGCAGGTTAGCCGGATCCAGGCCAAGCAGAAAGTTGCCGTGACGACGAAGGACGGCCGGACGGTGGATGGTGATTGGGCCGATGTCGACATGAAGGCCAACACCATCACCGTTGGCGGAGCGGTGAAGCTCACGCAGGGTGAGACGGTCGTTCGCGGCACCCGGCTGACGATCAATATGACGACTGGCGAGAGCACGATCGATACCCTGCCTGGCAGCTCCGTTGGAACAGGTGGTTTCGTTCAAAAGGACAGCGAAGACGGTGTCACCGTTATCCAAGGCGGACGGCCGAGCGCTACGTTTTTTCCCTTGGAGCTAAAAAAGTCCAAATAGTGCAGTCTATACGCGGCTTTGGCCTCAACGGCAGGTGCGCTATCCTGACGGTTGCGAACGTTCGCGAAAGGCCCGATCCTAGTGTTCATAGGTCCCGTCAAGGCGTTCGGTCGCCTGGGGTCCGTTGCCAGTGAGTAAGCTGCCCCGTGAAACTGCCGTTCAACCGCAACAAATCGAAGAAGCAGCCTGCGCCTCGCAGGTCGGCTGCGGCCCCGCCGCCTTTGCCGAACGGCAACTACTACGATCAGCAACCTCCAGGCGCGTATGGGCAAGGCGGGCACTACCCAGCTAGCAATGGTTACGATGCTCCGCATGACTGGGGTGACCCGCAACTCGGGCATGATCCGTATGGCTATGGTCAAGACCCGGGTGCGGCGGTCAATCCTTACGATAATTATGAAGAGCCGTCGGGCGAGGGCTGGCTCACGATCGAACACGTCGAGAAATCTTATAAGAAGCGAAAGGTCGTCCGCGGTGTCAGCCTTGCCCTAAGGCGAGGAGAATCCGTTGGGTTGCTGGGGCCGAACGGTGCGGGCAAGACCACGGTATTTTACATGATCACCGGGCTGGTTCCCGCTGATGCCGGCCGCATTTCCATTGACGGCGTGGATGTGACCCGGCTCCCGATGTACCAGCGCGCGCGGCTTGGTATCGGCTATCTTCCGCAGGAGGCTTCGATCTTTCGCGGGCTAACGGTTGAGCAAAACTTAATGGCCGTGCTGGAGCTCGTGGAGAAGAACGCCAAGAAACGGCGCGAGAAACTGGACAGCCTGCTGGAGGAGTTCCGCATCACGCGCCTTCGTAAATCGCCATCGATCGCGCTATCTGGCGGTGAGCGGCGGCGGTGCGAAATCGCCCGAGCGCTAGCCTCTGACCCCTCTTTTATCCTTCTCGATGAACCCTTTGCCGGCATTGATCCGATCGCTGTGAAAGACATTCAAGAGCTTGTGCGCCACTTGACCGACCGTGGGATCGGGGTTCTGATCACTGATCACAGCGTTCGGGAGACCTTAAGTTTGATTGACCGGGCCTACATTATCTACGATGGCCAAGTTCTGACACACGGTAACCCTTCGGAAATCAAAGCCAACGAAGAAGTGCGTAAAGTCTATCTCGGGGACATGTTCGTTAACGGCAATTGATTTAGCATCCGGCTGTTCAGTACGAGGTTGGTTAAGGGCGGAAAATGGCTCTGTCGGCGAAGTTGGAGTTGAGGCAAGGCCAGCAGTTGGTGATGACACCCCAACTGCAGCAGGCCATTCGTCTTCTACAACTGTCGAACCTTGAACTCGTGGAATTCGTCGAGACGGAGATAGAGCGAAACCCGCTCTTGGAACGTGAAGAGGCGCAAGACAAAGCTGATGGCGCAAGCTCCGGAGAACCGGAGGCGAGTATTGCGGCGGACAAGGCCTCCGAGCACGGAGCGGACACATCGGAGCCGTCTGAAGATTGGCTCGATCTATCCAAGTCCAATGGTGAGGCAGCGGCCTCCATGGACACCGACGTTGACAACCTATTCCCAGATACTCCTTCGATCGAAATGCAGAGCGGATTGGCCGGGAGTGGCTGGTCGTCTCTTGAGCAACGCTCCAGCAATGTCGACCTGAGTGACTCAAGCTTAGAGGATTTTGTCAGCAGCCAAGGCACGCTGCGCGATCACCTGCTTGAGCAACTGCCGCTGGCGCTTTCAGATGCGAAAGACAGGCTGGCCGGTCAATACATGATCCATTTGCTCGACGAGCAGGGTTACTTGCGTGTCGAGCTTGCCGATATCGCGGAAAACCTAGGCATGCCTGCGGGCGATGTCGAACGCGTTCACTCGGTCCTTCAGACGTTTGAGCCAGTTGGTGTGTTTGCTCGCTCTCTGCAGGAATGTCTTGCATTGCAGTTGAAGGAAAAGAACCGCTTCGATCCAATGATCAGCGCTTTCCTTGATAACTTGCCGTTGCTTGCTGCGCACAACATCCCGGCGCTGCGCAAGGCTGTTGGTTGTGACAGTGAAGAGCTCGCCGAGATGATCGAGGAGATCAAGCGGCTCAACCCTAAGCCGGGAACTGCGTTTGAGTATGCGCCGGTTCAGCCTGTCGTGCCGGATATTTTTGTTCGGCCGGCGCCGGACCAAAGCTGGATCATTGAGCTCAACACCGAGACGCTTCCGCGTGTGCTCGTTAACCGGTCGTACTACGCGAAGGTTTCGCGCGGTGTGAAGAGCGACAAGGATAAGGAATACCTTGTCGACTGTTTGCAAACGGCGAACTGGCTCGTGAAGAGCCTTGATCAGCGCGCGCGTACGATCCTGCGTGTGGCTGAAGAGATCGTGCGCCAGCAGGACGGCTTTTTCACACATGGCATTCAGCACTTGCGTCCGCTGAATTTGAAGACCGTGGCGGAAGCCATTTCGATGCATGAGTCGACGGTGTCGCGCGTAACGTCCAACAAGTACATTGCGACGGGCCGCGGCGTGTTTGAGCTCAAGTTTTTCTTTACCTCATCGATCGCGTCGTCGTCTCAGGAGTCGGAAGCGCATTCGTCCGAAGCTGTGCGTCATCGCATCAAGCAGATGATCGATAGCGAGACGGCTAAGATGGTTCTGTCGGACGACAAGATCGTGGAGCGGTTGCGGACTGATGGCGTGGATATCGCCAGACGCACCGTTGCGAAGTATCGCGAGGCGATGCGCATTCCTTCTTCTGTCCAAAGACGGCGAGAAAAGCGTCTTGTCGAACGCTCCCTCTAGGTGTATCTGGCGCGCTTTCGACGGCCAGACTGTGGTCCCTGGAGTGTTTGACAAGAGGCCGGAGCCGGTTCTAACGTCATAACCGCGCTGTGTCCTGCGGCTGCCTATTTAAGGCTATGGAATAGTTCGACTTTTTGAAAATTTTTGCGTCGATATTCTTGAACAAGCGGCCTATAATTCAATCCCAATAGACGTGCAGGCTAAAAGCAAATGACCATCCAAATTACTGGTAAGCATCTCGATCTCAGCGATCCAATCAAGACGTATATCGTTGATAAGATTGGCAGCAGCCTTGGCAAGTACATCGGTGACGAGGTAACTGGTCACATCCGCCTTGAAAAAGAGCGTAGTGGCTTCAAGACCGATTGCTCGATCACGATACCGAGCGGTCTGTCGCTTCAGTCCCATGGTGAGGCTGGGGATGCCTACGCCAGCGTCGATGCCGCAATAGAACGGCTAGAAAAGCGGGTACGCAGGCATCAGCGCCGGATTAAGAACCACCATAGCTCCAAAGGGCATGGCATTTCTGTTCCGGCGGCTGACTATACAGTACGTGTGGATGACGAGAGCGAACTTGCTCACGATGACATGAATGGCTCCGCACATCCTGTTATTATTGCCGAAAGCGAACGGGGTGTTCGGGAAATTGCAGTTAGTCAGGCTGTCATGGAGCTTGATCTTACTGAGTCCGCATTCCTGGTGTTTCGGAACGCTGGTCATGGTGGCCTTAATATTGTCTACAGGCGCGACGATGGCCACATTGGGTGGATAGACCCAAATCCCGGCAAAGAGACCGGGGATAGTCGCACGTAGGGGCGAGGGGCCCGCGTAAGGATCAAGGCAGCCTTCGGCACACTTGATGCATTGCCATCAAGTGCGGCGGCTGGAACTGGATGGACAGACGCGATGGATCTTGGCGATCTACTTGAACAGGAAGGTATTCTTCCGTCGCTCGATGTGACCTGCAAAAAGCAGTCGTTACAAGAGCTTGCGGCGCGTGCCGCTGCGGTGACGGGCCTTGAAGACCGCCTGATATTCGAGACTTTGCTGCAGCGGGAACGGTTGGGATCGACCGGTCTTGGGCGCGGCATTGCCATTCCGCATGTTAAGTTGAAGGCACTGCAGAAGATCGTTTGCCTATTTGCTAGGCTTGCTCAGCCAATTGATTTTGATTCTCAAGACGGTGAGCCAGTCGACTTAATCTTCCTTCTGCTCGCGCCGGATCATGCCAGCGGCGATCATCTGAAGGCGCTGGCGAGAATCTCGCGTCTCGTACGGGAACCGAGCACGCTGGAGCAGTTGAGATCCGCACGGGACGCCGAGGCGCTGCGTACGGTGCTGGTTGCGCCGGTTACGTCGCACGCAGCCTAAGTTTGGCAGGGTTTTGGAATTGTGGGTTGGCCCAGCGGCATGCGCCTCTGGGCCAAAACTATTTATGATGTGGTCACGAGGAGGCCGACCAGGCCTGCCGTGCCTACAATAATGCGCCACCAGCCAAACAGCCCGAAGCCGTAGTTGCTCACGTAGTCGAGCAGCTTTTTCACCACAATCACGGCGCTGATAAATGCCACGACGAAGCCTAGGGCGATGGCGAAGGCATCATCGCCGGTCAGTACGTTCCAGGATTTCCAAAGCTTGAAAGCGAAGGCTCCTGCCATGGTCGGCATGGCCAGGAAGAACGAAAATTCGGCCGCCGTGCGCTTATCGGTTCCCATTAGCATCGCGCCGACGATGGTGGCGCCAGAGCGCGACACGCCGGGGATCATGGCGAGGCACTGGCAGACGCCGATTTTGAACGCCATCCACAAGGGAATGTCTTCAACTCGCCCGATCGTGGGCGAGAGCGCCATTTTATCGACAACAAGAAGTATGATCCCGCCGACAATCAGTGATACGCAGATAAGCAAGGGCGTGTTCAGCATGACGTCGATGAGTTCGTTGAACGCTGCGCCCAAAATCATCGCGGGCACGAACGCCAGGAGTATCGACAATACGAACCGTCTCGCCTCTTCGCTGGATGGCAACGACATAGCCAGCTGCCAGAGGCGGGCGAAATAGACTGACAAGATTGCCAGGATCGCACCGAGCTGGATGAGGATTTCAAAGGTTTTTCCCGGCGAGTCAAAGCCGAGGAAATGTCCGGCGAGGATGACGTGACCGGTTGAAGACACCGGGATGAATTCGGTTAAGCCTTCGATTAGGCCGAGCAGCACAACTTGCCATGTGGGCATGTTCGCGGGGCTCCATGTTTTGCGGGATCTTAGATCTCTGGCGGGTGTGATGAGGCCGTTATGACATAAGAGGACGTCAAGGCACAGCGCTGGTTCCTATCGTTTGGGTATTGATAGATCAATAATGTATACGCTGACGCATTTCCGGCTTTGTCCGCTCTCGCGCTCCTTGAGGGTCGCGCTGGGAGAGCTGGATATCGAGTTTGAGCTGGTCGAAGAATTTCCTTGGGAATGGCGGGCTCCATTCTTGGCGCTGAATCCGGCTGGCGAATTGCCGGTGCTGCGGACCGAAGCCGGTTTGACTATTTGCGGCGCTTATGCGTGTTCCGAATTTCTGTCTGAGCACTTGGAAGAGGATGAGGGGGAGCTGTTCCCTGGCGACACGGCGCATCGGGCTGAAGTGCGCCGGCTCGTGGACTGGTTTCATGGCAAGATGGACCGCGAAGTCACGCGGGAGCTGTTGACGGAGAAGGTCTATGCTCGAATGCGAACCGAGACGGCCTATTCGCCCAACACGAACGTGCTGCGGGCAATTGGTGCCAATTTGAGCTACCACATGAGCTACATCGCTTACTTGGCTGACCAGCGGCGCTGGCTTGCTGGCGATGAGTTCAGCTTCGCTGACATGGCGGCCTCTGCTCACCTGTCTTGCGCCGACTATCTGGGTGAAGTGCCTTGGGAGGACTTCCCGGCGGTGAAGACCTGGTACTCTCGTATCAAGTCGCGAAAGTCGTTTCGGCCAATCTTAGCTGACCGCCTGCCAGGCGCGCCCCCGCCGTTAAACTATACGGACCTCGATTTTTGAGGTCTAAGGGGGCATGTCCACCTGCCCGACCACATCTGCTGTTCGCCGTGACGGTGACCTCAGGGCGTCTTTATTGCTGAAGGCGCGTGAGCTGGGTTTTGATGCCGTGCGTGTGGCGAGGCCGGATAGTGTTGGCCAAGCGGGTGAGCGGTTGATGACTTTCCTGGCCGACGGCCGCCATGGCGACATGGATTGGATGGCCGAGACGGCGGAACGGAGGCGTGATCCGAGGCAGCTTTGGCCGGATGTCCGGTCCATCGTGATGTTGGGCATCAGCTACGCACCTCAGACTGATCCGATGGACGTGTTGAGCCAGCCATCGCGGGGTGCGGTTTCCGCTTACGCGCAAGGCAAGGATTATCATGACGTCGTGAAATCCAAGTTGAAGGCGATCGCCCGCTGGCTTCATGGCGCTTCTGGAAAAGAGCTGAAAGTTTTCGTCGATACGGCGCCGTTGATGGAAAAGCCGCTGGCGCAAGCGGCCGGGTTGGGCTGGCAGGGGAAGCATACAAACCTTGTTTCTCGCGATCATGGTTCCTGGCTGTTCCTGGGTGCGATCGCAACGGCTGCCGCGTTGGAGGCCGATGAGCCTGAGCAGGATCATTGCGGCAGCTGCAGCCGGTGTCTTGACGTATGCCCAACGGATGCATTTCCAGCGCCTTACCAGCTCGATGCGCGGCGCTGCATCGCATACCTCACGATCGAATACCGGGGACATATCGGTCGGGCTTTTCGCGAGCCGATCGGCAATCGTGTGTTTGGTTGCGATGATTGTCTTGCTGTTTGCCCATGGAACAAGTTTGCCGAAGTTTCGCGCGAGGCGAAGTTCGCGGCGGTGGACGGCGCGGTGGCGCCGGAGTTAGCGGATCTGTTGGTCATGCGTGACGAGGATTTTCGCAGCCGTTTTCGTGGCACTCCGGTGAAGCGAACCGGATGGGAGCGCTTCATGCGCAACGTGCTAATTGCCGCCGGCAATTCGGGCGATGGGGGCCTGGTTGATCTTGTGCGGAAACACTTGGACGCTGAGTCACCACTCGTTCGGGCAATGGCGGTCTGGGCATTCCGGCGGCTTGCGCCCGCCGATGAGGTGATGCGGGCGCGGCAGGCGTCGTTGGGTCAGGAGCCCGATGAGTATGTTCGCGCTGAATGGGACGATGAGCCAATCAGTGCCGACGAGGGACTTAAGGTATGAGCCGGTTGTTGGCTTTCGGTTTGGGATATTCGGCGCAGGCCTTGGGCCGCTTGAAGCTGAAGGGCGGCTGGAGTGTTGTTGGGACTGCACGGACGCCCGATGGCGTGAAGGCGCTAAACGCTCAAGGGTTCGAAGGCGTTTTGTTCGACGGGATGTCAGTCTCGGACGCTCTTGCAGATCTGGTTAAGCAGGCCACGCACGTTGTGGTTTCTATCCCGCCACAGGAAGCGGGTGATCCGGCTTTGCGGCTGTTGCGCGATGCGCTGGGTTCGTCCGGGCGCTTAAGTTGGATCGGATATCTATCGACGGTCGGCGTGTATGGTAACTCGAATGGCGCCTGGGTCGACGAGGAATCCCCGGTAGCGCCAGACTTCGATCGTACGCGCTGGCGCATTTCCGCAGAGCAGGACTGGCTGGATTTTGGCCGCCATTCCGGCAAACGCGTTCAGGTTTTCCGGCTTGCGGGAATCTATGGGCCGGGCCGCAGTGCGTTTGACAGCATTCTTTCTGGGCGCGCGCGATGTATCATCAAGCCGGGACAGGTCTTCAATCGCATTCACGTCGATGACATCGCGCGCATCGTGAGCGCGGCGATGGACGTGCGCGGCCGATCACCAATTTATAACGTGGCGGATGATGAGCCCGCGCCGCCTCAAGACGTCATCCGCTTCGCGGCTGACTTGATGGGTCTGCCTGCGCCGGCGGATTTACCGTTTGAAGAGGCTGAGCTGTCGCCGATGGCGCGCAGCTTTTATATGTCCAACCGACGCGTCTCAAATGCCAAGGCGAAATCCGAACTCGGCGTGAGGCTGCTCTATCCCAATTATCGTGATGGCTTAAAGGCCATCTGTTCATTGTCCAGTTAGCTTACCGACATGGGAAGGCCGTGCTTTATCCGCTTTCTCGCCTGATTTGTGCGGGATTTTGCGACACAGGTGATTTGGGAACAAGGCAGCGGGCAATGCGATCAGATGTTGGAAACTTCTGGTGGGTAATCGCCGTAAGTCTCATCCTATCCCCCTCACTTTCCTTTGCTAATGACGCTGGTCATTCGATGGCTGCCAAGTTCGCGCACGCCAGTGATGGCGAACGCAAAGCGTCTCCGACGTCCGGTTCGGATATGCCGTCTCCTGAGATCAAGACGGCAGACCGTGGCGAAGCGGACGGTGATACTTTGGACGCTCGCCTGAAGGCCGATGAAGAGGCCATGCTGGCGCGTGCGCGCGAAGAGGCCGAGCAGCGCCGGGCGTCCGCGAAGAAAGCTGCCGAAGCGATTGTGCGCGCCGCGCAGCGGGCCAAGCACCGGCGTGTCGCTGCTCAGATTGCCGAACGCCGTCTGGCATTTGTGCAGCGGAAGGCTGAGGAAGTGCGCGCAGCGAACGAGCGCGAGGCGGAGCTGGCCGCGAAACGCCGCGCGTTTGCAAAGCGCCTGGCTGACCGGCGCGAAGCGCGCCGCCGGGCAGCGGAGCTGGAAGAGGCGCGCCGCGTCGCTCAGGCCGAGCGCCGTGAGAAAGACGAAGCATTGCGTAAGGTGGCGCTGGCTAAGGAAGAAGCCGCGCGTGCCGCGAAGCGGGCCGCCGATCTGGCCAAGGCCCTGGCTGATGAGCGCCGTGCGAAGGCGCTGAAAGCCACGCAGGAGCGTAAGGCGGCGGAGCTCAAAGAGCGTAAAGCGCAAGAGCGCTTGGCCGCCCACGAGAAGAAGCGGCAACAGATAGAAAGTCAGAAAGTCGTTCAGCGCGAGCCTGCTCGTCAGAAGCAGCCGGAGCTGGTTGCTGAAGGTAGCGTGCCTGATGACGAGTACGACGACGCTGATGAGACTGCTTCCAAGAGCTGGGAAGAAATGAAGGCCGCGCGCGAGGCCGAGGCACGGCGGCTGAGCAAGAAGCTGGCGAGAGTTCGTGCCCGGCGCGAAGGCGAAGACAAAGTTATGGATACGGGGTACAGCGGTCTCGGCATGGATCCCTCGACGCATGCGGACCGGCGGCCGGACGATTTCAATGCCAAGTCCCACTCTGTTGAGGCGGCGCGGACGCGGAAGGCGGTTGATTCTGACCGGCCTGAGACACGAGCAACTATTCTGCTTGTGATGGAGCCGGGCAAGCGCGGCATTCGCCGCTTAAAGAAGACGGCCGATCCGATCCTGTGTTTGGGTAAGACGTGCTACGTCGGCAACGGTTCTGAACGGGCTGCGCTGTCGATGAGCCGCCGCAAGGCTTTTGGTCCGGCCAACACCATTGGCCAGCGTGCTGGGCGTTGCGGGCGGTCGCTTGTGTGCGTCTTCCGCGACGTTGACGTTGGGCGGGGCTCCTTCGAGATTCAGCCGATTGACTTGCGCATCATGCGGCACGACCGGCGCGAAAAGGTCAAAGCCGAGTTAGACTGGTCGTGCCAAGCTGTTGGCGGGTCGCTGCGCTGCTTGCGGCCGGTTCATTCGCGGACCTACCGGGCCTGGATCGTACCTGAGCGCATTGCGCGCCGCGCT
Organism: Hyphomicrobium sp.; assembly: GCA_041940525.1. Classification (GTDB taxonomy): domain Bacteria; phylum Pseudomonadota; class Alphaproteobacteria; order Rhizobiales; family Hyphomicrobiaceae; genus JAKAXS01. The sequence continues at coordinate 98,467 of JBGTSB010000004.1, forward strand.
GGCGCCTCCGCAATCACCGCAGCGATCGAGAGCAACCTGCGCGATTGGGCCGAGACCGCGCTGCCCCGCAAACGCTAGTCGCCTTCTTCTCTCAGTGATGAGTGTGAGTTTCCTAAAGGCGGGCGTCTAGGCGATCTAGGGTTCCGGGCCAGGACAGGATGGGCTGGTCGCTTGTTACAAGCGTGGAAGCCGTTTGGCGCGCTGTCGCGACGAGCAGGCGGTCCATCGGATTTGCGGAGAGCTCTACAAGGTCGGCGGCGTCAAGCGCGACAGCACCGGTGATCTCGTGTTCCACGACACCACCTTCGATGACGCGCTTGCGGATCGCGGGAATGGTTTCGCGAAAACGGATGTCGTTGCGCCGCTGAAGGTTGCCTAGCTCCATCCAGGTCGCGACCGAGACCGAGAGCTTGCCTCGCGCAGTCAAGCGGATCAGGGAACGTGAACGCGTTCCGAGCCGCTTGTCGTCAAGCAACCACCAGATCAGGGCATCCGTATCCAGCAACAGCATCGCTTAAGCGTCCTGGCCCGCTGGTGGTTCGGGCCGCACATTCTCTGCCAGTCGATCCATCCGGCGGTCTATCGGTTCGTCGTCCCACGCGCGGGGCAACGCTTTGTCGGGATTGCAAATCTCGATTAGCCCGCGCATTGAGCCCTGCAGCGTTACAGGCCTGGCCGCGCGCTCAGGCACGACGCGCGCGAGCACCTTGCCGCGCTTGGTGATGACGAGATCTTCGCCGGTCTCGGCAACATCCGCCAAAAGCTTCAGGCACTTCGCTTTGAATTCACTGACTTTGACAGTCTTCACCATCGGCGCGCTGATCCAACCAAACCGCAATCGAGTCACTATGGTTAGATGACTATAGGCACTTCCGGGCACATTGCTCCGGGGCGGGCTGTCAGCGATGTGGAAAACTTTTGGCCGCTCGAACCCTCGCCAAGGCAATCGCTGCCGGTTAAAGGTGCAGCATGGCAGAACGCGCAATACTTATTACCGGCTGCTCGTCCGGCATCGGACTGGCCTCCGCACGCATGATGAAAGCCCGTGGTTGGCGCGTTTTCGCGACCGCGCGCAATGATGCTGACTTGGACCGCCTCGCCCGTGATGGGTATGAGCCCGTTCGCCTGGAGCTGGCGGACTCCGAAAGCATAGCCGCTTGTGCTGAAGAAACTTTGAACCGCTGCGGCGGCAAGCTCGACGCGCTGTTCAACAACGCTGCTTATGGTCAGGCCGGTGCCATGGAAGACGTCACAGCTGAGGCCCTGCGCGCCCAGTTGGAAGTCAACGTCGTCGGCACGCACGACCTGACGCGCCGGATCATCCCGGCGATGAGAGCCGCGGGCCATGGGCGTATCGTTATGTGTTCATCAGTGCTGGGTTTGGTGGCGGCGCCATTTCGTGGCTCCTATTGCGCATCCAAGTTCGCGCTGGAGGCATTGTCGGATGCCATGCGTCTTGAGCTGGAGGGCACTGGTATCTCCGTCAGCTTGATTGAACCAGGGCCCATTCGAACGCGCTTTATCGAGCACGTGCTGGAGTACATTGAGCGCAACATCGATGTCGAGAATTCAGCTCATCGCGAGACCTATGCCGGCCGTTTGGAAGCTCTGAGATCCGGCGGCAACTCGCGCTTCAAGCTGGAGCCGGAAACGGTCGCCGAGAAACTCGTCCACGCTGTCGAAAGCCGACATCCGAAACGGCGGTACTACGTGACGACGCCAACGTACATCGCTGTCGCCGTGAAGCGTTTTGCGCCAACCTGGGTGCTGGATCGCTTGGCCAAGACAACCTAAGCCAGCCTGAAACAATCACGCTCTGTGATAGGGATGACCCGCCAAGATCGTGCTGGCCCGGTAGAGCTGCTCGGCTAATACGATGCGAGCCAAGCCGTGCGGCAAGGTCATCGCACCCAACGACAGCTTGAGATCGGCTGTTTGCAACAGACTTTCGGCTAGGCCGTCGGCACCTCCGATAACAAGTGCCAGAGAACGGCATCCGCCATCGCGCCGGTCCGCGATCCAAGATGCAAATGCTTCGCTCGACAGAGACTTGCCAGTCTCAGTCAGCGCCACGCGGCAATCGGCATCTTGAGTGGTTTTGAGGAGCCGCTCAGCTTCCTCGTCCTTGCGCTGAAGCGCTTGCTGCAACCGCGACTCCGTCAACTCCGACACAGTCAGAGGGCCAAGGGAAAGACCCCGGCCAACTCCGTCGAAGCGTTTGATGTAGCGGGCGCACAGCTCACGTTCTGCGCCATCCTTGAGACGTCCGACGGCGGCGATGGTTATGCGCATGGCAGCAAC
>JBGTSB010000004.1:100777-101020 GCA_041940525.1 Hyphomicrobium sp.
TGCCGGAGCGCCTAAGGTCAGGCATCGCCCGCTTAATGAGCGGTCTGATCAGCAGGGCGTTCGCTCGACCACATCTTTTCCAGATTGTAGAAGTCGCGAACCTCGGCCCGGAACACGTGGACAATGATGTCACCCGTGTCGACCAGCACCCAATCGCAAGCATCCAGGCCTTCAACCCGTGGGTTGATGCCGTTCTCTTTGAACTTGCGGCGGAGTTGATCGGCGATCGCACCGACATGACGG
>JBGTSB010000005.1:0-98881 GCA_041940525.1 Hyphomicrobium sp.
TCGTCCAGCACGAGCACTTCAGTGCCCGACAGGTCGGCGTTGCCTTCATCGAGGTGCTGCTGCAGCCGGCCGGGGGTGGCCACAAGAATATCGACGCCGCGGCTCAGGGCCCTGATCTGCGCGCGATGGGACACACCACCGAAGACCAGCGCAACGCTGACGTTCAAGTGGCGGCCGTACGTTTTAAAGCTCTGCGCAATCTGCGTCGCCAGTTCGCGTGTCGGCGAGAGTATGAGCGCCCGGGCGCCACGGCGTAGCGGCGGGCGGCGGTTTGCGGCCAGGCGGTTGAGGATCGGCAGCGCGAAGGCTGCGGTCTTGCCGGTTCCCGTTTGGGCGATGCCAAACAGGTCGCAGCCTTCCAAAACGGCTGGAATGGCTTGAGCCTGAATGGGCGTCGGCGTGGTGTAGCCTTGGTCTTTCAGGGATTTCAGAAGGGCCGGATGCAGCCCCAGTTCAGTAAAAGTCGTCAATCGTTCGTCTTTCATAGGCGGGCGCGCGCCATACGTGCGGACAGGCGCGTGCCTGCCGTACGAGCGTAAAACGCGTAGACCCAACGGACGCCCCGCGTGGCCTGGGCTGTCATTAAGAGAAAAGTGTCAGAGGCGCTCAACAGGAGGACGGGTGATGACCCGGTCAGGGCCTCGAGACCTTAGTGTCCATTCACGCGGCTGGAGCGCCGATGGCCGTTCAAGCTTGCCTTGAACGATGGCCAGCTTATTTCACGGCACCGCACAAAAAACAAGGCCCCTGCGGCAGGGTGTTTCATGTGGGTTATGCAAGGGTGGCCTAGGAGACAGCGAGACCTGTCTCACCGCCGCTCAGCGCTTCAGCCAATCGATCACGTTGCTGGCGTTCTGATCGGGCGGGAAGACCGGGTAGAAGATGTGCTCGATTCTATGGTCAGAAATGATCATCGTGAGGCGTTTTAGGAGACGCATGCCAGCGGTCTCGAATGTTGGCAGCTGCAATGCCGCCGTTAGCTGCAAGCCGCTATCAGACAGGAGCGGGAACGGCAGGTGCAGACGTTCGGCGGCCTCTCGCTGATCGTCGGCCGTTTGCGTGGACAGGCCAAAGAGGTGATCGACGCCCAACGCTTTCAGATCGGCGAAGTGATCGCGAAACGCGCACGACTGAGGTGTACATCCGCGTGCGCCAGGCAGCATGTCCCAATTGTCCGGCAGCGGCACGTCCGGCCTTCCGGTCATCGGATAGGCGTAAATCACAATCGTGCCTGACAGCGCAGCGATATCGACCATTCCTCCGGCGGTTGATGGCAGCGCAACAGACGGGATCGAGCTGCCGATGAGATGGTCAGCCGCGCCATCGTTCTCAGGTGCGGGGATGGCCGACCAGTCGACCTGTAGGAGGTTTGTCTGCTTCACCGTTGTCATCTCGCCTTTAAGCCTCGCGATGCGGGAGCGCCGAACGTGCGGCGAAACTCGCGTGAGAAGTGTGCTTGATCGTAGAAACCGGCGTTGAGCGCTGCGTCGACAAGCCGGCTGCCGTTGCAGACATCCTTGATGGCGCGGCGCAGACGTTGCCAAGTGCGATAGCGTCTTAACGGCACGCCGACTTCTTCAGAAAACAAGTGCTGAAACCGCGATGCTGACAGCCCGACATTGCTTGCCAGGTCAGCGACCGTGTCGCTTCGTTCGCTCGACGCGGAAAGCTGGCCGAGCACCTGACATATTCTCGGATCGATTTGCTTCGTCGCAATTCTTTTCGAGAACCGGACGATGTCGAGCAAGGCGCCGTCTGAGGTGGCCCTCTGCTCGAAGAACTCTCTGAATAGCCGCACATACGTCGCCGATCCGACGAGGGCGCGCCCGGCCTCCGCGTGATTTGACAGAAGCGGCGCGAGCGCATTGGTGCCCGCGATCTCCGGTTCGACATAGAGAACGCTCAACGGTTCGCCAGCCATGTCGAACTCATAGCGCGCGCCGGCCGGGACGACGGCGGCCTGGCAGCGCAGCCAATCTTGATCTTCAAAGCGAACGCGAAGATCGCCGTAAAGCCCGGTCAGAAGCACCGCGGTGCTATGCGCATGGACGTCGTTGCGCCCCAGCGGCCCGGCAAAAAAGGAGACTGCTCCGCCGACGTGCCAAAGATGCTCCGGGGCCGGATGCGCGCTCGTAGCAGGTTTGTACAATAAAGTTTCCTCGCCGATCGGTAGACAGGACAGCGTCTTTTACAGCTCGATAGGTCTTATCGCTATGCTCAAACTGTCCCGACGTCACGTCCTAGGTTCAGGCGCAGGCGTGGTCGCAGCGCTCGCACTGCCCGCCGTTCCCAAGGCCTTGGCCGCTGCTCCCATGCTTGGAGAGGTTTGGCCGCGCCACGTCCGGTTCAAGTTGGGCACCTTTGAGATCACGATGATCTCAGACTCCGATACGTTTATCGATGGGCCGTGGCCGTTGATTGGCAAGAACGCTGAGAAAGCGGCGGTTGACGCGCTGATGCGCGATAATCTGCTTCCGGCCCACCGCTATCAGCCCGGCTTCACGCCAATGGTCGTCAACACGGGCAGCAAGCTCATCTTGTTTGATACCGGCAATGGCGAGCGCGGCTTCGTCGCCCGGCCGGATGGCGGCTGGCTTGCCGCGCAACTAGCGCCGGCAGGTTTCAAGCCCGACCAGTTCGACGTGGTTGTGCTGTCTCATGGACACCCTGACCATATCGGCGGCCTGATGGAAGCAGGCGCGCCTCTGTTCCCGAACGCTCAGATCGTGATTGGCTCGGCTGAGTATGACTTCTGGTCTTCCGGCAAGCCGCAGGGTGATCTCAAGACGTTCGCGCAGCTGTTTAAGGACTACGTCGTTCCTCTCGCCGAGCGGATAAAATTCATCCAGCCAGGCGACCAGATCGTGCCGGGCATCGAAGCGATCGAAAGCTTCGGTCATACACCTGGTCATCTCTCGTTTGATATCGACGGCGGCAAGGTGCAACGCCTGGTGTTTCTCGGCGACTGCGCGCACCATCATGTGGCATCGCTCGCGCGCCCCGATTGGCACTGCGTGTTTGACGTTGATGCGGAAAAAGGCGCGCAGACCCGCGCGCGGATGTTCGACCGGCTTGCCAACGACAAGGTCGCCGTCAGCGCCTACCACATGCCGTTCCCATCGATCGGTTATATCGAGCGCATCGGGCCGAAGAGCTACCGGTGGCTGCCGCACTCCTATCAGCTGGAGCTGTAGGCTGGGCTGGGTATGAAACGGCCATGACGTGCCGACGTAGGCTCGGGCCATTTTCTTGTGTGATGTCAACGGCTCCCGCGACGTTCTGTCCGCGTGGGGCCGCGCTCGTTTTCCCCTGTTGGCGGGACACTCAGAACCTTGCCACCTGCTGAAATTACAGTTAAACCCTGCTGCCTTGTTGGGGCGTAGCCAAGTGGTAAGGCAGCGGATTTTGATTCCGCCATGCGGAGGTTCGAACCCTCCCGCCCCAGCCAGATCCTGCTGAATTACACCGCGAAATCCGATAGGTAGCGCTCGCAAAGCGGAACCGTTGCGCGTGTGTAGGCGATGCCCATGGATTGGGCGAGGTCGGTTTCGCTGTGCGAGCCGATCCAGGCGGCCAGCAACAACCAACAGACAAAAAAATAGCCGGAGACCTTTCCCTCTGGTCTCCGGCTTCCCCCGCTCTGCGCACCCGTAAAGGCGCGCAGGAACTTCCCCTCCAGGAAACTTTACTCGGCGTTGGCCGCTTCTTTGTCGGCAGCTTTGACGGCCGCTTCGATCGCTGCTGGCTTGCGCGGAGCGTTCGCCCCATCGCCGCCGCGGCGGCGCGACTGCGGCGGCTGGAAAGCGCGCCGGGCATGGAATTCGCAGTAAGGCAGACCAGGAACCTTGTTCTTTCCGCAGAAATGGAAATCAGCCAATTGCGGATCGCCGATCGGCCAACGGCACGAACATTCCGTCAAGGTCTGGATGGACTTGCGCTCGGCCAGCGGTATGTCCAATTCCTCGACAGATGGAATGAAGGGTTCTGCTTCAGGCAGATACAGCGCACGCAGCGCCGGATTGCCGGTTTGCGCGAACTTCGGCTTGGCAATGGCGCGTTTTCCGCCACCTGCCGGAACGGCGCGCTGGCGCGGCCGCATGATTTTCATACGCGATGTCGTCGCGCGGCCAGAAAGCCCGAGGCGATGTACTTTACCGATGACGGCGTTGCGCGTGACACCGCCCAACCGGCCAGCGATTTGGCTGGCACTCAAGCCCTCGGCCCAGAGCTTCTTCAAAAGCTCGACACGTTCGTCATTCCAGGCCATTTGCTTTGCTCCTCAAATGCAGATCACAACCGTCCGGAGCAAGCACACTTGCACCGGGGCACTAAGCGGCGGCAGGGAGCTGCGCATAGGCGCGAGCCGGAGCCTGATTCTCCGCTTACGAACGCTGAACTGGGGAAACTCTGAACAAAATGGCCTTGAAAGCGGCCTAACGCTTGACACTAGTCAGTGAATCGCCTTCCTCGGCGGACTGACCAAGCCACGTGCAACGCGCCGCTAACTTCGCGACATCTCGTGGCGAGCGATGGACCTAAACTACAACATCCAGTTTTCAGTCCACAAGCACCCAAATGCCTCTTGAGGGTATTGACAGGTAGACGTTGCCTCGTCGCAACATATTCGATTCGTGTGGAGATTCGCGCAAGGCCTCTTGTCAGTGGCGCAAAAAGCGCAGGGAGATTGCCCCCAGCCCGCCGCGATCGATTGACAGACGCCAAGAGCGAAAGCATAAGAGTCCAAATCAGCGGGGCCGCCTGGCAAGGCGGCCTTTTTGCTTTGGCGATCCGCTAACGGACTTGAAAGTATGGCCGTCTTGAATGCCACCGCCCCTGCTCAGCACCATCCGGCGTCTGCCGTCATGGGCACCTACGCACGCCAAGATTTGGCGTTTGTGCGCGGAGAAGGCTCCTGGCTGATCGAGCAAGGCGGCGATCGTTACCTGGATTTTGGCGCAGGCATCGCAGTGAACTGCTTGGGCCATGCCCATCCCGCGCTGATCAAGGCCCTGACGGATCAGGCTCAAAATCTCTGGCACACGTCCAATCTGTATCGCGTGCCTGGACAGGAAACGCTCGCCAACCGGTTGTCGAACGTCACGTTCGCCGAACGCGTATTCTTTTGCAATTCCGGTTCAGAAGCTTGCGAAGGCGCAATTAAGGTCGCCCGCAAAGCCCACTACGCGGCAGGCCAGCCGGAACGCAATCGCATCATCACGTTCCACGGCGCTTTCCATGGCCGCACGCTGACCGCGCTCGCAGCGGCCGGCAACGCCAAATACCTGGAAGGTTTCGGTCCAGAAGCAGACGGCTTCGATCACGTCCCGTTTATTGACCTCGACGCGGTGAAAGCCGCGATCGGACCGAACACCGCTGCCATTATGATTGAACCCGTGCAAGGAGAGGGCGGCGTGCATGTCGCCTCGCCGGACGAGCTGCGCGCGCTTCGCACCTTGTGCGATGAACACGGGCTGCTGTTGATTTTCGATGAAGTCCAGTGCGGCGTGGGCCGGACAGGCAAACTGTTCGCGCACGAGTGGGCAGGGATCACACCAGACATCATGGCAGTCGCAAAAGGCATCGGCGGCGGATTCCCGACCGGAGCAATCCTGGCAACCGCAAAAGCCGCTGAAGGCATGGTGCCCGGCACCCACGGCTCCACCTACGGCGGAAACCCGCTCGCCATGGCTGTCGCCAATGCCGTTTTAGACCAAGTTCTCGAGCCCGGTTTCATGGAGGCCGTCCAACAAAAAGCCCTGCATCTCAAGCAACATTTGGCCGGGCTGAAAGACCGCATCCCGTCGATTGTAGAAGAAGTGCGTGGTCACGGCCTGATCATGGGAATCCAGGTCAAGCCACCTGTTGCCGATGTCGTCAAAGCCGTGATCTCCGAACGCCTCCTCGTCGTCGGTGCCGCAAGCAACACCGTTCGTGTGTTACCGCCTTTGAACGTCACAGAGGAAGAGTTATCAGACGCCGCCGAGCGGCTCGGCCGCGCGTTCACGTCACTTGATCAAGCGATTTCATCATGACTGTAAACTCTCTAAGCAGAAGCGCGGGACGCGCGAAGAGCGCGTCAGCGAACCAAACACCACCGAGGCACTTTCTTGACCTCGACCTGATCGATGCCGCGACACTGCGCCGTATCATTGACGCTGCGCATGAATTGAAGCGGGCCGGCAAACGCGTGCCCGATCATCTGCGCCCCAGCACGATTGCCGATGATGTGCTGGTGATGATTTTCGAAAAGCCGTCAACGCGCACCCGCATCTCGTTCGATGTCGCCATGCGTCAGCTCGGCGGCCAAAGCATCGTTCTCAACCATAACGATCTTCAACTCGGCCGCGGCGAGTCCGCAATCGATACAGCGAGAGTGATCTCCCGCTACATCGACATCATTATGGTGCGCGCCAACTCGCACGACACGCTACGTCAACTGGCCAAGCACGCCACTGTACCTGTCATCAATGGCCTGACCGACCGGACACATCCGTGCCAGGTCATGGCAGATATTCAAACGTTCGAAGAGCATCGCGGCCCGATCGAGGGCCGGAAGATCGCGTGGATCGGGGATGGAAACAACGTGGCAGCGTCCTGGATGCACGCCGCCGTTCGCTTCAATTTCTCGCTCGATGTTGCTTGCCCGAAAGACCTCCCGCCGCATCCGGAAATTCTTGATTGGGTCAAGCGCGAAGACACCAAAGGCCTCATCGATGTCATGCACGACACTGCACCAGCAGTAGACAACGCCGACAGCGTGGTAACCGATACCTGGGTCTCAATGGGCGACAAGGATGCGGACCGGCGCAAGAAGCTTCTGGAGCCATTCCAAGTCGACCAAGCATTGATGGACAGAGCCAACAAAGACGCGCTCTTCATGCACTGCCTGCCCGCGTATCGCGGACATGAAGTGACAGAAGACGTGCTCGAAGGCCCGCAGTCTGTGGTGTTCGACGAAGCCGAAAACCGGCTTCACGCACAAAAGGCGATCCTGGCCTGGTGCCTTGGCGCGTTCTAACGCCGGCTGGCTAGTGAACGATTGACTTGGAAAACACGTTGACCACAAACACTCCCGCCACGATCAGGCCAAGCCCTATGACCGCCGGCCAATCGAGCCGTTGCCCGAAGACGCCGTAGCCGACGAGCGCGATCAGCACGATGCCGACGCCTGACCAGATGGCGTACGCGATCCCAACCGGGATCACCTTCAAGGTGTACGACAACAAGAACAGCGATCCGAGGTAACACACCGCCATCAGCGCAGTGGGCCATGGCCGCGTGAACTGATGCGATGCTTGCAAGGCCGACGTGCCAGTCACCTCCAACCCGATCGCCAACATCAAAATCAAGAGTGCCGTCGTATGTGTCACCGGTATCTCCGCCTGCTTGATCGCCCAGCCGGCAATTTAACCCTGCAAAGCCGCCAGCAATCGCGTCATATCGTCTGGCAGCTCGCTAGTGAAGTGGAGTGCCTCTCCCGTGCGCGGATGCTCAAATCCGAGTTCCGCCGCATGGAGGGCCTGACGTCCAAGCGCGGCCAGCGCCTCTTGGGCTGCCTCGTTGATCGTCACCGCGCGCGTCTTGAAGCCCGCACCATAGACATCATCGCCCAGCAGCGGATTTCCGGCCGATGTCAGATGCACGCGAATTTGATGCGTGCGGCCGGTCTCCAACTCCAGCCTCAGCAGTGACACGGCTGGCCTGCCATCAACGCCATTGAAAACCTCCGCTACTTCATAGTGCGTGACAGCGTGGCGGCCATCTTCGCCGGAGACGACAGCCATCTTCAACCGGTTTGCGGGCGACCTTCCAATCGGCGCATCTATCGCTCCTTTCGGGCGGATAGGCGTACCCCACACGAGCGCCAAATAGGTCCGCTGCAGGCGCCCATCCTCGCCGTGGCTGGCAAACTGCTCCGATAATCCTTTGTGTGCGGCATCATTCTTCGCGACAACCAATAGCCCGGATGTGTCCTTGTCCAGCCGGTGCACAATGCCAGGCCGCCTAACGCCGCCAATGCCGGAAAGACTGTTGCCGCAGTGGGCAATCAGAGCATTCACCAGTGTGCCCTGCGAATGCCCCGCCGCCGGATGCACAACGAGGCCGGCTGGCTTGTTGACGACGATCACGTCATCGTCTTCAAAAACGACATCGAGAGCGATTGCCTCGGCTTGCGGTTCCGCCGGCTCCGCCTCCGGCACCAGAACTGAAACGGCATCACCCGCTTTGATCTTATAGCCGCAGTCAGTGACAGCCTTGCCGCTGACCGAAACATGTTCAGCGCGGATCAAAGCTTGCACGCGGGAGCGCGACAGGCCTTCGGCGCGATCCGCAATCAAGCGGTCCAGCCGGTTACCGGCATCGCCCGCGTCAGCTTCAATTGAGAATTCTTCTGCCGCCATAGCGTTCTTAGGTCCTAACCCACTGCAAACCAGACAGCGAGCGGCCGTCAGCTACATGGGCTGTGCGCTTGCTGTCTTCACGATGGCACGGTCTGATCCCGGCACTTGAGATAGCACCACCAACCCCATTCCGCCGACAAATGTCACGATCACCGCGAGCGTCAAGCACCAGGAGGCGGCGCCACGCCATATGCCCTGAATACGATGCCTGCGGTGAACCGCCAAGCAAGGCGCGGCCGGAACATCATCAAGATCGCCGGTACCGGTCAACCGGGCGCCGGGCATCACATCAAGCGTACCCGATCCTGGTACATGAATTCGATCAATCGCTTGGGATAGCCCCGCCCGGCGTTTCCGGCTCTTGCGGCGCCCCTTCGTCGAGCCAAGCACCTCGGCAAACTTGGCAACCAGTTCGACATCCGCCTTGGACTGCGACCCACCGCGCCGCGGATTGCGCCGCCGCGGGGTTGGCCTTGAGCCATGATTGGAAGCCTTGCGAACGGCGGATGATGGACGGGAGGTTTTTTCAGTGGGCATAACGCTGAGCACACACGCACGAGACCTAAAGGAAACCCACCAATACCGCACACCCCTTAACGCCTCCTGAACCCACCGGGAGGTCGCGCAAGTGCACAAGTGTGCTAAAGCAACGGGTCTTGGAACATGGCTGCGGGAGGACGGGACACATGCTGCCACTTATTATCGGGATCGTGATCTTCCTCGGGGTTCATCTCATCCCGACATCACCGGAACTGAAGAACGGACTGGTCGAACGGTTCGGAGCCACGGCCTACAAAATTGGCTTTGCCGTCGTCTCTCTCATCGGCCTTGTCGTTATCATCCTCGGTTACCACAAGCTCCAAATCCTGCCGGAGAAGAACGTGACGCTGTGGTACCCGCCGATCTTCATGCGCCACATCGCGGTCGCGTTGATGCTGCCAGCGATGATTTTCCTCGCTGCCTATTTCATCCCATCGCGCATTCGCAGCGCCATAAAACACCCGATGCTGGTCGCCATCAAAACCTGGGCCTTGGCACACCTGCTGGCAAACGGAGACCTCGCCTCAGTCATCCTGTTCGGCAGCTTCCTGGCCTACGCGGTTTACGATCGCATCTCCATGAAGCGACGCCCGGCCGAGACGCCCAGTACGAGCCCGTCGATCATCAACGATATTGCAGTCGTCGTACTTGGGGCGGCATTCTTCGCTTTCTTCTTGTTGTGGGCACACGAATATCTCATCGGCGTCGATCCACTGCAGTTGGTTGCGATCTAAGACAGCAATCGGCAAGCCCAACGATAAAGCCCAGGCCAACGCTGGCCTGGGCTTTATCATGTTTCGGCTGAGGCCGCGGTTAGTTGCGCGTCAGCACGATGAAGTCGGTGTACTTGCCAGTCTCGTTGCTGATGCCAAGGTCGGTGATGATCACCGAAGAACCGGGCTTCATGAGGTCTTGTATCCGCTCGCGTGCATCCTTGCTCACCTCAATCCGGTCCCAAGCGGCCTTCGCCGTCTGGCGCACAGCAGGCACGGGCGCTGGCACGTCCTTTTCCTTGTCAGCCTTCTTCTTCTTCGTGCTCTTCTTCTCTGAGCTTGACTTGCCAGGAATGGAAATGGCGTTCCACTGCAGCTCGGTCTTGCCATCGTTAGCGTAATCGAGCGCGGTGTAGAGATGCGTGCCCAGCGGCTTGTCAGAGTCCTGGATGGTCACGTCCGTCTCGAAGATCGGAGTATACTTCTGCCGAACATAGAGCTTGCCCGTCTTGCGGCTGATGAAGACAGAAACCGGGCGGTTCCTCAGCTTCTCAGCCTCTTTGATATTGGCAAGCTTGGCACCGGCCTTGCGTAACGACACCTTGGCTTCGCCCAACGCATCGATCGATGCTTTGCGCGTCTTCTCTAGTGTCTCAAGCTTCGCCTCAACTTCCTCGACAGCTGTCTCACCATCTTTCGCAGCCACTTTCGCGGCGTCAACGGCATCGGTAAGGGCAAGCGCTTCAGCCTCAAGCGCCTTTTCCTTCTCGATCGCAGCGGCCCGCTCTTCGGCACTCAATGGAGACGTGCCCGCAAACTCCTTGAAGTAAGCTTTCAAAGCCTTGTTCGCTTTCGCGCGATCATCCTTGGCGTCTTCAACAGCCTTCTTCAACTTGCGCGCTTCGCGTTTGGCTTCTACCAGTGCCTTGCGCGCGTCCTTGATGTCGGCAACAGCCGTCTTGGCCGCTTCGAGATGCTTATCCTTGTCAGCCTTGGCTTTTTCGATCGCGGATTCGACCTCCGCGCGTTCCGCTATACGCTTCGCCCGGTATGGCGAATACTGCGGAGCCGCTGCAAGCGCGGTAGCATCATCGGCTGTGATACCGATATTGCCCGTCAAAGCATTGGCATTTGTGTTTTCAACTGAAGCCGTCTGGATTTGACCAGTATCGCGGCGGCCCCTGTCGTTAGCCGCTGATTGAGCGACGGTATCCTTGATATCAGGCGGATAAGACCGGAACAGCTTGGAATGGGTAAAGGCCTCTGGCGCCACCGGGTCTTTGGTGACAACCACGCGCGTGCCCATCTCCGTCATCGAAAACAGCTTCTTGGAGAAGCTATGCGGAAGACGAACACAGCCATGCGAAGCCGGGTACCCAGGCAAATGACCCGCATGCATGGCAACGCCTGACCATGTCAGCCTTTGCATGTTCGGCATCGGTGCGCTGTCATAAAGATTGGAGAAGTGCGTCCGCCGCTTCTGCAGGATGGAAAAAATACCAGTCGGCGTACGATGACCGCGCGCGCCCGAGGAAATCGGCGCCTCTGCGATCTGCTCTTCAGCGTCGTAGACGTACACGCGCTGCTTGTTCAGCGACACCATCAAAAATAACGGCCGGCCGTCATCCTTGAACTCCGAATGCGTGACGGCGGGCTTTTGCCGCTTACTATTCGGCCGCGAACGTTGTGGGCGCTGGCGCCGGCGTGGACGATACCTGCGTTCGGAATAGCCGAAGACTGAGTCTCCGAGGTAGCTCCATCCCGAGTTGTATTGATTTCGCGCGATAGCACGCGATGGAAATAGCGCGGCGGCCAAGGCCACGACAGCTAACAGCGCGGCCCCAAAAAAGACCGTCGCGTTGAAGCTCGAACATTTGGCGTCACGGTATGCGCGGCAGCCGGTGGTCCCAAATCCCTGCATAAGCACGGTAAGTCCCCCTAGAAATTACTAAGCAAAAAGCTCTTTGCTGCGACTAGAGCCCTACTCGCCTTATGAAAGGTTTACAGACGCAAAACGTGCTAGGCAATGTGGCTCGCATGCCATACTGCATGTCGCCAAGTTGCTGTGGCGATTAGTCAACGAATTGAAATTAATCTGCCTTTTCTTTGAGCATCTGGCGTATGCCGCCTTTGCCACATATGATCGGGGCACGAGAGGCCAAGTCCAAAAGAGTACTTTGAAAAATGTCCCAGCAACCGCAAATCAAGCGGCTCATGGCGCCCCATATCACCGCCCTGAAGGGTGAGCGCCCAATCGTATCGTTAACCTCCTATCACGCGCATACCGCAGCCATTGCGGACAAACACTGTGATTTCCTCTTGGTTGGAGACAGCCTTGGGATGGTCATGCACGGCCATGAGACCACGGTCCCGGTCACGCTGGATCTGATGATCATGCACGGCCGCGCCGTTGTTCGCGGGGCCAAGCGCGCCCTCGTCGTTGTCGACATGCCGTTCGGGTCATACGAAGAAAGCCCCTCCGTGGCATTCCGCAATGCCGCCCGCGTGATGAAGGAAACAGACTGCGGAGCCGTCAAACTTGAGGGCGGACGGCGCATGTCCGAGACCATCAAGTATCTGGTCGATCGCGGAATTCCTGTGATGGCTCACATCGGGTTGACGCCACAGTCCATCAACGTCATCGGCGGCTTCAAGGCCCAGGGCCGGTCCCAGAACGAATGGGACGCGCTGGAGGAAGACGCTCGCTTGGTCGCCGAAGCCGGCGCCTTCGCCGTCGTACTGGAAGCGATCGCCGCCCCATTGGCCGAGCGCATCACCAAGGCCATCCCAATTCCGACCATAGGTATCGGCGCCTCTGCCTCCTGCGACGGCCAAATCCTCGTTATGGAAGACATGTTGGGCATCACCCCACGCGTTCCAAAATTCGTCAAGGAATTCGGAGCCATAGGCGACGCAATCGAGCGCGCGATCGCCGGCTACGCGAGCGAAGTTCGAGCCGGCACCTTCCCCACGCCTGCCCACACATACGAAATGCGCGGCCAGCATGCGCCGGACACGGCTTCAAAGGAGAAACGAGCCACGAAAAAGCCGAAAATTCCCAGCACTTAGCGCGCCGGACGGGGATTATCAGTTAATTTCAGACCATTCGGCGCGGCCAACGTCACGCAGCTGTTGCACGCCGCGACCAGAGCGCTATCTATGCAGCCGGAAATCGGGCGGCGAAACGGCGTCCAAAAACAAGCAATCGAATTGAAGCAGGGGCCGTATGGTCGACAATAACGACAACCTAATGCGCGAAGTCCAGGAAGAGGTTCGCAAGGAACAACTTGCAAAACTCTGGGATAAGTACGGCGTCTACGTGATCGGTCTGGTTGCCATCTTCGTTGCCGGAATTGGCGCCTACCAACTCTACAAAGGCCGCCAAGCCTCACTCGCCAGCGAAGGCGGCACACTCTACAGCCAAGCCCAGGATGAGCTGACTGATGGAAAGACGAAAGAGGCACTCAAGACCTTCGAAACATTGGAAAATGGCGGACACTCAGGCTATTCGGCTCTGGCCGGGCTACAGATCGCCGGCGCAGATCTAAAGGCTGGCAAACAGGCCGAGGCGAAGAAAAAATTCGACGCCGTCGCCAACGATGCAAACGCTGATCCGATCCTGCGGAACTTCGCGACGTTGCAGTCCACCGCACTCGATATCGGCAGCGCCGGGTTGCCGGAAATCAAGAATCGCCTCAACACCCTTGCTCAGGATGGAAATCCTTGGCGTCACTATGCATGGGAACTACTCGGCATGGCGGCTTACGAGGCGGGCGACTTTACAGAAGCTACCACGCAATTTGACCGTATCCTGAGCGATCCAGACGCGCCGCAGGGCGTCGCGGCCCGAGTAAAGGTGCTCATGGGCACCATTGTTTCAAAAACTCTGGCCAAGACATCGCCACCAGCGTCCCCTGCCGCATCTGCGTCTCAGTCTGAGGGCAAAAAAGAGCAAGCGGCCGGATCGAAACCAGAAGAGAAGAAGACGCCGGAGAAGGCTGAAGCTTCAAGCGCTTCTGACGATGGCAAAGATGCAAAGCCGGTACCATCTGGTGCCGAACCCGCCGCCAAGGAACCGGCTGCTAGCGAAACGCCGTCTCCGGACGCAAAGAAATAGCGGAGCTGCTTGACCTGATGAGGCTGGAGAAAATGAAACGACCAAGCCTGATCCTGGCCCTCCTGGCCGCCACCGTCAGCATGTCCGCATGCTCCGACAGCCTGCCGAGCTTGCCGAAGGTAAGCGAACTCAATCCGTTCAAGAAAAACCAAGTGCCGCTGCCCGGACGGCGCATCTCCGTTCTGAAGGCTGAGAACAAGATGCCCGGCGAGCGGGCCGAGAACGCCGGCCCCGTCGTACTGCCCCCTCTGCGCTCGAACGCCGATTGGACCCAACCCGGCGGCGAACCCACCAACGTCACCGGCCATCTTTCATTCGGCGGCGTCCGCCAAACCGCATGGTCCGCGAGCGCCGGCACAGGTTCCAGCAAGACCGGCCGGGTGACCGCGCCACCAATCGTCTACGACAACAAGGTGTTCACACTCGACGCCGATGGCATGGTCACTGCCTTTTCCGCGTCTGGCGGATCGCGGCTTTGGCGCACCCAACTCATCCCTAAAGCGAAAGGCGAGGTTGCTTCACCGAGCCTTACCTCGCAGATCTTTTCTCTGGGCGCCAGCAACGGCGGTGGGGGCTACGGTGGTGGCTTAGCAATTGACGGCGGACGCCTCTACGGCGTGAGCGGACACGGCGGCGTCTTCGCCCTCGATCCCAACTCCGGCAAGGTTCTCTGGGAAAAGAACATTGGTATCCCTGTCCGCGCCGCGCCAACGGCAACGGGCGACCGGGTCTACGTGATCACGGTCGAAGGCCGCTTCCTCTGTCTGTCCGGAATTGACGGGACGGAACTGTGGGCCACGCGCGGACTGCCGCAGCAAGCCAGCCGCGTGATGAGCACGAGCCCCGCCTCCAACGGCGACCTTGTGGTCGTACCGTATCCGTCTGGTGATGTCGTTGCTCTGCGCGTCATCGACGGAACCGCCGTATGGTCCGAAAGCTTGTCGCGCACGCGCACTACAAGCCAGATGACGACGTTGAGTGACGCGGCAAGCCCAGCAATCGATAACGACATGGTCATCTCCGTCAGCCACGCCGGGCGACTCGTGGCAACGAACACGGAAACAGGGGAACGCGTTTGGACACTTACTGTCGCCAGCACACAAATCCCGTGTGTAGCTGGAGACACCGTCTTCGTCGTGGATACCACCGGTCAACTGATGGCGCTCGACAAGGCAGACGGAAAAATCCGCTGGTCCAAGAAGCTGCCTGGCGGCACCCTGTTTGCAGGACCAGTACTGGCAGGCGGAAACTTATGGCTCGCCTCCGAAAAGGGCGACGTGTTGGGCGTGAACGCCGCCACCGGCGATGTTGTTGGAAAACGTGCGCTCGGCGATCCCGTCTTCGTGCCACCGGTCATCGCACAAGGCCGGATGTATGTCCTGAGCGACGACGCGACCCTGTACGCATTGAACTAAGCCAACGGCTCGCCACTCTCCCTACTATGCCATCTTTTCCCAGCGTCAGCTGCACGGCGAAATCATCGCCGCTCTGCACGCCGGGGCATACCCAGCTTCCGTCTCATAATCCGCTGATGACACCTCAATGCGACCTGTCGTGGATGCCCGCCCCACGCGGGCATGACGTTTGGAGAGAGCGGCCGGACTGCCGGATGGCTTCACGAGGATGTGAGGTTACTTCGAATAATCCGCGGCGGCGCTCAGCGCCGGGCCGACTTGCAGCCTGGCCCGATCAAGATCCGGCGGAGTAGGCGCAAACCATCACCCCCACCAACGTCATCATCACGAAGGTGATGATCCACGACACGTGTGTTCTGGCTCGACGATTTTGTGATCGGCAACGGCGAAATCTGCGGCGGTGGATGGGCTTGGCACACCGCTGACATCGCAGCTGTGGTGACGTGTCGTGGATGCCCGCCTTCGCGGGCAGGACGTTCGGGAGGGGAGGTGAGGTACGGCCGGACTCCCCGATGGCTTTGCGGGGACGTGAGGTACGGCCAAAGCAGCCGGGCGGCCTTGCGGCCTAACCCGATCTAGGACTCGGGCGGCGTAGGCGAAAACCCATCATCCCCACCAACGTCATCATCAGGAAGGTGATGATCCACGGCACCGAAGCTCTGGCTAGACGGCCAAAAGCAGCAATGCGCTCACGCAGACCATCACGCCGCTAAGCTATCTTTTCCCAGCGTCCGGCATCCGACTGGCGCCAATATGTTACTTGGCAGCCCGCAGCCTTCGCCGCTTTCCACTGCTCTCGCGCATTTTGCGTCGCCTCTTCGTCTCGGCCATCGAACAAGAAGACGATACGCACGAAACCGGTGAAGCTGTCCGGAACCGCGCCATCGACGAGGAACTTCACGCCTGCCTTGTTTGGCACCTCCTCATCTATCGTCAAAAACACCGGCTGCTCTTCGGCAAACCCATCCTTCTTAGTTCCATGCGGAAGAAAGCTGCCCTCCGAGTATGTCCACAGCGCCGTGTCCAGCGCCTCGAGCCTCTCCTGCGACCCGGCTTTGACAACCGCGCGCCAGCCACGCGCCATCGTCCGCTCAAGCAAGTTTGGCAGCACCGCTTCAAGCGGCTGCCGCTCCAAATGATAAAACAGAACTTCTGTCTGCTCGCCGCTCATTCCTGTTCCGCCGGCCGGTCTCCATCACCACTCGCATAGCCGACCTCATCCAAGGCAAACACATATTTCGTGCTGCAAAACTCGCAAGTGACACTCACGCTGCCGTCTGGCTCAAGCATATCGGCCAACTGTGCGCGCTCAAAACGGTTGAGAAACATTTGCACCCGCTCTCGCGAGCAGCGGCAGTTCGCGTGCAGAGACTTTCGATCAAAAATCCGCACGCCTTCTTCGTGAAACAAGCGCAGCAACAGCGTCTCCGACGATAGCATCGGATCAAGCAACTCGTGGTCCTCCACAGTAGCTGCCAGCAGCCGCGCACGATTCCAGTCCTCGTCACTCAGATTGGCCTCTTGAGTACCCGCACCCGCATCGGTTTCCGGAGCAGCCTCCAAATGCTGCACCATCAATCCGCCCGCGCGCCAATGCCAGCCGCCCCCACCCGGCCGCTGATGCCGTGCTACCGCGAGCCGGATGTAACTCGGGAGCTGCTCGGACTGTCTGAAATACGTATGCGCCGCCGCCATCAGAGACTGGCCTTCCAGCGGCACCACACCCTGGTGCGCTTCACGGCCATCACCGGGATCGAACGTCAACGCGAGGTGGCCATTGCCCAGCAGGTTCCCTTGCGGAACCCGCTGGCCAGCATCCGCCAGCTCACGCACTTGCTCCTCATCAAACCCAGCATAACCGCGTAACCGGCCCGGCAACTCAATGTCGGAAATCAACATCCGCAAGGGCCCGTCCGTCTTTGTCTGCAAGCTCAGCTTGCCACCAGGCTTGAGAGCAGCGCTCAGCATCGACGTCAGAGCGAGTGCCTGCCCCAGCATTTCGCTGACAGCATCGGGATAGGCATGCCGCTGCAATATCGTATCGACGCTCTCCCCCAACCGCACAAGCCGCCCCACCGCCTGCGACCGCTCCGTCCGGAACGGCAGCACGATATCGTCTTGGCTCGCCTCAGTTTGAGGTGGTTCTAGCTTGCTCATGATGTCCATTATTTCTCACACACGCGTTAGAGCGAAAGCCTCCCCATCACAATCTTGCGAGACGGCTATGCGCTCAGGGCATAGCAATTCGTAACAAATGCCCTACATACCCTTGGCAGATAGACATATTCCGCCCCAGCTCCAACCCCAAAAATCTGAATATTGCGTCCGCTTTCAATAAGTTACAAAGGCGTAAGTTGCTGTCCAACAGTAAATCCTGTTCTCTAGTAACGAACGCGACGGAAAGCAGTCTGCAAATCCGTTCATACAGTAAGAACCGAAAGGGCGAGAAACAAACCCGCTAGTTCGGACGTACAGTAAGGTAGTTCAACTCCACGGAGGGACGCGAGGCATCAGCCGCAAGCTGAACACCCGCGATCAAAATAGCAGATGAGTAACAGAACGCTTCCAACAATCGCAGGTGATGCCGGCGGTCTGTCGCGTTACCTGGACGAAATTCGCAAGTTCCCCATGCTGGAGCCTTGCGAAGAATACATGCTGGCCAAGCGTTGGACCGAACACGAAGATTCGGAAGCAGCGCAGAAACTGATCACCTCCCATTTGCGTCTGGTTGCCCGCATCGCCATGGGCTACCGCGGCTATGGCCTGCCCATCGGCGAAGTCATCTCCGAAGGCAACGTCGGCCTGATGCAGGCGGTGAAACGTTTCGAACCGGACCGGGGCTTCCGCCTTGCCACATATGCGATGTGGTGGATCCGCGCCTCGATTCAAGAATACATCCTGCGCTCGTGGTCCCTGGTGAAGATGGGCACGACGGCTGCGCAAAAGAAGCTGTTCTTCAATCTGCGCCGCGCCAAGAGCCAGCTGCAACAACTGGAAGACGGCGACCTGAAGCCGGAGCATGTCAAGACGATCGCCAAACGCCTTGGCGTGACGGAAGACGACGTGGTGTCGATGAACCGCCGCCTAGGTGGCGACAGTTCATTGAATGCACCCGTGCGCGCCGATCAGGAGTCAGGCGAATGGCAGGATTGGCTCGTCGACGATGGGCCAACCCAGGAAGACATGCTGGCCGAAAGCGAAGAACTCGACCAGCGCAGGTCCTTCCTGAACGACGCCGTGGCCAGCTTAAACGATCGCGAACGGCGCATCTTCGAGGCACGCCGGCTTAGCGACGATCCCATCACGCTGGAAGAACTCTCAACAGAGTTCGGAGTGTCGCGCGAGCGCATTCGCCAGATCGAAGTCCGCGCCTTTGAAAAAGTTCAGAAGGCGGTTCAAGGCTCGGCTAAGTCTGCCGGCATGATGGAAATGACCGATTGATCATTCCCCCGCGTCCGTGCGACGTGGGGGAATGAATTACCGTCACGCCTACCACGCAGGCAACTTCGCGGACGTCATTAAGCACGCGACCTTGTCTCTGGTCATCGAACATCTCAAAAAGAAAGAGACGGCCTTCCGTGTGATTGACACTCACGCCGGAACAGGCCGCTACGACCTGTTTAGCGTTGAGGCGGATAAAACGCAGGAATGGCGCGGCGGCATCGGCAAATTGCTGGACGCTGATCTGCCGGAGAATATTGGGGGCATTCTCGCGCCGTATCTCAACGTTGTGAAAGACTGCAACGCGGGCACAAAATCTCTAGCCCACTATCCCGGCAGTCCGCTGCTAGCCAAGATGCTCCTCCGCCAGCAGGACCGGATGATTGCAAACGAATTGCATCCAGCGGACGTGGAAGAACTCCGGGCTCTGTTTGCCAAAGACAAGCAAGTGAAGATCACCGCACTCGACGGCTGGACGGCGCTCAAAGCCTTTCTTCCCCCTAAGGAGCGGCGGGGTGTCGTCCTGATCGACCCGCCGTTTGAGGAAAGTGGAGAGCGCGAAAGACTGGTCACCGCCCTAAAGGAATGCGTCCGCCGGTTCGCCACTGGAACCGTTCTTCTCTGGTATCCGATCAAGGCAATCGAGCCGATCAACATCATGCAGAAGCAGATCGCCAGCTTAGAGGTACCCAAAATCCTCAATGCACAGCTGTTTCTCCACCAGCCTAAAGACGCTTCGAGATTGAACGGTACAGGCCTCGCAATCCTTAACCCACCCTTCGCACTTGACGAGAAGCTCCGGACTCTTCTGCCCTTTTTGTCTAGTCGGCTAGGACAAGCCGGTTCGGCGGGGTGGACGTTGGAATGGCTAACTCAAAAGGACTAATCAAGAGATTGCGCGGCCAAGCGCATTTTTTGTTGCACCAATTAGTCCGTTTGCTGATACTGCGCCCCGCGACGAAAAGATCGGCCCATCGCGAAAGCCCGGCCGGTATCTCAAAGGGTAGCGGTGCGTGTCGTTACCAGTACTGATTCCAAGATCATGAGCTGGTCAAGCAACGCCGATCTAAAGCCGCACAACATGATCTTAAGGAGAAGTCGCAATGCGGCAGACAGGAACTGTAAAATTTTATAACTCGCAGAAGGGGTATGGCTTCATCACACCCGACGACGGCGGCAAGGATGTCTTCGTTCATGTCACGGCGGTGGAGCAATCTGGGATCAATCAGTTGGATGAGGGGCTTCGCATCTCTTTCGAGACCGAACCCGACAAGCGCGGCAAAGGCCCGAAAGCGGTGAACCTGCAGCAACAGGCCTAAGGCAACCTGTGTTTGCGCGGCACGCAAGCCGTAGCCGCACAGCAACGAGCTGCAAATTTCTGTAGTTCGAGATCGCAGAGCATCAATTCCAATCTTGCAACGGCGGCGAAGTCGGGCTCACAGTCCAATCCGGCATTGCCGCCGTTACTCTTATTGAGGAGTGGAACCATGATCAGGTTCGACAAGACTTTAATTGCTTGTGCTGCAGTCGCAGCTGTTGCCCTTTCGGGCGCTGCTGCCGCCGACGCCAAAACCTGCTTCAAAAAAGCTGGTACTGGCGAAGCCGGAACGAAAGCTGGCGCAAAATTCCAGGTTGATGAAGTCCTACTTCAAGCAACTGACTGGGGAGCGTGGGCATCTTGGATGGCTACGGGTACAACGCCGGGCTACACGTTTGGCAAGCGCAGGTACCGTTGCTCGAAAGGCGGTTCCTGGGGATGGAAGTGCTACGGACAAGCAACCATCTGCAAGCTCTAAGGAAATATGCGGCGGGCCTGAAACCCGCCGCCTTTTTTCAGGTCCTCAGCGCGAAATGGCATTCTTGATCAGGCCGATCACGGCCATCACGATCGCGCCGCCAACACCACCACCGGCAAACTGCTGAGCCAGAGCGCCGATATCCAAACCACCGCCGCCGGAAATGTCCGGCATTCCAAGAACATTGCCGAGAATCTGGCCGCCAAGCCCGCCGCCGAGAATACCGGCAAGCGAGTTGCCAAGCGCGCCAAGGCTCAAATTCTTTAACAGCGAGCCGGCTACGTTGCCGCCTACGGCACCGGCGACCAGCTGAAGAATTAACGTTGTGATGTCCATTTGCGTTGTCTCCCAAGCGCTTGTTTTCCGAGCTGTGCCATCAGCCCTGCCGCACGAGCGGCTATTCCCTTATAGGCGGGACAATCAGCACACCCAACTACACTTTTCGCAATGAGAGCAGTACCAAAAGCGAGGTAATAATGCTGATTTCCAGCAAAAGCCTCAGTGGTGCTACAGTCACAGCGCTTGGTAAAGCGCTGTGGAACATCCTTTTGGTCAAGCTATTTAAACCTATATCCGCTTTAAGTGTTCTTCTGCTATCCGAGCAGCATGATTTTATAGAAGGGTCTCAAATTATGGCTTCGTTCCGATGCATGGCCGCTGTTTTCGTTGCGGTATTTGGTTTCAGCGCGATGCTCGTCGACGCCAGCCCTGCTGCTGCAGCCGAAAAGAAGCGCTCTCGCGTGGGCGGGTATTCCTATAGCCAGTCCGACACAATCAACACCTATGGCGACTCGCGCGGCCGCTACGGTTCAGCCCTATCCCTGCGCGACCCGCACCTGGGCCGTCAAACCGAAGGCGGACCATTCGATCACGGATTCTTCTTCGATTCTGGCGTCACGCGGCATGGTGGCGACTCGCCTTACATGCGCTAAAGCGCCACGAAAATCTGAGAAACATGCGGCGTGGAACCCACAGGTTCCGCGCCGAAATTGTATCCACTCAAATTTGCCATGAATAACGTCATATTGATGCCGTCAAAACCTAGGCAAGGCCGCTCACCATGGCTATAGCTGGACACCAACCACAAAGTTTTTGGAGACGCTGATGTCCACCAGGTCGTCATTGATTGCCACCATCGTTTGCGCGCTCGCCATTGGCACCGCTGCAGCACCGGCCCACGCCGCGTGTAAAAGAATGGGCTTCACCGTCAACGACTACGGCAAGGAAGGCCCAACGCGCGACGCCAAGAATTTGCTCGACAAAGAGATTGCCAAGTGGGCCGCCGACAATGGCGTCACCAAGTATTCGGTCGGCAAGAAGACGGTGAAGTGTGAGCTCTTCCTCGACGTGCTCTTGTTCGATGAACATACCTGCACGGCGACCGCATCTGTCTGCTGGGGCAACGAACCGAAGAAGTCTGAGAAGACAGCCGCCAAAGAGGACAAGGCTGACGACAGCGCTTCTGAAAAGGAAGCGGCTAAAGCGAAGGACGACAGCGCCGAGGAAACGAAACAGGCTGAAGCAGCATCGGAAGATGCAGCTCCAGAGCAGAGCGCTGCTGAAGAAAAATCAGCCGCCGCTGAGCCTGAAACCAAGGAAGGCGCTGACGTAGAAACCGGCGCCCTGAACGAAGACAGCGCCACGGAAGAATCGGGCACCGCCGAAGAGACAGCGGCAACCGCAGCCGAAGAAGCCGCTGCCGCC
Source organism: Hyphomicrobium sp. (assembly GCA_041940525.1). GTDB lineage: Bacteria > Pseudomonadota > Alphaproteobacteria > Rhizobiales > Hyphomicrobiaceae > JAKAXS01. The sequence continues at coordinate 22,129 of JBGTSB010000005.1, forward strand.
GCTGAACAAGCTTTAAGGGATGCCAACGAGGAAGCTGCTGAAGCCGATAAGCAAACGGCTGCAAAGGACTCGCCAACGGCCATCGAACGGGCCGCCGCCGCAGCCGAACGCGCAGCCGAAGCTGCAGAACGCGCAGCACGCGCTGCTGAGCAGGCCGCAGCTGCATCGCGCTCGGCAATAGCCGCCAGCAAAAACGAATAAGCAAAAGCGTCTCGCGAAATGGATTCAGAACGGCGCGGCGGCCCTTGATTGCCGCGCCGTTTATTTTGGAGGCAAGGCAAAGCGCGCGAAGGCCAAAGCCCTTACGGCTTAACCGCCGTGCCCAACCGCTCAAGCCGTAACCGATGTCGATCATCCGTGATGAGCAACACTGAACCGAACGCGGCTGTTAGAACCGCTAGCCCTGTCGCCCCCGCGATCACGAACAATATCATGATCTGATACTTCGCAGCCTCGGCGGGATCTGCGCCAGCCAAGATCTGCCCTGTCATCATGCCAGGAATGGCAACAATGCCCGCCGTGGCCATGGCCGTGATGATGGGCAGCATGCCCGCCCGAACAGCGTTGCGCAGAATGTCTCCCAAGGCGGAGAACCTTGGCTCGCCCAACGCGAGACGCTCCTCAACCGCCTTACGATCACGCGTGGCCGCTGTCGCGACCGAGTCGAGAACCAAACCAGCACCGGCGAGTCCATTCCCAACGATCATGCCCAGGATTGGCAGAAAGTAGCGCGGCGCATACCAGGGATCAGCACCGATAATTGCGATCACGACGACAATCGTCGTTATGAGTCCAGCGAAGAACGGCGGGCCGCCCGCGAGCACGTAACCGCGCCAGCCCTTGACGCGCCGCGACTGTTGCGCGGCAACCTCATAGCCGGTGGCCAATAACATCAACACGGCAAACCCGAGCGTCGCCCACACTGTGTTGGAGGCAAAGATTGCCTTCATCAAGAGACCCAACAGCGTCAGCTGCACAACCGTTCGCACCGCCGCGACGGCAAGCCGCCGTTCCATATTGAGCCGGAACGCAAAAGAAATGGCGCCGTTGATCAGCAATAACAAAGCGGCGAGCGCAATGTCCCAGTACGACAGGGTCAGGTAATCCATTCCTACGCGCCCTCCGGTTCTGCCTCGGTGCCCAACGCGATGTGCGCCGTCGCCAGCCGCTTCAGCAAATGCGCGTCATGACTAACCAGAACGACGATATTGCCCGACAACATCCGGTACTGGATCATCTCCTCCACCAAGGCAGCCGTGCCGCTGTCCAGCCCATTCGTCGGCTCATCCAGCAGCAAGACTTGCGGGTCATCGGCCAGCGCGCGCACCAACGCCAGCCGCTGCCGCTCACCAGTCGAAAGCTCGGCCAGTGGACGGTGAAGGTCGTCAGGCTGTAACCCAAGCGCGGTGACCATGCGCATCACTCGCGTTTCTATCGCGGCATCGTCCGGCATCCCTTCGGCGAAGGTATCGGTCCACCACGCAGGCTCCGCCGCCAAGTAGCGCACATACGTCCGCCATTCCGTTGCGGGCATTTCCGATTGCTCGGCACCGTCCAAAAAAACGAGACCCTCCGCCGGGTCGAGATCGGCAATCGCGCGCAGCAATCGGGACTTGCCCGAACCCGATGGGCCGGTGACGGCGAGACACTCGCCCCTGCCGACCTCGAACGACAGCGGCGCCAACGGTTCGACGTGAATGTGTTCCGCCCGGAGAATAGCCTGGCCCCACGAGAAAAAACGACGAAGGAATTGCAGGGCCGGACGCTAGCAAGCAGCGGAGGCCGCGGCTAGCGCCATGATAAGTTCTCTGAGGATTTCCTGTTAGGCAGCCGCCGAGGTGGCGATTTCGTCAATCTTCTCAATCAACATCTGACGGTCAAACGGTTTCATCATGTAGGCGTCCGCGCCCGCCGACAAAGCCCGGGCAATATCAAGCGTGTCAAACTCCGTCACGACATAAACGATGTGCGGGCGCACATCACGATCCATCGCGCGGATCGCCTTGATGGCATCCAACGGTTTGGACCCGGGCATATGCCAATCCATGAGGACGATGTCCGGCATCAGCACATCGCACAGCCCAACGGCGTCATCGCCGCTATCTGCCTCGGACACCGAGTAGCCGAGAGACTGAATAATTTGACCGGCGACTTTCCGCACAACGCTTGAGTCGTCCACGATCAGGCAACGCGCCATATTCCAAAACCTTGAGATCAGTTGGGCAGCAGACAGGCTGCAATTATCTATCGCAAAACCTTAACGACCGATTGATAAGCACGCGGAGCGTATACGAATGATGCGGTAACCTTTCAAATCGGTAAAACCCTAACCAGGCTCAGCCGTGATGAGAATGTCCTCGTCTTCCATGAGGATAGCGATCCGCATGTTCGCGGCACCGGCCATCCGCCACGTATAGTAGGCCTGGATGTTAATGGCATCGAGCGGCCGCGATACTTGACCAGTGATGAATTCCGGCAGGTGCTGCGGCGGCCGGACCCGCTTACCGCTACAGCGGACCGAGAACGTAGGCTCAGTGCTCGCGTCTTCGAATGACACCCGGATTTCTCCGCCATGCGGCAGCGCCGTTATCGAGTTGGAGATAATATTCAGCAAAAGCTTGACCTTGTCCTTCGCCATGGATGCCGGGCCAGCGGAGTCCCAAACGAGCTTGTGCTTGCTGTTGGGATGCTCAATCAACCCGCGCGCAATCTCTTGCACCTTGCCCATGTCGATGATTGAGCCAGCGCCGCCAGCGGCACCAAAAGCAAAACGCGCGAACTCAAGCCGTGCGGCCGCCTGCCGGGATGCGCTGCGAATAACGTCCAACGCATAAGCCTTGGCGTTCGGATCGCTCTCGGTATCCAATACCTCAAAGCCATTGTTCGTTGCCCCCACTGGATTGACCAGATCGTGGCAGACCTTGCTGGAAATAAGCGCCGCCAGCTCCAAGTCCGTCGGGTGAACGCGATCGTTCATATTTTGTGCCCCCATGTGTCGCATCGCGTCTGCCAGCGTCCCGCCGATACCATCTGTGGATGGTTCAAAGGATCGCGGACAACAAGGCCGCTTGCGGAATGTATTCGTGCTCTGATACACGCCGCTGTGAGTCGATGCAAAGCGCACCCTCTCATCAGCCCTGTAGAACCACGCGTTTACTGCCAGCGTGAGCCCGCGCCGCAACGCACTGGGCATGCGAGTGGGCAATATTTGAACTTTGAGACCGGTGCACGGACACTTTAGATGCCGCAATTGACCAACCAGGATTACCGGAAGCTCGCCGACGGCCTGTTGGCCAGCGTGCTCTCAGCGGCAAGCCTGCAAATGCGTTACATGGGGTCCGACATCACGGTCATGTCGAAGGCAGACGCCTCGCCCGTCACAGCAGCGGACCATGAATCGGAAACCGTTTTATTGTCCGCGCTGGAAGCTATCGCACCCAGCATTCCCGTCGTCGCCGAAGAACGAATCGCGGGCGGCAAAATTCCGCCGGTCGATGGAACGTTCTTCGCGGTCGACCCGATCGACGGTACAAAAGAATTCATCGGCGGCCGTGCGGAGTTTACGATCAACATCGGGCTCGTCTTCCGCGGCATACCGCAATTCGGACTGATCTATGCACCCGCGCTGGCCGACATGTACCTAACGACCGCCATTGGCGAAGCTGCGCATTGCCACTTGCCGCACAACGCGCTGATCTCGTCCTTCGCCGACTGCCGCTTCGAACGCATTCAAACGCGCGCCCCTCAGCCAGGCGCCCTGCGCGCCTTGACCAGCCGTTCGCCAAGCGCAAACGCGGACGACTTCCTCAAGCGTGCTGGCGTCACCGATCAAATTCCAACCGGATCATCGTTGAAGTTTTGTTTGATCGCTCAGGGCCAGGCCGACGTCTACGCGCGCTTCGGCCCGACAAACGAGTGGGATACCGCGGCCGGCCAAGCGATTCTCACCTTCGCCGGCGGCAGCGTCGTCACCTTGGACGACCAACCATTGACCTACGGCAAAACGGACAGACGCTTTCTCAATCCGGAATTCGTGGCCTGGGGACGGCACCCGTCGTTACAAGACTAGACACGACTTCGCCACACCGCCGGTCTGCCTTGGCCACACTTTAGTAACACTTGTACGGCATCTCTAAAGAGTGGTTTACGGTGCCGTTTCTGGCGCCGCTGCGCAGCTCGCAAAGGGTCCAAGCAGTCATGCCGTCAAAATATACAAGAATGATTTCGGCCAGCATCAGCGCGGTTTTCGCGTTGTTCAGCGCGACCGCCGTTGCGGCGCAGCAGTACAACGACGGATCCGAACCGTATCAGCCGGACAGGTACAATAACCAGCAAGCGCAATACGACGACTATTCGCGCGCACCGCGCGGTGACGCCTACAGCAATGGCGGCGGCCGCGGTGACAGTTTTTCCTCCGGCAACGACGGTGGCTATTCCGGTGGCGAGAGCTACAGCCCACCGCCCCGCCGCTATGATGACCCGCCGCCAAGCTACGGAGATAATCAATACGCGCCACCGCCGCCTCAAAACGACCGCTACTATTACGAGGAAAGCGAAATCGTCAGAGCTGGCCACGGCTTCTTCGGCTCGGTCAGCAAAGGTCTCGCCAAGGCTGTTGAGTATGCGTTCCGCAGTGAAGGACGTCCCAACGGGTACATCCTCGGCGAAGATGCAAGCGGCGCCTTTTTCGTCGGCCTGCGCTATGGCGAAGGCCGCCTCTACACCAAGCATTCCGGTGATCACAAAGTGTATTGGCAGGGACCGTCACTTGGATACGACATGGGCGCCGAAGGCTCTAAAACCATGATTCTGGTTTACAATATGCGCCACCCTGGCGAGATCTATCATCGCTTCGGCGGCGCGGAAGGATCAGCCTACCTGGTCGGCGGCGTGTCGGTGCAGTTTCAAACTTACAACCACGTCAAGATGGCTGTGATCCGTTCCGGCGTCGGTGTCAGGCTCGGCGCCAATATCGGCTATTCCAAATACAGCCGGCATCCGACCTGGAACCCTCTGTAATTGCCCACAGAACAAGCACTATTTGTTTCTAACCGGTTCGCGCTAGGGGCTGGAATTGCGCAGCCGAAACGGTATTCTTCTCTCCGGCCGAGCGGAGGAGCCGTCTAGGCGGCACTGCTTGGCGCCGAACCGAAAAACGCCGGTTGGCAACAGGGCCTCGAAACGTTTTTCTGCTTCGCAACCCGCGCGATAGACGATACAAGGCCACCGTTCAACGGGGAGACATTGGCGAGGATGCACGAGTGATCACCATCGAAGCGGTCATGCTCGTGCTGCTGGGTTTCTCCATAGCAGGGCTGCTGGTTTTTCTGACCGCGCCGATTTACCGGAACCGGGCAACACGTCTTGCCGTCGACGAACTTCGTCGGTCAGTACCGCTGACCGAAGCGGAGATCCGCGCTGACAAGGATCGCCTGCGCGCTGAATTCGCCATTAAGATCCATAGGCTCGAAGCCAAGGCTGAAGAGAACGCACTGGCCGCCGCCGGCCACATGGTTGAGCTCAATCGGCGCGACGCCAAAATCACCGCGCTGGAAGACGAGGCAGGTCGCATGCGCACCTTCCTCGACGAACACGAGAACGCTCGCCGCGTTCTGGAACAGACAATCACAGAACGGCTTCCCCGAGTTGAACATCGCCTCTCCGAAGCCAAGAAACTTCTGTTCCAACGCGACCGCGAACTTGCCCACCTGACGGACGCTTCACACAAGCAGGCGCAAGCGCTGGAAGAAGCTAAACAGATCAACGCGCAGCAGCGTGACGAAATACACCGGCTGAATGCAACCATCGCGACACGGGCCGCGCGCAATCGCGCAGCCTTGGTCGATCCAAAGTTCGAAGGCGAGGTCGCACTGCGCGCCGAGATCGAATCGTTGCGCGCCAAAACGCGCGACCAATCAAACTTGATCACGCGCTTGCAAGGCGTGATGACAACGGCCGGCGTCTCGGAAGACCGGCTATCGCAAATGTCCGCCGAAAACGCCGGAGCGCCTGGAAATAGCGCGGACTACGAAACCGAAATCACGCGACTGCGCAAAGACCTGTCGGACGCGGAAATGGCATTGCGCTCGGTACGCAGTGCTGCCGAAGCAGGCAAGGAAGGCCAATCGGCCATGGAGCTCGAACTCCAGGAGCTGAAAGCGCTCAAGCAGGATCAAAGCGCGGAACTCGCAAAGCTGAAGGCCTCGCTCAGTGTCTTCCAAAGCAACGCTGACGACGACAAGGCCGTTCTTGAAAGCAAGATCGCTTTAAAGGCGCGTCTCGGCGCTCTGCAAGCAAAAGCCGACGAACAGGTCACAACAATCCAAACGTTGCGTGCTGAAATTGCAGCCGCCAACGACAAGCTGGCGCGCCAAGCGGCACACTACATGGATGAATTGCGCCGCCTGGGAGCCGGTACGCTGCCGGCATCCGGCCCCCATCGCCGATCCAGCTACGAGAGCAAACACGCCTCTTTCACCGATAAGATTTCGGCCCCAAGACCCGTCGCGGCTAACAGCAAGTCTACAGCAGCTCCGGCAGTCGCCAAATCGCCTAGCAAAAACGAGGCAGTCGCGCCATTCGGCGCAAGCGAAGCAACAACTGCCACCAACGCCACGCAGGCTGCCAACGCCCCGCCGCAAGACGCTGCATCAGCGACACCTGCGGCGACCGGCATCCAAAAGAACGCCACACTCATGCATCGGCTTGACTCCGCCGGACAGGAAGACGCGGCCCCTGCGACAGCCGCGCCGAAGGCCAGCCAACCCACCGCCAAGCCGCACGAACCTGCCAAGGGCAAGATTGCTCAAAAGCGGCCAGGCCTGCTGGAGCGCATCACGCGCATGGAAAAGGGTAGCGGCGCGGCTTAACCCAGCCTTAAATTGCACCTGCAAAGCTACCCCAGCGCAGGAGCTAGAAACTCCTGCCTGCAATTGGCATGATCTAGCCCCTTGATTTCCCTTGTTCCGACACGAATTTCTTAGAAGACAAGAAGGTGGCGGAGTTTGCTAATATTCGCCTGAGCTTGAGAACGAGGTATCCAGAATGAGCGTTCGTTTGGCGGCCCTGGGTCTGGCGGTTGCTGCCGGTGCACTTCCAGCATCCGCACAAGGCTTCTCGCCTTGGGATGACGAACCGTTTTGGGAACGCCCGTCCCAGCGCATGCCCGCGCGCCGGGCCCGCTCAGCCGAAGGTGGCGCTGGACGGATAACAGGCGAGGCTGTTCGCAACGGCGGCGCGCGCCCGCAAATTTCGCCAGAAGCACCACCTGTCGTTCCATTCCACTATGCCAAATATCCCGCTGGCTCGATCGTCATCGACACCAAGCACCGCAGGCTCTACTTCGTGCTAACCGACCAGCGCGCATTCCAGTATCCGATCTCGGTCGGCCGCGAAGGCTTCGCTTGGGCCGGCAAGGAAGCGATTTCCCGCGTCCAGGCTTGGCCCGATTGGCATCCACCAGCTGAAATGCGCAAGCGGGACCCCAAGCTTCCCAAGAAGATGACCGGCGGTCTGCGCAATCCGCTAGGTGCCATGGCTCTGTATCTCGGAAATACACTCTATCGCATTCACGGCACGAACGACGAGAAGACGATCGGCTACGCGTCCTCATCCGGCTGCTTCCGCATGATGAACTCAAACGTCTTGCACTTGGCAAAATTCGCCAAGGTTGGGACGGAGGTCACGGTCGTCAATTCGTTACCAAAGGCACCGGCGATTGCTAACAATCGTGACGATGACCGCATTCCGCCTGTCGCAATCAACCGCGCGCACGATGACGACGACCGCGTCGTCCGGCCCGGCGATAGGCCGCGTCGAACAGTCCGCTCACGACAAGACAGCGATGACGATTACGTACGGCAGCTGCGGCGCCAGCCGCCCGGCCGCCGGGATCTAGATCTCCCGCGCGATCCCGATGACGCCGGCATCGCCGACGTCACGATCACACCGCGTGGCGGAGACCGCTTCGACGACTACGATCCCTATCGGTCGCGCGGGCGCACGTTCCGCCGCCGCTACTCCGCCCGCGACCGCGACATAGACGACTGGCCAGACAGCTATGCCTATGACCGCCCCGGTGGACGCGCATGGTACGACGACGAGCGCGACGACCTATAGCCGCCAAACCGGCGTCGAAGCGCCACATAAACCAAAAACCGTGAAACAGCCGGGTATTAGCCCGCCTGCGCCATTTTGAACCTTGACGCTCTAGCGGATTAGCGACATTTGTTCGCCCGATCGCGGAACAAACTGCGGCTATTGAGCTTTTTGAAACAGCTCGCTGTTAAATTCCGAATCACTCCCCGCAAGAGCAGGTTTGAGTTGTGCACCCAAGATTAAAGGCCACGATTGAAAATCACGGTGCGCTGATCTGCGCACTGGCCGTGTGCATGCTGTTTGCGGGCGCAGCGAAGGTGTCTTCTTCACCCACGCCAGAGCCGGCCCCCACGCTGATTGAGATCGAGGATCCGTTCAAACTAACCAATCCGCACGCGTTCGATCCGGCAAAGCGGCGCTCGGTGAAGGCCATGACCGCGCCTGTGGAAACCGCTGCCCAGCTCGCCGCGGGCATCGACAACGCCGTTTGGCCCCAGGGCGCTCACAAGACAGCCTCCAGACAAAAAGACCGGTCGGCCAACCCCCGAAAGCTGGCCGCCAATCAAAACCGGTAGGGTTGCGTTCTGACGCTAGGGTACGGCTGGGGCAGCGGCTTGACGAGCTTCCCGCTCCTTCTTGGCCTCGGCTTCCGCGGCCTCTTTTGCCTTGCGCTCGTTGGCAAGGTCTGCCGTCAAACTCTCAGCCTTTTTCTCCAGCTCTTTCGCCTGAGCCTGAGCCTTCGAGAGCTCGTCCGTTTGCGCCTTTAGCTTCTTTTCGAAATCTTCGCGCGCTGTATTCGCCTGGATTTGAACCTGCTCCAGCTGATTGCGCAGCTGAGTGACGGAATGTTTCACAGAATCATTGCTGGCCTGAACCTTGGCCATGTCTTCCTTGGTCTCTTCCAGCGATCGCTCAGCCACGTTGGCGCGCTCTGTCGCTTTTTGCGCATCCTTCTTCAGCCCCTCACTCGTCTCCTTGAGTGACTGAAGCTCGGCCGCCATGTTCTGATTGCTCATGAAAAAGTAGCCAGCCGCAATTATCGCGACGGCCGCCACCCCTGCGAGGAGCGGATTGAGCGAAGACTTGGTCATTGTTCCATCCCTTTTTAAGGCAGCGTTCCCGGCCATTTCCTGGCCGTGTATTAGCGTGCAATCCGTAGCACGCTTTCGGTCTGTGCGGCACATGTTCGCGCTTATCGTGCTTACTCCGCGCTGCAACAAGCGGACTTTGTCATCATTCAGACGTCACGAGCGCTTGTACCCTGAAAACCTAAGGCATTGGCCGGACGCCAAGAATCAACTAGCCCATCAGGTTTAACCGTAACGTATGAGGACAGGATGGCGAGTTTCCTGGCAGTAGCCAATCGTAAGGGTGGCGTAGGAAAATCAACGACAAGCGTCATGCTTGCTCACGCCGCCGCGGCCTGGAGCGGCCACCGCGTCTTGGTTGTCGATCTTGATACCCAATGCAACGCTTCACTGATGCTGGTGGGCGGCGAAGGCTGGGACAAGGCTCGCCGTGGCGGGCGCACAGTTGCCAACTACCTGTTCGACCGGTTCGACAAAGTCGCCGAAGACGAATCCGAATACGTCATACCGAACGCTGGCGACGTGGCCCACCCGCCCACCGGTCAAGGCCGCGTGGCTCTGCTTCCCGGCTCCCTGCTGATGGAAGACATCCAGGGCGAGCTGTTCGTTACCCAAGCGCGCAAAGGCAAGGAAACCGACGTTGTCGCCGCCGAAGTCCGCGGACGCCTCAGACGCCTGCTTAAGCACTTCGGCATGGACTATGACGTGGTAATCCTTGACTGCCCGCCGGGCATCTCCTTCGCGGCCCTGGCAGCCTTGGATCTGGCCGACCGCGTCGTCGTGCCGTTCCGGCCAGACTATGTCTCGCTCTTCGCAATCGACCGGATCTCAACGCTTATCGAAAAGGTAGACTCAACCGAAGACGTGGCCGCGATCCCATTCACCGATCGGCGCTACATCTGTTTACCCAATTACCTTCGCCACAATGGACGTGAGCGCCTTTTGCTGGAACAGATGTCCGTTGAACACCCGATGCTGCCCGTTGGCATTCCCTTACTGGACAGCGTCGCCCGCTCGTTCGACTGGGAGGAAACGAAGAAATCGATGACGGAAAAGTACACAGACGCTCTGCCTCACCTCCAAGCACTGCATAAGGAAGTGATCAGCGGTATTCCTCACTCCGAGCTGGACTGATCGGCAATGTCTAAAACGACACGCACTCTGTCTGGGGCCGCCAAGAACAGCTTCTTGAAGGGCGTCGTGAAATCCGCCTTGGGAGAAGATCACGAAGCCCGAGAGCGATTGATGGCCGAACTCACAGCCGCGATCGCTAGCCTGCGCGTACGCGTCGAAGCCGAACGCGGCCGCAAAACCAAAGCTGCTGGACAACCAGCAGAACCGCAACCGGCTACCGCACGCACTCCAGAACAATCGCCCGCGGAAGCAGCACCCGCTGAGCCCTTCGACCCCTACAGCCCCAATGTGATCGTCGTCATCCGCACACGCGGCCGCGATGCCGCTCTGGCAGCGCTGGCGTCAATTACCACCGAACAAAACCTACGGCTGCTTGCGCGCGAGCAGCAGCTTGGCCTGCCAAAAGATCCGATGTCACTTCCTGAAATTCGCGACGCAATTGTTGCAGCCGGCGAACGGCGGATCGCAAACCGCCTGGCCGCAGGACGCTAGCCGTCACCTTCTGGCGCGGTGACCGGCGCGTAGTGCGTGACCCGGCTCGCATCGCTCACATAGATCCACTTCGCGTCGAACAGTTCGCCATCTCGAACAAAGCCAAGCGTCGCACCACCACGCGGACGCCAAAACAACGATGGGCTAACGGACACGTTCGCCACGTCCCACTCCGGTTCGGCATAGTCGCTGATGTCTCGCCACTGGACCATAAGCCTACAAGCCTCAGTCCCGGCCGGGATTATATTTGTGGCGCTGGCGCCATTCGGAAATCATGTATCCCAGCTCGTCATCAATGACATCCGGCAACACGATGCGCACGGCCACGAGTTGGTCGCCCGTCGCCTTCGTCGCTGGATTGTGTACGCCCTTACCCTTGAGCCGGAAAACGCGGCCAGAGCTCGTCCCCTTCGGGATCGTCAACTGCACACGGCCGTCCACCGTCGCGACCTCGACCTTAGAGCCAAGGATTGCTTCATCGATTGTAATCGGTAGATCCAGGTGCACATCCAGTCCCTGCCGCTTGAACTGGGGATGCGGCCGCACGCGAATTTCAACCAGCGCGTCGCCGGGCTCGCCACCACGCGGACCAGCTGTACCCTTGCCCTTCAGTCGCAACACCTGCCCGTCGCTGACGCCTTCCGGAACGTTGAGATCGAGCGTACCGCCCTCAGGCAGCGTTACGCGCTTGCGCGCGCCCTGCACGGCTTCGAGAAAATCGACATCAAGCGTATAGCGCACGTCGCGGCCGCGCGGCGTATAGGTCGCGCCACTCGTACGCCCACCGGCGGCGCCACGGAACCCGCCAAAGATATCCGCGAAAACGTCATTGAAGCCAAAATCACCAAATTCCCCGCCAGCGCCTGGCCCGCGGCCGCCACCTGCGCCCGCAGCCGTGCGAGAATAACCCCTAGGCTCGCCTTTAGCGTCGATTTCGCCGCGGTCAAACTGACGGCGCCGATCAGGATCGCCCACGATCTCGTGCGCCGCCGTAACCTTCTTAAAGCGATCCTCGGCGCCCTTAGACGGGTTCACGTCCGGGTGCAGCTCTTTCACGAGCTTCCGGTAAGCTTTGCGGATGTCGTCGTCTGAAGCAGAGCGCGTGACACCCAAGACAGAATACGGGTCGTCGGCCATGCTCTGCCGCGATCTCCATCAAAGTTGAACTTGCGTACTAGAATATCAGGAATAACCCAGCTGGACAGCTGGCCCTGAGGTCCCGACGCTTACCAAATAATCCCAATGCGGCAAGATTCCAACCCGCTGAACGCTACGCGGGCGTACGCATCTCAAAGGTGTGCTCCAGCAACGACCCCAAGGACTCGAACCGCCGGCGCACACGCTCCCCATCCAGATTGGCATAAGCCTTTGGCAAGGTGAGCACAAGTTTGTCCCCGTCCAATTTCAGCGGCGTTTCGTCAATCACGCCTGGCATGCCGATCGAAAGCATATGTGCAGCCCGGATGGCCAGCCCCACGATCCGGGCGCGCTTCAACGAACGCTTGCTGATGGCGTTTTTCAGCCGTTCCGACAGCTCATCGGTGCCCTCTTCACTCATCCCTACGTGCCGGAAATAGACCGCGAGCGCGATAAATATCCGCCCCGGATGATCCGTCCCCACAAGCCCGGACTGCGCGATCACATTGAGGCTCTTTTCGCCCCGGTAGTCCGGATGCGTGCGCCAGCCGATATCGGACATGAGGCACGCCGCGTGGCGCAATCGCCGCTCGTCCGGCGATTCCAAAAGGTCGGGAGCATCAAACAGCGCATCGGTCCAGGCGCACAGCTCCTTCGCGTGATCAAACGAGCGCGACCGCAGCCGGGCATAGTCTTCGCAAAAACACATCAGCGGATCGCGTGCGCGCTCCGCGTCGGAAAGCATGGAGAATACCAGACCTTCGCGAATGCCATAGACGGAGAACACCACTTCTGACGGAGCAAGCAGCTTCAACAAGCGCTCCAGAACCAGCGCGCCAAACGGCACGATTTCCCGCCGCGCACGGGATACATCGTCGATGCCAGGCAGGGTCGAAACCTTCTTGGTCTTGCGGATCTTCTCGCAAAACAAAATCGCATCCCGCGTCGGAATGCTGTAGCCCTGCATGACCCGAAGTGCCTGATCCGTATCGTCCATGTGCATCTTTGCGATCGCACGCCAAGTACCGCCAACCGCATAGAACGGCCGGCCAGCGCCATGCACGAGCCAATCCACCTTCGACAAATTCTCGTCGACGAGCGCAAGGGCGGCGTCAAGATCGCCGCCAGTAGTGTCGATGAGCTTCAACCCACCGAGTGGCATCGTCGTACCGTCGTTCAGCGTTTCCTTGTAGATGTCGATCAGTTCTAGGCTGCCACCACCCAAGTCACCGGCAAACCCATCGGTATCGCGAAACGCCATGCGAATGCCTTGCGCCGCCAGGGCCGCTTCCCGCTCTCCCGACAAAACTTCGATCCTCGTGCCGCAGGCCCGCTCGCCGCGCACGATAAAGTCGTCGCCGTTTTCAGCCTCTCGCACCGCAGCCGTGGCGATCGCGCGCAAGGCCTTCACGCCGACAACCCGCGCAATAGCCTTGAAGCGTGTCAGGGCAGAAATAGCCCGTTCCACTGCTTCGTCCGCCAACCGGCCTGTGGAGTGAACCGAACGCCCCAGCCCGCACAGAACCTTCTCGTTAAAAACGGGCGTCGCCGCCCGCACCGCACCTTCATAAATAACCAGCCGAACCGAATTGGAACCGATATCAATGACACCAATCGGTTCGCGTTCTTCCGAAAGCTGGCGGTCTCCAAAAAGTTGCGGCTTGTCTAACAACTAATTGCGCTCCGGCTGCTCGTAGGTGAAGCGCGGCGGCATGTTGTCTTTGATCGCCTCCCCACGGCCTGAAAGGCTAGGATTCGTCATAAAATACTTGTGCGCGTTGAACGGCTCTTCCCCAGCTTTTGGCGCCACCCGTTTAGCCGATCCATCCGGCTTGATGAGCCAGCTCTGCTGATTGTCTTTCAGATTGGCAACCATGATTTGATAGAGCACCTGCTCATGGACCGTCGGGTTGGTGACAGGAGCCAGGGCCTCAACACGCCGGTCGAGGTTCCGGGGCATCATGTCCGCGGAGCTGATGTAGACGGCGGCCTTGGGGGATGGCAACCCCTCGCCACAGCCGAAACAGTAAATCCGGGCGTGCTCAAGAAAACGCCCGATGATGCTCTTAACCCTGATGTTTTCCGACAGCCCAGGAACACCGGGGCGAAGACAGCAAATACCGCGAATAATGAGGTCAACCTGAACCCCAGCGGCGCTGGCGTCATAAAGCGCGTCGATAATCTGTTTGTCGACGAGCGCGTTCGCCTTCATCCAGATCGCGCCAGGCCGCCCGGCCTTGGCGTGCTCGATCTCCTCGTGAATGTGCTGCAAAATCCGCGCGCGAATTCCATGCGGACTTGCCGCCATCGTCTCCAGATCCGCCGGCTGTCCGTAGCCCGTCACAAAATTCAGGATGCGCGCCACATCGCGCGCGACGACCGCGTTCGTCGTGAACAGCGAAAGGTCGGTATAGATGCGCGCGGTTTGGGGATGATAGTTGCCTGTGCCGATGTGCACGTAGGTGACGAGTTCCCCGCCCTCCCGGCGGACAACAAGACCGAGCTTCGCGTGCGTCTTCAGCTCAATGAAGCCGTAGACCACATGCACGCCGGCATTTTCCAGATCGCGAGCCCAGCGGATATTCGCGGCCTCGTCGAACCGCGCCTTCAGCTCCACCACGGCCGTAACGGACTTGCCGGCCTCAACCGCCTCCTTCAGCGCCTGAATGATCGGGCTGTCGCGCGACGTCCGGTACAGCGTCCATTTGATCGCCATGACGGCCGGATCGGCCACGGCCTGACGCAAGTACTGAACGACGACGTCAAAACTCTCGTAGGGGTGATGAACGACGATATCTTTCTTGCCGATCGCCGCGAAGCAATCGCCGTTGAACTCGCGGATGCGTTCGGGAAAGCGCGGCAGATAAGGCTTGAACAACAGATCCGGCCGGTCCGAAACAATCAGCTGCGAAATGTCAGATAGCCCTAACAGGCCATCTTTGACGAAGACGCTTTCCTCGCCAACCTCCAGTTCATTCACAACAAACTGGCTCAGCTGCTCCGGCATGCGCGAGTCCAGCTCCAGTCTAATCACGTGACCACGACGGCGGCGCTTCAGCTGCGTTTCGAAGGAACGGACCAGGTCTTCGGCTTCTTCCTGAAGCTCGATATCACTGTCGCGCAGAACGCGGAACGCACCCTGGCTCTTGATCTCGAACCCGGCAAATAGCTCGCCGATGAACATTCCGATCAGCGCTTCCAGCAGGATAAAACGCAAGTCATTGGTGGACTGTGCGCCAACACGGATGCGGATGAAGCGCTCCAGCTGACCCGGTATCGGAATGAGCCCGCTCATCGATTTCTGATCGCTCTCGCGATACATCCAAACAACAGCCGTCAGCCCCTTGTTCAAGATGAAGGGAAACGGATGCGCGGGATCAACCGCGATCGGCGTTAGGATGGGAAAGATGTGCGTCATGAAGAGCTGCTGCAGCCACGCGCGCTCTTCATCAGTCAACTGCTCCGGCTTTACGATGTGGATGCCCGCGTCATCCATCTCTTTTTTGAGGCCGCTCCAGCAGCTCTGCTTGTCGCGAACAAGTTCGGCAACAAAAGCATTGATCTTCTCAAGCTGTTCGGCGGGCGTAGAGCCGTCCAAACTCTGTGTGGTAACACCGGCCGCGACCTGGCCGTAAATGCCTGCGGCGCGGACCATATAGAATTCGTCAAGGTTCGACGCGGAAATTGATAAAAACCGCACGCGCTCAAGCAGCGGATGATTGCGGTTCTCGGCCTCTTCCAGAACGCGGCGATTGAACTGCAGCCAGGAAAGCTCGCGATTGTAATACCGCTGCATGTTTTCCGTCGGAGCCTTGCCGCCCTTGTCCGCCACCTGCTTGCTGGCTCGGGCTGATCTGGCGGCCCTGGTCGTCGTCATCACGCGTTCCTTTTGGTCTCAAGTTCTTCACGCCAGACAGTGTCACCTAGCTAACGCACTGATATGACAGGGTCTACGTCATTTCACTTGCGCGGCCAAGGTTTTCTAAGGCTTCAGCCGCCAGCAGGCGGCTTACCCGCTTCTTCTTAACCAACGCCAGCCGGTCGATCTCCGCCACCAGCGCGTTCGCCGCCTGCATCGAGCGGTCCATGCGCACAGCCAGATATCTTATGACGTGCGGCTCCACATCCAGCTGGCGGTCAAAGAACAGTTTTACGAGCACAGCGCGCAGCAGTCCCTCGTCCGGCGGCTCGATGACGGCTAGCGGAAGCGCACGCAACCGGGAGCGTAAATCAGGCAACTCAAAGTCAAGCTCTCCCGGCGCCTTGCGCGAGGTCACCAACACGGCAAAGCTCTTTTCCCGCGCCAAGTTCAGCAAATGAAACAACACGCGTTGCTCAAACGGATGGCGGTCCACGTCCTCCACGACGAGCGCACCCGCCGATGAAAGCATCTCGACTGCGCTGTCGTTGAGCTCAGCAGCACTGATCTGAACGGCTCCGGAACGCGCCGCCCACACGTGGGCAAGATGCGTCTTACCCGCGTCCGGCGGCCCGCAAACGAAAGCGGAGGGCGCCGGCCAATCCGGCCACCGGTCTATCAATTCAACCGCCGCCGCATTCGACTGGCTAAGCAGGAGGTCTTCCATGTCCCGCGCCGGCCGGTGAGGCAGGTCAAAGACGAGTTGTGGCGGCTGTTCTGCTTCAGCTGCGCTCATTGAAATCGATCCAAGGTCGTCAAACCGCGTTTTGATCAGGCTACCGGATTGCCTGGCCGGTCAATCTGCGCACCATCACCGGTATAAACCGAGCTTTGCAGATAAACCTTCAGAGCAAAACGGACGAGAACGCCGGTCGCCGCCGCAAAGGGAACCGCGAGAAGCATACCAACGAGCCCGAATAGGTATGCGAACACAAACAAAGCAAATATGACCCAGACAGGGTGCAAGCCGATTTTTGAACCGACAATATTTGGGGATAGAAATCCAGCATCGAATGCTTGACCGCCCAGATAGACCGCGACAACGCCCACGATGGGCAAATACTCCGGCCAAAACTGCACCACGCCCAAAGTAACAGCAGTGATTAAGCCCAGCGCCCAGCCGACGAATGGAACGAACGCCATCAGTCCTGTTGCAATACCGATCATGAGCCCATAGTCGAGCCCCACGGCCGTCAGTCCCGCCGCGTAATACACGGCAAGGATCATGCAGACGGTGCCTTGCCCACGGATGAAAGCTGAGATCGCGCCATTGATGTCTGACGCCAGCGTGCGAATGGCCGAAGCGTGCTCACGCGGTAGCCAACCGTCAATTTTCGCCAGCATCGCTTGCCAATCAACCAGCAGATAAAACACCACCAGCGGCGTCACCAGCAGCAGTGAGAAGAAGTTGAACACCGCAAGCGATCGATCCCACAAGGACGACGCTGCCCACCCGGCAAGACTGGCCCAGTTCTCCGTCAAAGCTTCCGTTGCACGCGCCAGGCCTTCGTCAAAGCGGCCGAAGTTTGCGCCCAGATTTTCGCGCATCCAGACCTCTACCATCCCGCTGACGCGTTGGATTTCTCCCGGAAGCGCTGAGGCAAGCTGCTGAGCTTGCGCGAAAAGCACTGGAACGATGAGTACCAGAAGCGTAACCACGACCACCGCGCCCGCCGCCACGATCAGGGCCGAAGCAAGCACCCGCGGCAGCCCGATGGACGTCAGACGGTCCACCACCGGATTGAGGAAGTAGGCCAAGACAATGCCGGCCACGAACGGCAACAGCACGTCTTTCACCAGCCAAATACCCAGGACGAACAAGATCGCCAGCGCTAGCCAGAATAAAATTTGCCGCTCAACGCTGCGCATGTCCCCTTGATCCCCCGGCGAACTGTTTCTCGTCCACCTTTGTAACAGCCGGACGGGTTCAGGCCAATGCGCCGGCGGATCAGTTCGTCATATGCTCCAGCCAAGTCCGCAAATACAAAGCCAACGACACGATCGTCAGACCACCCACAACCCAGATCATCACAACCCGCAAGGCGCCTAACCCGAGCCCAAATCCTTCGTCGGCGAGTGCCAAACCTGCCAGCACAATCTGAGCCAAGGTGTTGACTTTACTAACAGCAGACGGAGCAATCCGCATTGGCCGGTCCAACAGCCATGACAGCACCACACCCGCCACGATTAAGAAGTCGCGCGAAACGACCGCGATCACCAGCCAAAGAGGGAGAGCGCCCTTAAACCCGAGTGCCAAAAACACACTGACAATCAGAAGCTTGTCCGCCAGGGGATCGAGGTAGGCGCCAAGCTCGGTCGTCCAGCCAAAACGCTTGGCCAGATAGCCATCAACCGCATCGGAAATTCCGGCGGCGACAAACAAGAAAAATGCAATCTCCGTCTGGTCAGTCAGCAACAGCCAAAAGACGACCGGAACCAAAATCACCCGGCCCAAGGAGATCAAGTTCGGAATGTTTAGGGGCGACACGGCAGCATTCACATACGTCTAGAAGCCAAGCGCCAGGGCAGCGCATTCCACAACTGGATAACACGCAAATGCTGGCATGACGTCACCGCAAGGGGAAAGGATTAATGTCAAAAATGCAAAGCCGGCCCCAATAGTCCCGAGCTAGAAGCCCCGGCGCAGCAGCCAGCCATTGCCCGACTGCTGCATTTGCAAGCCCTGCTGCTGCATCTCCCAAGCAAGAGCGCTCCCTCCGCCAGGATACTTAACCATCACTTGCGCGTTGTAGGCCGACACGTTCCCAACACGAACATCGTCAACCGTGGGGAGATTTAAGATCCTGCCGCGGATGTCGTTCCATTCGGATGTGTCGCGGAACTGCACATCAAGGAACACGTCCGGCATGCCACCTGCTGCAACAAACTGGCCGCTCTGCACCGCTTTCCAACGGCCTTCCATAACACCATGACCAATGACGGCGGCGAGCTCCAAAGCATAGGCGAAGTCACCATCAACAACCGGATAGCTGCGCGACCAAGATACTGGCCCGACACCATCTTGACCAACCAGCGTCACGTGAACTTTCCCCGCCGCTTTGTCGACTTCGGCCACGGCCATCACGACAAGTGCGGTACCGTACTCAGTCTCCAAGACACGTTCTTGCCCGTCCTGACCAGACATCATCGAAGCCACTGTGTCGCTATGCATGGTCGGCAGCAGAGAAGCCACTCGCAGTGGTGCCAGCGAATTCTTCACGTCCAGGTCGGGCCAAATCGAAGCCCACGCCCCGGTCGCCGCGACGAACTCCGCGCCGTCAGGCCCCTTATCGGCGCTCGGTTGGCGAATGACAGGCACAAGCAAGACCTCTTGTGCCTGGCGGTCCACGAAGGGAATGCCTTGGCTCTGCAGCATCTGACGCACGGAATTCGGCTCAAAACTGAAATCCAGGCTAGCGATATAGCGCGTACGCGAGTTTTGCTCAGAGCGGATAGCCAGCCCGTCGACGTAGTTGCCGGCGGGCATAGTCTTGAACTGCTCCAAATTGTCATAGGCGGAAACCGGAACAAGGCGCTTCAGCAGAGACCGGAAGGCAGCCTGCTGCCCATCATCGATCGCCTTCTTCTTGGCGGCCACTGCATTCTCAGCCGTTGCATCGACAGGATAATTCGCGACCTTGAACGCGTTTCCCACCGCGAAAGCCGAACCGTTTGGGCCCGCCCATATCAGCGCGACAACGGCTGCCCAAAGAAATGATCGCCTGTTCAATGCCTTCCCCAGCACTGTTTTCCCCTGCCGCCATTCATGCTGACCCCCGGTCAGCGGTTGCCCATGGACGGTCAAGCTGTTAGAGCCCATCTCCTCCGACCAATCAGGCGAAATTGGGTCTATGTTCTGGCCCAACCGTCTTGAACGCTTTCGCGATACTGGCATGGCAGACCCCAGCGGCAAACCGTCCTCATCAATCACCTACCGCGATTCCGGCGTTGATATCGATGCTGGAAACAAACTTGTTGAAATGATTAAGCCCTTCGTCAAGGCGACACAGCGCTCCGGTGCTGACGGGTCGCTTGGCGGTTTTGGCGGATTGTTCGACCTGAAAGCTGCTGGCTACCAGGATCCCATCCTCGTCGCCGCCAACGATGGCGTGGGCACCAAGCTCAAGATCGCGATTGAAGCCGACCATCACGAGACAATCGGCATCGACCTGGTGGCCATGTGCGTCAACGATCTGGTGGTGCAAGGCGCCGAGCCGCTGTTCTTTCTAGACTACTTTTCCGTCGGCCATCTCGATGTCGAAACCGCCCGCAAGGTTATTGCTGGCGTCGCATCAGGTTGCCGCGAGGCTGGCTGCGCCCTTATCGGCGGAGAAACGGCCGAAATGCCAGGCATGTACCACGGCAAGGACTACGATCTGGCCGGCTTTGCTGTCGGCGCGGCCGAACGCGGTACGCTCCTGCCACAAGAGGATATGAAGGAAGGCGACGTGCTGATCGGCTTGCCGTCCTCCGGTGTTCACTCGAACGGCTACTCGCTCGTGCGCCGCGTCGTTGAAAACGAAAAGCTCGCCTGGCCGGCACCGGCGCCGTTCGAACCAGACCTGCCCTTGTCCGAAGCCCTACTAGCGCCCACCCGCATCTACGTCGCCGCCATTCTCGCGGCCCTAAAGGCAACAGGCGGCACAACATCCGGCGCCATCAAAGGCCTGTCTCACGTCACCGGTGGTGGCATATCGGAAAACTTGCCACGCGTGCTCTCATCGGATGTCGCCGCTCGAGTCGACCTATCCGCCATTTCTCCGCAACCCGTCTTCGGCTGGCTCGCGAAGTGCGCCAATCTCGACGACGCCGAAATGCTGCGCACCTTTAACTGCGGCATCGGCATGATCATCGTGGCGCCCGCCAGCAAGGCGAACACGGTGATGGCTGCGCTCCAGGATGCTGGCGAACTGCCCGTACAGATCGGCGAACTCGGTCCGCCTGAGGGCGAGCGCAGTTCGGCCAAAGGCAAGGGCGACACCTGGGCCGTGGCCTACACCGGCCAACTCAAGTACGAAGCGCGATGAGCAACGCCAAAAAACGGGTCGGCATCCTGATTTCGGGCCGCGGCTCCAACATGCGCTCGCTGGTCGAAGCCGCCCGCCGGCCGGACTGCCCCTATGAGCCAGTGGTCGTTATATCCAACAGACCAAACGCTGCCGGCCTTGCTTGGGCCAAGGAGCAGGGCCTGCCAAGCTTGGGCCTGGACCACACCCATTACGAGAACCGGGACCATTTCGAGGGCCAGCTCCATACCGTGCTAACAGCCTCGAAAGTCGACCTCGTCGCCTGTGCGGGCTTCATGCGCCTGATGACGGAAGCTTTCGTGGAGCGCTGGCGCGACAAGATGCTGAACATCCACCCGTCCCTGCTGCCGGCCTTCAAAGGCCTCGATACGCACGCGCGGGCACTGAACGCGGGCGTAGCGGTCGCTGGATGCACCGTGCACGTGGTTCGCGCCGAAATGGACGACGGACCGATTCTCGGTCAGGCCGTCGTTCCGGTCATGCCTGGGGACGATCCCGAGACGCTGGCAGCCCGTATTCTGGAAGCTGAACACGAGCTCTACCCGGCCATGCTCTCCGCCTATGCCGAAGGCAAAATTACGGTTTCGGGTGAGAGAGTTAGCGTTCACGACAGCGTTAACCAGCCTGCAACGCTGTTCTCGCCAAGCCTCGCTTCAGACCGCTAAATCACCGTGGCATAACAACAAGGCTCGCGCGCTAAATTGAAGCGGTATGCTTCCGATCAATGGACACAGCTACTTCGCCGGTGGTACTGAGGCTGCATTCGTTTACGTCAGTTGCATGGGGAACTGCGAACCCCTGGCTGTCGACGTCGCTTCGTGACAGTTCGCCCAGGGATCGGTTGCCAAAGATTGGGCCCCAGGAGCGTTTGGGATTTGCCAGCTCGCGACATGCCAGCTGGTCTGGATACGGTGCATGATGACTGTACAAGAAACGCATGGGCACCAGCTCGGCGAAGAAAGCAGCATATGGTTTAAGCTCACGGCGCTATTGAAAGGCGATCCGGAGAACCCGATGCGTACCTTGATGGCGATGGCGGACCGCTATGGTCCGGTCATTCCCGTCAACATGGCCAATCAACGTATCGTCATGCTGTCTGACCCTGAGATGATCAAGCATGTGCTGGTCAACAAGAACGACAGCTATGTGAAATATTTCGACGGGCTGAAGCCAATCTTCGGCAAATCGATGATCACCAATGACGGAGCGCTTTGGCAAAAGATCCGGATGCCGCAACAGCCGGCCTTCCATCCGGACATGTTTGCCGAATACATCCCCTACTTCCTCGCGGCTATTCAAACCAAGATGGACACGTGGGCTGAACTGGCGCGCACTGGCGAAACAGTCGAAATGGTCGAACAGACCTGGACGCTGGCAGCCGACATGATCTGCAAGGCGCTGTTCGATCGCGACATGCCCTTCAATCCGCACGTCGTCTTCAAATGCGTGAAGACCTACACCGACGTGATGAACCACAAGTCGATCCGCCTCAAAAAGACGTCCGGCGAAGAATTCGAGATGACAGAAGAAGGCGCCGCCAAGGCTATGGAGGTCTGGGCCAGCGTACCACCAGCCGTCATCGGCGCCGACCCGCGTGAAGAGCGCGAGCGCACGTTGCTGAAGATGATCCAGGAAGCCGCCGAGGACCCGACCGTGCCTGAATTCGATCAGGCACAGGCGATCGACGAGCTTAAGCAATACCTCTGGGCCGGCACGGAAACGACAGCCCTCACGCTAGCCTGGTCGCTGTACCTGGCGTCGCGCCATCCAGAAACAGCCGACCGCATCCGCAAGGAAGGCGAAGCCGTCTACGGCGATCGCGAACCAACCGCGGCGGACTATTCAGCGCTGGCCTACACGCGCGCCGTCATTCAGGAAACAATGCGGCTTTATCCGCCGATCTGGGGCTTCATTCGCGTGGCCACCAAGACTGAAGAAATCGGCGGTAAGGAAATCCGTCCCGGTGATCGCGTGATGCTGTTCGCCTACGGCATGCACCACAGCCCGAAGTATTGGGATGAGCCAGAAGAATTTCGCCCAGAACGCTTCATGGGTGACGCCGCACGCAAGCGCAAGCCATACACCTACCTGCCATTTGGCGGGGGCAAGCGGTCCTGTATCGGTGGAGCGATGAGCCAGGTTGAGAATACGCTGGCCCTGTCGATCTTGCTTCGCCGCTTCCGTCCCGAGTACGTCGGAAACGAACCGCCAGGCATCAACGGCACGGTGACGTTGACACCAAAGGGTGGCTTGCACTTCAAGATCCGCGAATTGAGCTGATCACCAGACTAGCAGCAGCCCCATGCTGGCTGCTCAATTTGGAATAAACGGCATATCCGTAACGCCAGGGTTCAGTCCGAGGCGGGTCAACATGCAATTGACCTGCCCTCGATGGTGCGTCTGATGATTGAACATGTGCGCCACGAGCAGTCCACGCGAACGGGTCACCTCCTGGCCCGTCCCACCAGACACCCAAGTCATATCACCCTGGGCCCACGCCGGATCAAAGGTATCCGCCCAACCGCGCAGCACGCCATCAAAGCGATCTCGCTCTGCGCAAAGATCTTCCCAATTTTCAAAAAGCTTCGTTGAACCGGCCAGCGTTTTATCGGCAGGGGCCGGGCAGACGCTGAACCGGAACAACCACATCTGGTCTGCCCACAAAATGTGGTTCAGCGTAGCGTGGATAGATTTGAAGAACGCTCCAAGATCCTCGCGGCGCTGGTCATCACTCAAACTGGATGCCAATCCGAAGACCGAACGATTCTGCCAGGTGTTGTAACGCGCCATGGTCACAACCCAGTCATTCGTGATCATGGCGCGCTCCGTTGTTGTTATCTTGAGAAGAGCCTGAGGCGTGTTAACCGACGATCTCTTCCGGCTTGAAGTTCAGATTGATTTCGCGCTCGGCGGATGCGGGGCTATCCGAACCGTGCGTTGAGTTTTCACCCTTCGACAAGGCAAAGCGCTTGCGGATCGTGCCATCCTTGGCCTCGGCCGGATCAGTCGCGCCCATGACTTCACGATATTTTGCAATCGCACCCTCGCCTTCCAAGACCTGGAGCACAATCGGCTCTGACGTCATGAACTCGACGAGTTCACCATAAAACGGCCGCTCGGCATGCTCTTCATAGAATTTCTTGGCCTGATCCGTGCTCCACCGCACGCGCTTTTGGCCCACGATCCGAAGGCCGGCTTCTTCAATTACACTATTAATGGCGCCGGTAAGATTGCGCTTGGTGGCATCCGGCTTAATGATTGAGAATGTACGTTCGATAGCCATCGGTTGGTCTCATGTCCTAGATTGTTGCTGAAGTTTGCGGCGCTTATAGCCGTGGGCTTCGCGCACAGCAAGGGCGTGCGCCAAGGCTGAGAGGTCCTCCTGGAAGATTATCCCGCGCTGCCCTTCAAAAGCCGGGATTTTATAGTTTTAACAGCGCATTGTTGCGTATACGCGCGACGCTCTGACGGTTGTGGTGTGGACCACCTTGCCGTATGGAAGTATCGGTTATTTGGACGCGTGGGAAAAATTTGTGGCAAGCCAAGCAGCTATGGCGGTAGCGATGCCTCTCCGCGCCCGGCGACCGGGTAATTTTCTGACGCGCCATGTTCAGCGCATTGGCCATCGTTGGTATGAGTAGGCATGACGACGCAATCTGACGCGCAATGGTACATCGCACGAGACGGCAACCAGCACGGCCCGCTGTCCGATGCTGAGATGAAAAAGCTGGTCGAGCTTTCTTACCTTCGGCCCACGGATCTCATTTGGCGCCAGGGCTTTTCCGATTGGCGCCCCGCGCTTGCGGTCTTCCCCCAGCAACAGCAGCCGGCAGCACCTGCACCTGCACCTGCTCCCACACCGGTACAGCCCTCGCTCGACCAGGGCTTTGGCCAGCAACACTCCTACGAACCCGCTCAGTCTCACGAGCCATCATTCGGCACGAACCTGTCGCATCATCAGTACGATGGAGACGAGGAAGAAGGCTACGACGAGCCTTACAAGAGCGGCAGCGGACGCCGCATGGCAATCGCCGCCATCGTGCTCATCGCACTCGGTGTCGGCGGCTACCTCAGCTTCCTGAACCGCGATGCCATTATGTCCATGGCTGCCAACATGTCGTCCGGGTCGTCCGGCGGCTTCACAACTGGTAGCATCGAGACGCCCGAGTCCGTAGACGATAAACTTCAGCACACTCAACCTTGGTCCTTTGCCAAGGAGAAATTCCCAGAGTGGTACAGCGGGCAGATCGCAGAGGTCGCCAAACTCACTCAGGAAGAAAAGACAGACACCGAAATCACCAAACACCTGGTTTCGGAATTGGTGAAGTTCCGCCGCTCCAACAGCGATGTGGCCCTGCAAGCCCCGACCCCTGTCCTAAAGTCCGTCGCGCTGACGTTCCGCGACACGCTCGTGCACTTCAAGGAAAATGACATCAACGCCTGCTACCAGTTCATCTCTCACGGCGAGACAAGTGATCCGATTGTCGAGATCATGCGGAAGATGAACGCAACGTCGCCTGTTCAAAAACAGATCCGCTCTATATTTGAAGCGGTAGCCGAAGGCAAAAAGTCTCCAGTCCAACGCGAAACCAAGGTCGCGACGGATATCCAGGCTCTGACAGCAGAGCTGAATAACGTCGGCTGGACGGACGCGGACGTGAAGCTGTTCTTCGACCCCAAAGAGTTCTCCAAAGCTCCGCCAGAGCGCGTATGCCAAATGGTGCAAGACTTGTTTACCGCCCTCCTCGCTATCAAGGATCAAGGCGCGCAAGATCGTCTCCTCGTCGAAACACTTCGCCACGTCATGGCGGGCTAGCGCAGCGCGCACACGGCAACCGAACTGCCTCACCCATGCTGCACATCAACGACCTTTCCTTCCGCATCGAAGGCAAACCGATATTTGATGGCGCCACCGCCGGCATTCCGGCCGGCCACAACGTTGGCTTGGTTGGGCGCAACGGAGCAGGCAAAAGCACGCTGCTGAAAATCATCACCGGCGAATATCAGCCAGACGCCGGCAGCATCACCGTGCCTCGATCGACGCGGATTGGCCATGTTGCGCAGGAAGCACCGGGCGGGCCGGAAAGCCTGATTGACTGGGTGCTCGCTGCCGACACCGAGCGCGCCAGCCTCTTGGCCGAAGCCGAGACGGCCACCAAGCCGGAGCGTATTGCAGAGATACAAATCCGCCTGACCGACATCGATGCGCACGCAGCGCCCTCGCGCGCGGCCCAAATTCTCAACGGCCTCGGCTTCGACGAACAGGCCCAACAACGCCCATGCCGCGAATTCTCCGGCGGCTGGCGTATGCGCGTTGCCTTGGCCGCTGTCCTGTTCCTTCAGCCTGAACTTCTGCTACTGGACGAACCAACCAACTATCTCGACCTGGAAGGTACGCTCTGGCTGGAGTCTTACCTAAAGGCTTACCCCCATACCGTGCTGATCGTGAGCCATGATCGCGATCTATTGAACAGAACCGCCGGCGCCATCCTCCATTTAGAAAACGGAAAGCTGAACCTCTATACGGGCGGCTACGACACGTTCGAGGAAACACGCCGCGAACAACAACGGCTTGAGTTGAAGCTGATCAAGAAGCAGGACGACGAACGCAGGCGCATTCAAGCCTTCATCGACCGCTTTAAGGCCAAGGCGACCAAGGCCAAGCAAGCACAAAGCCGCGTCAAAGCGCTGGCAAAGATGCAGCCCATCGCCGCGCAACTGGAAGAGCGAGTCACGCCGTTCTCATTTCCACAACCGGAGAAACTGCTCGCCAGCCCGCTGCTTCGACTAGAGAACGCAGCCGTCGGCTATGAAGCGGATAGACCAATTCTGTCGCGCCTCAATCTGCGCATCGATCAAGACGACCGCATCGCTCTGTTGGGCCAAAACGGAAACGGCAAATCCACCTTCGCCAAACTGCTCGCTGGCAAGCTCAAGCCCATGTCCGGCGATGTCTTTGGCGCAGGACGTGTCGAAACCGGATACTTCGCCCAGCACCAGCTTGACGAGCTAAACCCGCTGGCCACGCCATACGATCACATCGCCGCCTTGTTGCCGGACGCAACCGAAGCGCAAAAGCGCACGCGGCTCGGCACCTTCGGCTTCGGCGCGAACAAGGCCGACACCAAGTGCGAAAAACTCTCCGGCGGCGAAAAGGCGCGCCTCTTGCTCGCGCTGACAGCGTTTCACGGACCGCACCTTTTGATCCTCGACGAACCAACGAACCACTTGGACATCGATAGCCGCGAAGCGCTCATTCACGGCCTGACGGAGTTCGACGGCGCCGTCATCCTGATTAGCCACGACCGCCATCTCGTCGAAGCCGCGGCCGACCGCCTATGGATTGTGCGCGACGGCACCGTCTCGTCTTACGATGGCGACATCGACAGCTACCGCACCGAACTGCTGGCTGAACGCTCCAACCGCCGCCGCAATGACACGGATAACGCGAACGAAGACGCAACCCCGCGCCAAGATCGCGCGGCCCAGCGCAAAATGGCGGCCGAGCGGCGTGCAGAATTAGCGCCACTAAAAAAATCTGTTCAGGCAGCCGAAAAAACGCTCACGCAAATTTCCTCTGAGATTGCAAAGCTTGATCAGGCATTGGCTGACCCATCACTTTACGACAACGCAGAAAAGGCCCAAGCACTCGCACAAAAACGCGGTCAACTCGCGAAGGAGCTTGGCGCGGCCGAAGATCTTTGGCTCGAAGCAACAGAAAATTACGAGAATGCCGCCAACGAACAACAGGCGGAAGAAGCCACCTAAAGCGCATACAGACTGTCAATGTCGAATGACAAATATTTCTTGCACAACAGCACCGCCGAAAAGACAAAAGTCGATTAACCAGTGGCGGTGTAGTTTGTAGTCGCGGGGTGAGCTGACCGGACGGCCTTAGCGGGAGGCCGTGCCAGACGCTGGAGGGTTTGTCTGTGCGTACCGGCCGGCTCCCTCGCAGAAATTTCCCAACCATCAATTCGAAACGCAAACGCGCGGAACCACGTCGTTCGCAGCGCGTTCACAGCGTTATCGCCAGTGTGCGCACCGGCAACGCACAGCTATGCATTTGGAGAGGTAGCATCGCGCATGATGAAACTTCTAAAAACATTGGTACCAGCCGCATTTGGCTTGATCGCAACGACGGCCACCGCGGACGAAGCGAAAATTGCGGTGAGCGATCAAAAAATCGAAAGCGGCAACATCGTCAAAGTCAGGCAGGTGACGACACCCGTTGACGGATTTGTCGTCATTCACGCACCCAAGCCGTCGAAAGCAGAAGGCCCAGGCACACCGATCGGCTACGCGTTTGTAAACTCCGGATCAGTGAGCAACGTGTCGATCAAACTGGAAGAAGGCGTGGATCCTGGTCAAAAGCTCACGGCTGTCCTGCACGCTGACACGAAGAAGAACCAGATGTTCGACGAGGACAACGACAAGCCGCTGGGCGATGGCAAAGTCGTCCAGGCGAGCTTCACCGCCAAGTAGACGGCCTACCCGGCTATCTTAGAGAAGTCCGCCACGGCCTGGGTTGCAGCGCGGATTTCCGACAGCATCTTGAGCCGGTTTTCCCGCAACGCCTTGTCGTCCGCATTCACGATGACTCTGTCGAAGAACGCGTCAACAGGCGCCCGCAGCTCAGACAGCGCACGCATAGCGCCGGAAAAATTCTCAACATCGATGGCGGCCTTGGTATCGAACTTCACCTTTGCGATCGCCGCATCCAGCGCACGCTCGGCCGGCTCCTTCAGCAGTGCACCGTCCGGCTCGCCGGAATACTGCGTCTTATCTTTTTTCTCTTCGATCGCGAGAATGTTCGACGCGCGCTTCACGCCAGCCAACAGGTTGGCGCCATCATCGGTGTCGAGGAACTCAGTCAAAGCCTCGACGCGCTTCACAATCAACGCGATGTCGTCCTGCCCACCCAGAGAAAACACCGCATCGATCAAATCGTGCCGCGCACCCTGATCGCGAAGGTAGACCTTCAGACGGTCAGCGAAAAAGGAAAGGAGATCGGTGCTTGTATGCGTATCTTCTCCGACACGACCAGTCGCGACAAGAGTATCTCCGCTTGATGTCTTCGCAGCTTCAAGTCGTCCTCGTTCGATCTGCGACCGCAGCTCAGTCAGATTTGCATTGCACAAACTTACCAAAGGCAACCGCAGATCGTTCTCCAGAACGATGCGGATCACACCCAGCGCCGCGCGCCGTAGCTGATAGGGATCGCCCGACCCTGTCGGCTTCTCTCCGATAGCCCAGAAGCCAACGAGCGTGTCGAGCTTATCGGCCAGCGCAACGGCTACCGATACCGGCTCCACCGGCACGACATCACGCGGACCTTTCGGCTTGTAGTGCTCTTCGATCGCTAACGCGATCTTCGCGTTCATGCCTTCTGCTTCAGCGTAGTAGCGGCCCATCAAGCCTTGCAGCTCTGGAAACTCACCGACCATCCCGGAGACAAGGTCAGCCTTGCAAAGCTCAGCCGCACGCCGGGCAAGATCAGGTTCAGCATCCACTGCCCCAGCGATGTGCCCCGCCAATTCACGGATGCGCTCCATCCGGTCCCACTGCGTGCCTAGCTTTTCGTGGAACGTGATAGACTGCAGCTCGAAATGCATCGGCTCGAGCTTGCGCTTCAGGTCCTGTTCCCAGAAAAACTTCGCGTCCGACAAGCGCGCACGAATAACCTTCTCGTTGCCCGCTACGATGGCCGCGCCACCGTCCGCCGCAATCAGGTTCGACACCGCCAAGAACTTGTTCGCGAGAGCCCCGGTTTCCGGATCCGTCAGCGAGAAGCATTTCTGATGCGTCTTCATTGAGGTGATCAGACATTCCGCCGGAACGTCCAGGAATGACTCTTCAAACGTGCCCATCAAAACGACAGGCCATTCCGTAAGGCCTGCATTCTCCGCCGTCAGCGCTTCGTCTTCAACAAGCGACAGCCCGGCCTTCTCCGCCAGCGCAATGGACTGTTCGGCGATCGTATCCGCCCGAACCGCCGGATCGAGCAGAACCTTGTTCTTTTCCAGCTTCGCCCGGTAATCCTCAAAGCTGGTCACCTTGAAGGCACCCTTGCCATGGAAACGGTGCCCTGCCGTCTGCGCGCCGCTCTTCACACCGGCCCATTCCAGCTCGACGACCTTGCCGTCCAGCAGGCAGATTATGCCGTGCAACGGCCGCACCCAATGCTCCGTGCCATCACCCCAGCGCATCGATTTCGGCCAAGGGAACTTGCCCAAGACAGCCGGAACCGCATCTGCGATGATCTCCGCGGCATTACGCCCGGCCTTGGTGGAACGGGCCAGATAGTAGTCGCCCTTCTTCTCGTCCTTGACGACCTCGGCCTCCTCAACAGAAGCAAGACCCGCTGCCTTCAAGAAGCCGTTGATCGCTTTCTCCGGCGCGCCGACTTTCGGGCCCTTGCGCTCCTGCGCAACATCCGGCGAGCGCGCGGGAACGTCATCGATCACAACGGTCAAACGCCGGGGCGTCGAAAAGCAGCGGGACTCCCCAACCTCAAGGCCTTCGCCTGCCAACGCATCCACGATCAAACGGCGCAAATCTTCCGCGGCAGTTCCCTGCATCCGCGCGGGGATCTCCTCGGAAAACAATTCAAGCAGCAGTTCAGCCATGGATAACGTCTCGATAATGAATTGAGCGGCGCCTTAAGGCGCAGCCGCTGGCTCTGGTGGAGGTGGAGGCGCCATCGCGCCGTCGGATGCAAGACCAAGGGTGCTCAAGGCAAAGTGGCCCACATCGGCAAGCGCCCCCGTGGAAATGAGATACCCGAGCCCGACAGCAAGCAGCACGACATAGAACAACAGCACGGGAATATAACGGCGAAACAAGACCAACCCGATCAAAAGCAGCGGAAGGCCTAAAACAAGAATGCCAGCAATGAGGCCTTGATCCATCATCGTCCTCCCTCGGTTTGCAGCCATGCGCTGCAGCACGCCTTAGCCAAATCACGCACGCGTAGAATGTAGCTCTGCCGTTCAGTCACGGAGATCACACCACGCGCATCCAGAAGGTTGAAAACATGCGAAGCCTTGATGCATTGGTCATACGCCGGCAACGCCATGCGATGATCATCTCCATCCCTGCCCTTCTCCAGCAGCGCCTGGCACTCTGTCTCAGCATCCTTGAAGTGCTGCAACAGAATGCTCGTGTCGGCATGCTCAAAGTTGAAGCGGGAATATTCCTGCTCGGCCTGCAGGAACACATCGCCGTAAGTCAGCTTCCGCTCATCCTCACGGCCGTTGAAGTTGAGATCGTAGACCCGATCAACGTCCTGCACGTACATGGCCAAACGCTCCAGCCCGTACGTAATCTCGCCCGATGACGGTTTGCAGTCGAACCCGCCCACCTGTTGGAAATAGGTAAACTGCGACACTTCCATTCCGTTGCACCAGACTTCCCAGCCCAGCCCCCAGGCACCGAGCGTCGGGCTCTCCCAGTCGTCTTCGACAAAGCGGATATCGTTGATCGTCGTGTCGATGCCGATCGCATCCAGGCTTTGCAAATACAGCTCCTGAATATTCGGCGGTGACGGCTTCATGATCACCTGGAACTGATAGTAGTGCTGGAGCCGGTTCGGGTTCTCGCCATAACGCCCATCTTTCGGACGGCGCGACGGCTGAACATAAGCTGCGTTCCATGGCTTCGGCCCGAGCGCACGCAGCGTCGTCGCGGGATGAAACGTGCCAGCGCCAACTTCCATGTCGTATGGCTGCAAAACAACGCACCCTTGTGCGCCCCAGAATTGTTGCAGCGTCAAGATCAAGTCCTGAAATGCCTTGCGCGGCTGCAGCGCGGGCGCTGGCTGCGTATGTTCCGTCTTAGCCATGAATAGTGGTGGAATCCTGCTTGAGATGCGCGGGCACTATACGCATTCGCGGTGTCATGTCACGCGCTTGAACAGACACTTTTCCAATATCGCGGGGTTCATCTCCGGGCTAAAGCGGCGTACCCTCTGCTTTCCCCAACCCCCCAACAAAAAAGGAGAATTAACGATGTCAGCTGTTCTTAAAGTCATTGAGTTGATGGGAGAGTCGGACAAGAGCTGGGAAGACGCCGCTCAAAAGTGCATCGACCGCGCCGACAAGAGCGTCAAGCACATCAGGTCGGTCTGGGTGCAGGACTTCTCAGCGACCGTCGACTCCAAGGGTAAGCTGAACACCTACCGGGTCACCTGCAAAGTCACGTTCGAGGTGAAAGACTAAGGCGTGCTCCGGCCGGGCTGGCTCGGTTTGTAAACCTGCTCGGCCGCATCAAACTCCAGCGTGCCCAAATCCTTGGGCGCGCTGGTTGTTGAGGCCTTGCGCTGCATCTCTTCGGCAAAGCGCGCTGCCTCTTCAGCCTGACGTGCCATCACGCGCGTGAGCCAAACCATTCCGGCATAAAGCCCTGCGGTGAATAGCATCGCTCCGACGACGTGCGGCATCTCCAGACGTCCTTCCTCAAAGCCCGTAGCGTGACCATAATGCGCGCGTTTCGACAGTCGACACCAGGTCATCGGCGATTTCAAGGCGCCCAGGCCCATCAGCAGCCATGCTGAAACCGGGCACCTTGCGCAACCGGCTAAACAGTCCGCCGCGATCAAGCGGCACGAGCTTCAACCGCACTTCGGGCCCATAAAGTTCCCGCATCTTGCTGCGAACATCCGAGACACCGTCAATCAGTCCATAGTCCATTGCTTGGCGGGCAGACCAGAAGGCACCGGAGAACAACTCGCTATCCATGCCCTTCAAACGGCCCGCGCGGCGCTCTTTCACCACGCCGATGAAGACGTCATGGACATCCTTTTGTAACGCCTTCAATCGGGCCACGTCGTCAGGGTTTTCAGGCTGAAAGAGATCAAGCGTGCCCTTGTGCTCACCGGCCGTATAAACGCGCCGATCGATACCAAGGCGCTCTATCGCACGGTCAAAGCCAAAGCTCGACGTAATGACACCAATCGATCCAACGATTGATGACGCATCAGCGAAAATCTGATCACCAGCTAAGGCGATATAATAGCCGCCAGACGCGGCCACATCCTCGCAAAAAACGTAGATCTTTTTCTTCTTCTCGTCAGCCAGCTGCCGCAAGCGTTTCAAGATGAGGCTAGACTGCACCGGCGAACCGCCGGGAGAATTGATCGTGACTGCAACTGCGCCGGCCTTTGACATGGCGAATGCTTTTTCGATCGGACCTGCAAGGCTGGCGATGGACAATCCCGGCCGCAGCGGCGTTACCATGCCGATGGTTCCAGAAAGCCGAAGCACCGGCACGACAGGACCGGATTTAAAAGGCCACATCAAATATCTCCGCTAGTTTCTTTGGATGAGACGGACTGTATCAGGCCGCGTCAGTTAGACAACATAGGCTAAATGGCAAGCGGTGCTCCATGCCGCAAGATGGCGCTCACCTCCGGCAGAAATCCGCTCTCGGCCCCATGCAAAATCAGCGGCTTGCAAATCTCCAGCGGCCCGCGGCTGCCCTTGATTCCACGCATCAGCACACGAATTGCCGGTTCACCAGCGCGCGCATAAATCGGAACGAGCTTGATCGATCCAAATCTGCGCCCCATGGCAGCCAGGATCTGCCCTGCCGCCTCCGCTCGATGGATAATGAGAAAGTGGCCACCCGGTTCGGCAATGCGCGCGGCAAAGCGGACCCATAGTTCTAGATCACTCTCCGGCATCTCGTGCGCAGCCGCCTTCAACGCGACGTTGGAGGATGTGCCGCGACCGTTCGTGAAAAACGGCGGGTTCGCAAGCACCGTTTGAAAACTGTCGTCGGGAAACTCATCACGTAATTCAGCGGCCTTTCCGGTCAGGTCCGAATGAACCGCGCGGACCCGGTTTGTCATGCCGTTGCGTTCAATATTGGCGAGAGCCAAGTCCACCAGGCCCGCTTGCCGTTCAATCATTCGCACATGCGCGTCTTGCAACCGTGACGCAACGCTCAACCCAGCAACACCTACACCGGCTCCGAGATCGGCAATCAGCCCGCCACCGTGCTGGGCAGCAGCAGCTAGCAACACTGCATCGATGCCCGCCCGGTAGCCAGACTTTGGCTGCAGAACATGGAGGGCCCCGCCAAGAAAAACGTCGTCGGACGTCTCCGGAATATCGACGCAGTCCGGCATCAGCTTTCCTTTGTCAGATAGGCACCAAGATCAGCGTCCAGCAGGATTCGCCGAGCCTGCGCCCACTGATCGTCCTTGACCATCACGCGCTGCGGAGCCCAACCCGGCGCCAGATGCATAGAGTGCAAATTCCTGTCCAAAATGGCGAATTCGATCCCCGCGTCGGTCAGTAAGGCCTCCACGAAACTAATGAGAACGTTATCCTGCGCCATCAACACGTCACGCATGCAGCCATCCCATTGACAAAACTCTAGTCTCGTGCGGCAAAGAAAGCCAAAATTTGGCCCGCGCCAGACGCTATCCCAGCTCTGCCGCCCCGCCAACGGCCTCAATGCCGGTTGGCCAAGAACGAAAAAGGAATGCCCTTGGGTGTAGTCGTCTCACTCGGCGAAGCACGGTCAACGCCGGAAAGCCTAAAACCGCTTCTAGATCTCGTTCAGGAGGATATGGAAGCGATCAATCGCATTATCCTTGATAAGGCGATTTCAGACGTTGATACGATCCCGGAACTCGCCCACCTGATCGATTCCGGCGGAAAGCGCCTGCGCCCCATGCTGACCATCGCTGCTGCGCGCATGTGCGGCTACGAGGCAACCGACCACGTGAAGCTCGCGGCGGCGGTGGAGCTTATACACGGCGCAACGCTGTTGCATGACGACGTCGTCGACGACAGCGCCACCCGCCGTGGCAAGAAAACGGCGCGTCTGATCTGGGGCAACCAGGCCAGCGTCCTCGTCGGAGACTTCCTGCTGGGCCAAGCCTTCCGCATGCTCGTGGAAGTCGGCTCGCTTCCAGTCCTGAAAATTTTGTCGAACGCGGCGGCGGTTATCGCCGAAGGCGAAGTCATGCAGCTTGCGGCCGCCCAAAACACCGCGACAACGGAAGACGAATACTTGGCCATCATCAACGCCAAGACCGCCGCGCTATTCTTGGCCGCAGCCGAAGTCGGCGGCGCCATCATCAATCGCCCAGCTGCAGAACTTGCAGCGCTGCGGTCCTACGGCCGCAATCTGGGCCTAGCCTTCCAGCTTGTCGACGACGCGCTCGATTATTCTGGCGAAAGCGCCCACTTGGGCAAGACCATTGGCGATGATTTCCGCGAAGGTAAAATTACGCTGCCCGTTATCCTTTCGTTCCGCCGAGGCGACGAGAAAGAACGTGCTTTCTGGCAGCGCACGGTCGCCGAAGGCCAGATCGAAGACGGAGATCTCGATCACGCTGTCTCGCTGATGCGCAAACACAAAGCCATTGAAGCCACACTGGAACGCGCCCGCTCCTACGGGGCGATCTCTCGTGATGCCTTGGCCATATTCCCCGATAGCGCGGAAAAGCACGCCATGCAGCAAGTGATTGAATTCTGCATAGCCCGCGCTCACTAAACACGGTCACCGCTACCCCAGCGTTACCGCTTGCACCCACCAAGACGGCTGCGAAGTTTGTAGCTGAGCCGCCGCGGCCTGGGCATTCTCAAAGATGCCAAAACACGTCGGCCCCGCCCCCGACAGGCTAGCGATCTGACACCCTTCAATCTCCCGCAAAACACTCAATACTGTGGCGGACGCTGGCACGACTAAACTGGCCGCAACTTGCAAAGCATTCCCAATCTCAGCGATGGCCGAGAGCACGCCCGCCTTGTCACGCAACACCGGAGGCGCCAACGTCTCGTCGGCGACGGGGGCGGCATCCAACGCTCGAAAAACTTGCGCCGTCTTGTCATCAGGCACATCCACGAGCGGATTGACAAGGACGGCTTCGATCCTGCCATCCGGCGGCTCTAGAACCGTGACACGATCACCGGTCCCCGTCATGAACGCCCACCGATTGGCAAAACAAACCGGAACATCCGAGCCCAGCTGCGCGGCCAGCCCATTCCAATCAGCCGCTTCGGCCGCTGCGCCGTTGGCCGCTCGCACCGCGCGCAACACCGCTGCTGCATCGGCCGATCCACCGCCCACACCGGCCGCGATCGGAAGCCTTTTGTTCAACGTGACCTTGCCGAGAGTGAAGTTGGGATGGTGCTGAGCGACGAGCCGTAACGTGCGATCAATCAAAAACTCATTCGCGAGCTTGGCCGCAAACGGACCGGTCACCTCAACGTCCATTCCTAGGACAGAGGTGTCCAGCGTGATCTCATCACCAAAGTCTGCAAAAGCTACGAGGCTGGCCAACGCATGAAAGCCATCGCTACGCCGGCCTAATACCTGCAATGTCAGGTTAACCTTGGCCCGCGCGAGTTCCCGAACAATCACGCGACAGGCCTTGGCAAGCGCTTACTGAACGCGGCGCGACTGAGGGCCGCCCGTATCGGCTTCGCTGCGCCGGGATCGCTCAGACGTCTTTTGCGACGTCTTGGGAACCTCCTCTGCCCGCGGCGGCAGAGCAGACAGACCATGCTTGATCTTCTTGCGCGTGTTGGCGGCATCTTCCGGCTCTGGCTTGAGCGACAAAGACTGATCCCATTGGAACCGCGCTTCGCGCTCGCGCCCGACCCGCCAGAGAGCATCACCAAGGTGATCGTTTAAAACCGGGTCAGCTGGCTTTAGCTCAACAGCGCGCTCCAAATAGTTCACCGCGTCCGTGAAGTTGCCCTGCTTGAAGTGCGCCCAGCCAAGACTATCGACGATGTAGCCGTCATCCGGCTTCAACGCCACGGCCTTCTCGATCAACTCCATGCCTTCTGCGAGGTTGATGCCTTGATCGATCCAGGAATAGCCAAGGTAATTCAAGACAAGCGGTTGTTCAGGCACAAGCGCCAACGCCTGCTTGAGGTCCTTTTCCGCTGCCGGCCAATCTTTCAACCGCTCGTGACACGTGCCGCGCGCATAGAAATAGGCCCAATGCCGCCTCGTCGGCGGCTGCGGAATCATAGCGATCGCCTGATCGTAATATCCGGCCGCTTCCTTATAGTGCTTGCGCGCCCGCATGATGCTGCCTAACGCATCCAACACCTGCAGTTTGAGCGCGTCGTTCCGGGAAATTTTCGGCGTGGCCTGTTCCACCACCGGCTCTTCCACCGCTGGCCCGGCCTCCGCGAACTGCTCGCCAGTCTCCGGCTCGATACCAAGGATCATTCCGAAGGTCTCTGGCCCAACCAAACCATCGGCCTGCAGTTGCTTGTTACGCTGGAACTGGAGCACAGCGTCGCGTGTGCGCTCGCCAAATGCACCGTCCGGTGCACCGACATCATAGCCAAGCTGCGCCAACGCCTCTTGCAACATCATCACACGGTCGTCGCTATCGCCAAGCTTCAACGGCTCCTCGGGCGAAGGAACTTCGACGCTCGTCAAATCCGCATCGTCAACTTCCTCAAGCCCGCTGGCGTCACCATCGGCCTGAGCCTCGGGCGCGGAAGCAGGCATAGGCATCGGTGTGGTCTCCGGCTCGTCGCCGTTTTCCATCTTGGCTTCCAACAGAGCCAATAGCGTCGTGCGCGCCTCGTCGACCTTATCGAGCGAATTGAGATTGAACGCCTTGCGGATGCCGACGGCCTGAGCCAGAGGGCTCGTTGCCGGAATGCGGTCGTAGGTGTCTATCGCCGCTTCATAGCGCTTCTTCGATTCCTCCGCCCCCGCCAGCGCGACGAGCGCCAGCTGGTGATCAGGCTTCACGAACAGCGCCATCTGTAAGTACGCAACACCGAGCGCCACGCCGCCTTCGCTCGCCAGTGCTTCGCCCAAACCGTAGAAGACCTCCGCCAATCCTTCGGCGGGCGTCTTGACCAGCAGCTCAAACTCCGAACCCGACTTCTTCAGCCGGTCGTTGAGTTCAATTGCCATCGGATGCGGATCACCTTTCACCTTGGAAAGGTACTCGGCCATGATCGAGCGTGCCTTGGCTATGTTCCCGGAACGGGCAACATGAACCACATACGCCATCGTCGGGCGCAAAGCCTTGCTATCCTGCGCGAACACACCACGATAGGCCGACAGCGCCTCATTTAACTTGCCGCCAATCTCCGTCATCAAGGCCCGTTGGAAGCGAACGTAGTTCTTCGCCCAGTCAGCCTGCCGGGCGGCATCAGCCAGGCGCGTCGCCCCGCGAACATCCCCTTCGGCAACCTTCACCCATCCGCTCGCGATCGCGGCCGTCAGCTGACCAAGTGGGTTGGTAGCCGCCGCGTTGAAGTGCTTCTCAGCTTCCGGGAACGACTTCTTCTTGAACGATTCCAACCCAAGCAGCAGATGACCGATGCGGTGTGAGGGCTCAATCGCAACGAGCTTTTCGGAGAGTTCAATCGCCGGCTCATAGCGGCCGCTCGAAAGTTCGAGCAACAGG
The DNA here is from genome assembly GCA_041940525.1 of Hyphomicrobium sp. Classification (GTDB taxonomy): domain Bacteria; phylum Pseudomonadota; class Alphaproteobacteria; order Rhizobiales; family Hyphomicrobiaceae; genus JAKAXS01. The sequence continues at coordinate 60,427 of JBGTSB010000005.1, forward strand.
GCCTGCTCCAAAAGGACGCCATTGCCGGGATCGCGCGCCAGCGCATTTCGATAAAAGATCGCGGCGCTTTCCTGGTCGTTCAACTTCTTCGCCAAACGGCCGGCCAGATAGCTGCCAACCAGCGAATGCGTTCGCACGACCTGATTAGCGGGGCGCTGATCATCGCCTGCCGTCTCGGCCCACACCCCTCGCTGACCGGCGGAAAATGCCAAGCAAATCCCGAGAGCTATTGCGGAAACGCGGAGCGTGTGACGGGCAGCGATAGCGTGCATCAAATATGTCCTGTCAGATGACACCAGACCCAGGATATAAATCCTTCATGAAGGCCGACAGTAGCGCACAAGCCGCTACCTTGGCCACCAGACAATAACAACTGTTACCGCAATTTTATGTCCATCGGCTGGAAAATCGCCCGTCCGCTTTTCCGCTGCGCTTACCGGCGGTTAGCAGCCTAACCTAGCCGCTTAGAGATGCACCGGTCACATGCCTGAATAATTCGGCCCGCCGCCGCCCTCAGGGCAAACCCAATTGATGTTCTGACTGGGATCCTTGATATCGCAAGTTTTGCAGTGCACGCAGTTCTGCGCGTTGATCTGGAACTTCGGCGGCTCGTTGCCTTCCTGGACCACCTCGTAAACTGCGGCCGGACAATAACGCTGCGCCGGCTCGGCCCATTTCGGCAGGTTGACCTCGATAGGAATGCTCGGATCGGCAAGCTTCAGATGGACCGGCTGATCTTCCTCATGGTTCGTTGCCGAGAAGGACACGTTCGTCAGCTTGTCGAAGGTCAAAACCCCGTCCGGCTTCGGATAGTCGATCCGCTTACACTTGTCGGCTGGCTTCAAAGACGCGAAGTCTGGCTTGCCATGGCCCAGAGTGAAACCAAACCCGACACCTTTGATGATCGTATTCATCCACATGTCTAGCCCGCCGAGCGCAATACCCAGCACCGTGCCGAAGCGGGACCATAACGGCTTGGCGTTGCGCACACGCTTAAGGTCATCCGCGATAGGTCCAGAACGAACGCCGTCTTCGTAGCTGACGAGCTCATCGTGCGACCGCCCGTCCTTGATAGCGGCGAAAGCAGCCTCAGCGGCTTCGATGCCGGACAACATGGCGTTATGACTGCCCTTGATCCTCGGCACGTTCATAAAGCCGGCGGAACAGCCCAAGAGAGCCCCGCCCGGGAACGTCAGCTTCGGAATGGATTGCCAGCCGCCTTCCGTCAGCGCACGCGCGCCATAGGCAATACGCTTGCCGCCTTCGAATGTCGGGGCGATATCCGGATGAGTTTTGAACCGCTGGAACTCATCGTACGGCGACAGATACGGATTCTCGTAATTGAGATGAAGCACGAAACCAACTGACACCAGGTTCTCTCCGTAGTGGTAGAGGAACGTGCCGCCGCCCGTGCGGTTGTTCAACGGCCAGCCAAACGAATGTTGAACCAATCCAGGCTGGTGCTTTTCCGGTTTGACTTCCCAAAGCTCTTTCAAACCGATGCCGTACTTCTGCGGTTCGTGTCCTTCATCCAGTTTGAAGTCGCGGATCAACTGTTTGCTCAAAGAGCCGCGCGCACCCTCCGCGATCAGCGTATACTTGCCTCGAAGCTCCATGCCGCGAACAAAGTTATCGGTCGGATTGCCATCGCGCCCAACACCCATGTCACCCGTGGCGACACCAACGACAGCACCGTTTTCGTCCTTGAGATACTCAGCGGCCGCGAAGCCCGGATAGATCTCGATTTCCAATTCGGCCGCCTGTTCGCCAAGCCAGCGCACGACATCACCCAAAGAGACGATGTAATTGCCGTGATTGTTCATCAACGGCGGCATGAAGATATTCGGCAAACGCAACCGGCCGGCGGCACCCAAATAATAGAAGCGATCGTCTTTAACCGGCGTCGTTATCGGCGCGCCCTTATCCTTCCAGTCAGGGATAAGGCTGTTCAGGCCGGATGGGTCGATAACAGCGCCCGACAAAATGTGCGCGCCGACCTCAGAGCCCTTTTCAAGAACAACGACCGACAGCTCTTCGCCAGCCTCATTTGCAAGCTGCTTAAGCCGGATTGCCGCTGATAGTCCGGCTGGACCCGCGCCAACCACGACCACGTCAAAATCCATGGACTCCCGCTCAGGCAGTTCGTCCTGACCTGCGGCTCCGCCAGCCGCCGCTTGCTCCGCCATTTATTCCGATCCCTTTAACGACTTACTTCCCGACATCTACACTATAGCGATTAGGTCGCATTGCGCACCGCCGTCAAGTCGCACCACGAAACCCGCCAACGCCTTTGGCTAACGCGCCCAAACCGACTATGTTGCATGCATGCGCCAAGATGAAGCTCAGATAGAAGGCCTCAAAGCCCTGCTCGACTGGTATCGGGACGTGGGCGCGGACGAAGCCGTCAGCGAAACCGCGATCGATTGGCTTGCTCAGGGACGACAAGCGCCCGGAGCGGAACTGCGCGAGCGGTTGCGCCAATCGACTGAGCCCACAGCTATCCCGCAGCAAGCGCAACCTTCCACCATACGCGGTGCGCCACCAGCCGGCAGACTGGCACCCGCGCCTCAAAACCGAGCTCCGGCCCCCGCACGGGACTTCCCATCGCAACCACCAGACAAATCGCAATCCCAAGCCCGAGACGCCGCCTCGAACGCGGCCTCGCTGAAAGAGCTGGAAGATGCGCTTCGCGCTTTCGATGGCTGCGGCCTGAAAGCCACCGCCAAAAATCTCTGCCTCTATCGCGGGGCGCAACAAGCACGCATCATGGTCATCGGCGAAGCGCCAGGCCGCGACGAGGACCTGCAAGGCAAACCATTCGTCGGCCTCGCGGGTCAGCTGCTCGACAAAATGCTCGCCGCCATCGGCCTGGATGAAACAAACGTCCACATCACAAACATTGTTTATTGGCGCCCTCCAGGAAACCGCACGCCAACACCGCAGGAGGCACTCGTCTGCCGGCCCTTCCTCGAACGACAGATCGCACTTGTAGATCCCGAATTCATCATTCCGCTGGGCGGAGCCGCGGCCAAAAACCTGCTGAACGCCTCCGAGGGGATTATGCGCCTGCGCGGCAAATGGCGGAAACAGGAGTTCGCCGGTCAAGAACGGCAAGTGCTAGCAACACTCCACCCTGCTTATCTGCTGCGTACGCCGGCCGCCAAACGGCTCGCCTGGCGCGATCTTCTGACGCTAAAGAATGCCCTAGCGTCATAAAGATCCGTTTACCCATTTTTCACTGCAATGACGTTTATGTTTGATCGGAAGATGCTGTCCGGCAATGAGTGAGCCAGCATCCAAGTTTCGTATGTAGACAATCCCATGACCATCGACGCAACGATATCTGATAAAAATTCTCTGACGTACTTTCGGCCGGCGAAAGTCGTCTACGCCAGCGCTTCCGGTCCCCTAGACACCAGTGCCGCGGACGCTTGGCGGAAACTGCGCGCGTGGATGAAATCCCACGGCTTGAAAATCGAAGACGTCGCCTTGGGCTTCGGCTTGTTACACCACGGCGGCGGTGGAGCACCTATCCGCTTCGACGCCTGCATCGACATGGAATATCAGGGTGACCCACCCGACAAGCGCCTGCCCGTCGCCGCCATGACAGGCGGCGTTTATATCGCCAGCGATCCACTCGACAGCCATACAAAGCTCACCCAAGCCAGCTATTCGGTTGAGCGCGACCCGCTCGTCGGTCAAACCCTCACGATTGACTACAAGCGGCCCGCGATCGTCACGTACAGACTGGAGGCAACGGCAGCCTGGGAACTCACGCTAAATCGTCCGATAAGACTGCACGACGGCCTCGCCGCCTAGGCGAAACGCTGGACGCAGAGAGCATCTCACGGCACAACCGCGCTCAAGGAGATGCTCCAATGACTTCGCTAGACACATCAAGACCATTCCTTCCCGTCCGCATCGCAGTGCTCACCGTATCAGACACGCGGTCACTGTCGGACGACAAGTCCGGCGACACGCTGGCAGACCGCATCACTGGCGCTGGCCATGTCTTGAAGGATCGCGCGGTTGTAAAAGATGACCTAGCGGCCATAGTCGGCAAAGTATCGTCGTGGATAGAAAGCAACGACATCGACGTCGTAATCACGACGGGCGGCACCGGCTTCACTGGCCGGGATATCACGCCCGACGCCGTGCGGCCTCTATTCGAGAAAGAGATCGACGGCTTCTCCGCGATCTTCCACGCCATCTCGTTCAAGAAGATCGGCACGTCGACAATACAATCGCGCGCCTGCGCAGGTCTTGCGCGCGAAACGTTCATCTTCTGCTTACCCGGTTCGCCCGGGGCCTGCCGCGACGCCTGGGATGAAATCCTCTCCCTGCAGCTCGATAACCGTCACCGGCCGTGCAATTTCGTGGAAATCATGCCGAGGCTTGGCGAGGGACGATCCTAAAAGGCCATCACGAATAAAAGCGCGCGAGACGTTGAACCGGCACGCGGCAATGATAAAGCGCCATGCACGCCTGATTGCGCATCACGCGCCTGAGGTACCCATCGCGCCGGTAGGCTAGCGAACTAACACGTGCGCGAGAACGCAAGACGACAAGCCTGCGGCGCCCCAACCTGCGCAGAAGATCCAGGTCTTCCATCAACGGCAATGGCGAAAATCCGCCTATCTCTTCGTACAGCGCTCGCGGGATCAACAGTCCCTGATCACCAAACGAGCGGCGAAGCAATGCTGTACGAAGCGACACGAAGGCCTCGATCGCACGCGGCGCAAGACCACTGTCATCAATCGCAAAACGGAACGTTGCAGCGGCAGCCGGACGGCGCCCCATATCGACGCGTTCCATGAAGTTGGAAACTTCACCCTCCCAGCCATACTCCAGCATCGTCTCGGGATGGAGGAAAAGCAGCCAATCCCCCTTGGCCCGCTCCACGCCGGCACGCATCTGGTGCCCGCGGCACGCGTCAGACCGCACCACGTCAACGCCCGCCTGGTCAGCAACCGCCAACGTCCGATCGGTGGAGCCCGCATCAGCCACGATCACCTCGCGTACGACGCCTTCAACCGCCGCAGGCACAAGCGCGGTGAGCGTCGCGGCCAGCGCGGCGTCACAATTCAGTGTGGGAATAATGACTGAAATCATGACACTCTCTGACATGAGTTGCCGCTAGCGACAAGACACTCTCGCTATCAATCATAAACGCCGGCCTTGCTAGACATGATAAGATGTTCTACTTTTGTTCTGTTTCCAGAAATAGGCAGCAGACAGTGGTTCGATGGACGAGCAAGACAGCGAATTTGAGCAATCCCAGTGTGCTGGCGGGCCCGCTGACGTCGCCCAATATCGACGCCGCGGACGCGGCGCCACAACCAATGCTTCCAGCCGTTATGACAGTTTGTCCGCAAGTGCTTTCGACGATGGCTGGGAAACGCTGGCCGATCTGCCACAGCTGAAAACGACCATCCACACGGATACGACAAGGAAGATCATCGCGCGCAATTCCAGCCCGGACATCTCGTTTGACCGGTCCATAAACATGTACCGGGGCTGCGAACACGGTTGTATCTATTGCTTTGCCCGCCCGACACACTGCTACCTCGGTCATTCAGCCGGGCTGGATTTCGAAACCCAAATCTATGTGAAACCCGATGCAGCGCGCCTTCTGGAACAAGAACTCGCCAAGCCGGGCTACCAATGCGCGACCATCGCTCTTGGAACCAACACCGACCCATACCAACCAATCGAAAAAGACAAACGGCTAACCCGCGCGATCCTTGAAACACTGGACGCATGCAATCACCCGGTCGGCATCGTCACGAAGTCAGCCTTGATCACCCGCGACATCGACATCCTGCAGCGCATGGCCTCACGAGGCCTGGCAAAAGCCGCCATTTCTGTAACCACGCTCGACCGGAAACTCGCCCGCGCGATGGAACCACGGGCAACCACACCACGGCGACGCCTTGATGCCATCGGCGAACTCGCGGCAGCCGGCATACCCACAGCCGTCATGGTGGCCCCCGTCATCCCGGCGCTTAACGACAGCGAAATCGAGGAGATTTTATCCGCCGCCCGTGCCAAGGGCGCTTCAGCCGCCGGCTTCGTTACTCTACGCATGCCACTGGAGATCAAGCAGCTCTTCCGCAAATGGCTTGAGGAGACCTACCCCGACCGCGCCAGCCGTATTCTGAAGCTGATCCAATCCATGCACGGTGGCCGCGACTACTCAGCCGAATTCGGCGTCCGCCAGCGCGGAACGGGCCCCTACGCTAGCCAAATCGCCCAGCGATTCCATTTAGCGGCCAAGCGCCTCGGGTTTGATCAAACGCGCAAACCACTGCGAACCGATCTATTCCGCGCGCCAATTATCCCCGGAACACAGCTCGGCTTGCTTTGACAGGCGCTCGCGCACCCGCAATCCTCAAGTATGAGGATCAGCGATTCGCGCATACGTCCGACGTTTGACCTGGAGAGCCTAGAGCTGGAGCTCGCGGGTGGACCGGTGGCAGGCATCGATGAAGCAGGCAGGGGCCCATGGGCCGGACCGGTCGTCGCGGCAGCCGTCATCCTCGATCCAGACAATCTGCCCAAGGGAATCGACGACTCCAAGGCCCTTGATGCTGACGCACGCGAACTTGCATACGCCAGCATAACCACCCACAGCCAATACGGGATCGGCATCGCGCACGTTGACCGCATCGACCGCGACAATATCCTCAACGCCACCATGTGGGCGATGAGCGAAGCCGTGATCGCGCTCGGCTGCGTGCCGCGCCTGGCGTTGATTGACGGCAACCGGGCACCGCGCCTTCGGTGTGCTCACCGCACCATCGTAAAAGGCGATGCCAAATGCTTGTCGATCGCCGCCGCGTCAATCCTCGCCAAAGTCACGCGCGACCGCATGATGATCGCACTCGGGCGAGAGTTCCCCGGCTACGGCTTCGAAAAACACAAGGGCTACGGAACGCCGGAACATCGCGCCGCCCTGCATCGCCTCGGCGTAACCGCACATCACAGACGGTCGTTCGCGCCCGTCCAATTGGCCCTCGGATTGGCCAAAGCCAGCTAACCGCTTACCAGTTGCTGGCAAAACTTCGTTAACCCACACGGCCTCGAGATCGACTATGCTCAAACGCGCTGACGGCCGCTCTGGCCGAGGCGAGTTGTGGCGTAATTTCTGAGTTATGTAGGCGTTTCATGGGTCTTCGTCGGCGTGTTCCTTCTGCGTGTGAGTTCGATCGTGTCATCAAGGGCGATTGCCTGCGCGAACTGAAAAAACTGCCTTCGGCCAGTGTTGATCTGGTCTTCGCCGACCCTCCCTACAATCTTCAGCTCGATAGCGAACTGCTTCGCCCTAACAACCAGTCCCGCGTGGACGGCGTTGACGAAGCTTGGGACAAGTTTGCGGACTTCGCAGAATACGATCGCTTCACGCGCGCATGGCTGACCGAATGCCGGCGCATCCTGAAGCCAGACGGCGCCATCTGGGTCATCGGCTCCTACCACAACATTTTCCGCCTCGGTGTCGCCTTGCAGGACCAGGGCTATTGGCTCCTCAACGACGTTGTCTGGCGCAAAGTAAACCCGATGCCAAATTTCCGTGGCACACGCTTCACCAACGCACATGAGACGCTGATCTGGGCAAGCCGTGAACGCAAATCGCGCTACACGTTCAACTACGAAAGCCTCAAGGCGCTGAACGACGACCTGCAAATGCGCTCCGACTGGCTCTTCCCAATCTGCTCTGGGCCAGAACGCCTGAAAGATGATGGCGGGCGCAAAGCACACCCAACGCAAAAGCCGGAAGCCCTGCTCCACCGGCTCATTCTGGCAACGACGAAACCAAACGACGTCGTACTTGATCCCTTCTTCGGAACTGGCACGACAGGCGCGGTCGCCAAAAAGCTAGGCCGCAAATGGTTGGGCATAGAGCGCGACCCAGACTATGTCGCCGCCGCGGAAGAACGCATCGCCAAGGTGAAACCGCTCTCTACCTCGACACTCGAAACGCAGCCCTCCAAGCGAGCCGAACCCCGCATCCCGTTCGGCACAATCATCGAGTTGGGTATCTTGAAGCCAGGCGCCAAACTCTACGATCCACGCCGCAGTATCCGCGCCGAAGTCAAAGCCGACGGCACACTGGCCGTACCTGGTCAGCAAGGGTCAATCCACCGCCTCGGCGCGCTTGTTCAAGGCCGCTCTGCCTGCAACGGCTGGACGTTCTGGCACTTCGAAAGCAGAGGGAAACTTCAGCCGATCGACGTGCTGCGCGAAAAGGCCAAACAGAAGCTCGGCATCAAGCGGCAAGGCGCCACCGCAGAATAGGCAAGCGCGCTACTTGAACGGCTCCATGCCCGAGCGAGCCAGTTCGTCGGCGCGTTCGTTTTCGACGTCGCCCGCGTGCCCCTTTACCCAGCGCCAGTCGATCTCGTGCCGGCTACGGGCTTCATCCAGCTGCTGCCAAAGCTCGGCATTTTTGACCGGCTTTTTGTCGGACGTCCGCCAGCCGTTGCGCTTCCAGCCATGGATCCACGACGTGATGCCGTTCTTCACATAGTTGCTATCGGTGTGCAGCTCGACCTTGCTTGGACGCTTCAACGCATCAAGCGCCGAGATCGCAGCCATCAGCTCCATCCGGTTATTCGTGGTGTTGCCCTCACCGCCCGAAAGCTCCTTGCGATGCTCACCCCACATCAACACGGCACCCCAGCCGCCTGGCCCCGGATTTCCGGAACATGCACCGTCGGTATAGATGATGATCTTGTCAGGCTTCTCACTCACAGCCCGTACTCCGCGATGCTCGCAACCTGTTGGTGGAACTTCAACCGGGCAACATAGTCACGCGGATCATGCGGAGAAACGAGCGCACTGGCATCGTGATGAAGCCAGTCATGGGTGCGCGTGAGCAAGAACCGCATGGCCGCCCCACGCGCCAGAATTGGCATCGCGTCCAGTTCACGCGCCTGCAAAGGCCGCACGCCGGAGTATCCGGTCAGCAATGCGCGTCCCTTCTCGCGGTTGAACGTAAAGTCGTTCTCAAAGCACCAAGCGTTGAGACAAATCGCGATGTCGTAAGCGAGGGCATCCCAGCAGGCGAAATAAAAATCGATCAGGCCCGACAACTCACCGCCGAGGAAGAAAACATTGTCCGGAAACAAATCGGCATGAATCACGCCCTCCGGAAGGTCGCGCGGCCAGCTCCCTTCGAGGGTCACCAGCTCCTGCTCAACAAAAGGCTTCAAGCCAGCCTGCACTTCGTCGGCACGGTAGGAAAACGACGTGAACATTGGCGCCCAGGCTTCCGGCCCTAGAGCGTTTTCCCTGCGCGGCCCATAGGTTGCCCCGGCCAAATGTAGCTTCGCCAAGGCCTCGCCGACCGCCGCACAGTGGCCCTCGGACGGAGCGCTCACCGACACACCGGATAAAAACGAGATAATCGCGGCGGGACGTCCACAAAGCTGAGACAGAGCCTGCCCCGCACTGTCGCGCATGGGCGTAGGACAGGACACGCCAGCCTCCGCCAGATGCTCCATGAGACCAAGAAAGAACGGAAGGTCGGACTGCGCAACGCGCTTCTCATAAAGCGTCAGGATGAATGAGCCTTGGCTCGTCTGTAAAAGGTAGTTCGTGTTCTCGACGCCCTCGGCGATGCCCTTGAATGATTGAAGCTCACCCAGACCATACTGATCGATGAAGCGCACAAGCGCCTCGTCCGGCACCTCGGTGTACACCGCCATCGTTATGCCGCCGGTTCGCGCAGTTCGCGGGGAATGTTGAAGGCGATGCTTTCATCAGCCGTGCGCACCGTCTCCACCTCAACCTCATACCGGCTCTTCAGCGCAGCGATGACTTCATCGACAAGCTCTTCAGGCGCGGAAGCACCAGCCGTGACGCCAACTGCCTTCACGCCCTCAAGGTCAGCCCAATCGATATCCGCCGCCCTTTGGATCAGCATTGACTTGGAGCAGCCGGCCCGTTCGGCCACTTCAACCAGACGCAACGAGTTCGAACTGTTTGGCGCGCCCACGACAAGCATGCAGTCTACACGCGGAGCAATGGCCTTAACGGCCACCTGCCTGTTTGTCGTCGCATAGCAGATGTCTTCCTTTTTCGGGCCAGAGATACGAGGAAATCGCACCTTCAGCGCCTCGACAATTTGCGCCGTATCGTCGACGGACAAAGTCGTCTGCGTGACGTAGGCTAGCTTCTCCGGATTGACCGGCTCAAATCGCTCAACGTCAGCCACGGTTTCCACGAGCGTCACGGCGCCAGCCGGCAGCTGCCCCATCGTGCCAATAACCTCAGGATGCCCCGCATGGCCGATCAGGACGATTTCCAGCCCCTCGTCGAAGTGCCGCTGGGCCTCGATATGGACCTTGAAGACCAGCGGACAGGTTGCATCGATCGAAAAAAGATTGCGCGATTGGGCCTGGGCAGGCACCGACTTAGCCACTCCGTGTGCCGAAAAGATCACTGGCTGCGACGTTTGAGGAATCTCGTCTAACTCCTCCACAAAAACGGCACCTTTTGCCTTCAACGATTCTACCACGAATCGGTTGTGTACGATTTCATGCCGGACGTAGACGGGCGCCCCAAACTTGGCCAGCGCCAGTTCGACGATCTGGATGGCACGATCGACACCAGCGCAAAACCCGCGCGGAGCAGCGAGTAGCAGCGTCAATCTTGGGCGCTCGTTAACGGTGTTGGGGGGCAAGGGGTGCGTCATGAAGTGAAACCGGGTTCTAAGTCCTTGGAGCTACGGTATCGCCAATTGGTGCTTTGTTAGCAGGGTGTTACACTACGAGTCGAATACAGGTGATTTGGTGACGCGGGAAACGCGCACAAGCCACCAAGGGGATTATGCGGATCGGAGAACGATGACGCAACGCACCAAACAGTTTCTTCGCAGCCTTCTGGCCGCTGGCACGGCCTCTCTCGCCGTCACCGGCCTGAGCGGTTGTGGCGTATCGTCGATCACGTCCGGCCTCAGTTCAAGCAGCATCTTCGGCGGCAGCGGCAACGACACGGCGCCCTCTGGCGAGATGAGCGAAAACCAGCTCTTGGCGGCCGCCCAGTCCGGTGGGTCCCCCGGTGGCATCGGCACAATTTCCGCGGGCTGTCCCCGCTTTGTCGTTTGGCCCAACGACAACACGGTTACCGTCTACGAACCAGGCCGCGTTGGTGACGGCCTTGCCATCATGCATCGTGCTGAAATCACAAAAACGGCCCGCGAATGCTACGTGGATCGCGACCGTGTCACGGTGCGCTACGGCTTCTCCGGCCGCGTCTTGTTGGGGCCAAAGGGTGTCTCAGGCCCTGTCCGCTTCCCGGTCAATGTCTTCGTAACCGACGCCAAACGCGAAAAGGTGCAAACCGAGAAGCTCGAAGTCGCAAGCACGGTCGCGGTAGAAAACCCGATCGGCTACTTCTCCGCTGTTCAGTCCGTCACCTTCGAAGTGCCGCAAGGCACGCGGCCCGGCGAATTCCAGGTCTTCGTCGGCTTTGACCGTGCCATCGAGAACTCCGGCTAAAGAACCTCAAGTCAAAAACGAAAAACGCGGGCCTGTCGAAACAGCCCGCGTCAGAATTCGTTGTTCGAAACAACGTGAACCAGACTTAGTTCAACTTGCCCTTCAGCTCGTTGATGCTGGTATCGATCAGTTGCTTGGCAGCGTCGCCAGTCACCCGCTCAGCCAGGATCTTCTCAGCTGCTGAAACAGCAGCCTGCACCGCACTAGCGCGAACATCATTCACGGCCTGTGCTTCAGCCCGTGCAATCTTGTCCTCCGCCAGCTTCGTGCGGCGAGCTAGGCTCTCAGATAGCGACTTCTTCGTCTCAGCAGCCAGAGACTCAGCCTCGCGCTGTGCCTGCTCGACAATCGCCTTGGCTTCGTCCTCAGCTTCGCGCGCTTTGCGCTGGTAGTCCGCCAGCAGCTCCTGTGCCTCTTCGCGAAGACGGCGCGCTGAGTCCAGCTCGGAGCGGATCTCGTCAGCACGCTTGTCTAAGCCTTTCGCGATCAGCGAAGGAACGCGCAGATAGATGATCAGCCCGATAAAGATCAGGAAGGATACGAGCACCCAAAATTCAGCGCCGCCCGGATCAAACAAGTGTCCCATCGTTTACCTCACTTAGACCCAGCGGCCTGAACAGCACGCTTGGCTTCATCGACGGTGACGTTCTGGCCAGTCAGCTGGCTAGCCAGGGCGGCAGCGGCATCTGCGGCGATATCGCTGACAGACTGCATCGCCTTGTCCTTGGTTGCAGTAATTGCACGCTCGGCATCAGCCAGCTTGCCGGCAAGCTCAGCCTCTACCTTATCGCGTTCAGCGTCCACTTCCGCGGTCAGCTTGTCTTGCGTCTCCTTGGCGATGGCATTCGCGTTGCCGCGGGCATCTGCCAAGGCTTTCTCGTAGCCCTTAAGGGCCGCGTCCGTTTCATCCTTGAGACGCTCGGCTGCCTGCAAGTCACGCCGGATGCGATCCTTGCGGTCATCGATCACCTCACCAATGCGCGGCAGAACGAGCCTCGACAACAGCAGATAAAGCACCGCGAACGTCAGCGCGAGCCAGATGATCTGAGGCGAAAAATCTTCGAAATTCAGCGGCGGGAAGACGCCGCTATGCCCCGCATCGTGCGGGACTTCTGTTCCAGTTGTCGTCTCGGCAGCCATAGCTCACGTCCACATGATAACAGAAGGCATGCCCCACGCATGAAGGGCAAGCAGCGGGAAACAGCCAAACCGTTTCCCCGCTTTTTCGTGTCCGCTCAAAACAGCTTCCCTCAGGAGAAGAGCCGCTCGAGCAAGCCGGAGCAGGACGTATGCCCTGCTCCAGAAGCTTTTTAAACGGCGAACAGCAACAGGAAGGCGATGAGCAGTGCGAAGATGCCCAGAGCTTCTGTCACGGCGAAGCCGAAGATTAGGCGGCCGAACTGACCGTCAGCTGCCGACGGATTGCGCAGCGCGCCCTGCAGGAACTGGCCGAACAGGTTGCCAACGCCGATGGCGGAAATGCCAAGGCCAACAGCGGCAAGTCCAGCGCCAATCAGCTTTGCGGAAGCGGGATCCATTGAAACGTCTCCTCTTGGATGGGTTTTGATCAGATAAGGTTGAAAGGGAACGGCATCCTTTAGTGTGAAGGATGCAGTGCGTCGTTGAGGTACATACAGGTCAGCATGGTGAACACGTAGGCCTGTAAGAACGCCACCAGGAATTCCAGCGCGGTCAACGCAACCGCGGCCAGCACGGGCAATGGCGAAATTGCTTGAGTAGCCAGCGAGCCGGTTCCAAGCAGCATCACAACGAAGCCAGCAAACACCTTCAAGGTGATGTGGCCGGCGAGCATGTTTGCGAACAAACGAACCGAATGGCTGATGGGACGCGAGAGGAAGGAAACAACCTCAATCGCGGAAACGAGCGGAAGAACGTAAAACGGAACGCCCGACGGCACGAAGAGCTTCAAGAAGCCAAGTCCGTTCTTGGCGAAACCAGCCAGCAGCACGATCACGAACACCATCACAGCAAGCGCTGCAGTGACGGCAATATGGCTAGTGACGGTAAAGAAGCCCGGGATCATGCCGAGCATGTTAGCGGTGAAGACGAACATAAAGATCGTGAACACCAGCGGGAAGAATTTCATTCCCTGCTCGCCCATGGATTCGCGCACCATGTTGGCGATAAATTCGTAGGCTGTTTCGGCGAGCGACTGAATGCGCGTCGGAACCAAGGCGCGTCCGCTAATCGCGTAAAGCAAGAAGCCGACGACAATTACGACGGTCGCGACCATGAAAAGAGACGAGTTCGTGAACGAAGCGTCGTATCCGAACAGATCAATGTTCCAAAGACGCTTGATTTCAAACTGGTGGATTGGATCAGGCATTCCCGATCCGGAGTCTGGCGCAGCCACGTTATTCCCTCAACCTCAGTCGTCGTCACCATCGTCTGGCACCGAATGGCCAATTTTGCCTTTCGTTGCCATATCAATTTCTTTCTGAAGCCGCGTAAACCCCCGCACCACGTTCAGGATGCCGGCTGCGAAGCCCACAAAGAAGAAGACCAGAAACAGCCACGGCGTAGTGCCGAGCCACTGATCCAAAAAGTACCCGATCAGGCCACCAACGATCACTCCGCCCACAAGTTCGGAGGCCATTCGCAGCCCATAAGCCATGCCCCGCGATCTGGCAGCTGAGTCTTCAGCCTCTTCTGCCTCTTGCTGTGCACGCGCCTCATCGAGCCGCTTGTCTAAATCGCTGACCCGCTGCTCGAAATTCTGTCTGTCAGAAGGAGAAATATTCCCCGGCTGAGGGCCATTGCCCTCCCGATTGTCCGGCATGGCAAGATCCCTCGGCGGATGGCGCCTTCGACGGGGCGCACCATAGTTATGCACCCCGAGCGGTGTCAAGGTCGCGCCACATTGCTCAATCCCTGCGCAGGTAGGGCTAAACGGCGCAGGCAACCGGTTTCCCGGCCTAACCCGAACGAAACGATCGGCGAAGGGCCACCACCCTGCCCAAATCGGCGGCATCAAGCCCTATCACAGCATCCTCAGAGCGTAATAGAGACAGCCTTCAGGTCGGCATACTTATGGAGCGCATGCAAAGACCGGTCACGACCGAAGCCAGATTGTTTGAACCCGCCAAATGGCATGGTCAGATCGCAGCTGTCCCAACCATTGATCCAAACCAGCCCCGCTTTGAGGCCCCTGGCGGCCTTATGGGCTCGAGAGATGTCCTTCGTCCATAGCCCGGCGGCCAACCCGTAGACCGTGTTGTTTGCGACCTGAAACGCCTCGTCCTCCTTGGAAAAGGTCGTGACGGCCAGGACAGGGCCGAAAACCTCTTCCCGCGCGAGCGTAGACGTCGGCGCGACCCCGGAGAAAACTGTGGGCTCCACGAAATAGCCACCCGTATCTTGCCGCGTTTGATGTCCGCCCAGCCGCAGATCAGCCCCTTCAGTCTGCGCCGTATCGATGTACCGCAAGACGGTATCCATCTGAGTCTTGCTCACCATCGCTCCGAAGTTGGTCCGAGGCTCGAGCGGGTCACCCGGTGCCACCTTACGGGCCGCGCGAAGCAAACTCTCGATGAAGGCATCGGCAATCGTGTCCTGCACGAGCAACCGCGAAGCCGCCGTGCAAACCTCGCCCTGATTGAAGAAGATGCTCCACGCCGACTGAACAGCGGCAGCATTCAAGTTCGGACAGTCATCAAAAATGATCTGCGGAGACTTGCCGCCCAACTCCAGGCTCACACGCTTCAAATTGCTCTGCCCGGAATATTGCATCAGAAGCTTTCCGGTCGAGCCGGAGCCTGTGAACGCCATCATGTCGACGTCCATGTGCAAAGCAATCGCCTTGCCGGCCGTCTCACCCAAACCGGGAACGACGTTCAACACACCCGCCGGCAGCCCTGCCTCCAAGGCGAGCTGACCAAGCTTGATCGCCGTCATCGGCGACTGTTCGGCCGGTTTCAGAACGATGGAGTTGCCCATCGCCAGCGCCGGCGCGACCTTCCACATCGCCATCATCAACGGGAAGTTCCAGGGCACAATGATGCCAATCACGCCCAAAGGTTCATGCACAGCAAACGAAAAGCGATCGGGTGTAGCTGGCCCAACTTCGCCGTAAACCTTGTCGAGAGCCTCGGCATAATACCGCAATGTTCTGATCGAACCGGGGATGTCGATGGACAAGGAGTCCTTGATCGGCTTGCCAACATCTAGGCTCTCTAACAGAGCCAGCGTCTCGGCATCGCGTTCCATGAGGTCCGCGAGCTTGAACAGGATCTGCTTCTTTTTGCGATAGTGCAGATCGCGCCAACGGCCATCCTCGAACGCCTGCCGCGCCGACTGCACGGCGCGATCGACATCCTGCGTCTGGCAAGACGCCACGACGTTGAGCACACGGCCGTCGCGAGGGCCTACGTTGTCAAACGTTTCGCCACCGGCGCTGGCAACCACGTCACCATCAATCACGGCCTTACCTGGCAGTTCTATTGAACCAGCCAGGGATTCGAAGTGTTCAAGAGACATCGGGGCCTCCCCATTCAGCAGACTTGCGCGTACCAATCATAGTCAAGTGTGGTGACGACGCGTTCAAAAGCCAAGCGCTCGGTTGTTTTCAATTTGTAGAACACATCCTGAGCGTCAGCACCAAAGACATCCCGGGTCAAGGCAGACCGGTGGAAGGCCGTAAGCGCATTCACCCACGTCAAGGGCAGCTCCGGCCCGACTGTGCCAGCAGGGACCACTTCCGCGGTGCCTTCGATAGGCGCAGTCGGCTCGAGTTGATTTTCCAGCCCATGGGCGATACCGGCCAAAACAGCAGCAACCGCCAACATCGGGTTTGCATCCGCGCCGCAGACGCGATGCTCGATCCGTGTCGCGGCACCGCCCTCGCCATACGGAATACGCAAGGCAACGGTACGGTTGTTCAAGCCCCAATGCGCCGCCAAGGGGACGTAGGATTCCGGCACATATCGCTTGTAGGCATTCGCGGACTGGGCCCAGACAGCCATGAAGTCCGCCATGGTCTGCTGCAGACCGCCAATCGCCTGGCGGCACAACGGCGACAACGGGTCGCCGGCGAAAACGTTCTGACCTGATGCATCCCGCAGACTGGCGTGAATGTGCATGCCCGACCCGGTCCAGTCATGATGCGGCTTGGGCATGAACGTCGCTTCAAGGCCATGCTCGCGCGCAGCGGCCTTGATAGCGCGCTTCAACAACACGCCATCCAGAGCAGCAGCGACCGGGTCATCACGATATTTGAGATTGATCTCGAATTGGCCCGGCCCGGACTCCTGCATCACAGCATCCACGGGCAACCCTTGCGCGGCAGCGATCCGGTACGTGTCGTTGACAAACGGCTCCAAGGCATCCAGCGCTTCGAACATAAATGTCATCGGTTTGTCGGGATCGCTCGACAATCCAGGCGGCATGGCCAATGCAAAACGGCCATCTGCGGTGCGCTGCGTGACATAAAACTCCAGCTCGACCGCGACGGAAGCCGAATAGCCCATCCCTTTCAGCCGGGAGACCTGCCTACTGAGGATCGTATGGGAACAAAGATCGTAAGGCTCTTCCGGCACCATCACCGCTTGGGCCATCTGTCCATCACCGACGGGCACCGGCACGAGCGTGCCTGATAGAATCCGAAAACGGATATCGCAGTCGCCGGTCTCCCAAAGACGACCGGTCTCCGCAATAGAGTTACCTCGAGGATCCAGCACGTAGACCGAAGCCGGCAGCAGCAAGCCCTTTTCAACAAAGCCTGCCAGGTCATCACGCCGAACGCGCTTTCCGCGCGGCATGCCGTTCAGATCGAACAACACGACATCAACCCAGCGCACAGCCGGATTAGCATCCAGAAACGCTAAAACCTCGTCTTTGCTAATAGCGTCCACGGTCATGACCGGTAGCTCCTGACGGCGTCACCGAAACGGGTGAACAGCGCCACCGAAGCCGGATTAGCGGTTGCGTTCCACTCAGGGTGCCATTGCACGCCGAGACAGAAGGGATGCTCCGCTGGGCCCATGAAACCTTCAACCAAATCATCCTCGGCATAAGCCATCGCCCGCAAACCGTCGGCCAACCGGGCAACGCCCTGGCCATGAAGCGAGTTCACGGTCAACTTATCTGAGCCCACCCAATCGCGTAGCTCACCTTCAAGGCGAACAGTATGCGACGGGCCGAACCGCTCATCCATAGTTAAGCTAGGCTTTTCGCGATGGTCGTTAAGACCCGGCTGCTCATGAACAGCCTGATGCAAACTGCCACCCATCGCCACGTTGAATTCCTGATAGCCCCGGCAAATCGCAAAGAAGGGTATCTTCCGTTCGACCGCAGTTCGGATTAGCGGCAACGTCACAGCATCGCGCGCCAAGTCCATCGTCTCAGGCATGAGCGGTTCATCCGGACCGTATTGGCTAGGATGCACGTTCGAAACGCTGCCCGAAAACAGAATGCCGTTAGCAACATTCAAAACGGCCTCTAAGTCCACAAGCGCGGTATCAAGCGGCACAAGTAGAGGCTGGCAACCAGCCACCTCTGCCACCGCCGTCGAGTATTTCCGGCCAACGGCATCAAAGGTGAGCGTCTCGATCACTTTGGTGCACGCAGGGATGATCACAATAGGCTTGCTCATGCAGCCACCTCACCGGCGACATCCTTATAGGTCGCGTCAAGCGCGCGCCGGATCGCGGCCTCGGCCTCATTGAAGTGCTCTTGGCGCCAGATAAGCGGTGGCGAGCAAACCATCGTGTCAAACACGGCCCGCATGATGAAACCTTCAGCAAAGAAGTGATCCCTGCAAATTGTGCCCACGCGCCCCGGCTGAGCAAACCGCCGCCGCGTGCGCTTATCCGCAACAAGCTCGATCGCCCCCAGCATGCCGATGGACCGGACTTCGCCAACCAAAGGGTGATCAGCGAATTTCGCCAGCATGGCCTTCAGCGCCGGCCCAGTCTCGTCCGCGACGCGGTCCGCCAGTTTCTCTTGCTCAATGATCTCCAAGTTTTTCAGAGCCACGGCACACGCGACCGGATGCCCGGAAAACGTGTAGCCGTGGTTGAAGTCATCATCATGCGCCAAGAGCGCATCCGAGATCTTGTCGTGAATGATGACCCCGCTGAGGGGCACATAGCCAGAGGTGATAGCCTTGGCGAACGTGATCAGGTCCGGCCGGATGCCATAATACTGCGAGGCAAACCACGTCCCCAAACGGCCAAATCCGGTAATAACCTCATCGGCAAGGAACAAGATACCGTACTTGTCGATGATCTTCTGGACCTCTGGCCAGTACGTCTCCGGCGCGATCTTCACGCCGCCAGCCCCCTGAACAGGTTCGGCCGCGAAGGCCGCGACATTCTCCGGCCCAACCTTCAAGATCTCGTCTTCCAGCGCTTTCGCCGCGCGCAAACCAAAAGCCTCGGGCGTCTCGCCTTCCTCGGCCTCCCCAAACCAATACGGGTCAATAATGTGCCGGAAGCCTGGATAGACCGGATAGCTGTGCTCGTGCACGTGAGACATGCCGCCCATGGACCCGGCCGCAATGGTCGAGCCGTGGTAGGCCTGCCGCCGGCTGATGATGACCTGCCGCTTCGGCTCACCCTTGAGCGCCCAATAATGCCGGATAAGCCGGATCGCAGTGTCGTTCGACTCCGAGCCGGACGATCCAAAAAAGACCTTGTTCAGCCCATCCGGGGCAATGCTCGCGAGCTTACGCGCTAAAGCAACCACCGGAGGATGGGTCGTCTTGAAGAACGTATTGTAGAACGGCAGCTCCATCATCTGCTGATAGGCGGCTTCCGCCAGCTCCTTGCGGCCATAGCCGACGGCCGTGGTCCACAGTCCGGCCATACCGTCTAGGATCCGGTTGCCCTCGCTATCCCAGATATACGGGCCCTCGCCGCGAACAATCACGCGCGAGCCCTCCTCGTTCAGGGCACTATGGTTGGTGAAGGGGTGCAGGTGATGCGAGGCATCCCCCTGCCGCAGATCGCCAGTCTCGTGTTTCGCAAGCGTCATAATTGTCATGTCCTCCAGCGGAGCCGATGGTCAAAAATCGATGCATCTTGACGGCTAGAGGAGCGGTGGCGTGAACCCAATCCGGGCGCACAGCTGAAGCAGCTGCCGCTTGCGCGTTACAGCTGCTGGATTACTAAGCAACTGATAGCTGTCCTGGCAGTTATCTTTAAAGTTGCGCGCTAACGACACGATCGCAATCTTTCCTAGCCCCAAAGCCGCGCTAACGTGCGCCGGCTGCACAATTTTTTCGCACTGCAACAACCCAATGGGAGTTATGACGACAGTTGTATAACACCGAAATCAATAAATGTACTTCTAAGCCAAAGCGATCATTATTTTTTCGTATTTTCATGGAACTATTGCTGCGACGCACTAATTATGGCTGCAGCTGCATGGCCTCAAGGGTAGGGTAACCACCCAGCCAGGCATGTCAGCGGTAAGCCTCGAACTCAGAGCTGCGCCATGCATCGATATATCCGTCACTGGCATGCGATCGCTTCAGATATCTGGAGTGGTTTGACCCTGGTACTCTTCGTAGGAATGATCCTAGCCCTGGCTTTGACCGTCAAGGCTACTGGGGAAAGGCCACAGAGCGTGACCTTCACCTCAGCCCAACCTGAAACCGTTTTGACGTCAGAGCGCCTGTAGCCTCTTTTCGTACCGCGTCTGGAAACTCCTCGCTATTCGGCAAGCCCTGCGTTAAGTAGGCGGCCTGCACCACGTTGGCGTTTCGGGGAGTGATCCATGGAGATCTACAAAATCGCAGTCAGACTTGCATTTGCCGTCCTATTAGCAGGATCGGTAAGCTTCGCCGTTGCACCATTGCCCTCCCACGCACAGGAAGCTGAAGCAATCATGACAACCGATTCCGGACTAAAAATCGTAGATACAAAAGTCGGCACCGGCGCCTCACCGGAGACTGGGCAAACGTGCGTGATGCATTACACCGGCTGGCTGTATGTCGACGGTCAAAAGGGCGACAAATTTGACAGTTCTCGCGATCGCGGACAGCCCTTCGAGTTTCCAATCGGTATGGGCCGCGTCATCAAGGGCTGGGACGAAGGCGTCGCCTCAATGAAAGTCGGCGGCCAGCGCACGCTCATCATCCCGCCTGAGCTAGGCTACGGCGCACGCGGTGCCGGCGGCGTCATTCCGCCCAACGCCACACTGCTGTTCGAAGTCGAACTTCTCGACATCAAGGGCTAAACGACAAAGCCCTGTCAGCACAAAAGCTGGCTGGGCGCTTGCGTCAGGCATTCACCCGCTCGTTCAGTGAATCATAGATCATTGACGTGTAGACCTCGGCCGGGATGCGGGTGTTTGCCAGACCCAGCTCATAATTGCCTTCGGCAACCCACTCCAACGGCGCGCCGTCTGGGTTGGAGACATACCCCATGCCCAATGGGAAGCCGAGCGTATGCCCATATCCGGCTGAAGCAAGGTAGCCAACCTGCTTGCCGTTCCGATAAATCGTCTCCTTCCCATAAAGAAGGATATCCGGATCTTGAGGACTGAAGGTGCACAAGCGGCGCGTAACGCCAGCTTGGAACTGCTTCACCATGGCACTGCGCCCAATAAAGTCCGGCTTGTCCAAATCAACCGCGAAGCCCAGGCCTGCCTCAAGGGGCGTGTCAAACGGCCCAACTTCAATGCCCCACAACCGCCGGCCCTTTTCCATGCGAAGACTGTCGATGGCCCGATAGCCGGCGTCGGCCGCACCGAACTCCGCACCGGCACCTTTGACGGCCTCATAGAGCGTCGCAAGATAGTCGGGCGGCGTGTACATCTCCCATCCCAATTCCCCGGCAAAGCCAAGTCGTAAGGCCAAGACCGGCGCACCAGCCACGATGATGTTCTGGGCTTGAAACAATGGAAACGACGCGTTGGAAATATCGTTCTCGCAAACCTTGGCTAGGATGTGCCGGGCCATCGGCCCCATCAAAGACAAGCAACCAAACGATGAGCTGACATCAAACAGGTGCGGCTCAAGACCGTCCGGTATTTGCCTCGCGATGTGATTAAGATCCCGAGTACCAGACGCCGCGCCAGTGATGATCAAATAGTCTTCCTCGTCGAGACGCGTGACGGTCAAATCAGCCTCGAAGCCACCGCGCGCATTGAGCATTGAGGTGTAAACAATGCGTCCTTTCTCCTGCGCGATATTGTTGGCGCAAATGTACTGCAAGGCAGCCGTGGAACCCTTCCCGACCATCCTGAGCTTCACAAATGAAGTCTGATCGAATATTGCCGCCCTCTGCCTGCAAGCTTGATGCTCAGCGGCGACATTCCCAAACCAATTCTGCCGGCCAAACCGATACTCATCTTTAGCTCCAACGGTACCAGGCTTGAACCAGTTCGCCCGCTCCCAGCCAAACTTGGCACCAAAGCACGCCCCCTCTAGCTTGAGGCGATCGTAGATGGCACTCCGCCGCAACCCTCTACCGGCCTGCTTCTCCTCAAAAGGATAGTGCAGCTTATAATGACCGGCCTGCCCTTCGAGCGACCGCTTCAAGACTTGATCATCCGAGCGATGGAACGGGGCAAACCGCCGGATATCTGCCGCCCACAAATCGAACGGCGGCTCCTTGTTCAAGATCCAGTGCGCCAGAGCCATGCCGGCACCGCCACCGGCCGCGATACCAAAAGCGTTGAAGCCAGCCGCCACGAAGTAGTTCCGCACCTCTGGTGCTTCGCCGATGATAAACATCCCATCTTCGGTAAATGACTCAACGCCATTGAACCACTGCTTGACGCCCACCGTCTTCAGCGCGGGAAAACGCTCGCAGGCCGACACAAGAAACGGCTCAAAATGAGCATGCGCCGGTTCCATCAACTTGAACTCGTGACCGTCCGGAATGGGTTTGGTCACAAACGGAATAGGGTTGAGCTCATACCCGCCAACCGAAAGCCCGCCAACCTCTTCCTTAAAATACGTCAGCTTGTCTGGATCGCGCACGGCGGGGGCATGCCGCGCCAAACCATCGATCGTCTCGGTAACGAAATACTGATGGTGTGACGGCTGCAACGGAACATTGACACCAGCCAAAAGCCCAAGCTCACGCGCCCAGATCCCAGCGCAATTGACGAAGACCTCGCAAGCGATGTCGCCTTGGTCAGTCGATACACCCGCGACCGCGCCGTTTTTGACCGTGCAGCCGGTGATCTTGACGCCTTCAATGATCCTCACGCCACCGTTGCGCGCGCCCTTCGCCAACGCCTGCGTAATATCGGAAGGGTTGGCGACGCCGTCACTCGGAACAAACGCTGCGCAAAGCACATCCCCCGTATACATCTGAGGGAGCATATTGCCGGCGTCGGCAGCCGACATGATCTCGTACTCAATCCCGAACGACTGAGCGACGGTAGCCGCGATCTCATATTCCGACCGGCGATCGGGCGTCAGCGCCAACCTAATCGATCCGTTGCGAACCCAGCCAGCAGGCTGGCCGACCAACGCTTCCAACTCATCATAAAGTTTAAGCGACTCACGCAAGAGCCTAGTGATGTTCGCGTCCGACCGCAGCTGGCCAATCGCGCCGGCGGCATGCCAAGTCGAACCAGCCGTCAGCTGATACTGCTCCAGCAAAACAACATCGCGGCAACCCATCTGAGCCAAATTGTAGGCTGTCGAACACCCAACAATGCCACCACCGGCAATCACAATTCGCGCGTGACTGGGAAGACCTGTTTGCATGTTCACCATTGTTGGAGCCGACGGCCCTCATTTTATCGGGGCCATTCCGGCTCATGTAACTAACGAATACCGCGATGGCCGCGAGCTATACCCACATGACAGCCGCCAAATTCAGACATCTTACCTGCTCATTCGCTGTCATCAAGGCGGTCGCCGATCTGTCGAAAGCATTGGGCCTGCGGCTAATCGCGGAAGGCATCGAAACAGCCGAACAAGCCGATGCCTTAGTGGCCGCCGGCTGCGAGCATTTGCAAGGCTACCTCTTCGGCCGCCCCATGCCGTTTCCCCAACTGGCTAGCACGCTCAAGTCAAAGGAAAGCGCGCTCGCTTAAAAACTGCAACACTCTACTGCAGCCATAGTCTTGCATCTGCGCCTCTAAGCCCGCTAAAACGGCCGCAAGCGGAGACTTCTAACCGCTTACCAGAAGCCCAGCGCAGACGAGGTCTTTCTATGAAACGCACAAACTTCGCCGCGGCACTCACTTTGGCAGCTCTAACTCCGTCGGCCGCGCCCGCACAATCGGCCGGAGACATTCCCGATTTAAAGGGAACGTGGAAGGGTGAGAACCGCACTGTGTCCGATAAAAAGGGCTATCGCGTCTGGGGCGAGAAGACGGTCGTGATTACGGAACAGAAAGACCGGCGCTTCCGCGGCGAATTCGAGTATCCCGCCGGCATCAAGAAGTTCTTCGGCGTAATCTATCCGGACAATATTTCTTTCACCTGGGTCGCCTCGGACAGCAAGGGCTACAACCACGGCCGCATCCTGAGCAAAGACCGCATGAGCGCCTGCTATGTCGAAGCTGGCGAAGAAGCCACGGCTGGATGCGCTGAGCTAACGCGGCAGAAATAAAACTCCACGCAGATCAGCGTAAGAATTCGTGTTGAACTTTCGTGAAAGCAGCGATCGCATCGCTCTTCTGAGCCTCAAGCGCATCGAGCCGTTGATGGACTTGCCTGGTTAACGCCGAAGTGGCGTCCGTTGACTCTAGGATCTGTTCCGCTAGCTCCGCATGCACAGGAACAAAGCCTTCATACGTCTTCAAGAGCACATCGGCCTGAGCTAGCACCGCCCGCGCCTCGTCTCCGGAAGATGCATCAACGCGCTGAGAAGCCTTCCGCGCCTCGGCGATGCCATCGGGCACTGTGCTGCCTGAAATCTTGAGCAGCGCGAGCAAGCCACTGCGCTTGTCCGCCGCCGGGTCGCTCGCCCTCCGCAGCAGCGCATGCATTGCATCAACGGACTTTGTCGCTTCGTTGAGCGGATCGACAATAGAATTACTAAAGTGAGCTGCTTGCTTCTGGTTCTCGCTATCGACGAAGCCCTTGACGTCGGCACCCCAATTATAAACGCGAAACGCAATAATGCCGCCAAAAACGGCCAACGCCAAAATCATATAAGTACGACGCACCACAAGTCCCCCTGGTCAGCTCAGTCCCCATTGCCATAGCACGCGTAGCAGTTTGGGGCACCGCTGAGCAGCTCCCGCCTGCAGACGATGTTCGCAAACTTCCACCACCTGACAGCGTGCACTTGGACAAGGCGAGCACGAGCGCGAAGGCCCTGCCTTCGCGCTTGATGCCTATTCTACTTAACCCTAACTAGACAGCACACGCCGCAAGGCGATTGTCCTCAGCCTTGATCTTCCCCGCCTTCCGGGCTTTCATTGATGGGTTCAGCGTACCTGTCGGGGGAAGAGTTCATGCGTTCACTATGCTTGGCGGCCTTTGGTTTTGTCATTCTGTTGGGCGACACCGCCAAGGCGGCAACGCTGGAATCCGGCACTCTCAAATGCGAGGTAAAATCCGGTGTCGGCTTCATCATCGGCTCGACCAAAGATGCCTACTGCGTCTTCTACAAGACCGATGGCACGACCGAGGCCTACCACGGCACGATCAAGAAGTTCGGCCTGGATATCGGCTTCACCACCGGCGGCATCATGGCTTGGCAGGTTCTAGCCTCGACAACTGAATTCCCGCCAGGCGAACTCGCCGGCGCCTATGTCGGCGTCGATGCCGACGCAAGCCTCGGCGTAGGCGCGGGCGCCAAAGTCCTCGTTGGAGGATCAAACAACACCATCAGCCTTCAGCCACTTAGCCTACAAGGACAAACCGGCATCAACGTCGCCGTGGCGTTGGCGGAACTCGATCTCGATCCGCTCTTTGGCTCCGGTCAAGTCTGGGAGGAACCTGCCGCGCATGTTGTTCACGAAGAAGTGCGCGTTCGCACGCGCTACTTCAAGAAGGAACCGCACTATGGCTGCGGCGCCTACTTCGTCATGCGCGAGGGTGACACGCTCTCCAAAGTCGCCAGACTGTGTGGCATGACTGTTGAGGCGATCCTCGATGAGAACCCCGACATATCCAACACACGCCAGATCCCGGTCGGCACGTATGTCGACCTGCCCTCTTACACCGGCGGACCGCGCACTTGCGAGGACAAGGCCATCCTACAACCGGGCGAATACGTCGACGAACTCGCCGAACGCTGCAACGTCTCCTTCAGCGCCTTAGTTGCCGCCAACCCCCAAATCCAAGATCCCCGCGAACTCAAAGACGGAATGGTCCTGACCCTGCCGGAGAGTTAGGGGCGCCAAGGAGCAACCAGGCGCTCATTGCGAGATGAAACATCATCTGGATCGCATCAGCCGTCGTAGTTTCCTGGCAGGCTGCTGCAGCCTGTTGCCGGCTTTTGGCGTCCGCTCTGAGGCAGTCCAATTATTTGAAAAGATGTGGCGAGGCCATCCGATGGGCGACGGGGTCGGTTTGGGAGAGCGTTGGCCTTGCAAGAATATGCTCAACATCGATTGCCTATCAGACCCAGACAACCTCACTCGAGATCAATGCGCTATACGCCTGGGAATAGCGATTAAGGCGGCAGTCCCAGGACTTCGATTAAATGATTTCCCCAAGTTGAAAAACTCTCCTCTCGAACAAACCGAGAAGTGGCCTTTGGTCTGTAAAGACCTTTGTTTGCCAGATTGTGCCCACCCCGAAGACAGTCTGCACTTCCTGCGCACATCAGAACTGGCGAGTTGCCTGCTCGCGATTTCCGAGAGCCGCGATAAGTACAGTAACTTTTTGTGGCTGGGCCCTCCGCATGTGTTCTATGACCATCGGGAACGCAGTCGTTTCCGCTCTGAAATCGGAATGCGCAAAGGTATCATTTTTATCGAAAATTTTTGGGACGAGCGCTACCAGGCCATGCGTGGCAGCCACATTGATCTTTGGAACGGTCCGATCCAGTTATCAAAAAATGAACTATACTATCGCGGAAACGCTCGACCCGATCGACGTTACGAAGAGGTCGCCGATCGCATAATCTTCTGGGAAGTGCGAGGCTAGCTTTGGGACATGCACTACCGCGCTTTGAAGATAGTCATTGCTGCAATTCTATCCCTGGCGGCAGCAAAGCCGGGTTTATCTGGCGTGCCTTGCAGCGAAAGGGTTCGCTATGTCCAGGTGACAAGTCCGTTACCGCTCCCTCTTCAAAGCAAGCCCGCTACCGGCCCGGAGCACAAGATCGGAACAGCGGCCGAGGGAACACGCTACGTGCTCGGCAAGTGCCTCGTTGTAGGCGGTTACCGCTTCCGCTGGTGTCAAATCTCGTCCGCGCGCGTGGCAGGTTGGATTAACTCATACTATCTAACTCCGATCGATCAAGAAGGCGAACAATGTCATCGCCAAAGCGACCCTGACCGTAAAATTGCCGGCAAGAAATCAGGTGTAGCATCAGAGGCCGAAAATTGGACAACTGAAGCGAAGGCGCATTTGCGGCTCGTAGCGACTGATAAAGCCACTACAGAGATTCCAGCGGAGTTGTTCTTTAGCTCCAGTGGTTGGCGCTGTCCCAGACTCAACAATTACTGGTGCGTGAAAACGCGCTCACAGTCTCTCTGGCCAGGACAATTGCAGTCCGACGAAGACGGGCACGCCGTCTTCAAGGACGCCAAGCATGGGGCAGCGGCTGCCTACTTGCTTCTGAAAGACTACTGGCAGAACCGCAACAGACACACGCTCACGTCGATGATGTGCGCATATGCTCCGAATTCCGATTGTATCGGCAGTGAAGCCGGCCGGTCGCCAGACGGGCAATGCACCTACTCAAGCAACGACTGCGAGGCCTACGCGCAGTCACTAGCCGAAACGTTGAACGTATGCGCTGATTGTAAACTGAAATTGTTTTCGAACGGCGCGCCGGAACCGCTGGTGGTTGACCTCATGAAGCAGATCGCACGCTTCGAAATTAGCCACCCCCGGTTTGGCATCGAGCTGGTCCCTACGACCAGCGTGGTCGAAGAGGGTATCGCCATAGCCGACAGGCAACCGGAAGAAGGACCGTCTCGCTAGCGCCACAACAGTACGAAATCGGCAACGCCAATGTGCGTCTCAGGAACTTGGCTACCATCGCTGAGCTTCCGAACTCGCTCAGACAAATAACTCGCGAGATCATGAACTTTGACGCCATTCACGTTGGGGAACCGCTCCTTCCAATGTTCGGTCCCCTCAATTGCCTCCAACACTGAGTAGGTGAAGAGGCCGTGGCCAAGTGGCGGATGCTCTAGAGAGGCCTGGCTTCGGCCAGCGGCGACATAAGCCACCAGTTCTTCAGCCTCTGCATTGCCCGCAAGTTGATTGTTGTATGATTGCCATCGGCCGGCGTTTGCCGCTTGGCAAGCATCAACAAAGAGTATCCGCCGGCCGTCAACGCGAGTAAGCCGATTTTGCAACTCAAGCCAATCGATCAAGTTCTCGCCTTGCCCGGCAGCCGCGCCCTTTGAGCGGCGAACATCGGTCGGCAGGAAGAAGTAGCGGCCGGTTTCTGCCGCTTCCCCATGGCCGGCGAGAAACACCAGAACAGTGTCCCCAGGTTTTGATGCTGCAAGAGCGTCGAGCGCTGAGAGGATGTTTTCCCGAGTTGGCGGTCGGTTTCCGTTAGAATTTGAGAGCACCTCGATCTTGATTTCGTCGTACTGCTCACGCGCAGCTGCAGCCACTCGTATTGCAAAGCTCTCTGCATCAGTCGAGGCAAACTGTAAGTCGCAATTTGAAGTGCCATCCTTGCCGCATCTGTTTCCAAGACCACCGTACTCGTTCACGCCGACGGCAACGACTCGCAGTGCGCCGCGCGCATCTAGTGGCGCTTCCCCGATCTGTTGTACATGGACAACGGCACTTCCTCGCGGGCTGCTGCCCACGTCATTAACCGCAACCAGTTCTACAGTGTTCGAGCCCTTGAACAGTGGCACCTCATAGTCATAAGCGAGCCATCCTTCCGGCGGCTTAGCGCCACCGACACGAATTGATGGAAGTGCCTTGGCGTGAACCTTGGTGCCGTTCACGAAGGCAAATACAGTCTTTAGATCTGCCTCATCAGACTTGATGAACGCGCTTAGCTTCAAAAGCCCCGAAGTCTCAGTCAGGCGTGTTTCCGTTTTGGCTAGGCGCACCTGTGGCGGCTGAGCGCTCAACAGCTTGGCTAGGTCAAAGCCAGCTGGAAACGCCTCTTGGACAGCCTTTTCGGCACTGGCCAACTGCAAAGCCCGGACAAGAAGATCGCGCCGATTGAGCGTTTGCCGATACTGGGCAGAAGACACAAAGTCTGGCGTTTCGTTTGCCCCTTTATTGAGCTGCCAGCCGATTAGTTTGCCGCCGGCCGCCGATCCGTAGAAAAATCCTTGCGGAAGCCACATGACCCATTCGCCATCGACAGCCCGCAAGAATGAGGCAACCAACTCCCCTGATTGCGCATTCCATAGTCTCACCGTGTGGTCAGACCCGCTCGAAGCAACAAACCTATCCTGTCGTGATAGCGCTACCGACCAAACGACATCGTTGTGTCCCTTGAAGTCGGCAACCTTCTTGCCGGTAAGATCGTAAGCCTCAAGCACTCCATTTCGGCCACCGGAAATCAGCTTGTCTTCGAAATTATAGAAGCTGTACGCGGTATGCTCGTAGCCATTGTGGGTTTGTCGGACAACGGACACTGGTGGGTCGGTTCCGCTAATAACAAGCTCACCATACTTCCGTTGCAACGGCCCTCCGCGCTTTGCCCTAAGTCCCTTGTCTTGAGATGTTGTGATCGCGCGCGCGTACGGGACCGGGTCTAAGAGAGCTTCTGGCGATCCCAAGTCAAACTCATGCGTGGGCAGCTGCATCGCATACTCGAGAGGCTCGTCTTGGGCATTGTGCGAACCCGCATCGGTATAGCCCCAGCTCAGTTTCAGTCCGTCGAGACTGAAGCCAACTGCGTAAACAGGCCGGGTCTCGGCCTTGAGCCGGTACTTTGTTTGGGCACTAGCGATCAAATTCACCGCGATAGAGCGGTCAAGGAAACCATTGGTCGCGATCATCGCGCCATCCGCGCTGAGCGCTAGGGATGACACGCGGGCCGTATGGCCAGCAGACACAACGTCAGCCTTTTCCGAGGACGTGTCGAGCTTGTAAACATCGAAACCGTCAACGCCCTTGACCGCGTACGAAAAGAAAATCGTCTTATCGCCAGCAATTGCGACTTGCGCGATGGGGGCGGCCACCGAAGTTGAAATGCGCTTTTTGATAGAGGCGTTTGCCAAGTCTAGGATGATCAGCTCGCCGCCACGTGAGCCCAACACGGCCATATCAGCATTGTCTGCCACCGCCATGGCAGTCACAGCGGGCTTTAATCCGTCGACCGGTGCAAGAGATTTTTTTTCTTCTATGGACCAGATATTGAACCCGCCAGACATGTCGAAGGAATAGACGAAGCGGCCGAGCCGGTCGAACGCCACATCCACGACACCTAGGAGAGTGTGCTCCTCGATCCGGTGCAGAACTTTGCGAGCCGCAACGTCCCAGATCAAGACTTGTCCATCGCCCCCCGCACTCGCCAGCAGCTTACCGTTTTTTGAGAAGCGTAAGCTGTTCACTGAATTAAGGTGCGCCCGCAGGACAGATAACGTTTCGCCTGTCGCGATATCAACGAGATTGATGCCCGCTTTCCGGTCGGCTTCTTTGCCACCGAAAGTATGACCGGAAGCAGCAAAAAACCGCTCTCCCGGTTCCACGTCCAGCGCGTACATTTGTCCGTCTTTGCCACCGGCGTGGTAGGTTCGAAAGGCGTGGATCTGCCGTTTTCCCTCAAGATCCCACAGGCGCACGGTTTTATCGTCACCCGCTGAAAGCAGCCGCTTGCCGTCACTCAAAAATCTTACAACATTGACCCGGCCGTGGTGCCCACTGCTTTTGACCTGCACGATCGGTTGAGGCAACGAGGTGACTTCAGCCTTCTCAGGCGCGGCAGCGATTTGAACTTGCGCTGAATGGAACTTCGTTCCCCTGGTGTAATAAATGTCTGCGACGACCCCGGGCCTCAGGCCGCCTATGATTTTTTCAAAGTGCGCGGAACTGGAGAGCGTGAGACTGTTTACGCTTCGCAAGATATCGTTGGTCCGAAGCCCGGATGCCTCGGCCGGTCCTCCAGCAACAGTCCGAACAACGCGAACACCGTCTAGCGTGCCGCCAGACTGTTCAACTGCAAGGCTTTCTACAGCGATACCGAGCCAGCCCTGCCGGCTAGCCTCTCGCTGAAGCAACATCACAGCGACACAACCGAACAGCACCGCCAGGGAGAGCGAAATAGACAAACGTGCCATTAAATTCTGCCCCACCTACAGAATGCGCTTGATGTTCAGTTTTGACGTGCGAGATAGCGACCGGCAACCCAACCGAAGTGCTGGCCGGTCCAAATTTCGCACCAGACGTGATTGGCGGAACCGGCACGGATGCAGCCCGCTACCCGAATACCGGTCGCATAGGGAGACAGCCTGGTTACAAGTGTCTCAAGGTCGGCTGGATTCGCCCGTACATTGAGGGTGTCGTGGGCCGCAACCCCAACCACTCTAAAACAACAAGCAAATCGCGCCGCGCCGTACTCCTCATCTGAGGCTAGGCTTGCTCCGTACAGCAGAACATAGAGGAATAAAACCGCACCAGACTGCGCGGCAAGCCGTTTGCCAGCGATTATCGTTCTCATCGGTCCGCTCCAACTCGTTTAGCCAGCAGACAAGTGTCTGCTAAGGACTATTCGAATTCCCAATTCTCCAGTACTGCCCCCCGTCCGTACGAACGGTCTCCAAGTGCTCACGCACATCAGGACTTCTCTTGCCTGCGATGATCGAGGCGATATCTGAGACAATGGATTTTGCTTTGGCGAAGTAGCTATGTCCGAAGAAGTCCGTTGTCGCGACTGAAGCATCGACGGTAACGATGCCAGAGGCTATGAGCAGGTTGGGGCCACTCTCCCCGGCTCTTGGATAACCGTGCCACTTCTTTGAAGCCATCAATGCCCAATCATTGGACGAGGCGTATAGCGTGGTGTCGCTACCAATCTTTGGCGCGATGTCGCGCTTGAAGACGTCAGCATCTATGTCGGGCGCAGCCAAGACGACGGCTTTGATTTTGGTCTTTAACTCCGGGTTCTCACGATAAAGCTCAACGAGTGCAGCCGTAAGCGCCCGCGTCCCCATACTATGCGCCACAAGGAAAAGTTGTTCGACCGTTGGCTGTTCCGCCAGGCCTGAGATCAGTTCCTTCAGGTGAGCGCGAGCAAATTCGACATTACTCTCATCGACTGGGTAGCCGATGTAAGATCCTTGGGACGGCCAGCTAAAGAACAAAGGCGTGCCTGCAAACCGCAAATCGTAGGCCATCTGCCCAGTGCGCCTAGCCGCCTGCTCGAAAGTCACATTGTATCCGTGAACAAACAGCAACGCCGTTTTGCGCGAACCATGCGCGCTTAGCAGTTGGTAGAACGACTTGCGGTCTGTCTCCTCAACACCAGCCAGAATAACGTGCTTGGAGGGATCCTCACTGAATTCCAAACGAAGCCAGGATGGCTCTTCCAGTTCGCCAATCTGATGCCCGCTAGGGATCGTGACAACGCATCGGCCATAGACGAGATCTCCACGGTCCACGCCATACGATGGGCCTTTCTCATTATCTCCAGCCTTGTTCCGGTCCGTGGCGTAGAAGACTTCGACCTTTTGATACGCCGAAGCTTCCGGAGCAGACCGCTTCCTAAACTGACTGACGTCATCATCCAAGCGCTTCACTAGCGGCATCCGGATCGCTAGCGAGATCGGCCTATCTCCGCGCAGGACCACCAGATTCAGTCGTCCGTCATCGGCAAGCGCACCGTGAATCTTCCTAAAATCATCAACACTGCGGACTGGTATTTCGTTGAATTCGACGATGATATCGCCGATGCGAAAGCCGGAACTGGCGGCCGGACTCCCATCGCGGACCTCGGTAATCCGCAGCCCCGAAGCTGCAGAGAGGTTGTCTCTCCTCATCACCTCCGGCGTCACTGCGGACAGCTGAAGTCCCAACGATGGAATGCGGGCACCATCGGCTTTTGCCGCGGCAATGCTGCCGCAAACGACAAACACAAGCAGGCAAGTCGTTGAAACGAGGCTGAAAACGAAGCGAGTGCTGAAAGGATACATGGCTGACCAGCAATGCGAAAAAATCAATTTCGCGTAACTAACTTACGTTTGTTACAGCTGGATCATAACATCATGCGCCTGCAAGCCAACCCGCGAGCACCGCGCATTCCCATGCGGGCCAATTCTGAGGACAGGGAGATTAGAAGGACACCCACCAATCACGATCGGCTCACGAAGTTTCCGGAGCTATCTCGTAAATGCCAAGCAGCTCACGTTAAGAGCCCCTTGATCAGGCTGATCACGAGAGTACTCAAACAAACTTGAGATAATTCTCGCCTCTACTCGAACACCAAGGATGTGACGCTCACTGCGAGAACACGTACTCGACACCATGCGCCGCAAATATCGCTTTCAGTTCACCGGACTGGCGCAGCTTCTCCAAGACGGAGCCGATGGCATAGCCGAGATCGCGGCTATCTTCTCTAACGGCCGTGCCAATGTACCACTTCGGATTTGCAAGACCCGGCATTGGCAGATCGACGAAGAACGCGTCTTGCCCCATCTTGTGGAGCATACCTTCGATGTCGGACCGGACACCCAATAGCGCAGCGGTCTCACCTTTGACGAAGGCATCAACGCCCTTCTCAAGCTTTGTGAAGTGAGCAATGTTGTTGATCAGCTTCCCATCGCCATACCTAAGCAGAAAATAGTCGGCAACGGTGGCGTACTCCGTTCCAATCTTGTGCTCTGTAAAAACATCGAAGCTAGACGGAGACGGGATCTCGGATCGATTAATTGCCAGAGAGACCGTCTGCTGAAAGTAAGCGTTGCTGATCATCGCCTCCGGATTCGCGATCCTAAGTTCGCGATCTACGGGAACGTGAAGCATGACATCCGCCACGCCGCCTTCCGTGAGCGGACCCTTCCAAACATTGAAGCGAAGGTCGTCGTTGACATCTTCGCCAAACATTCGCGCGACGATCTCAACCTCTACGCCGAGCTCTTTTCCAAGCGCGTGCGCGATATCAACGTCTATACCTTCCGGCTTGCCATTGTTCAGATATGAGAAGGGCGCATTGTCCTCGTACACCGCCACACGCATCGTTTTCGATGCCAGCACCTCATCCAATGGGCGAGCGGAACAGACGTGTCCTATTGCAAACGCAATCTGCGCAAACAGAACGAGGGGCAACAAAACGCACGAACGGCGCATTTTCTATTCCTCTGACGGTTGCGCATCCACATAGGCTCTAATAGCCCACATTGCCTCTTGGCTCAAAATTTCGCCAAATGGAGGCATCTTGTACACGCCGTTGATCTGAGCCCCTTTCCGAACCCGATTGATAAACCACTCGTCCGCGTCTGGCGTCTCTTCAAGCTCACGCAAGTCAGGAGCAATACCGCCGGAGATGGCATCCAAGCCGTGGCATCGCGCGCAGTTCTGATTGTACCCAGAAGCGCCGATCTCGATTGCCAACTTATTCCCTCGATAGGGGTTCTCAGTTCGCCATTCGCTTCCCAGCTTCTCAAGCCCCGTGGTGTCCACCACCTGGGGAGTAACGTCTCCATGTGCCGATGCCGGACCAGGCAAAGTGACTGCGGCCAGAATAAAGAACGATAGCGAGATCTTGAGTAGTTTCTGGATCATGAGAGGCATCTATCTCCAGCCGCGTTATTGTTGACTAACCGTTTTAGGATGATCATCGGTCCCAGCATCCGGCAAACGGCGCGCCGCGACACCCCAGGGATACCGTCCAACCGTGATCGATTTAACAGCTTTGAGAGAGCGTAAACTGATCGCGGTCACATCGTTGGACACACCATTCGTTGTAAACAACATATCGCTGTCCGGCGTGAGAGCGAGATGCCATACCCGCTGGCCAACGAGAATGTAGCGCTCAACTTCCAAAGTCGCCATATCAACGACCGCCACACGGTTTGCCGGCCCAAGGGCGACAAAGGCAATACTTTCGTCCTTTGTGAACTGAATTCCGACCGGCTGAACATTGTGCGCAAACACACCCGGAATATCAAAGCGGATCTGCTTTTCTACCGTGCCGGTCGCAACATCAATGATGGATACCGAACCGCCGATCTCAGAAGACACCCAAACTTTCTTGCTGTCGCGCGTGAATTCGGCATGGCGGGGTCGCTGCTCAACGAGAACATTCTGAACAACTTCAAGAGTTTGAACATCGATAAAATGGGCCATATTGGTGGTCTCGGACGTCGCCACCGCCAGCTTATTATTGGGCGAGACCGCCATACCCTCCGGTTCAATTCCCACATCGATTTGTCCGACAACCTTCCGCGTATTGACATCGACGACAGTTGTTACAGCGTTGTTCTCATTCGCGATGTACAATCGCTCACCGTCTGGCGACAAAGCAAACTGCTCGGGATCTTCCCCGGAAGGCAAGTCATGCAAATGCCGGCCAGTTGCCGAGTCAAAGACTTGAACGGCATTGCTGTCACTCGCACAAACAAAAAAGACTTTGTAGTCGTGAGAAAATGTAATCCCGCGAGGTCGCATGCCTACGTCAATCGAACGCGACACAGTTAGAGTTTCCGTGTCTATGACGAATACCTTGTTATCTTTCTCACTCGTGACAAACATCTCGTGAGAAAGCGCCGCCCCCGGCAAACAGACTGCCACCAGGAAGCCTAGCGCGAACCAAGCCCTCGTCGAACATCGGAATAACATTCTAAACGACTCCGCTAGAAAGTTTGCTCTCTTGCAAGATGTTTGGAGCGGCGGGTCAACGCACCGCTCCAACCCTTCGATCTAGCCTTGAACAACTTTTACCGGCGGCACGCCCATACCGAGCTTTTCAGCACCGCCACCGCGGGCCGGTTCCTTGGTTGGGTCGTAGTCATCAGGGCGGTTCGCGACCAGCGAGTTCGTGGTCAATATCAGACCGGCGACAGAGACTGCGTTCTTGACCGCACTATGTGCGACCTTGACCGGATCGATAATACCGGCTGATAACAGGTCAACAATTTCACCTGTACGCGCATCAAGACCCATGCTGTCACCGGCCGCACGCACCAGACGAACCTTCACCTCCCCGTTCAAGCCACCATTTGTCGCAATTTTTTCAAGCGGTTTGCTCAGCGCGTTGCTCAAAAGCAGCATGCCCTCGGCAATGCCACCTGTCTCAGCATTCGCACTCTCCTCAAGCGCTCCTGCCACACGCAAATAAGCCGTCCCGCCACCAGGAACCACGCCTTCATCCAAAGCAGCACGGGCAGCGCAGACTGCATCATCGATCAATTGCGAATTGCGAAACAACTCAACAGGCGTGGCACCGCCTGCGTAGATATTCGCCGTTCCGCTCGACAACTTCGACAGGCGCTCTTTGAATTTATCGCGTTCAATATTCTCCGGCGCAGCATCAAATTGGCGCCGAACCTGCGCCCGCCTGGCTTCAACAGTCGCAGCATCACCATTTCCATTAGAAACGGCAGTTTGCGTAGCAGTCACCAGAACGCGTTGTGCGCCCCCGAGATCCTCCATCGTGCAGTCGGAAACCTTACCGCCGAGATCACGGGCAAGCACCCGACCGCCTGTGACGATAGCTATGTCTTCTAGCATTGCCTTTCGCCAGTGGCCGTACTCTGGCGGGTTAACAGCCACGATTGGAAGCCCGGAACTCTCACGGCGCTTCAAGATATCGACGATGCATGGCGGAGCGATCTCTTCCGCGATAATCAGAAGCGGCCGGCGTTCCCGCTCGATCAAATCGAACACACCGGAAAGTTCCGCAGACGACTGGATCTTGTTGTCGGTAATAAGAACGAGTGGCTTTTCCAGCACCGCGGCTAAGGTTTCCTTATCCGTCGCCATGTGATGAGAAACATATCCGCGATCGAACGTCATCCCTTCGATGTATTCAAGCGTCGTATGCATTCCCACGCCGTAGTGCACGTCGACGATGCCATGCAGCCCAACCTTCTCGAAGGCATCGCTGACAATCTTACCAAGTTCCTCATCGGTCGAGGCAATTGTCGCGACAGCTCGGACTGTGTCTTGATCGTTCACCGGCTTGGCCAGATCCTTCAGAGCCGCAATGACCAGTTCCGATCCCTTATTCAGTCCCTGCACAAGCTCAACGGCGTTCACACCTGACGCAACTTTCGCCAGACCAGTTTGAACGAGTTGGTCGGCCAGCACAGTCGCCGTGGTTGTACCATCGCCGGCAACTTCATTGGTTTGCGCGGAGACTTCTCTAACAATTTGCGCACCCATATTTTCGAACGGGCATTCGAGTTCAATTTCAGCTGCGATCGTCACGCCGTCACGCGAAATCAGGGGCGTGCCAACCGGGCGATCCATCACGGCGTTCATGCCGCGCGGACCGAGTGTGCCGCCCACAGCTCGAGCCAGCTCGTGAACGCCACGCGCTAGCGCTTCGCGGGCCGCTTCCTCGTGAAGCATCATTTTTGGCATTTTCGGGGTTTCCTCAGGTATTGCTCTAGGCCGTTGCCTATTGTTTTTTCGGGGCGAGACGGCAAGCGCAAAGTGCTCTCAGAGGATTTGCGCTTGCCGGTTTTTCGATAGGACAAGCCTTTAGGTGATGTATTGCATCGCCTCATCCATGTCGCCGAACAGAGCGACATTGTCTTCATCGATCATCACCATTCGTCCGTAATGGGTTGACGTCGATATTTCGAAAAGATGGGCTGTCATAGGCCTGCCGAGCGCTTCGCTGATCTCGGTCATGTTGAACTCAATCTTACCCTCGCCATCAATTCTGATCATTGCCGGCATGTAGGTAACTTTGATGTTCGGTTTTTCTGCCATCACTTCCGCGATGGCACGTGCCTCGACACTATCGTTCATCGTCACTCCGCACTGATGCGAAATCGAGTCTTCGAATGTGATATCCTTCGTCGAGCGAAAGATGTTCTGCTTTTCAGCGCTCATCACAGGTCCCCTAAGATCATGAAATAAACAGACGCAACGGAGATCATCATGCCGTTAGCTCCGGAGATTTAATTTCGCATTCAGCCAAGACGCTGTTGAAACGATGCCGTGCGGCCTCATACGCCTCAGTGAAGCTAGCCGTCTTGACGCGCGGCTGAGACCAGATGGGCTGCAACTGCAGGGCTGCGGCGTTCGCGAGTTTTGCGTGCTTCTCGACGTACTCTCCGATGATGATTTGGTTATGCAGCGGATACATTTCGTCGTGGACCAGCGTGTGAACGAACTCGACACAGTTTGCCAAGTTACGCTCGTAGTCGCCTTCCGCCGCGGAAACGACGCTCGGCGTGATGAAGTCATTGTGAGCAGCAGCAAGCTGTAGAATGAAACCGGACCGGAAGAGC
This sequence comes from Hyphomicrobium sp., assembly GCA_041940525.1. Taxonomy (GTDB): domain Bacteria; phylum Pseudomonadota; class Alphaproteobacteria; order Rhizobiales; family Hyphomicrobiaceae; genus JAKAXS01. Next base: position 98,367 of record JBGTSB010000005.1, read on the forward strand.
TCCCCGATCAGCGGCTCGAACACAAAATTGATAGCCACGTACTGTTCGAGGTAGTCCTTGGCACCCATGATTTCTTCGACGCTGCGCCGGACGCCCTGCCAAATCGGATTTTCCATCCAGTTGCGCTTGCCGGCGTCCTTGTCGATACCCCCGTCGATATCGAGACCAATTTCGCCAAGGTACAACGTGAGGTCTTGCGCAAACCGCATTTTGTATGACGAGTTCGTCAGGATCGCATTGTTGATCATCTGAGTGTAGCCATACCGCTGCGCCTGCATCAGCGAGGTGCCGACGGGCACCTCCACCGTGTGCTCCGTGCCGTTGATCTCCACGTAGGTGATGGACGGCATCCTCAGGCGACCTCGGCGGATGCGGGAACCGCCTCCCGGAGAATCGCGCAGAACACCAGCCCGCGGTCGGTGGTGACCTTGGTGATCGCCGCGGCGGTCCAGTGGCGGGTGCCCAGCCCCTTGGGCAAGGCGAGGCCGGCGGTCGGGGCGTCGATGAGCTGGCAG